>JAFYVH010000021.1 GCA_017549205.1 Clostridia bacterium | reverse complement strand
CATTATCCAAAATTACTCAAAGTAATTTATTTAGAGCCTGCTCTGTTCAATTTTCAAGGTTCAAGCCGCGCCTCCGCAGCACGGAATTAAATTATACCACCATTTTTTCCCCTTGTCAACACTTTTTTGAAAGTTTTTTTATTTTTTTCATCTCTCTTTAGCGTAAATCCACACGGTATGCGCCGGCTTTTTGAAGAATCTCTTTTGCTTCCTCCTTTTGCTCTGTATCCACCGAAAGAAAAACCGAACCCTTTTCCAGTTCTTTTATATATAGCTGTGTGTCACTTTCTGAAAATCCCAGGTCTGCCAAAGAGCCAATGATGCCCCCTGCAGCCGCACCTGCTAAAAGCGAAGCAACCGGGCCTGCTGCAGCCAACAGCCCAACCCCCGGCGCTGCAAATGCAGAAAGCCCCATAATAAGTCCTGTGGCAGCTCCAATCACGCCGCCTGTTGTCATGCCATCACGCTGCCCCTCGTTATTTTGATTGTCCGCCACATCTTGTCTGGTTAAAACTGAAATCTCCTCTCTGTCAAAGCCCGACGCCGTTAGCTGCCCCAACGCTTCTTCAGCCTGCTGTTCTTTAGAAAAAAAAGCCACAACCTGTTTTGCCATTTTCTTTGTTCCTTTCTTAATGCTTCCTTTTATTATAGCTCTTTTTTTCTAAAATATACACTTTTAGCCACGATAATTTTTTATAAAAAAGTCGCAAAACCCATGGGTTTTGCGACTTTATCATTCTATTAATTACCACAATCTTTGTGCTTTTAATTGCGTGCGATATGCTTCCACTTCTTCTGGCCGGCAAACCTCTGTCCCCGGCTTTGTGGCGGTTATTGTACCGGCTGCCGATGCCAACTCTGCCAGTGCTTGCAAGGGGAAACCCTTAATAAGGCTAAAGGCCGTCATGGCTACCATTGAATCGCCGGCACCCACTGTACTCTGAGAATTTGCCGGAGGAAGCTTAATGCGCCATGCCTCTTTTTCTGTGATATAGGCCGCACCATCTTTCCCCAAAGAAACAATCACAAGCTTTGTGTTTTGATTTAAAAGGCTGCGACAAAAAGCATACATGGCTTCATCTGTTGAAAAAGCGCCGCCATGAAGTCCCTCAAGTTCGCGAAGATTTGGCTTAATGGCATAGGGCTCTGCCTGCAAGCCTGCCTTTAATTTATCGCCATCGGCATCTAAAATCACCTTAACATGATGTTTGTGTGCCAAAATGGTTAATTGCTCATAGATATCATCTGAAATGCCACGGGCGGCACTGCCTGCCAGCACCATCACAGCCACATCCGGCAACTTTTTTTCAATTTTTTCTATGACGCGGGCCAGTGCCTCTTGTGAAACAAAAAAGCCCGGTTCATTTATCTCTGTAACTTTTCTGGTGGCTTCATTCAGCAATTTATAGTTGGTTCGGGTTGTTCCCTTTGTCATATAAAAATCGTGCTGCAAGCCCCGTTCCTGCAGTTCTGCCAATATGACATCACTGCCGTCTTCCCCCATCACACCGGTGGCAACAACCTCTGCATCAAACAATGTCAGCACTTTGGCAACATTAATGCCCTTGCCGCCGGCATCAGAACGAACTGCCACTGCCCGATTCAAACCACCTTCATAAAAACTGCTTAAGGTAATGGTTTTATCCAAACTGGGATTTAAGGTTACGGTAAGGATGGCGTTTTTCATGGCAAAGTTCCTTTCTATAAATTACATTTCCTTAAACGCAAATGTAAGATGATGAACCTTCTTCTCGCCCGGTTTTATGAACTCAAGCATGTTTTTTGCCCTCATAACATCTCTGCCATCGGGATAACAATTCCCCGGTTCAAGACCCAAAACATACTCTTGCTCGCCCATCATTTTCCACTGGGTAAAGCATTTAAGCTCTTTTGTATCAAAAGAAAGCTCCAGGCCCTTTTTAATGTCCTCATTATAAATCGAAACCACGGGCTTGCCTGACACCTGATGATAAAAACACATTTCCTCATAGCCCTTTTGTGGCTTCTCCATGGTGAGACATCGTGCTAAACCGCTGGCTGCATGGTCGTTCCGCGGAATCACTTTTTCTGCCGGAATGGTCACCTTAGCATTTTCACTCAATAAGGGATAACCCATATTGCAATGGTACAAAAGCTCAAAGGGTGATTCTTCACTGCCAATGTTGGTCACGGTGTCGGTCATATAAATCACATTTTCATAAAGGGGGCAGACATATTCTCTCTCTAAAAGCAGCTTGCGGGCAAAAAGAGCAGCATCCCGTACCACCGCTTTAATGTGAATGGCATCCTCTGTCACCCAATAGCCAATGTTTTCACAGGGTGTGTTGCCGATGGTTCCGTGAAGGGGAAGCTCTTCACCATTGTCTGTACAGGGCGAGCCAACTGCCGTAAGTCCGCAGGTGGTAAAAAATCCGGCGGTGAATGACTTTAAAAACTCGGCACCTTTATCTACATAGTATTGTGGTGCCACATAGCCGCAGGGCGCAAAATAACCAAAGTTATCGCCTTTAAAAGAAAGCCGTGAAATATCGGCGCACCGGTCAACCGAAACCGTAAAAGCAAGACCTGCAGCATTGCGCACATTCAAAAGACGCATGCCATCGCCTTTGCCACCTAAAAGCCGAACCGATTCCACGCCATAAAGTTGCTCTTCATGTCCAATATATGGGTTCATTTTGCCGCCTCCAAATCACTATAAAATCAGGCTTTTGCCGGAGTTAACTCTTTTATAATCTGCTTCATCTCGTCCATTTTGCTTTCCATGTCAGCAACAAGCTTCAACTGTGTTCTGGCACGGTCTAAATTCTGCTCGGGATAGTGGATTTTATAATAAACATCGCCATTTATATAGTCTGCCAGGAACCGTATGCCACATTCATAAGTCAGCAGCTTAGCTGAAAAAGGCATGAGCTCCAGTTCCTTCGGTGTGATAACATCTTTCATTTCTTCAATGTAGCCCATGGAGAAAGATTTAAAGAGCTCTAAATCAAACCAAACTTTTGAAAGGTCTTTTTCGTCTTCATCGGCTGTTGATGCACCAAAACGAAGCGCATCACCATAATCAAAAAGCATAGAACCCGGCATAACGGTATCAAGGTCAACAACACAAATGGGCTCGCCGGTGTTTGTATCAAACATAACATTGTTGAGCTTTGTGTCGTTATGCGTAACGCGCAGGGGAACCGTTCCCTCATCCATGGCTTTTAAAACCGCATCCATCTCACCAGCTCTTTCCAGGGCAAAATCGATTTCTGCCTTTACGCTTTTGGCTCTGCCGACGGCATCCTTTTTAATGGCGTCTAAAAGCTGATTCACGCGCTCGGGTGTGTTGTGAAAATTAACAATGGTTTCATGCAATTTCTCTGCAGGAAAATCGGCAAGCATGTTCTGGAATTTACCAAAAGCTCTTGCAGCATCATAAAACTGCTTCGTTGATGTCACCTTGTTATACGATACGGCGTCTTCAATAAATTTATACATGCGGTAAACCCGCTCATCATCCACTTTGTAATAGTTTGCTCCATCAGCAGTTTTAATAACCGTCAGTGTCTCTCTGTCGGGGTCGCCACCGGCTGCCACGATTTTCTTTCGAAGATGCTCGGTTACATTCTCAATGTTTTCCATAACTTCATGGGGATTTTTGAAAACATCAACATTAATTCTCTGCAAAAGATAGGGGGAACTCTCCAAGCGATAGGTTTCGTTGATGTGCCCATCGCCATAGCTGTTTGCATTTGCATCAATGTTAAATTGTTTTAAAATTTCTTTCATGTTGATTTCCATCATACACACCTCTCCATATTTTTATCCACAAGAAATTACTTGCGCTATTGTCCATTATCACATGCGGCCAAAACCACAAAATTTATTGGGTTTTTATTGATTACTTTTTCTCTCATACCATTTTATCACAGATTTTGTATAATTGCAATCCATTATTTAAGCTAACATCAGCCTTTTTTAGCCATAATTTTTAACCCCGACCCTCTTGACAAGCAAATGTTCTTTTGGTAAAATGTATGGGTAATTAATGAGGGCCTTTAGCTCAGTTGGTTAGAGCAACCGGCTCATAACCGGTCGGTCCGGGGTTCGAGTCCCTGAAGGCCCACCAAAGCAGAGAGTATGCATTTTGCATGCTCTCTGTTTTTTTGCAAGGCATTTAGGGACTCGAATCCTGAGAGGGTTTTTGCGTTTAGAAAACAGTTCGGCGAACTGTTTTTAGCAAAAAGGTGCGCAGGCCGGTACCAAAATGCAAAAGCATTTGGGTGGACAAGCAGAAAAGACGCCAAAGGCGGCTGTGTCCCTGAAGGCCCACCAAAGTAGAGAGTATGCTTTTGCATGCTCTCTGTTTTTTTGTTTTTAAACTTAATTTAATTGCTCCCGCGTCTGATTTTAATGTAGTGTCAGGCAACCAAAACCATGAAAACGATTGACAAATAATAAAAAATATGGTAATATATTTAGCACACGGTGTGCTGAGCGGGGGTTTTCGTATGGCTAATGCTTGTGATAAGTTAATTTATGATGAGATGTCTGAACAAATAATAGAAGCCACTGAGAAATTAACTTTATCTGAAAATGCACATAACATAAATGTGCGTAAAATTTTAAAATACCTTGGTATAACAAACAGAGTTTTTTATAATCGGTTTCATAACATTGATGAGGTTCTTGCCATTATTTCAGAACGCTCTGTGCTGAGAGTCAGAGAGGGTTTAAAATTTCATTTTGATGAGAAAAGAGATTTTTTTGAGCAGATTCTTGAAGAGGTTGAAAAAACACTTATCATTTCATATGAAACCCGCATGAACTTTGCTCATTATGTTTTTGAAAATGATTCTGTTACGGATAGGAACTATAAATGGTGGGTAGATGAGATAAAAAAAATACTTGACTATGCCATTGATAAAGGACATATCAAGAAAGTGGATACGGATATGACCAGCTATGCTATTTGGTGTTTTATTCGTGGGTTTAATGCCGATGCCATTGGCAGGAAGCTACCGCTTGATGAAGCAATAAAGCGATACAGATATGGCTTTAAGTTTATTTTAGATGGATTAAAAAAGTAATATCATTTTTTAAATAGAGAGCTTCTCTCTATTTAAAAAAATTACAGCACACTGTGTGCTGGAGTTGTGTTAATATATTAGTATAAAGAAAGGAAATCGTTATGTTTTTAATTAAATCGGTCTATTGTCGTGCATTTCAGGCAGCATTTAGAATGGCTCTGCCGGTACTCCCGTACAGAGAACCGGAAATCATAAATTCATGCACAGAGCTTGGAGAAGTGTTAAAAAAAGAAAAAGCAACTTCCGTACTCGTTGTTACCGATAAGGGTATTGTCAATAACGGCTTGTTAAAGCCGGTTGAAGAGGCTTTGCATGCGGAAGGCATTTCATTTATTGTCTATGATGATACACTTCCCAATCCAACGGTTATAAATGTTGAAGATGCACTTAAGCTGTATCGCGCAAACAAATGTAACGCCATTATAGCCATCGGCGGTGGTTCGGCTATGGACTGCGCAAAGGCCGTTGGTGCTCGCACAGTTTATCCCAATAGAACCGTAAATCAATTAGGAGGTAAATTAAAAGCATGGCGTAAATTACCTCCATTTATCGCCATACCCACAACGGCAGGCACCGGCAGCGAAACAACATTAGCTGCCATGATTACTGATTCTGCAACACACCACAAATATGCAATAATGAGTTTCCCACTAATCCCGCACTATGCAGTTTTGGATGCAGCTCTTACATATTCATTACCCCCACATTTAACCGCCACCACCGGAATGGACGCGCTTACGCACGCGGTTGAAGCTTATATTGGTCGCTCTACAACAAAAGAAACACGTAGGCTTGCATCAGAAGCCACAAAGCTTGTGCTTGAAAATGTTTATACGGCATACTCTGACGGAAAAAATCATACAGCAAGAGAAAATATGCTTCATGCGGCATATAAAGCCGGCATAGCATTTTCAAAGTCATATGTTGGCTACATTCATGCTCTTGCTCATTCTCTTGGCGGGTTGTACGGGACTCCTCACGGCCTTGCCAATACGGTTATTATGCCCTATGTACTTAAAGCCTATGGTAAAAGCGTATATAAAAAGCTTTACAAGCTTGCTTTGTATGCATGCATTTGCAATGAAAATGATTCCTATAAAACGGGTGCTGAAAAATTGATTGATGCCATACGGAAACTCAACGCAGATATGGGAATTCCGGAGAAGATAGCAGGTATAAAAAAAGAAGATATTCCATACTTATCAAAGCGCGCCGAAAAAGAGGCAAATCCCCTTTATCCCGTGCCGAAGCTTATGACAAGAAAAGAACTGGAAAGCTTTTATTATCAATTTGGAGGAAATGATGAGAAAAACTAAAATTGTTGCTGATTCATCCTGCAATCTTTTTCGTTTAGAGGGCATTGATTTTGACTATGCATCAATGAAGATTATGACAGATGACAGAGAATTTACAGATGATGAATCGCTCTGCGTTGACGAAATGGTTCAATTTTTGCATCAGTACAAGGGAAAATCAAAATCGTCTTGTCCCAACACAAGCGATTGGCTTAATGCTTTTGGTGACGCTGATGACATTTTTTGTGTTACGATTACCAGCGGTCTTTCGGGTAGCTATAATTCTGCCTGTACAGCCAAACAGATTTATGAATCGGAACAGGAAGGCAGACGAGTGCATGTGCTCGACTCACTTTCGGCAGGACCTGAAATTTTACTGGTTATAGAAAAAATTAAAGAATATATTCATAATAATATGGAATATGAAGAAATATGTCGTAATATGGAGGCGTATTTAGAACAAACAGGGCTAGTTTTCATGCTGAAATCTCTTCGGAATTTTGCCAACAACGGTCGTGTTTCTCCTATAGTGGCCAGGCTTGTAGGAATTGCAGACATCTCCATTGTGGGAAAAGCAAGCGACGAAGGAACCCTTGAACCAATGCATAAATGTCGTGGTGAACGCCGGTCAATTGAAACTTTGGTAGACGAACTTGAAGCACAGGGATTTACCTCGGGGAAAATCAGCATCGGACATTGTCAAAACGAGGCCGCATCCATTCAGTTAAAGACAAGTATACTTGCAAGATTTCAAAATGCGCAGGTTGAAATTCATGAACTCAAAGGTCTCTGCAGCTTTTATGCTGAAAAAGGTGGCGTGCTTGTAGGGTTTGAAAAAAATGTAATGGAGGAAAGAAAATGACCAATGAACAAATCGGCTCATTGTTAGAAAAACAAAGAAAATACTATAAAAGCGGCGCGACAATCCCCGTGAAATTCCGCATTGAACAGTTAAAGAAGCTATATGCAACCGTTAAAAAATATGAAAACGAGATAAATAACGCATTAAAAGCTGACCTTGGCAAAAGTCATTTTGAAGGTTTTATGTGCGAAAGTGGACTCGTATTGTCTGAGATTTCATATATGATTCGTCATACAAGACGATTTGCAAAGAGAAAAACAGTTTCTACCCCTATTACAAACTTTGCATCACATAGCTTTAAACAACCGGTACCTTACGGCAACACTCTTATTATGAGCCCTTGGAATTATCCTTTTCTTCTGACCGTCAGCCCTTTGGCAAATGCCATTGCTGCAGGTAACACAATAATTGTTAAACCAAGCGCTTATTCTCCTCTAACCAGCAAGATTATTTTAAAAATTATTGAAGAATGTTTTGCTCCCGAATATATAGCCGTTGTAACAGGTGGCAGAGCCGAAAACACCGCGCTTTTAGAGCAAAAATTTGACTTTATCTTTTTTACAGGAAGTCAGGCAGTTGGCAGGGAGGTTCTTCGCCACGCTGCCAAATATCTGACACCCACCGTGTTAGAGCTTGGCGGAAAAAGTCCTTGTATAGTTGATAAAAGTGCAAATATTAAGCTTGCAGCGAAAAGAATTGTATTTGGAAAATACTTAAATTGTGGGCAAACCTGTGTTGCTCCCGACTACATTCTTTGCGAAGGTTCTGTAAAGGATAAATTCCTCAGCGAAGTTGCAAAGCAAATAAAGAAGCAATATGGTGATAACCCCCTTGAAAATAAGGATTATGGAAAAATCATCAACGAAAGACATTTTGAAAGACTCAGCTCGCTTATAGATAAAAGCAAGGTTGTCATTGGTGGTGAAACAAACAGCAAGACCAACCAGATTGCACCAACCGTTATGGATAATGTGACAGAAAATGATGCCGTTATGGGTGAAGAAATTTTTGGACCCATTATGCCGATACTTACATTTGAAAACTTTGATAAGATGACGGAAGAATTAAAAGATAAAGACAAGCCCCTTGCTTTATATCTGTTTTCAAGTAATAAAAAGCATATTAAGCGCGTCACAACAGAACTATCTTATGGTGGCGGTTGCATCAATGATGTGGTTGTTCATCTGGCAACAAGCGAAATGGGATTTGGTGGTGTTGGCGAAAGCGGCATGGGTTCCTATCATGGCAAAGACGGATTTGATGCTTTTTCACATTATAAATCCGTTATGGATAAAAAAACCTGGCTTGATTTGCCCATGCGTTACCAGCCATATAAAAATAAGCTCTATGAAAAACTTTTACATTTTTTCTTAAAATAACCAACAGCGTTTAACCCCCTCGGTTTTTCAAAAACAGAGAGTATGCATTTGCACACTCTCTGTTTTTTGTTGTTCAAAGCCCCCAAATGAATAGAAACCATATGATTTGGAAATGAAAACAATATAAAACAAATCATAGGATGTATATGCTATGGGCATTATCAACGAAAATTTTATGTTATACAACAACTGCGCCAAAGAGCTTTATCACAACTTTGCTGCTCCATTGCCGATTATTGACTATCATTGTCACTTAGACCCCGGAAAGATTGCCGACAACCACAAATTTAAAAACGCCTATGAAATCTTTTTAAATGGTGACCATTATAAATGGCGGCAAATGCGTTCAGGGGGCATAGCCGAAGAAAAAATCACAGGCACAGCCGACGATTTTGAAAAATGGATGGCCTTTGCCGAAATTCTGCCCTATCTAATCGGCAATCCCCTTTATCATTGGACGGCCATGGAACTAAAACAATATTTTGACATCAATGAGCCCCTATGCCATGACAGCGCCAAAAGCATCTGGGATGCCTGCAACACCCAACTGACAGAAAAGAACCTGACAACACAAAGTCTCATAAAAGAATCAAATGTCGAAATCATTTGCACAACCGACGATCCCGCAGACACTCTTGAACATCACATCAAGCTGCAAAAAGAGGACTTTTGTGCAAAGGTTTTTCCCACCTTTCGTCCCGACAAGGCGATAGAAATCGGCAACGAAGCTTTTTCGTCCTATATATCTTCTTGCGGCATCAACAGCTACGACGCGCTCCTTTCCTGGCTTTCAGCACGCATTACATTTTTTAATGCAAATGGCTGCAAGCTGTCTGACCACGCCCTTTCTTATGTGCCTTTCGCCCTTGGGGATGCAAAAAGTGTCTTTGAAAAAAAGATGAACGGCGGCGCCCTTTCACAAAATGAAATTGATGTGTTCAAAACAGCTATTCTCGGCCATTGTGCTGCTCTCTATGCAAGATTTGGCTGGGCCATGCAGCTGCACATTGGTGCATTACGCAACAATAACACAAAAATGTTTTATTCCCTTGGCGCTGACACAGGTTTTGACTCCATTAACGATTTGCCCGTTGCTGAAAACCTGTCAGCTCTTATGGACCACCTTGAAACAGAGGACATTTTGCCAAAAACCATCCTTTATACCTTAAACCCCAAGGATAATTATGTCCTCGGCACCATGCTGGGCAATTTCCAAAAATCTCCCACCTTAAGCAAGATTCAGTTTGGCTCGGCGTGGTGGTTTAACGATAACCGCGATGGCATGGAGGCACACTTAAAGGCTCTTGCCAATTTAGGCATGTTGGGTGGTTTCATTGGCATGCTTACCGATTCAAGAAGCTTTGTCTCTTTTTCCCGCCATGATTATTTTCGCAGAATTTTTTGTAATTTAATTGGTGATTGGGTAGAAAAAGGAGAATATCCAAAGGATATAAAAACACTCAAAAAAATTGTTGAAGGTGTTTGTTATTATAATGCCAAAAACTACTTTAGTTTTAATTAAAGACCCCTTTTGGGACACAAAAAACGGGATTGCAAAAAGCAACCCCGTTTTAACATTTTCATGCATCTAAATAGTGGCAAGCCGCAATGGCAGCAGATGCGCCATCGGCCATAGCCGTTGTCAGCTGTCTTAAGGTTTTGCGCCGACAGTCACCGGCAACAAAGAGTCCCGCTGTCTGTGTTAAACAGCTTTCGTCTGCATCGGCATAGCCACCCTCATCCAGCGCCATAAGCTGTGCAAAAAGCCGGGTTTCCGGTGTGTGACCAATGGCAACAAACAATCCGTCTAAAGCGATGTCGGTTTCGTCTCCCCCGGCATTAACCCGAACACCCGTCAACTTATTTTCGCCCAACAAGCCTTGAATGGTTGCACCTAAAACGAACGCAACATTTTCCCGCTTTTTAAGTGCTTCAACCAAGGCGTAATCCCCGCGGAACTCTGTCCGCCTATGAATGAGATAAACCTTTTGGCACAAATCGGAAAGATAAAGAGCCTCCTGCAACGCCGTGTTGCCGCCGCCGTTAACCGCAACGGTTTTATTGCGATAAAACTCGCCGTCACAAACAGCACAAAAGGAAACTCCTGCGCCAATGAACTGCTCTTCTTTTTCAATGCCCAGCTTTTTGGGTGCCGCACCGGCCGCCGCAATTAAAGCACGGCTAAAAAAGGTGCCGCCAAAAGCCGTTTCAACCAAAAATCCGTCTGCTTCTTTTTTAATGCTGACCGCTTCATCCAGCTCCAGCTCTGCTCCATGAGACAAAACCTGCTCGGTGAGCTTGTCAGAAAGTTCTAAACCCGAAACAGAGGGCAGCGCCGGATAATTTTCTACCTTGGGTGACCAGGCAATCTGACCGCCAAAGGCATTTTTTTCAACCACCAAAACGCTTTTCCCTGCCCGACGGGCATAGAGTGCGGCGGTCAGCCCTGCCGGGCCGCCGCCGATTACAATTACATCATAACGATTATTCATTGTTTACGCTCCGCACTCTGCAATGTATTGTCTGATTGCGCCGGCACCGGCAAAAATGCGGGCTTCTGCGCCATCTGTTACCACCAGGGTGGGTGCCTGTGTGATGTTATACTTTTCAACCAAATCCGGATTCTGACTGGCTAAAAGCTTTTCATAGCCAATGCCTGCCTTGTCTAAATAGCCACAGGCAATGCGACAGTTGGGGCAGGTCTCTGTTGTGAAGAGCAACAGCTTTGCTTCACCGCCGGGTGCAGCTGCGCAAGCAGCACAGCTTTCCTCTTTTGGCTCGGTGCTTAAATCTCTCGGTGTCAGCACGCTGGTTTCAATGTTATATTCTTTGCGCTCTTTATATTCCTGTGTCTTACCTGCATTCCAGTTCTGCACCGGACGATAGTAACCGGTAATACGGCTGTAAACCTCCGCAGCTTCGCCACAGTTGGGACAGGTGAACTGTTCACCGGTGAGATAACCATGGTTTTTGCAAACAGAATAGGTAGGTGACATGGTGTAATAAGGCAATCTGTAGTTTTCTGCAATCTTGCGCACCAGTTTTGCAGCTGCTTCCCAATCCGGCAACTTTTCACCCAAGAAAGCATGGAAAACAGTACCGGAGGTGTAAAGAGTCTGCATTTCATCCTGAATGTCTAATGCAGAGAAAATGTCGTCTGTATAGCCAACGGGCAGATGGCTGCTGTTGGTGTAATAAGGAGCGCCGCCGGCCTCGGCTGCTGTGATGATGTCGGGGAATTGCTCAACATCATGTTTGGCCAGACGATAAGAGGTGGATTCTGCCGGTGTTGCTTCTAAATTATACAGGTCGCCATACATTTCCTGATAATCAGAAAGACGCTCTCTCATGTGATTCAGCACTTTCTTTGTAAATTCCTGACAAGCCTTGGTTGTCATGTCGGCTTTCACCCAGCTTGCATTCAAGCCGGCTTCATTCATGCCCACAAGACCAATGGTAGAGAAATGGTTGTCCAAGGTGCCAAGATACCGCTTGGTGTAAGGGTAAAGTCCCTCTTTTAAGAGCTTAGTGATAACCGTTCTCTTGATTTTGAGTGAGCGGGCTGAAATGTCCATCATGCGGTCTAAACGCTTGAAGAAATCTGCCTCATCCGTTGCCTGATAGGCAATACGGGGAATGTTAATGGTTACAACGCCAATAGAGCCGGTGCTTTCACCTGAGCCGAAGAAGCCACCTGATTTTTTGCGCAGTTCACGCAAGTCAAGACGCAAGCGGCAGCACATAGAACGAACATCGCTGGGCTCCATGTCGCTGTTGATATAGTTGGAGAAATAGGGTGTTCCATATTTTGCGGTCATCTCAAACAACAGCTTGTTGTTTTCGGTGGGTGACCAGTCAAAGTCACGAGTGATGGAATAGGTGGGAATGGGATATTGGAAACCACGACCGTTTGCATCGCCTTCAATCATAATTTCGATAAAGGCTTTGTTCACCATTTCCATTTCCTTCTGGCAATCGCCATAGGTAAAGTCCATTTCTTTTCCGCCAACAATGGCCGGCAGATTCTTTAAGTCAGCCGGTACGGTCCAGTCTAAAGTAATGTTGGAGAAAGGCGCCTGTGTACCCCAACGAGAGGGGGTGTTAACGCCATAAATAAAGGACTGAATGCACTGCTTAACTTCTTTATAGGTCAAATTATCAACCTTAACAAAAGGAGCAAGGTAAGTATCAAAAGAAGAAAATGCCTGAGCACCTGCCCACTCGTTTTGCATGATACCCAAAAAGTTAACCATCTGGTTGCAAAGGGTGGATAAGTGGCTGGCAGGTGAAGAGGTAATCTTGCCGGGAACGCCGCCCAAGCCCTCCTGAATCAGCTGCTTTAAGCTCCAGCCGGCACAATAACCGGTGAGCATGGAAAGGTCATGCAGGTGAATGTCGCAGTTGCGATGGGCCATAGCAATCTCTTCATCATAAATCTCTGTCAGCCAGTAGTTAGCTGTGATGGCGCCGGAGTTAGAAAGAATCAGACCACCAACCGAATAGGTAACGGTTGAGTTTTCTTTTACACGCCAGTCTAAAACATTAACATAGTTGTTAATGGTTTCTTTATAGTCTAGGTAAGTATTTTTTAAATTACGGAGTTTTTCACGCTGTTTACGATACAGAATGTAGGCTTTGGCCACGCCGTCATAACCCCCGCGGGATAAAACGGATTCCACGCTGTCCTGAATGTCTTCCACAGCAACTCTGCCATTTTTAATCTTTGACAAAAAGTCAGCCGAAACCTTCAGTGCCAAAAAGTCAATGATGTTATCGGTATAATCTGTCTGTGTTGCCTCAAAGGCCTGTTTCATGGCGTTGGCGATTTTGTTAATATCAAAATCTACAATTTTGCCATCTCGTTTGACAATCTGATACATATCTATTTCTCCTTTTGTTAATTAATATCCTCTAACCCGAACCGAGGGAACATAGGGTTTGATGTGTTCTGCAAACGCATTCATTTCCTGTTCTGTAAAGGTACCAAGACCATCGGGCGCCAAAAGCTGCCCCGAGTCTTTAAACCCTTGCAAAAAGTAGGCTTTCGCCCCTTTAATCCACTGCGCCAATCTCTCTAAATCGGCACCTGTATGAATGCCCTTTACAACGGTTGTACGAAACTCGTAGGTCACGCGGTCTTCCATTAAAAAGTTTTTCGACTTTTCAACATCCGTCATATCAAACTCCCGAAGACCTATGGTTTTGGCATATTGATCCGGAACATTTTTAATGTCCATAGCCGCATAATCAATCAGTCCGTCACAAACCACCTGCTTCAGCATGTCCGGCCGAGAGCCGTTGGTATCCACCTTGACTTTATAGCCCAAGGCTTTAACCTTTGCCAAAAATGCCGGCAGCTCCTTGTGAAGCATAGGCTCGCCGCCGGTGATAACCACACCCTCTAAAAGACCTTGGCGGCTTTTTAAAAATTGTAAAACCTCTGTTTCGTCAACTATTGGCTCAGCATCCGTCGGTGTAACCAGTGCTGCATTGTGACAAAAAGGACACCTAAAATTGCACCCTTTTGTAAACAAAATGCAGGCCACCGTACCGGGAAAATCCAGGATTGTGAGCTTTTGCATTGCTGCGAATTCCATGTTTTTCACTCCTCTGGGGTGACTGCTTCTAATTATAGCATATGTAGTAGGTACTGTCAACATGAAAACTAAAAAAATACTATATATTGTGATTATTTTGTATGGCATTTTCTTCCAAAATCCATGTTTTTGCGATGGTTATGGGCTTTTTAAAACCTTAAAAACAACATTACATTTTCGTGACATCTACAAGTCACAAAAAGGCACCCCCATATATTGTCATACGGGGATGCATCTTAAAACTTATAAGCCTTTTAGTCTTCTACCTTCATTAAAACTTTCACAATTTCACCGATATAAACCTGGTGATAGTCCTTTTCGGAATAGGCTGTTTCATCAATCTCGGGCAAAAGAATGCTTTCCGGCTCAATTTTTCCTGCATAAAGCTTTTTGCAGATTAAAATCAGATTGCCCTCCTCAAAATAAGGTGCACCTTCCGCATGGGCCACCGTGAGCCCGCAGGTTTTAATTTTATCCTCGTCCCGCCCGCTGACACGACCAAAATGTGTCAGAGTTTTGCGGTGTTCTTCCGAGAAAAAACTGAGAGAAAAGCGGTCGGCAGCATCAACGAATTCTTTGGTGTAGCGCTGAGGACGAATAAAACAAAAACTCACATTTTTGTTCCACAAAACACCCACGCCACCCCATGAGGCCGTCATGGCATTGACTTTTCCCTCTTTTTCCGCACCAATGAGCATCCACTCTTTGCCAACCATGGTAAAAGGATTTTTTTCAATCTGCTCCGGTGTAATTTCATAAAATTGACTCATAAAAATCTCTCCCTGTTTTCGTTAAACATTGTTTTCTTTATTTTAAAAATATAATAAGCAAATATACACCCCTGCCAAAAGCCCCGTCAAATCGGCAAGCAAGGCGGCAGGCACAGTATGGCGGGTTTTACGGATATGCACCGCACCGTAATACACCGCCAGGGTATAAAAAGTGGTTTCCGTGGACCCCATAACCACCGAGGCAATACGCCCCACCGGCGAGTCAGGACCGTTTGATACTAGCAAATCGTTTACAATGGCAAGTGCCCCGCTGCCCGAAACCGGGCGCAAAAGGGCAAGAGGCATAATCTCCGGCGGAATGTGCAAAAGGGTGGTAAGGGGTGATAAAATTTTTGTTATCCAAAAAAGCGCTCCGGAAGCTTTAAACATGGTAATGGCCACAATCAGCCCCACCAACGCCGGCAAAATGCCAAACAAGGTTTTAAGCCCCGATTGTGCCCCTTTTAAAAAGGCATCAAAAACATCAATCCGCCGATAAAGCCCAAATCCTAAAATAATCAAAATAACCACCGGCATAACCGCCGCCGAAAGAGTCGAAAGCAACTTAGCGCCGCCTCCTTTCACGGCGTGCCATGACCTTGGCTGCCACCACGCCCACCGTGACGGCTGCCAACGAGCAAATCCACACCGGCACTACGATGGCAAAGGGTGCTTCTGAACCCGCAGCTGCCCGCAAGGCAATCACCGTTGTGGGCAAAAGGCTGATGGAAGCTGTGTTAATCACAACAAACATGCACATTTCGTCGGTGGCCTGGCCCGGATGGGGGTTTATTTTTTCAAGCTCTGCCATAGCCGAAAGCCCCAAAGGCGTGGCGGCATTGGAAAGACCCAAAAAATTAGCCGTCATGTTCATGACCATGGCAACAGCGGCAGGGCTTTCTGATGGTAAACGGGGAAAAAGCAGCTTTGTCAGCGGACGAATGAGCCTTGCAAACTTCTCGGTTAAGCCTGCCCGTTTTGCCACCTCTAATAATCCCGACCAAAAGCACATCATTCCCAATAAAGAAAAGGCCATTTTCACCGCGTTTTCTGCACCCGCTAAAGCACTTTGCGCTAAAGCCTCGGTGCGGCCACTTATAAGACCGAACAAGACCGCCACCATCATCATGCCGCTCCAGATATAGTTCATCATACACGCCACCTCTTTACTAAACTATGAAAAGGCAGCTTATTATATGAACAGACAAAAAGGTCTCTCGTTCCAAAAGCAAAAAGGGGCTTTAGTGCCCCTTTTTATTTTTCTGATAAATAACTCTTTAGCGCTTCTTTCAGCCGTTCTGCTGTTTCCGGCACAGACGGTGCGCCTAAAACCGTCAATTCTGCATATTTTTCATAAAGGGGTCGACGCTTTTTATCCATTTCAAACAACCGATTTTGGTTTTGCGCCAAAAGGGGCCGTTTTTTTAAGTTAATTTTTTTTAAAATGGTTTCGGGAGAGCGGTCTAAAAACACAATCAATCCGTTTTTCTTCAAATACTCCATGTTTTGTTCAAAGAGCACCACGCCACCACCGGTGGCAATGATTTTGCCCTCTTCTGCCGACAGTGTCTCCGCTGTTTCGGTTTCTAACGCGCGAAAATAGGCTTCCCCTTTTTTCTCAAAAATTTTGCTGACGGGCATGCCCTCTTTTTTTTCAATATAGTCATCCATATCCACAAAGGTTTTGTGAAGATTTTTAGCAAGAGCCCGACCCACCGTACTTTTGCCACAGCCTGATAAGCCAATCAACACAATGTTACGCTTCATGAAAACTCTCTCCGTTTCTTTTCACAAATTATGCCTTTTATTTTTTCAAGGCTTCATAATCCTGCCAGAAGTTGCCATAAGACTTGGCCACGCACTCACTGCCCAAAATGGTTACTTCTCCCGATGCCACCGTTGCACCAATGGCCGCTGCCATAGCAATACGGTGGTCGTTGTGGCTATCTATGGTACATCCCAAAAGAGGCGTTTTGCCCACAATAGCCAAGCTGTCCGCCCCCTCTGTAACCTGTGCACCAAAACGGGTGAGCATGTCGGTTGTTGTCTCTAGGCGGTCACTTTCTTTAATCCGCAGGCGAGCTGCACCGGTTAGGTGCGTTGTGCCCTCTGCTTGTGTGGCCAAAACAGCCAAAACAGGCACCAAATCCGGAATTTGACTCACATCCAAATCAATGGCAGAAAGTGGCGAGCCAAACTGACGGATAACCGAAAGAATGGCTTTATCTCCCTGGCAGGAAGCATCCGAAAGTCCCTGCACATCCACACGGCTACCCATGGCGTTGGCACAAAGGTAAAAAGCCGCCTGAGAATAATCACCCTCCACCCGCATGGAATAGGGCTTATAGCTTTGTCCGCCGGGAATAAAATAATGGCAAACATCTTTTCTTTCCACTTCAATACCAAACAGGGACAAAATCTCTAAAGTCATATCAATATAGCCCACCGACTCTGCCTCTGTGGTCAGGGTAATGGTGCTATCGCCTGACAAAAGCGGCAGGGCAAACAGCAAGCCGGTAATAAACTGAGAGCTGATGTTGCCGGGCAGAGCAAAGTCCCCGGCAGAAAGTTTGCCGCAAAAACTGATTTTATCGGCTGTTCGCTCATAGGTAATGCCGAATGTATCACAAATATCAAAATATGGGTCTAAAGGTCGCTCCAAGAGTCTTCCCCGACCGGTAAAATGCACTTTTTTACCCAAAGTCAGCGCCAAAGGAATTAAAAAGCGAATGGTCGAGCCCGATTCATTACAGTCAAAGGTCAGCTCCTCTTCTAAAACCGGCGCTCCCTTTTGGGCTGTCATCACCCCATCGGCAAAAGAAAGGGCAGCAAAGCAAGACATGGCCTGCATGGTGGCGCTAATATCCTGGGAAAGAACCAAATTTTCAATTTGCGAGCCCCCGCCCGCCAGCGCCGCCGCTATAACTGCCCGGTGCGCCTGACTCTTAGATGGCGGCACACAAACGGTGCCCGCTAAATGCCCGGGCGTGATAATCTGTTTCATATTAAACCCTCTGTTTCTCTAATAAGATAACAGCAGAGAATCAGGCACAAAGCGTGCCGACTCTCTGCCGTTTACAAAATCTATCGCAAGGTTGCACCCAAATCCTTTTCCAAAGCAGCCAAAATGTCTGCTACTGTCTGGCTCACCTCTGCATCGGTCAGGGTTTTATCCATCGACTGCAGGGTCAGTGAATATGCCATGGATTTTTTGCCCTCCGGCACCTGCTTGCCTTTGTAAACATCAAACAAGGTAAGACCGGCAAAAAGATTTTTTGCTTTTTTCTTAATGATGCTTTCCACATCAGCCGCCAAAACCGAGTCATCTGCCAAAATGGCAAGGTCACGGTTCACCGCCGGATATTTCGGCAGCGGCTTGTAGGTTTTATTATTTTTTGAATAAGTAAGCAGGTCGGGCATGTTGATTTGTGCCACATAAACCTCATTATCTAAACCGTAGTTATCGCAAACATCAGGATGCACCTGACCAATCATACCAATTTCCTTTTTACCCACACAGATAGAGGCATAGCGACCCGGATGGAAGGTGGGGTTTGTGCTCTCCGGCAGGAACCGGGCGCCTGAAAGACCTGCATCGTCAAACAGCGCTTCAACAACACCCTTTAAGTCATAAAAATCGCAATCGCCGTACATACCCAAAGAAATAACTCGACGCTCTTCCGGAAGAGCACCCTCCTCGGTAGGCAGATAGATGGTTGCCAGCTCGTACAGGGCGGCATTGGCTGCCTTATAGTTTTGGTTGCGGGCCAATGTCTCCAACATAGAGTGAATGGCTGTGGTACGCATAATGGAGTTTTCTTCGCCTAGGGGGTTACTGATGGTAACCGCCTGCCGCAAGGGGCTGTCTTCTGCCAGCTTTAACTTATCAAAAAAGTTGGGGTTAGTAAAGCTAAAGGTCACAATTTCGTTTAAGCCGCAAGCACATAACAGGGTTTTAACCTTGTCCTCCAGCTGTTGTGCCGGGGTTTTAATGCTGTGAGCTGTTTCACCGCACATTAAGGTTGAGGGAATTTTGTCATAACCATAAATGCGCAAAACTTCTTCTGCCACATCGGCAAAGCCCTCAATATCTTTACGGAAGGAGGGCGGTGTAACCGTATCTTTCTCTACGGTAAAGTCCAGTGCCCGCAGTGTGTTTTCCATGAACGCACGGTCAATATCGGTGCCCAAAAAGCCGTTGATTCTTGCAGGGTCAAAGGGGATAACATTGGGCGCATCAATTTTGCCGCGAACATCAATCACGCCATCAACAACTTCGCCGCAACCCATCTCTTCAATCAGTTCGCAGGCACGCATAATGGCCGGCTCTGTGTTTTCAGGGTCAAGACCCTTTTCATAACGGGCAGAGCTTTCGGTTCTAAGACCCAGCTTGCGCGCTGTTTTACGAACCAACGCACCATTAAAGGTAGCAGATTCAAACAAAATCGTGGTGGTATCATCTTTAATTTCAGAGTTCTGACCACCCATAACGCCGGCGACTGCCACCGGCTTTTTGCCGTCACAAATCATCAGCATCGAGGGGTCTAAAATGCGGTCAATATCATCTAAAGTGGTGATCGTTTCGCCCTCTTTGGCACGGCGCACACAAATGGTGCTGCCCTCTAAATCACGCAGATCAAAGGCGTGCATGGGCTGACCATATTCAAGCATGATGTAATTGGTAATGTCAACAATGTTGTTAATGGCACGAATGCCGCAGGCAGACAACCGCTCTTGCATCCATTTGGGAGAGGGGCCGATTTTCACATTTTTAACCACACGACCTGTGTAGCGCAGGCAACCCTCTTGGTCTTCAACAGAGATGGAAACAAGGTCACGAATGTCCCCACCGCTGCCCTTAACAACCGGCTTGTGCAGGTTAAAGGGTTTACCAAAAGTAACTGCTGTTTCTCTGGCAAGACCAATAACCGATAAGCAATCAGGACGGTTAGAAGTAATTTCAAATTCCACAATGTTTTCATTTAAATGGAAAACATCACGAATGTCCATGCCCAAAGGCAGACCATCTTCTAAAATCAAAATGCCATATTCAGCATCAGGAAAATCGCTTTCGCTCATGCCCAGCTCTTCATAAGAGCAAAGCATGCCGGCCGATTCCACACCCCGCAGCTTGCCGGTTTTAATTTTAGTGCCATCGGGTAGCAGAGCGCCGTCTAAGGCAACGGGCACAGTCTGACCGGGCCTTACATTCGGCGCACCGGTAACAATCTGCAAAACCTCTTTGCCCACATCAATCTGGCAAACTACCAGCTTGTCAGCATCGGGGTGAGGGGTGATTTCTTTAATTTTACCCACCACAACATTTAAAAGGTTATCGCCGGGGTTTTCAATGCCCTCAACCTTTGAGCCCGTCATAGTCAGGGCATGGTTATAGGCTTCGGGGGTGATGCCGCTGATATCTGTATAATCACTGAGCCAACTCATGGGTATTTTCATTGTTTATTCATCCTTTCCGTTCTATTTTAAAGGCTTTTAAAACTGTTTTAAAAACCGCAGGTCATTTTCATAAAGCAGGCGCATATCATCAATATTCATGCGGCGCATAACAATTCTCTCAAGACCAAGACCAAAGGCAAAGCCGCTGTAAACCGAGGTGTCAATACCGCAACGCTCCAGCACCTTGGGGTGCACCATGCCGGCACCTAAAAGTTCGATAAAGCCTTCACCCTTACAAACACGACAGCCTTTGCCGCCACAAACAAAACAAGAAACATCAACTTCCGCACTGGGTTCGGTAAAGGGGAAATGGTGCGGACGGAAACGAAGCACCGCGTCATTTCCATATAAAGTTTTCATAAAGGTTTCCAATGTGCCCTTTAAATCGCCCATGGTAATGCCCTTGTCCACAACTAGGCCCTCAATCTGATGGAAAACCGGAGAGTGTGTGGCGTCAACGGCATCACTGCGATACACGCGACCGGGTGCAATCACGCGGATAGGGGGCTTCTGATTTTCCATAACGCGAACCTGCACCGATGAGGTTTGCGAACGAAGCACCACATTATCGTTAATATAAAAAGTATCCTGGGTGTCACGGGCGGGATGGTCCTTGGGGATGTTTAAGGCTTCAAAGTTATAATAATCAAATTCAACCTCAGGACCTTCTACAATCGAAAAGCCCATGCCCACAAAAATGTCCTTAACTTCATCCAGCACAGTGGTGAGAGGATGGGTTTTACCCAAAGAGGGTTTGCGGCCGGACATGGTAACATCTAAAGTTTCCTTTTTAAGCTGCTCTGCTCTGGCTGAAGAAGCAAGAAGGTTCTTTTGCTCGTCCAGGCGGTTTTCAATAAAGCTTCTCACCTCGTTGGCAAGCTGACCGATAACCGGACGCTCTTCGGCGGAGAGTCCGCCCATGCCGCGCAGAATTGCAGTGAGTTCACCTTTTTTACCCAGCAGACGAACACGAATGTCCTCCAGCTCTGAAAGGCTGCTTGCTGCGCCCAGCGCTTCCTCTGCTGTTTTTTTCATCATCATCAATTGGTCTTTCATAATAATGATACCCCTTTCATAGGTTCAAAATGAGATAATAGCACCGGTCTGTTTGTGCATAAAAAAAGCTCCTCCCAAAAAGGGACGAGCGAACAAAGTCGTACGTGGTACCACCCTTATTTCCCAAAGCCGTGGCTTTGGCTCTTTTGCGCATAACGGGCGCCTCCGTCACAACCTACAGGCCTTTTGGCGTTCAGTTGTGCAGCTCCAAGGTGAAATTTCAGCACTGCTTTTAACCGGGTTTTCTCTCAGCCTGTGAAAAACCCTCTCTCAAAAGGTGTAACAGCCTTACTTTGCCTTTTCATTGCCTTTATTCTGTTATACGACTTATTGTATCACAACGGTTTTCATTTTGCAAGATTTTTTTCTATTTTTTCCTTTTTAATAGCAATATTTCTTTTTTCCCCTTGACTTTACAGCGAATTTCGTTTAAAATTATATTTTACTACATATAACAGGTGGTGGCCCCATGGATAACAACAGCATATTAACAAAGGCGCTGGAGTCCTTTCAGTCGGTGGTACAGGAAAATGTGCACATCGCACCGGAATCATACAATAACTATAAGGTTAAAAGAGGCCTGCGAAACAGTGATGGCACCGGTGTTTTAGCCGGATTGACCGCCATCGGTAATGTTCATGGCTACATTGTGTCTGAAGACGAAAAGGTGGCAGATGAAGGTCGTCTTTTATACCGCGGCATTGATGTTTATGACATTGTTGCCTCTTGCGAGCACGAGCATCGCTTTGGCTATGAAGAGGTTTGCTATTTAATCCTCTTTGGCAAGCTGCCCAACAAGGCAGAGCTGGATGCTTTTAATCAGCTTTTAAGCTCTCTGCGTCCTGTGCCGTATGACTTTCGTGAAGATGTTATTATGCGGTGCCCCAGCCCCAACATTATGAACAAGCTGACTCGTGCCGTTTTAACCAACTATTCCTATGACAATGCACCTGACGATACCAGCCTTTCCAACCTCATTCGTCAATCCATGCTGTTGGTTGCCCGCGTACCTACCATGGTGGCTTATGCTTATCAGGCCAAGCTGCACTATTATGACGGCAAAAGCCTTTACATTCATCATCCCCAGGAAAATCTTTCAACGGCTGAAAACTTTTTATACATGATTCGTGACGATAACCAGTTCACGCGTCTTGAGGCCGAAATTTTAGATTTAGCCCTGATTCTCCATGCCGAGCACGGTGGCGGTAATAACTCTGCCTTTGCAACCCGTGTGGTATCCTCCTCCGGCAGCGATACCTATGCGGCTATTGCAGCGGCTCTCGGCTCATTAAAAGGTCCTCGTCATGGTGGCGCCAATGAAAAGGTTATGGGCATGATTGAAGACTTTAAAAATAACCTTGAAAACATCAACGATGCCGACCAGGTTGCCGAATATATTGAAAAAATCCTGCGCAAAGAGGCTTATGACCACTCCGGCTTAGTCTACGGCATGGGTCATGCCATTTACACTTTGTCAGACCCCAGAGCCGTTCTTTTAAAGAAAAAGGCTCAAGAGCTGGCGCAGCTCACCGGCAACGAAGAAGAGTTCAGATTATATTGCCTCATCGAAGAACTGACACCGCAGATTTTTGCAAGAATGCGTGGCTCTAAAGTGATGTGTGCCAATGTGGATTTATATTCCGGCTTTGTGTATAAAATGCTGCACATTCCCCCGGAATTATACACCCCCATGTTTGCCATCGCCCGCATGGCCGGCTGGTGTGCACACCGAATGGAAGAGGTTCTCTACGGCGGCAAAATTATTCGTCCGGCTTATAAAAGTGTTACAAAAGCTCATGAGTATACACCAATCAATCAGCGCTAAAATATTGAAATTGAAAACGGAGCGGTTTTAAACCGCTCCGTTTTTTTGTTCTTTTTAACTTATTCGGCGCTGCCGAAAGGATTGCCACAAGAAGGGCAAAAAGCTGATTCGTCCTGACAAACCTTTTCACAATGGGGGCAAATCTTCTTTTTCGCAAGCTCCGCCATTTTCGCCTCTTGTTGTACCAACAGCTCACGCAGCTCATCAATTTTCACAACCAGCTCCTCGGCCTCGCCACTGGACATTTCATCGCCCTTTGCCGCTAAATACGCCAACTCGCCCAATTTTTCATAATTCAGCTTAATGGCGTTTTTTGTGTCACCAACAGCTAATTTTATCTTTGTAAGCTCCACCAGTTCTCCTGATTTTTTAACAGCAACATTCATTCTGCTTTTTAACTCTGAAAAAAACCGTTCCATACTTTTTGCTCCTTTCTGACATTTCTGTCATCAATTTTGGCTCTTCTACTGGTATTGTATCACATTAAAATTCACCCGTCAAGGCAGAATTTGCCCATAAAAATACAATATTCTTGTATTTTTATGTTGTTTTTTGTAAAAATGTCTTGATTTTTCTTGGATTTTACTGTATAATAAGTCCAAAAGTACAAGTTTTATTGATTGGAGGGCCACTTATGAATCAGGATTCACAGTCTTCTTTTTCTTTTAAATTAAAAAAGTTGCGTTTAGAAAGCGGTAAGTCGCAAGAGCGTCTGGCAAAAGAGCTGGGCATCTCTCGCAGTTGCCTTGCCAATTATGAAACCGGCAACCGCCAGCCTGATAATGACATGCTGGTGAAAATTGCTGATGTTTTTCATGTCATGACCGATTATTTAATGAACAAAACCAGCCTGCGCTACCTTAATTTATCTGATAGTGAAATGCAGAGCCTAGTCAATCAAAAATCGATTTTAGAAGCCTGCGGCAAACGGCTCGATCTTTCTGTTCTCTCCGCTGACGGGCGCTTGGCTGTCATGCGCTATTATCATTATATCGAGGCGTTTCTCCGCTCAAAAAAAGACAGCTCTTTTTCATCATAGCATAGCCGTGGCTACCCTTTAAAAAGCTGTCTTTTTCTAAGAATATTTTTATTTATGCCCGGGGATGTGCCTTTTTATACACATCTTTTAACTTGTTGTTAACAAGCTCTACATAAATCTGGGTTGTTGCAATATCAGCATGTCCCAGCATGGACTGAATGGAATGCAGGTCTGCCCCGTTTTCCAAAAGATGCGCTGCAAAAGAATGGCGCAGGGTGTGGGGTGTGATGGGTGTGCCGATGCCTGCCTCCTGGGCATATTGTTTTAAAAGCTTCCAAAAGCCCTGTCGGGTCATTCTTTGACCCTGCATGTTTACAAACAATGCGTCCTCCCCGCCGGTCTTTACCAAAACGGGTCGCGCCTTTTGTAAATACGCCCCCAAGGCCTCTGTGCAAATTTTTCCAATGGGAATGATGCGCTCGCGTCCGCCGCTTGTGCAATGAATAAAGCCAAGGTCTAAGTTCACATCTGCTAAATTAAGTTCAATCATTTCTGTCACGCGCATGCCGGTGGCATATAAAAGCTCCAGCATGGCTTTATCGCGAAACCCTTTTAGATCCGTACAAGCAGGTTGCTCCAGCAGACGCTCAATTTCTTTAGGCGTCAACACCTGGGGCAGCTTTTTTTCTATCCGGGGCGCCTTGATGGTTGCCGCAGGACTTGTCTCAATCGTGCCCTGGGCAATTAAATAGGCATAAAAAGCTTTCAAGCTTGCAAGGCTTCTTGAAATTGTTGCTGCGGCACGCCCTGTCTTTTTCATACTCTGCAGATATCGCTCCAGTGCCTTGCGCCCTGCAAAAACAGGGTCAATCCCCACCTCTTCTGCATATTGCAAAAAGGCGACGATGTCACGCCGATAAGAATCCAGCGTGTTTTTTGAAAGTTTTTTATTTTTATCTAAATATCGAATAAACTGATTCAGCAAATCAAACATTATAAATCCTTTCTTTAAGACCTCTTCCTATGTATATAACCCTGAAATCAAACCGATAAAAAGTGGCTCAATGTATGCCTGCAAAAGACTTGAAAGAACAGCTATGGCAAACAAAATTCCCAACTTGCACAAAAGAGAAACCACTCTTTTTCTAATACTCTGCTTTTCCTTAAAAAGCCCAAGTGAAAATTGCAAACACAAGGCAAAAAGCAGCACATAGCACGGACCGGATAATAAATAGTGGGGCAACATGCCTGCACAAAAGAAAAGCAAAGTCCGCACGCCGTAAAGCCGAAACAAAAACACCACCGTAAAGGTCTGCACAAAGCCGCAAAACCCTGAAAACACAACAATAAACGGTGCACCAATCACCATGACAGAGCACAAAAACAAAAAGACAAAGTTTTTTGCATGCCCAAACAGGGCTGTTTTTAATAGCGCACCTGAATCGGCACCGCTTTCACCAATGGCCTGAAAAAAATCCTTTAAATACAAAAGCATTTCCTCGCAGGCAGCCTGTGGCATGGTGAGGGCAGAAACCGTTGCCAGCACAATACCTGCTGCAAAGGATAGCCCCAACCAAATATAGACCTTTTGCTCCGCTTCGGCAAAGAAACGAGCCCGTCCCGACCAAGATTTGACTGTTCTCAAAAAATCACTTCTTTCTTATCACAAGTGTTGTTTTATAGCTTATGATGAGAAAGAGAAAAAAATGCCTTCTTGTCCACTTTGTCGGCAGGTTTTTCCTTATGTCCGTCTTAACATCTCTTGCCCTCCGGCAAAAATGCGGTATTTTTCTATTATAGCGGAACTTTTATAAAAATGCAAGGTAAATTTTCCTTTTTTGCAAGCTTTTTTATGCTTTTTCCTGAGAGTCTCGCAAAATTGCCTGAGCCACACGGATGCCGTCAACAGCAGCACTCATAATACCACCGGCATAGCCTGCCCCTTCCCCCGCCGGATACAAGCCCGAAAGACTAACGCTTTCGCAGGTCTCTGTCCGCAAAATGCGCAGGGGAGCGCTTGTTCTGGTTTCCGGTCCGGTGAACACGGCATCAGCACAATCAAAGCCATCTATTTTCCGACCAAATTGTGTAATACCCCGCTTCAGCATCGAAACAATGGGCCGGGGGAAAAGTTGTGATAAATCCTGCATTACCACGCCGCCTGTGTAACTGGGCTGGACCTTGCCAAAAGGCATCAGGCGTCCTTCCATAAAACCGCCCACTGTCTGAACAGGAGCACCCACGCCCTTTGTCATGGCAAAGGCTTTTTGTTCTAATTTGCGTTGAAACGCCACACCGGCTAAGGGATGGTCATCTTTAAAATAGCGGCTGTCCACATTGACGCATAAGGCCGCATTGGCATTTTTTTCGTTTCGTGCCCGACAGCTCATGCCATTGGTCACAATGCTCTCCGGCTCCGATGCCGATGCCACCACCAGCCCGCCGGGACACATGCAAAAGCTATAGCAGGCATCGTCTCCCTCTCTGTAAGACAGTTGATAATCCGCTGCCCCCAGATTGGGATGGCCTGCAAATTCGCCATACATTGCCCGGTCAATATCTTCCTGCAGGTGTTCAATGCGCACACCCACCGAAAAAGGTTTTTGCACCATAGATACGCCACTTTGATACAGCATCTCATAGGTATCTCTTGCGCTGTGACCGATGGCCAGAATCAAATGACTGCAAGGAAGCTCTTCTCCATGAGAGGTTTTAATCCCAATGAGATGACCATTTTTAATGGCAAGCCCTGTGAGCGCTGTTTCAAAACGAAATTCGCAACCCAGCTCAATGAGATAGGCACGAATGTTTTGAATCACCTGCCTGAGCACATCTGTTCCAATGTGGGGCTTTGCCTGATATAAAATGTCGCTATCAGCACCAAACCGGTGGAAATCTTCTAAAACCTGTTTGCTTCGTATGTCGCGGATTCTTGTGGTCAGCTTGCCGTCTGAAAAAGTACCGGCACCACCCTCACCAAACTGCACATTGGTGTTTGTGTTAAGTGGTCCTCCCTGCCAATAACTCTCCACGGCCCCTGTCCGCTTTTCCACCGTTGCACCCCGCTCTAAAATCAGCGGCGGCGCACCTGCGCGGGCTAAGGTCAGGGCACAAAACAGGCCACAAGGACCTGTGCCCACCACAACGGGACGGTCTTTAAGTCCACTTGTAAGGGGCTTTTCCGGCTCTTCCTCGGGCAAAATCAGTATGTCGGCCAAAGACGCAATCCCACGAGGGTCACGTACTGCGGCCTCCACGCTGTAAACCAGACTCACCTGCTTTTTGCGGGCATCCACCGACCGCCGCACAATGCGAAAGTCCTCTATGTCCTTTTCCTTTTTATTCAGTTTTTTTAAGGCTGTCGCCCGCAGCTCTTCAAAGGTAGCATCCGGCGACAGTTTGATATTATTAATTCGAACAATCATGGCTTTCGCCTCTTTCATTAGTCTATTTCTTATTGTACAGAAAAAGCTTTCATAAGTCAATATAAGCCGCATAAATAAAGGGAATCTCTTGGTTCTTTTTGTGCCATTCTGCCGCTTTGGCAAAAATTGGTCTGGATAATCTTTTTGCATTGGGGAACTTTTCTGCGTCGCCCGTCGTATATAGAGTATCAGCACGGCGCTCGAACATGATAAATGACATACCATAAAACAGCTTGATAGTTTTTTAGCAGGCTGTTTTGTTTTGCCCATATCCAGACATTATGTAAACCAGCCGTGAAACGCTGACCCCTTTGACGACATAAAAAAGAAAAAGAAATTTTTGAGGAGGATTTTTTCATGACTATTTCAAAAAAACTCATCGCCGGCATTCTTTCGGCGGCAATGACCATGAGCGTAGCCATCTCCAGTTTTGCAGCAGTGCCCGGCGACGCCGCTGGCTCTGTCTATGAAGAGGCAATCGAAACACTGGGCGCGTTAGACATTATGATTGGTGACGACGACGGCGCTTTTCGTCCCGAGGCAACCATTAAGCGTTCTGAATTTGCAAAGGTAGCTGTTACAGCTATGGGTCTTGGCAATGTAGCCGAGGCTTCAGGCCATAAAACAAAATTTCCTGATGTTGTTGAAAACCATTGGGCAAACGGTTATATCAATGTAGCAACAGAACAGGGCGTAATCATTGGTGACGACCAGGGCAACTTCCGTCCTGACGATTCCATTTCCTATGCCGAGGCAATGACCATGCTGGTAAGAATCACCGGTTTTGAGCCTGCTGCAGAAGCCAAAGGCGGTTTCCCGGGCGGTTATATGGTCATCGGTTCTCAAAACGGCATTTCTAAAAATGCTGTTGCAAACGCAAACGATGCCGTTGTTCGTGGCATGGTTGCACAAATGACCTTTAATGCTTTAACCATTAAAATGATGGAGCAGACAGGGTTCGGCAGCGATGTGCAATATGAAATCGTTGACAAAACTCTGCTTCAAGATGTATTAGATGTTGAAAAAGGCAGTGGTCAGATTCAGGCCGTAGGCATCAGCAGTATTGCAGGCTCAAGCTCCCTGCGTGATAACGAAGTGCGCATCGGCGACCGTGTTTTCACTGTTTCAGAGCGTGCCCTGCCTGCTGTTCGTAACCTCTTAGGCTTTAATGTAACTTACTATGTAGCAGAAAGAGCCAGCGGCGACCACGAGCTGATTTTAGCCCGCGCCGAAAAGAACAAAAACAACGCCATCACCGTTTTAGCCGGCAGCGTTGAAACCGTAACTGTCGAAGAAGGCAAAAACACAACCGTTGAATATTGGGTTGATAAAGAAAAC
Organism: Clostridia bacterium; assembly: GCA_017549205.1. Lineage (GTDB taxonomy): Bacteria > Bacillota > Clostridia > UBA1381 > UBA9506 > UMGS755. Next base: position 136,515 of record JAFYVH010000021.1, on the reverse strand, counting down.
GATAAAAACACCAAAACTCTGGTGCTCTCTTCCGGCGCACAAATGCTTTATAACGGCAAAGCCGCAAGCTTTGATGCAGCTCTGTTAAAACCCGAATCCGGCCGTGTAACCTTCCTTGATATCAATGGCGACGATGTACACGATTTAGTGTTTGTAACCTCTCTTTCTAACATCGTTGTAGAGAGCGTTATCGCAAACAGCCATAAAATTGTTGATAAATACGGCAATCCTTCATTGGTCCTTGACTCCGATGATAAGGATGTTAAATTCACCATGACCCGTGGCGGTCAGATTATCTCCCTTTCCGATCTCTCTGAATGGGATGTGTTAAGTGTTGCAAAAAGTGTTGATGGAACCATCCTTTCCATCGAAGTTTCCAGCACAAAAGTAACCGGTAAGGTAGAAGAAATCGAAGATGACAAGCGCACCATCAACGGCGTGCAGTATGAAATTGCAAAAAACTACAAAGAAGATATTAAACTGGGCGACGAAGGCACCTTCTATTTAGATGTTGAAGGCAAAATTGCTGCTGTCGACACAGCCAGCACCCTTTCTTCCAACTATGCCTATGCGGTTGATGCCGGTCTTTCCACAGGCTTTGACCAGGTTTTAGAAGTGAAGTTCTTTAACAAAGACGGCGAAGTTGTCATCGTTAAATCCGGTGAAAAAATCAGATTAAACGGCACCTCCGGCAAAACACCTGCTGAAGTTCTTGAAAAGCTGCAGGATGGTGAAGGCAACATGGTGCCCCAGCTCATCACCTACGAGCTGAACTCTAAAGGCGAAATCAGCCAGATTAACACAGCCAAAGATTTAACCGAATCCGGCGCTGTTGATAAAAATCACTTCTCCCTGAATGCACAGGGCGAAATGACCTATAAAAAAGCCTCCGGCAAGCTGGGTGCTTATCGCATCACAGACAGCACACTGGTGCTGAACATTCCCGCCGGCGAAACAGATCCCGAACAGTATGCAGTTGAAAAGGCAGACTTCTTCGAAGATAACGAGCCTTACGAAGTGTTTGTTTATGATGTAGCCGAAGATTTCACTGCAAAGGTTGTCATTGTGACAAGCTCCACAGCAGCAGCAAGCATTGAGGCACCCATTGCCGTAATCGACCAGATTGCTACCATTCACAATGCGTCCGGTGAAAATGTTGAAAAGCTGTACGCTTACCAGAACGGCCAGCGTGTATCCTTTGAAACCGACGGCCTCGGCATCTTGGTTAACGAAGAAGGCCAGGCTCTGAAAAAAGGTGATGTGGTTCAGCTGAAGCTCAACACCAAAAACCAGATTACCGGCATTCGTGTTCTCTTTGAGGCTTCTAAAAAGGCCACCGAGTTTGCAACAACAATCGGTGATGACCTCGACCTGATTTACGGCCGTGTAACCAAGAAATTCCCCGGCTCTATCAATGTCCAGGTTAACGAAAACTCTGTTGTGAACTACAGCTTGGAAAATGTTACAGTTTACGAGCTGAACACAAGCAAAACCACTAACGCAATCCGCGTGGTTGATGCAAACGAAATCACACAGTATGACGATTTAGACCCCAGCCGCGTTTTAATCAAAATGTATAAAGATGTGGTGCAGGAAATCGTTATCGTAAAATAATAGCCGACCAATCTATTAATATATCACACCTCTGAAAAAGAAGGGGCAGCGCCATTGGCGTTGCCCCTTCGACCTTTATTTATTCAATTGTTTTCCGCTTTGCTCTTTTTCCCTGCGCTCTTTTTCTTCCATCGCCACCTGATAATCATAAAACATCTTAACCGCAACGGCACCCTCAAGCGGCAACCCGGAAAGATCAAGAAACTCCATGTTTTTCATCTCTTCTTCTGTATATGGCATAAAAATCCCTCCATTACATAATTGTGTCTTGTCTATAGGACATAATTGAGACAAATTTAGTTTACAATATATTTGTCCCGTTGTCAAGACGAAGGGAGAGATTTAGTTGAAAAAAATTAAAACTGACGCTCCATTGAATCAAATTGGTCAAAATATTATGGCTGCCAGAATTAAAGCCGGTTTAAGCCAACAACAATTGTCTGCCAAACTGGAACTGCTCCCTGTTTACATCTGCAGAGGCTCCATTTCCCGCATCGAGCATGGTCAAAGAATTGTAACCGATATTGAGTTGGTCGCCCTTGCCAAAGTGCTGCAGGTTGACCCCAACACCTTGCTGGGCTGGACGGAAGACAATTGAAACAACTAAATATGTAATAATCCCGATATGAAAAATGTTTTAGAATTGGTAATAATAGAGGCTGAGCAATTTTATTTTGTTCAGCCTTTTATTGCAGAAGCCTTAAAACATTCCTCTTGCAAATGCTGTCTTTTTATATTTCTTCCTTTATTGTTCTTTAATGCTACCCTGACTGCTTCAACGACAAAAGCAGTAAAAGTACAGTTCTTTCCCTCAATAGCCTTTTCTACATGCTCAATTACATCGTTGGGAAATCGTATACATTTATTTGTTGTGGGCGGAATTGATGGAATTCTAAACCTCTCCATATAATCACCTCTACAATACAATTATATATAAATATCGCTCTATTGTATGCATAACATTTGTATTGCAAGAAGGAAATGTATATGGTACACTAATTGTATAAATACATGTTTTGCAGGGAAGGTCAAGCAATGAAGATGAAAAATAATCTCCCAAAACGCAAACCAACCCGATTAAAAGGATATGATTATTCTTTGCCGGGTGCATATTTTGTAACCATTTGCACAAAAGATAAAAAACCCTTGTTGTCCAAAATCGTAGGGCAGGGGCTTGCTCCTGCCGAAAATCAATTAACCATATACGGCAACATTGCAAAAGAACAAATCGAATTGTTGGCACATCGTTATCAAACCATTAAAATTGATAACTATGTTGTCATGCCAAATCATATACATCTTTTAATCTCAAATTACGAAACAATGGCAGGAGCAAGCCCCTGCCCTACAATATCTGCTGTAATCTGTGCTTTTAAATCCATAACAACAAGAAAATGCCATAAAGCAGGGTTAAGTGAACCACATCTATTTCAATCATCATTCCACGATCACATCATTCGTGGCAAAGAGGATTATCAAAAAATATGGGAATACATTGACGGCAATGCTTTAAAATGGGAAGAAGATTGTTTTTACAATAACGAAAGGTCGTAGCGCTTGCTACGACCTTTTCATTTTTAATCCTATCATGCTTTTGCATAACATCACACACCGCTATAGGCTGAAAAGCCCCCATCAACAGGAATCACCGTTCCGCTCACAAAGGATGATGCCTCGGGGCACAAAAGCCACAAAAGCGTGCCCACCAGCTCTTCCACCTGACCAAAACGACTCATGGGGGTTTGAGATAAAATCTTTTCTGTGCGCTCTGTGGGCCTGCCGGCCTCATCAAAAAGCAGGGCTTGGTTTTGCTTGGTCACAAAAAAACCGGGGGCAATGGCGTTCACCCGAATGCCCACCTTAGAAAAGTGCACCGCAAGCCACTGCGTAAAGTTTGAAACCGCCGCTTTAGCACCGCTGTAGGCCGGAATTTTAGTCAAAGGCGAAAAAGCATTCATCGAAGAAACATTCACAATGCTTGCACCCTCTTTGTCCACCATATCTGCGGCAAAAACCTGGGTGGGCAAAAGGGTTCCCAAAAAGTTTAGGTTAAAAACATGAGAAATGCCCTCCGGCTCCAAATCAAAAAACGATATCAGCTCGTCTTTTGTTTCATCGCCCAAATTGTAATACTCAAGGGTGGTTGTGCCCTTGGGATGATTGCCGCCGGCGCCGTTAATCAAAACATCACAGCTGCCAAAAGTCCTGTTCACCGTCTCCTTGGCGGCTCGCAAGGCATCCATCTCTAAAACATTGGCGGCAACACCAATGGCCGTGCCACCGGTTGCCACAATCTCGGCTGTCACCCGGTCGGCGTTTTCCTGTCGCCAGTCTAAAACCGCCACCTTGGCACCACAAGCCGCAACCGCTTTGGCAAAGGTGCTGCAAATCACACCGCCGCCACCGGTAATAACCACAACCTTATCCTGCAAATCAATTTGAAATGGTAGTTTCATTTTTTTCCTTTCTAAAAAGGAGAAAGGGGTTTAAAGCTTGATTGGCTCTTTTCTCATAACGCCTGCTTTTTCCATGCCCTCCCACAAACCGTTAATGTAAACGGCGCCTAAGGCACGGTCATAAAGACCATAACCAGGACGACCTGTTTCACCCCAAATCATGCGCCCGTGGTCAGGACGGATATAGCCATCAAAGCCGCTTTCATAATAGGCTTTCACAATGCCGGCAATGTCTAATGAGCCGCAATCGGTTTTGTGAGCACTTTCTTCAAAGCACCTATCTCCCGTGATTTTAATGTTGCGGATGTGGGCAAAGTGAATGCGGTCTGCAAAGGTTTTGACAAAATCGACAATGTCATTTTGGGGGTCAACACCCAAAGAACCGCTGCACAAGGTCAAGCCGTTATAGGGACTGTCATAAAGCTTTAAAAAGCGCTCTAAATTTTCTTTGTTTGTGATAATGCGAGGCAGACCAAAAATGCCCCATGGCGGGTCGTCGGGGTGAATGGCCATTTTCACCTTAACCTCTTCAGCCACCTTAATCACCCGGTCTAAAAAATATTTCAGATTGTTCCACAAATCCTCTTCGGTTATGGCCTGATATTTGGTTAAAAGGGACTGCATGCCTGCCTTGGTATAACTTGCATCCCAGCCGGGCAGAGACAAATCCCCCGTTAGGGGATTCATGTTTTTAACGGTATCTTCAATATAAATCAGGGCGTTAGAGCCGTCCGCCAGTTCGTGTGCCAGCTCCGAACGAGTCCAGTCAAAAACCGGCATAAAGTTATAGCAAACACAGTCAATCCCCGCCTCAGATAAATTACGCAAGGTCTGGCAATAGTTTGCAATGTACCGGTCACGGTCGCCGTCACCGGTTTTAATGTCCTCGTGCACCGGCACGCTCTCAATTACAGAAAGAGCAAGACCCGCCGCCTCAATTTTATTCTTTAGCGCCAAAATGGCCTCAAGGGGCCACACCTCACCTACAGGGATGTCATAAATAGCCGATACAATGCCTGTCACCCCGGGAATTTGTCTTATTTTTTCCAATGTAACCGGGTCAGAATCACCATACCAGCGAAAGGTCATTTCCATTTGTCATTCTCCTTTTGCTCAATCTGCTTAACCACACATCACTTGCTAACATCTGTCCACACATTCCCCGCCTTACCACTTTCATACATAGAAAGGAGGGTCATGGCAGAGGGCAGTGCATCCGCTAAGGACAGATATGTACCCTTACCCTCTTTTAAAAACTGATAAAAGTCATAAATCAGCTGGGGATGACCGCTGCCCCAAACCACTTTGCCGGGTGTTTTGCGGGCATCCTTTTGCAAACACTCCGCATGTCCTTGGGGGTCAATGCGATAAAGGGCCTGGTCGGCATAGCGAAACCGGGCATGTTCAAAATCCAGTTCAATCATAGCAGGGGAAGAGGATGTGTATGTATTGGTACCAAAGAAAACACCCCGCACGCCGCTTTCAAATTCAATTAAGGCATTGGCTGTGTCTTCTGTTTCAATAATGTCGTCCCACCAGTTGGTTGCAATGTGCGCCCGCACCCGTTTGGCCGGTCCGGCAAAATAGTGCATTAAATCAAGGGTGTGAATGGCCTGATTGCACAAAAGGCTTCCGCCCTCGGTTGTCCAGCGCCCTCTCCAGCCGTCTTTTTGATAATAGGCCTCCCCGCGATTCCACACCAAAACCCCTGTAACGCCGGTCAACTTACCGATGGAGGTATCGGTTTTAATAATTTCAAAAAGCTTTTTAATACCGGCATTTGAGCGGGTTTGCAAAGATACACAGACGCGCTTGCCTGTTTCCTTTTCCGCCTCTATCAAAATTTTTAATTCCTCACGGGAAAGTGCCACCGGTTTTTCCTGCAAAACATGTTTGCCGGCACGAAGGGCACGAACAGTCATCTCCACATGAAGATGGTGAGGCGTGCAAATGTGCACCACATCAATAGCCGGGTCACTTAAAACCTCTTCAAAGCTATAAAGGGCACGGCAGCCATATTCCTTTGCCGCCTTATCGGCACGCTCGGGCACAATGTCGCACACGGCCTCTATGACGCCATATTCCGTTGCATTTATGCCCATTGCATGCATGGTGCTGATGGCACCACAGCCCACAATACAACCTCGTAACATTTAAAATGCTCCTTTGTAAAATACTGCTTATAAAAACCACTTTTTTGTATTGTGCCGGCTCTCTTATTATGTCCGACAAACACAAAAACATGCGCACTTAGTAAGGCAATGTAATTTGAACCTCTTTGCCCTCTGTGTAAGACTCTAAGGTGGCCTCTAAAACAAAAACAGGCGCCGCAATGTCTTGGGGTGTCATGTTGTTTTTGCCGCTTTGCAGCACTTCGTGGAATGCTTTCAGCTCATGGAGATAGCAATCATCATCAATGACAATTCTTTGCTGCTCAAGAGCGGACCAACCTTCTTTGTAAAGTGTGATGGTGTAGTCTGTGCCGAAGAATGCTGTAACGGCATAGTCGGCATAGCGATAAATGGCATGCACGCCACCTTTAGCCTCCACCGCATAAACACTTTTAATATCGTTACCAAAAATTGAGGTAATCATTTGAATTAAATGCTGTGCATAAAACCAGAACTTACCATAAGGGCTTTCCATAATGATAGGCGCTGTCACATGGCCACCGTTTAAGGTGTCGCCCCAGCTTTTTGCCAGGTCCGCCAGTGCTTTCACTTGAGGAATAAAAGGCACATTGGAGCCGCCGGTTAAAATGCAGTTGTGCTCTTTTGCCAGTTCAATCATTTCGCAAACGGTTTCACCGCTGCAGGTGATGGGCTTATCCACCCAAACGGGAATGCCTCTTTTAATATATTCTTTGGCATATTCCAAATGATATTTGCCGTGACGGGCGGTAATCATAACCGCATCGGCTGTATCCAAAAAGTCGTTATAATGCTCTGCAAAAACGGTGCAGTTGCTCATGTTTTTAATTTCTTCAGCACCGACTTTGCCGTCTTCGGTTGCATAGTCGCCCCAAACACCAATGAGCTCTACATCGTCAAAAACCTTTGTACCGTCTTTGCCGTCAAGATAGCGGGCAAAATGCCAGGCGTGGCTGTTATCGATTCCTATAATGGCTATTTTTTTCATTTTCTATTCCTCCTAAAATTTTAATTCCATGGGATTTTGTGCGTGAACCAGTTCCATAACTTTAATTTGCTGGACAATTTTTTCCGGCTTGATAATCAACTCGGCACCTTTTGTTATGTGGTCATAAATGTTCTGATAATACACCATGGGACCATAACCAAAGGCATCGCCCTCTAAGGTTTCATGCTCTTCGTGCCAGGTGAGCTCCTCGCTGCAATAGGCAGGGGAAATACCGTCTTCACCACAAAGAGATTCTAAAGTGAGGGCCGGCATGGGCTTATCTTCGTGATATTTCCAGTCAATGTCATAAACCGTTGCCTTTAGCGAGCCTTTCTCGGCATAGATTTTGTAAAGATAATCGCTGTAGCCGTTGGCAGAATTAATTTCAACATCAATCAGCGGCCGGTCGGGATAGGTCAGAATAACTTTAGCATAGTCCTCGGCATCGCCGGAAGAATTAATTCTCTTGAGCACAGAGAAAACCTCGGGCATATCATCCGTATCAAGCAAATCAAGAGCCTGGTCCATGGGATGCGGACCGGTGTTTAACAAACAGCCGGCATAAAACCGTTGGCTGCATTGCCAGTCCCAACGGCGTGCAAAGCCGCTGAAATTAATGTTAATCTGATGAATTTTGCCCAGCTTACCGCTTTTTATAATTTCTTTAATCCGCTGATAATAGGGCGCCATGCGGGATTGCTGGAAAACGCACAGCATCACGCCGTTTTCCTTGGCTGCCGCAATCATTTTCTCACATTCCATGGCGTATTTTGAAAAAGGCTTTTCCACAATCACATTCATTTTGTGATTCAATAAATCCATGGTAACGGGAAAATGCTCGTAAGAATATGTAGAGTTCACAACCAGGTCAATGTCGTCCCGTTTGTAAAAATCACGATAATCTTCATAAACATCGCAGTTATAGGTTTCTTTGGCGCGCTCACGGCGTTTTTCGTTCCATTCTGCCACCGCCACAACATTATAAAGCTTTTGACCTTCTTCCGTCAAAAAATAGGCGCCATGAATGTCACAGCCGCTTCGGCCCTGACCAATAATGGCAACATTCAGCTTTTTCATGGTCATTCCTCTCCTTTTTCTGTTTTAGATTTATTCCCAACGGGCATCGATTTCTTTTAAAATGCTTTTCAAAGAATCAAGGGCAAGACCAAAGGTGTCCGGTCCGCCATCGGGCAGCTTTGAAAGCTTTCCGCTTTTCTGCAGTTTGTCAAGTCCGGCAAAGTTACCCAAGTGGGGCTCTAAACTGAGAAAATAAGGGGTTTCTCTTTCCGCTACCTGAGACAGCACCTCTTTAATGCACCCGTCACCCTCACCGGCAGGCACAATCTCGCCGCCTCGTTTGGCGTCTTTAATGTGAAAATATGTAATTTTGTCTTTTAAAAGTGCAAAGGCTTCGGGATATGCCTCGTGACCATAATAGGCAAAATTGCCCGGGTCAAACACACAGCCCAGCGCTGCAGCATTAACGGTGTCTAAAATGTCACGGCAGTCTTTCGCCTCGTCACCATAAATGCCGCCCTCGTTTTCGTGCAAAAGGGTAATCCCCTCTGCTTCTGCCACCTCTGCCATCTTCTTCATCCGCGCCATAACTTCGTTGCGCCATGTTGCCCGGTTATCCCCTTGGGGAATGTAAAAACTAAACACCCGTACAAAAGAAGTTTCTAAAATTTTTGCAAGCTCTAAAACATGGCAAAGCTTTGCAAGGTGTGGCTCAAAGGGGTCTGTAATGGATATCTTTCCTATGGGAGAACCAATGGACGATGCCCGAACGCCCGCCACATCCATTTTTCTTTTCAGCTCTTTTGCCTCATCTATCGTTAAATCCGCAATGTTTTTGCCGTCAATGCCCCGGGGCTCAAACCACCGGATGCCCAATCGGTTTAAGTGGGCAAACTGCACATCTATATCACTGCTGATTTCATCTGCAAACCCTGTAATGATAAAATTTTTTGCCATCACACAGCCTCCTTTTGCCATTACTTTCTTATTGTATAGAATATCACTCGTTTTTTCAACTTTCTACAAGAATATTGCTAAAAACATTGAAAATCTTGCCCTTTTATGATATACTGTTAAAAACAGTTCCATTTTCCCCGTTTTTCGGGGCAAAAAACAAGCAGAAAGGTGATTGCATGAGTAATTTTACACCGGTGACACTGTCTGATAACAAAGACTATCAATATTACCATCGACATGACGAAGTGCCGGAAATGTCTCACTATCAAATTCACACCCACAACTCTTATGAATTGCTGATTTTTATAAAGGGCGACGCCAGTTTTGTGGTTGAAGGTGCGGTTTTTCCCTTGGCGCCCTACGATGTGTTAATCACAAGACCCGGCGAAATGCATCAGATTTTTCACCATTCTCCTGCCCCATATGAGCGGATCATGTTGCGCGTGACCGATGCTTTTTTTGTTAACAACGATTGCACCGATTTCCGCCATATTTTCACCGAGAGAGAGGCAGGCCGTGAAAACATTCTCCGTCTGGGCTCTAAAAATAACACCGCCATACTGGATACTATCAAGCGAATTGAAAAATATGCCCAAAAAGAGCAAAAAAATGAAGTGGTTATCCGCTGCGCCGTCATTGAGCTTTTATATGCCTTAAACCAGTTAAAGCCGGCAAAAGCCGTCAGCACCCCCCAAAGCGAAATCATTGGTCATGTCACCTCTTACATCAGTCACCACTTAGATAGTGATTTAACATTAGAGGCTTTGGCCGAGCAGTTTTTTGTTTCAAAATATTACTTGTGCCGCATTTTTAAAAAATATACCGGCATCACCTTGGGGCAATACATCACGCAAAAGCGGATTTTGGCCGCAAAATCTTTCTATCAAGGCGGTCATTCATTAAGCGAGTCCGCCTCTCTGGCCGGCTTTTCGGATTATTCTTCTTTTTACAAGGCCTGCACCAAAGAAACGGGACAACCGCCCCGCAAGGCATTATCGCTTTAAATGGTTTTGCTATTGCTTTTTCCTTTAAAAATCGGTATAATGTTTGTAAAGAGATGCCCCTTTTAAAAAGGCATTCTTTGGAAGGAATATGACTATGAGTTTTGCGCATTTACATGTTCATACTGAATATAGTTTTTTAGATGGTCTCTGCCGGTTAGATGACCTGCTTGCCCGAGCTAAAGAGCAGGGCATGACCGCCCTTGCCATGACCGACCACGGCGCCATGTATGGCGTTGTTGAGTTTTATAAAAAGGCAAAGGCCGCAGGCATTCATCCCATCATCGGTTGCGAGGTTTACACAGCCGGTGTCAGCATGCACGACCGCACCCACGAGGGCGGCAACCGCACAGGACATCTTGTTTTGCTTGCCGAAAACATGACGGGCTATCAAAATTTGGTGCGCCTGGTCTCTGCCGGCTTTACCGATGGTTTTTATTATAAACCCCGTGTGGACAAGGCTCTTTTGGTCCGGCACACCGAGGGTCTTATTGCTCTGTCTGCCTGTCTGGCAGGTGACATACCCAATGCCCTGATGAACAACGACGAGAAAAAAGCCCGCCAGACCATCCAAGAATATATAGCCCTCTTTGGCAAAGATAACTTCTTTTTAGAGCTTCAGGACCACGGCATCCCCGAGCAAAAAAAGGTGAACGCCCGCTTAATTGCCTTGGCTGAAGAATATGGCTTGGGTCTTGTTGCCACCAACGATGTGCACTACATCCGCAAGGAAGATGCAAAGCATCAGGATGTTTTGCTGTGCATTCAAACCAACCGCAAGGTGGCTGAAGAAGACCGCATGCGCTTTGAAACCGACGAATTTTACTTAAAAAGTGAAGACGAAATGAAAGCTCTGTTTGGCGCTGTGCCCCAGGCGATAGAAAACACCGCAAAAATTGCCCAGCGCTGTCAGGTCGATTTTGCCTTTGGCAATCTTCTTTTGCCCAAATATGCTGTGCCGGGCGATGGCGACTCTCTCGCCTATTTAACGGCACTCTGTGAGGCCGGCCTTAAAAAGCGTTATGGTGACAGACCGGAAGCAAAAGCACGGCTTGAATACGAGCTGGGTGTCATCAACCATATGGGCTATGTGGATTACTTTTTAATTGTTTGGGATTTCATTAAATATGCAAAAGATAACGGCATTCCCGTTGGCCCCGGCCGTGGCAGTGCCGCCGGCAGCATTGTTGCTTACTGCCTTGGCATTACCAATATTGACCCTCTGCAGTTTAACCTGCTGTTTGAGCGCTTTTTAAACCCCGAGCGTGTCAGCATGCCGGATATTGATGTTGACATTTGCAACGAAGGTCGCCAGCGTGTTATTGATTATGTTGTGAGTAAATATGGCCGTGAACGCGTGGCACAGATTATCACCTTTAACGCCATGAAAGCCCGCGCTGCCATTCGTGATGTGGGCCGCGTTTTAGATGTTGGCTATGCTGAAACCGATGCGGTTGCCAAAATGATTCCTAACGAATTGGGCATGACTTTAGAAAAGGCCCTCACCATGAATCCCGAGCTAAAAAAGGCCTTTGATGAAGATCCCGTGGTGAAAGAGCTGATTGACGAAGCCTTAGCCCTTGAGGGTTTAATTCGCAACGCCGGCACCCATGCTGCAGGCGTGGTGATTGCCCGGGATGTGATTTGTGACCACATTCCCATTCAAACCAATGATGATGTAATCACAACCCAGTTCCCCATGGGTAACATTGAAGAGCTGGGCTTTTTGAAAATGGACTTTTTGGGTCTTCGAAATCTTTCCATTATTGACGAAGCCCTTTCCATCATTGAAGCTTCCGGTGGCAAGCGCCCTGACATGAGCACCATTCCCATTGACCGTCCCGAAGTGTATGCCATGCTGTCCCGCGGGGAAACCGAGGGCGTTTTTCAGCTTGAATCTGCCGGCATGAAGCAGGTGATTAAAGAGCTCGAGCCCCGCAGCATTGAAGATATCATTGCTGTCATCTCTCTTTACCGCCCGGGACCCATGGATCAAATCCCCCGTTACATAGAAAACAAGCGCCATCCCGAGCATGTCACCTATAAGCATCCCATTTTAGAAAAAATTCTGGATGTAACCTATGGCTGCATGGTCTATCAGGAACAGGTAATGCAAATTGTTCGTGAAATGGCGGGTTATTCTTTGGGTCGTGCCGACCTTGTCCGCCGTGCCATGAGCAAGAAAAAGGCTGCCGTCATGGCAGAAGAGCGAAAGAACTTCATTCACGGCATCACGGATGAAAATGGCAAGGTTTTGGTGGATGGCGCGGTTCGCCGCGGCGTTTCAGAAGCGGTTGCCAACAGCATTTTTGACGAAATGATGGACTTTGCACAATATGCCTTTAACAAGTCCCACGCCGCAGCGTATGCTGCCATCACTTATCAAACTGCTTATTTAAAATGCTTCTATCCCGCTGAATATATGGCCGCCCTTTTATCCTCGGTTTTAGACAGCCCCGAAAAAGTCGCTCGCTATTCTGCCGAATGTAAGCGCATGGGCATTAAAATTCTGCCGCCGGATATTAACAAAAGCCGCAGCGGCTTCACCGTTTCAGGCGGCGACATCCGTTTTGGTTTGGCGGTGATTAAAAATGTGGGCACCGGCATTATTGATACCGTGGTAGCAGAAAGAGAAAAAACCGGCACATTCCGCAGTTATGGCGATTTTGTGAAGCGCACCGCACACTTAAATGTGACCAAGCGTGTTCACGAATTTTTGATTAAAGCCGGCGCCTTTGACACTTTGGGCGAAACCCGTGCCTCTCTCCTTTATGACTATGAGGCCTTGCTCGCCGCTGCCGCTGCCGACAAAAAACAAAATGTGGCAGGTCAAATTTCACTTTTGGATATGGGTGGCGACGCAGAGCCTACTGCCATGACGGTTACCCGGCGACCGGAATTTCCGCCAAAGCGCCTTTTGGCTTTAGAAAAAGAAAGCGTGGGCTTTTACCTCACAGGACATCCTTTGGATAGCTATGCCGGGGAGGCTGCCGCTTTTTCAGACTGCAGCTTCATTGAGCTTACAGAGGCAGGGCAGGAGGAGAGCCCCTACAACGATGGGCAGATTCTCTCTTTGTGCGGCATTGTTTCTTTTGTTCGGGAAAAGGTAACAAAAAACAATCAGATTATGGCCTTTGTAACTTTAGAAGACGCCACCGGCGCTGTTGAATGTATTGTCTTTCCCAAAATTTATACACAGCTAAAACCCTTTTTGTATGAAGACAGCATTGTGGCCGTATCAGGTCGTCTCAGCCTGCGGGAAGAGGAAGAGCCTAAACTGGTGCTGAATACAGCACAGCCCTTGTCAGAGGCGAAAAAACAGGCAGTGCCCACTGCGCCCGCCACCGAGAAAAAAGAATCCGAAAAGCTTTTCTTAAAATTTGCTTTGGGCAAGGACTATCTTTTAGACAGAGTAAAGCCCCTTTTGGCATCTCACACGGGTGCGGTGCCGGTTTGCATTCACATTGAAGAAACAAAATCCACCGCCATGGCGCCCCGGTCTCTTTGGGTCACTCCCAACGATGCGCTTCTTTGTGCACTTTATGACCTTTTGGGCAAGGAAAATGTTGTGCTGAAATAAAAATTTTTATAACGAATGCTCCACCTGCGCTATTTGCTCGGGTGGAGTTTTTCAATTATCACAAATCTGTAAACATCCTCTAAAAGACCTTGAATTTTAAAATCGCCTATGATACAATGATTTGTAGTGAAATTCTGAAAGGAATGAGTTTTATGAACGATAATAAATGCCACATCACCAGCATTGGCGGTCAGGCCGTTATGGAAGGCGTTATGATGCGCGGCCCCAAAGAAATTGCCGTGGCTGTCCGCACACCCGATGGTGAAATCGTTGTGGATAAAAAGCCTGTTGCATCTATCCTGCAAAAATATAAATTTTTAAAGCTGCCCATCATTCGCGGCGTTGTTTCTTTTATTGAATCCTTAATCATCGGCACAAAAGCTCTCATGTACTCTGCCGAGTTTTTCGACATTGAAGAAGAGGAAGACAAGGCAAAAAAAGAAGCTATGACAGAAGAAGAGCGGGCAGCCTTTGAAGCCAAAGAAAGCAAAATGAAAACCGCCGCCATCTATGGCTCTGTTGTTTTTGCCCTGATTTTTGGCATCGCTCTTTTCATGCTGCTCCCAACTGTTTTGGTGGGTTTTGTAAAATCCTTTATCGGCAGCGGCGTTTTGGCAACGCTTTTAGAGGGCGTTGTGCGCATCATTCTTTTCTTGCTTTATATTGCTCTTGTTTCCCGCATGGAAGATATCCGCCGTGTTTTTGAATATCACGGCGCCGAGCATAAAACCATTTTTTGTTATGAAAGCGGCGAAGAGCTCACTGTGGAAAACGCCCGCAAGTTCTCGCGCCTGCATCCCCGTTGCGGCACCAGCTTTTTGTTGATTGTCATGGTTGTGAGCATCATTTTGTTTTCTTTCGTCTCCTGGGACAATCCCTTAATGCGCATTGTTCTCAGGCTGTTGCTTTTGCCCGTGGTCGCCGGCTTGTCCTATGAAATTATCAAGTTTGCCGGTCGTTCAAAAAGCAAGGCCATGAAGCTTATCAGTCTGCCGGGCATGTGGCTGCAGAAAATTACAACAAATGAGCCGGATGACAGCCAGCTGGAAGTGGCCATTGCCTCTCTTTCTGCCGTGCTTACAGGCAACCGGGAGGACGACAAGTGGTAATCAACACCTTGCTCCAAAAAGGCGTCCAAAAACTTCAGCTTGCCGGCATCTCCTCACCCCGTTTAGATGCCGAGGTGCTTCTTGCCCATGTACTCAAAAAAGACCGCATGTTTTTACTGATGCATCGGGACGACGCCGTAGCCGAAGACCTCTGTGATGCCTTTCTCTCTTTGATAGACCGCCGTGCCGCCCACACCCCTGTGGCATACCTTGTGGGATATAAAGAGTTTATGTCTTTGCCTTTTTCTGTCCAACCCGGGGTACTCATTCCCCGCCCGGATACCGAAACCGTGACCGAACTGGTAATAAACGAGCTTAAAGACGCGCCCGCTCCCTCTGTTTTAGAGCTTTGCTGCGGCTCGGGCGCCATTTCGGTGAGCTTGGCTCATTATTTGCCAAAATCCCGCATCACAGCTTATGACATTTCTCCTCTCTGTGTGGAGGTGGCGCAAAAAAACGCCGAACAAAACGGCGTGGCAGATAGGGTACACATTGAAGAAAAAGACATCTTAAAGCCTTTTTCCCCGCCTGCGCCTTTTGATTGTGTGGTTTCCAATCCGCCATACATTCCCTCAAAAGTGCTTCTTTCATTAGAAGCAGATGTGCGTGACTTTGAGCCGCACCTTGCTTTAGATGGCGGTGATGACGGACTTTGTTTTTACCGTCACATTGCAAATTCTACCGCTTCGCTCCTTGCACCAAAGGGTCTTTTGGCTTTAGAGGTGGGGCACGACCAGGCAAACACCGTTGCCGATTTAATTAAAAATACCGGCGCCTTTTCCTCCGTTGTCTTGTCCGACGATTTAGCCGGCATTCACCGGGTTGTCTCGGCAAGAAAAATTTGATACTGTCTCTTTTGCCCTTTCTTTTTCACCTTGTTGAAAAGGAAGGGGTTTTGTTTTGTTATTTATAATTTTTCTTGACAGAATTTGCTTTATGTGATAATATAATATACGATATTAGATTATCTTGTACACTTAATTTTTTGTCGTATTATGACAGAAGGAGTTTTTTATGAGTTATGTTATTGTAACCGATTCTTGCGCCAATCTTCCCGAAACGATTATTGACCAGTATGATATTTCCATTGTTCCCCTCTCCTTTCATGTAGGCGACCGGGAACTTAAAAGCTATGAAAAGGGAAAGGTTACCGATTTTAAGCAGTTTTATGACATGATGCGCAATAAAGAAGTCATCACCACGAGTTTGGTCAGCCCCGAAAAGTTTATTGACTTTTTCAAGCCCCTTTTAGAAGCAGGCCAGGATGTCCTTTATCTTGGTTTTTCATCCGGTTTAAGCGGTACATACCAGTCGGCTACCATTGCAGCCGATGACCTTAAGGGTCTTTATCCCCAGCGCCAGGTTATCACGGTTGACTCGCTGTGCGCTTGCGGCGGACAGGGTCTTATGGTTTTATATGCCGCTCAAATGCGGGAGCAGGGCAGCACCATTGACGAAGTGGCCACATGGCTTAAAGAAAATATTTTGCGCATGGCACACTGGTTCACTTGTGACGATTTGTTTTTCTTAAAACGCGGCGGCCGCATCTCCGGTGCTACGGCTGTTGTGGGCTCCCTTTTGCAGGTTAAGCCTGTTCTGCATGTAAATGACGAGGGCAAGCTGGTTTCTGTCAGCAAGGCCCGGGGACGCAAACAGGCACTGGCAGCATTGGTGGCTCAAATGGAAAAAACTGTGGAAGAGCCCCAAAAGCAAACTCTTTTTATTGCACATGCCGATTGCGAAGAAGATGCTTTGTATATTAAAAAATTAGTTGAAAATAAATTCTCTGTTAAAGACATCATTGTTCATTATATCGACCCTGTCATCGGCGCTCATGCCGGTCCCGGCACTGTTGCTCTGTTTTTCCTGGGCGCCAATCGTTATTAGGATTAAAACACAATTTTCTCCCTTAAGGTCTGCAGGCTTGCAGACCTTTTTCTTTGCCTGCCTGTGCCTTGACAAGCCAGAGCAGATTTCATATAATATACATATGATTTTAAGAACACACGGCCTTCTGGGAGGTGCCTATGAAAAACCGAAAAAAAGCCTTTATTCTAGCAGCCTTTGCGGCTTTTCTGCCTTATTTTTTATATGGATTTCAGTATTTCCCCGTTTTAGATGACTACATTCAGTACTGGGGCTATCCCGCCCGACAGAACCTCACCTATGTATATACAGAAATCGGCACCCTGTCGACCCGACCTTTAGCCTCACTTTTAGACCCTGCTTTTTGGGGGCAAATGTGGTCTTTTTTGTGGCTCGCACTTTTCTTAATCCTCATTATGCACCTGATATCAGGCTGTTTTTTTGTAAAAACGCTGGAGAATTATCATGTTTCTCTATCCCCTCTGTTTTTGCTGATTTATTGGCTTTTCCCTTTGGGCATGGAGGGCCGTTTTTGGCTCTCTGCCTCAACAAGACTTATCACGGGGCTTTTCTTTGCCTCTTTGTCTTTATGGATGTTAAGCCTCTTTCTCCAAAAAAAGCAAAGCGTTTTTCTTTTTGTTCTCTTTGCTCTTTTTCAGCTTATCTCCTGCGGCTTTTATGAGTCGGTTTCGGTCTTTTCTGTTTCGGCAGCCGTTTTGCTGTTTTTGGTGAGCTTTTATGAAAGCAGAAAAGCTAAATTGCTTTTTGTCCCCCTTGTTTCTTGTGCCAACATCGGCTTTATGTTTTATTACTATCGCCTTTTTGCAGGCTTGGGTCACAACGAAAGCCGGGCTGCCGGCCTGGAACTTTGGCGTTTGTCCGAAAACATTGCAGCACTGTTTCGGCAGCTGGGCGAAATTTTGTCACAAACCTTTGATGCGGTAATAAAAGGCAGCGTCGAGGGCTGTAAAATTCTGGTTAGCCATGGTCTTTGGGGCATTTTGCTTTTGTGCACCGCCCTCATCATTGCCTTTTTCCTTTGTCGCTGTGAATCAAGGCAAATACAAAAAAGCAAAATCCTGCGTCTTTCCATGATTTGCTGCGGCATTCTGCTGTTTTTTGCACCCTTGGTTCCCAATCTCTTGGTCAGCGAGGTATGGCTGACTCATCGCAGTCTTTTTGTTTCTTTTATTGGTCTTGCGCTCTTGGTCGAGCCGCTTTTTTCCCTTTTCAAAAAAACATGGCGTCAGGCTCTTTTGTTTGCCGTTGCCTTTTTGTTTATAACCGCCGGGGTGAATGAATATGATGTATATCGGCGTGTGCACGAGCAGGACCGTCACCTGTTAAAGCAGGTGGTGTCACAAATGAATGAAGAAGCCAAATCCGGAGGCTGTGATGTGGTTGTTCTGTTGCCCAAATCGGTAGAAACAGCGCAAAACACTATGTATAAGGACCATGTTAAAAGCGTTTTCGATTCCGACTGGGCACTCACCGGCGCTGTGCGTGCCGAAATGGAAAGCCTTTTGCCTCGCCGCATTGTGCCCGTTTTGCCCGGAGAAACTTATGAAACCCAGGGCGTTTGTGTGGTTGAACTCCACCTTAAATAAAAGACTTAATCCCCTCAAAATGAGCCTTTCAAATGATTGACTGAAAAATATTTTTATGTTAAAATGGAGAAGATAATGAAATCACTTCGCATAGAAAAGGAGCGTTTAAAATGAACATAACAAAGGATATTCAATATGTGGGCGTGAACGACCACAAAATTGATTTGTTTGAAGGTCAATATGTTGTGCCAAACGGCATGTCATATAACTCCTACGCCATTATAGATGAAAAAATTGCCATTATGGACACGGTAGATGCCCGCTTTACTCATGAATGGCTTGATAATATTGAGCACGTGCTTGCCGGCCGCACTCCTGACTATCTCATTGTGCAGCACATGGAGCCCGACCACTCGGCTAACATTGCCAATTTTATGAATTTATATACATCCGCCAAAATTGTTTCAAGCGACAAAGCCTTTCGCATGATGCGGCAATTTTTCGGCACAGATTTTGCTGACCGTCAAGTGGTTGTGGCTGAAGGCGACACCCTCTCTTTAGGCGCTCATACTCTGTCCTTTGTCACCGCACCTATGGTGCACTGGCCGGAGGTTATCGTGACCTATGACAGCACAGATAAGGTGCTGTTTTCCGCTGACGGATTTGGTAAATTCGGTGCTTTGGATGTGGAAGAGGATTGGGCGTGCGAAGCCCGCCGCTACTACATTGGCATTGTGGGTAAGTATGGTGCACAGGTGCAGGCCCTTTTAAAAAAAGCCGCAGGGCTCGACATTCAAACCATTTGTCCCCTACATGGTCCCGTACTCAACGAAAACTTAGGCTATTACCTGAATTTATATAACATCTGGTCCTCTTATGCTGTTGAAACCGAGGGCATCGTCATTGCTTACACCTCTGTTTACGGCAACACAAAAAAGGCTGTTGAAAAACTTGCCGAAAAGCTGACCGCCAAAGGTTGCCCCAAGGTTGTGGTGAACGATTTGGCACGGTGCGACATGGCTGAAGCTGTTGAAGATGCTTTTCGTTACAGCAAGCTGGTGCTGGCCACAACAACATACAATGCCGACATCTTCCCCTTTATGCGTGTTTTCATTGACCATTTAACCGAACGGGCTTATAAAAACCGTACTGTAGCATTTATTGAAAACGGCACATGGGCACCCATGGCTACCAAAACCATGAAGAACATGCTTGCCCCTTGCCGCAATCTTTCTTTTGCCGATACAACCGTTACCATTCAGTCTGCTTTAAATGACGAAAGCATGTCACAGCTTGACGCTTTGGCCGACGAGCTGTGCCGTGATTACATTGCACAACACAGCGAAACTGCCAATAAAAACGATTTGTCAGCGCTGTTCAACATTGGTTACGGTCTTTATGTGGTTACCTCTCATGACGGCAAAAAGGATAACGGCTTAATTGTGAACACCATTACGCAGGTGACCAGCACACCAAACCGCATTGCTGTTACCATTAACAAGGAAAATTATTCCCATCATGTGATTTTACAAAGCGGCATCATGAATGTGAACTGTCTTTCTGTTGATGCGCCGTTCTCCGTTTTTGAAACCTTTGGTTTTGCCAGCGGACGCGCCAAAGACAAGTTTGCAGGCGCCGAGGTTCTGCACTCTGATAACGGCCTTGTCTTTTTACCCCGCTATATTAACTCCTTTTTCTCATTAAAGGTTGAGCAATATCTGGATTTAGGTACGCACGGCATGTTTATCTGCAGCATCACCGAATCCCGCGTGATATCCGAAGCAGAAACCATGACCTACACCTATTATCATAACAATGTTAAGCCGAAGCCCCAAACCGAAGGCAAAAAAGGCTATGTTTGCAAAATTTGCGGCTATATTCATGAAGCCGACGAGCTTCCGGATGATTTTATCTGTCCTTTGTGCAAGCATGGTGCTTCTGATTTTGAACCCATCGCTTAACTGAATAACAAGGAATAAATCGGCACATGCTATAAAAGGGAAAGCCCAAAAGGAGATGGTTATGTGCCGGAGAATAAAAAGAAAAACGCCCGTCCTGTTAGTAATGCACCAACACCCAAAGAGCCGGACAATTATGACAAATTTGATTTATGCAACGCCTGCTCGACGATGGACTGCACGGGTTTGATTCCCACGCCCCCTCAGTCTGCGGCAGAAATAGAATCTTATATGTCTATTTATGATTATCAACCGCCCATCGAGACAGACGAAGATGATGAAAATCGTTAATCTTTCTTTTTAAAACTAAAAGCCACAAAGATCATTTTGTCTTTGTGGCTTCTCTTTTTGCCTGTTTGAACTTTGACATGAAAATTAAACTCTTTTTTGTCGCATTATTTACAATTTGTTCACACTCAGGTCAAAAAATTGTATTATGATAAATACATACAAAATTTCAATCTTAAACAGGAGGGCCCTGTATGTACGAAAAAGATTTTTTTAATCATGATAAAGTGAATACAACTCCGGAACCGGAGACAAGGGAATCAAACTGGTTTTCTGACGATTTTGAAACAAGCTTTAGGCGCGCTGTTCCCCGTCATCGTTCTCTGACGGTTTACAGACCCAGACCCAAGCGGTTTCGCAAACTGTTTAAAAGCCCTGTTTTTGCCGCTGTTGTCAGCTCACTGGTAACCTGCTGCCTCTGCCTTGGCGTTTTTTCTGCTTACTACCGTCCCAAAACGGCGGGCAATGTTCTGCCTGCACCGGGGGAAGCTTATTTTGCCGCCGGCTATGGCGACTATGAGCAGCTAGCAACCGCCACAAACAACGGCAGCTTTGGCATTCCTGAGGTGTATGAGCTTGTTTCACCGGCTGTTGTCAGCATCGTGTGCAAAAGTCAGTCGGATGGCTATGTGCAAACACAAATGTCCAGCGGCTCCGGCGTTATTCTGCGGAGTGACGGCTACATTGTAACAAACAATCATGTGATTGACGGAGCCTCCCAAATCACCGTTACTACCATTGCCGGACAAAATATTGTTGCCTCTGTTGTTGGCAAAGACGAGCGCACCGATTTAGCTGTTTTAAAAATTGAAAGCGATGCGGCACTGCCCTTTGTTGAGCTGGGTGACTCGTCAAAGCTCCGGGTAGGTGAAATGGCTCTTGCCATCGGTAACCCCCTGCGCGAAGAGCTTGCCGGCACGCTGACCGTTGGCTATATCAGTGCCATCAATCGTTCTATGGTCATTGACGGCAAGCAAATGACCATGCTGCAAACCGATGCTGCTATCAATCCCGGTAATTCCGGCGGTGCTCTTTTGAATCTCCGTGGTCAGCTCATTGGTATTAACACGGCAAAATCTACCGGCTATGATGTAGAGGGTCTTGGTTTTGCCATTCCTATCAATGAAGCAAAACCCATCATCGAGTCCATTATTGCCCATGGCTATGTCACCGGTCGAGTTGTGATTGGTATTTCTGGTCAAACCATAACCGAGGCCATTGCAAAAGCAAACAATCTCCCTGTAGGTGTTTATGTTGGCTCCATTTTAGAAGATAGCGCCGCACAAAAAGCAGGTGTGCGGGTGGGTGACGTTATCATCGCATGCGACGGTCAAAAAGTCACCACCATTGACGAAATTAACAAAATTCGCGACGTGCACAAGGTGGGCGAAATTATGACCATGAAGGTTGACAGAAACGGTCAGACCGTTGAGCTGCGGCTGATTCTGCAGGAAGAAAAACCTACAACGGAAACAGAGGCGCCTGAAATTCAGCAAATCCCCCAACAACAAACACCCCAGCAAATTCCTTTCCCGTTCTCATGGTTTGGCTGGTAACACAACCTTTCTTATAAAACACAAAAAGACTGCCCCGCAGCAAAATGCTGTGGGGCAGTTGTTTTTCTTAATGTGCCACAGGCACGCTCGTAAAAGGTCGATAGCGAAACAAAGGCGTTATGAGCGCACTTGCAAGCGAATAGCCGGCTTGAGCGTGACCTTTTACGAAAAAGGAGGAGCAAGGAAGCGGGCGGATGACTTTTTTGAATAAAAAAAGTCGAAGCAAAGTAAACTTTGCTCCGACATGGTGCCGCTGACCGGACTTGAACCGGTACGGGATTGCTCCCACGGGATTTTAAGTCCCGGGTGTCTGCCAATTCCACCACAGCGGCGAAGATATTATCTTTAAACGACTTTATTATTGTAGCACGATTCCCTGTTTTTGTCAAGAGGTTTCTTTTAATTAAATGTAACCCAATAAAATTCCCACCAGGGCAGATGCCGCCAGATACCAAAGCGGGTGTTTTTTAAAAACCTTAAGCAACACAAAGACAACCACAAAAATCGCCACAGAGGGCCAATGAAACAAGGTCAAAACATTCCCTGCATAGGGCAGACACAAAAGGGCCGTCTTGGCAACGGTTATGCCGGCTGCACCAATCAGCCCTGCAACAGCAGGACGAAGACCATAGAAAACCCCATTGACATACTTGTTACCACGAAAGGCATCTAAAATTTTTGTCACCAAGAAAATGGTGAGAATGGCAGGGGTGATTATGCCCAGGGTGGCACAAAGAGCACCAAAAACATTACCGGATGAAAAGCCGGCATAGGTAGCCATGTTCACGCCGATGGGACCCGGCGTCGATTCAGAAATGGCAATCATATCCGCCAGTTGTGCCTCTGTGAACCAATTTGGATATTTTGCCGCCATCTCACGCAAAAAAGGCAGGGTTGCAAGACCGCCGCCAATGGCAAACAGCCCCGTTTTAAAAAATTCATAAAACAAACGCAAATACATCATTTCAAAAACCGCCTCCCTTGCAATAACAGACCCAAAAGACCGGCTGCGATAACCAAAATGATGGGAGAAATTGAATAAAAGCATACCAAAAGAAAAACAACAGCAGCAATCAGCAAGGTGGGTACATCTAAAACCGCTTTTTTGCCCAGTTTGATAACCGAGTCTAAAATCAAAGCGCAAACACAGGCACGAATACCTACAAAGGCATTTTTAACAATGGAAAGCTCGGCATAATTTTTCAATACCGCCGCAATGATAACAATGATTACAAAAGACGGAAACACCACGCCCAAGGTTGCTATAATGCCCCCGAGGTATCCTTTTTTGCGGCATCCTATCATGGTTGCCACATTAACAGCTATAACCCCCGGTGTGCATTGTGCCAGGGCGTAATAATCCATCAAATCTTCTTCCGTTGTCCATTTTTGTTTTTCAACCAATTCCTTTTGCAGCATGGGCAGCATGGCATAACCGCCGCCAAAGGTGAAACCGCCGATGCGTGCAAAGGTGAAAAAAAGCTTAAATAAGTCTTTCATACCATCACTTCCGTCTTAAAATGCTTTCTGACTCTATTATTTCACATGAAACAAAATATATAAAAGCAAAAATCCAGAACGCTACTGCATTCTGGATTCATGGAGCTGTCTAGCAGAGTCGAACTGCCGACCTCTTCCTTACCAAGGAAGTGCTCTACCATCTGAGCTAAGACAGCACAGCTCTAATACCCGATTAGTATAGCACAAAAAAAAGAATTTGTAAAGGGTTTTTTTAAAAATATTTTATTTTTCTCTTTCTTTACCATCTTTTTTGTCCTGCTGTTGCTTTCGCCCTTTCCCTGTGATACAATCAAAAATAGAAAGGTGGCATTTTTATGGAATATGGCGAAATTAAACCCGTTCGTTTTCTGTCGCGGCCCAATCGGTTTATTGCCTTGGCAGAACTGGGCGGTGAAGAAATTGTTTGTCATGTAAAAAATACCGGTCGTTGTCGTGAGCTTTTGGCGCCCGGCGCCTCTGCCTTTGTGGAGGTTGCCAAAAATCCTGGCCGCAAAACCAAATTCGATTTAATTGCGGTGTATAAAAACCACCGCCTGATTAATATTGACAGTCAAGCCCCCAACAAACTCTTTGCCCAGTGGGTGCAGGCAGGCAATTTGTTTCAAAATATCACCCTTTTTCACCCTGAAACCCGCTATAAAAATTCTCGCTTTGATTTCTATCTCGAGGCAGACGGCCGCAAAATCTTCGTTGAAGTAAAAGGCGTCACCTTAGAAGAAAATGGCGTCGTTTTGTTTCCCGACGCCCCCACAGAGCGTGGCGCACGGCATCTCCGTGAGCTTATAGACGCCACCCACGAAGGCTATGATGCCTATGTGGTCTTTGTGGTACAAATGAAAAATGTACACTATTTCTCACCCAACGACCGCACCGATGCGACCTTTGGCCAAGCACTCCGCGAGGCTCACACTGCAGGCGTTAACATCTTGGCAGTGGATTGCATCGTTACACCCGAAAAGCTCAGCATTGCCGACTTTGTGCCGGTGGTTTTATGAGCCTACCAATACTTTCTGTCTAAACTTCTATATTGAATGGCTTCTGCCAAATGCTCTGTTAAAATGGTTTCACTATCCGCTAAATCGGCAATGGTTCTTGCCACCTTTAAAATGCGATTGTGCGCTCGTGCCGATAAGCCCATAGAGTCAAAAACCGACTGCATCAGCTGGCTTTCGGTTTCGCCCAGGGCACAGAATTTGTCTGTCATGGGTGTGGTCATTTGCGCGTTGCAGAAAATGTTGGGCGTATCTTTAAACCGCATAGCCTGACGGCGTCTTGCCTCGTTAACACGCTCACGAATCACCGCCGATGTCTCGCCCTTGGTTTTAGAATTAAGCTCCTGATAGGGCACCGCTAAAACCTCAACATGTAAATCGATGCGGTCTAAAAGAGGACCACTGATTTTAGAAAGATATTGATGAATTTGCGCATCGCTGCATGAGCAGGGACGAGTCGGGTCCCCGTGATAACCGCATTTGCAGGGGTTCATGGCCGCAACCAGCATGGTGCGGCAGGGATAGGTAAGGGTTGCACTCACTCGTGAGATGGTCACAACGCCATCTTCTAAGGGTTGGCGCAAAACCTCCAAAGCGTTTTTATTAAATTCCGGCAGCTCGTCCAAAAACAGCACGCCGTTATGAGAAAGGCTCACCTCGCCCGGTCGTGGAATCTGCCCGCCGCCTGAAAGCCCCACCGCCGATATGGTGTGATGAGGACTGCGGAAGGGTCGGGTTGTGATGAGAGATGTGTCAGAGGGCAACAGCCCCGCAATACTATGAACTTTTGTAATTTCCAGAGCTTCTGCCAGAGTGGTCTGGGGCAAAATGCCCGGCAACCGCTGTGCAAGCATTGTTTTACCTGAGCCCGGGGAGCCAATGAGCAGGACATTATGTCCGCCGGCGGCGGCTACCTCAAGGGCTCTTTTTACGCTTTCCTGCCCGCGAACATCCGAAAAGTCCGGTCCCTCTGTGGCCTGCTTTTGAAAAATATCTTCAACCTTAACTGTAACTCGCTTTAACCTTTCGATGCTTAAAAAGTGTGCCATAATCTGACCCAGCGTGCGTGCCGGATACACCTCAACATCAGTTACCACTGCCGCCTCTAAAGCATTTTCCTGAGGCAAAATAACCTTTTTAATGCCTGCCTGTGCCGCACAAAGCACCATGGGCAACGCGCCGGTTACAGGACGCAGCGTGCCATTTAAAGAAAGCTCGCCTAAAAATAAATATTCATCCGGCTCCTCTCCGGGCAGCTGACCGGAGCTTCTGAGCAGCCCCAAACAAATGGGCAGGTCATAAAAAGGACCCTCCTTGCGAATGTGTGCCGGTGCCAGATTCACCGTGATGCGCTTTTGAGGAAAGGTCAACTCAGAATTTTTCATGGCCGAGCGCACACGCTCGCGGGATTCTTTCACCGCTGCATCCGGCAAGCCAACCACATCAAAGGCAGGCATGCCATTTGAAATGTCGGTTTCCACCTCAACAATATAGCCATCAATGCCCAAAAGACCACAGCTCTTAATTTTTGCAATCATGTTGTTCTTCCTTTCGGATTCTATCCATAAACCTTTTACAGTTCTAACAGTCTCTTATCTGTATGGGTCAGATTTTCATAGCCCTGCTCTGTAATATAAACCAAATCTTCAATGCGCACGCCACCAAAATTTTCAATGTAAATGCCCGGCTCAACCGTCACAAGCATGCCGGGGGTTAAAAAACCTTCCGACCGGGGCGAAAGCGTGGGCTGTTCGTGGATTAAAAGCCCCGTGCCATGACCTAAAGAATGACCAAAGCAGTCACCATAGCCAGCAGATGCAATCACATCTCTTGCTGCGGCATCTGCTTCTTTGCACAAAAGACCGGGGCGCAAAACGGAAAGGGCTGTCTCTTGCGCCAAAAGAACTGTTTCATAAATCTTCTTTTGTCGGTCGCTGGCCTTGCCCACCACCACAGTACGGGTCATGTCGCTGGCATAGCCTTTATAAAAACAGCCAAAATCCATGGTGACAAAATCGCCTTTTTCCAGTTTTTTGTCGGTGGCAACCCCATGAGGCAGGGCAGACCGCACCCCCGAGGCACAAATGATGGAAAAAGAGGCCGCCTCTGCGCCACCTTTTCGCATGCTCCATTCTAAAGCCAAAGCAATGTCTTTTTCTGCTGCCCCCTCTTTAATCATGGGCAAAACTTCTGAAAAAGCCTCGTCGGCTAATTTTGCTGCTTTGCGGGTGCAGGCAAGCTCCTCTTCATCTTTAACTGCCCGCTGCAGCAAAATTTCTTTATCAATGCCTTGCCATGCGCAGTCGGGCAGCGCTTCGCACAGCTTTTTATATGCCTCTGCCGAAACATAGCTTTCTTCAAAGGCAATGGTTTTGGGATGATAAGACGACAAGCAATCAATCGGCTTTGTTTTTGCCACATCCACAATGGCAAAATCGGGTGCCTCTTCTGCCGCCTGCAATAAATAGCGGGAGTCCGTCAGCAAAAGCTGTTCTTTTGGGCTCAAAATCAACGCACCCTCGACACCGGTGAAGCCACTAAAATACCGCAGATTTTCCGGTGATGTGATATAAATAACATCTGCTTTTGCCGATGAAAGCAATGCTTTAACTCGCTTTGTAAACATCTTGTCGCCTCCCTTATTATCATTATCTTACCATTTTTTTCATATGTTTTCAACTGTTTTCATAGGATAATAGTATATAATTTTGTCATAGCATGAGGGAAACCATGAAAACATTTTTAAAAGAAAATCTGATTGGCATTTTGCTGGCTCTTTTGCTGGGGCTTTTGTTTCTTTTGTGGGGCAGAATGATTGTGCGGGAAATGCGGCTTAATACCTATGCTCACGACCTGACAACAAAAGAGGCTCGGCTCAACTGCCTGTCTAGCTACGGCTGGACCTGCGACCCCGGTAGTGAAGAGAGGCGCACTGCACTTGTGCCCGACCCGCTGGATGCTGTTTATCAAAAATATAACCGCCTACAAACCCCCTGTGGTTTTAACTTAGAGCGCTACCGTGGCAAGCACATTGAGTGCTACACTTATCGCATCACAAACTTTCCTTATGAAATCCACGACCCCGTGTTTGCCAACCTGCTGATTTATGAAGACAACCTAATCGGTGGCGACATCATGTCAACAGCCATTGACGGTTTCATGCTGCCCCTTGACCGAAAGTTTTTACCGTAAAAAAAATAAAAAGGGTGATGCCGCATATGCATCACCCTTTTTCTCTCGTTACGCAACTGAAGTATTTAATTTTTTTTGCTTACTGCCGCCTACAAAGCCAATAATAGTAATCGGCAAGCTCCAAAAGATATAAAGCAGAAAGGACAATGTCCCAAGGAGATATAGAGTTGCGGCAAACTTTGCCCACCCACTTTTCTTTGCAAAGTAACCAATCCAACCAAAAATTGCTCCAATCGTAAACGCAGAGATATGTATAGCCATTAAAATTATTACTGCATAAATTGCATTTACCGATGCAGAACTAAATCCAAACAAATCAAAAACAACACCAAATGCCTGCTGACAATATTCAATATAGTCCAAGCCGCCGGCCGCAATTATTGCACCGCCAAAAATCCATAAAAGACAAGCGGTATAAATTGTTGATAAAATGTTTGAAACCAACAGGATCTTACTTCTCATAAATTTCACCTCTTTTTTGTTGTTATGAATTAATAGGCCGCCTCCGCAATTTTGGCTGCAATTCTTAATAATTCTGCGGAATATTCTGCTATTTCGGCAGGGGAAGCTTCTTCTAATTCCTGCTGCATGTCATCGGTTCTTGTCTGCCATTCTGCCAGTTCTGTCACCATTTTTGTGTAATCAGATAAAATAGACATGTCCGTTGGATTATTGCTGTACTTTTTTAATATAGCAACATAACTATCTACCCAATTTTCATATTCCTTTAAAAATTCTCTCCATTCTACTGTTTTAACCGCGGTTTCTGTATTTTCAGTTACATTTTCATCGTTGTTTGTTGTAACCGGTGTAGCTTCCTCTTCACTATCTAACACAACTTCCAAATCAGATAAAATCTCTTCATCTGAAGTGCTTTTGTCGCCACAAGCTACTAACGACAGCACCAATACCAAGGAAACCAAAATTGTAATAACTCTCCCTACAAATTTACATTTTTCCATTTTAAAAAACCTCCAATTTTAATTTTAAAAAAATTATATCACAAATTGAGATATATGTCAATATCTCATTATGAGATTTTATATAATATTTATTGAGGTGCTGTTGTATGAGATTAAAAGATTTAAGAGAAGATTCTGATATAAAACAAAAAGACATTGCAGAATATTTACACATAAAACAAAACACCTACTCACAATATGAAAACGGACAAAGACAATTACCCATCGACATCCTCATAAAACTGGCTCAATTTTATAAAGTTTCTACCGATTATATATTGGGATTAACCAAAGAAAAATAGATTCTAAATAATTCTTTGTTTCATTTAAAAAGGGACTGCTTTTAAAGCAGTCCCTTTTTTATTCCTTTTTTATTGCATCAATTCACAAACCGCGTTGGTATAGGCCACCGGATCTTCAATGGGCAGGCCCTCAATCAGCAGGGCGCTGTCATAGAGCACCGCAGCATATTGCTTCAGCTTATCCTTGTCACTCTCCAAAAGCGCTACAATCTTTTCAAAAATCGGATGGTTCACATTGATTTCCAGGATGCGGTCCGCCTTCACCTTCTGGTCATGGGGCATGGCATTTAAAATCTTTTCCATCTCGATGGAAAGAGCGCCCTCACTGGTTAAGCACACCGGATGGGATTTCAAGCGGGAAGAGGCGCGAACCTCTTTAACCTTATCCCCCAAAGCATCCTTTAAGAACAAAAAGAGGTCTTTGTTTTCTTCTTTTTTCTTTTCGTTCTCTTTCTTTTCTGCCTCGGTTTCAATGTCTAAATCGCCGGCAGAAACGGACTTGAATTCCTTCTCCTCATAAGCGTGCAGCATTTGAAGGGCAAATTCATCCACATCCTCGGTAAGATACAAAATTTCACAGCCACGCTCGGCAACCAGCTCGGTCTGGGGCAGCTTATCAATTTTTTCAATGCTCTCACCGCTGGCATAGTAAATATATTTCTGGTCCTCTTTCATGCGGGAAACATATTCAGACAGTGTAACCATTTTCTTCTCGCTGGAAGAATAGAACATGAGCAAGTCTTGCAGCAGCTCTTTATCCCGACCAAAATTATCATAAATGCCAAATTTCAACTGACGGGCAAAGTTTTTATAGAAAATTTCATATTTTTCCCGGTCATTTTTCAGCATGCCTGCAAGCTCGCTCTTAATCTTCTTTTGCAGGTGGTTGGCAATGGTTTTCAGCTGACGGTCGTGTTGCAAAATCTCACGGGAGATGTTCAATGAAAGATCCGCCGAATCCACAAGGCCCTTCACAAAGCGGAAGCAATCGGGCAAAAGCTCAGCGCATTTATCCATAATCATCACGCCGTTTGTGTAAAGACCCAGTCCCTTTTCAAAGTCTTTTGTATAATAATCATAGGGCGCATGGGCGGGGATGTATAAGAGGGCGATGTAGCTGGTGATGCCGTCAGCACTGGTGTGAATCACCGACAGAGGGTCTTCAAAATCAAAAAACTTGTCTTTATAAAATCCGTTATAATCCTCGTCGCTAAGCTCGGCCTTTGACTTTTTCCAGATGGGGACCATGGAATTTAAGGTTTCAAGCTCTTTATATTCCTCAAATTCTTCCTTATTGTCCTCCTTGGCTCTTGTCTTGGTCACCTCCATTTGGATGGGATAACGAATGTAGTCCGAATATTTTTTCACAATGGCACGCAGACGATATTCGTCTAAAAACTCGTCATATTGTTCATCTTCTGTATTTTCTTTCAAATATAAAACAATTTCGGTGCCCACGCTCTCTTTTTCGGCTGAGCTGATGGTGTAACCCTCTGTGTCTTCAGCTTCCCATTGATAGGCCTCGTCTGCACCCAGGGCACGACTGGTGACGGTAACCTTGTCGGCAATCATAAAGGCAGAATAAAAGCCAACACCAAACTGACCGATGATGTCCACATCCTCCAGCTTTTCGTTGTCCTTTTTAAACTGCAGCGAGCCGCTTTTGGCAATGGTGCCCAGGTTTTCCTCCAGTTCTTCTTTGGTCATGCCAATGCCGGTATCCAAAATGGTCAGGGTTCTTTTTTCTTTATCCGCATCAATGCGGATGAAAAAGTCGTCACGATTAAAGCTCAAGTTTTCATCCGACAGCGTTTTGTAGTAGAGCTTGTCCATGGCATCGCTGGCGTTTGAAATCAGCTCACGCAGAAAAATTTCTTTGTGTGTGTAAATGGAATTAATCATCAATTCCAGCAATCGTTTCGATTCAGATTTAAATGCTTTTTTGGTCACTTAAGCCGCCTCCAAAAACAAGATTTAGCACTCCCGTCTTTAGAGTGCTAATATTATTGTATCACATTTTTCCTGTTTGTCAAGGCTGTTAACAGTTCTTTTACAATTAAGGGTTTCTGGCTTTTCTCATAAAAAAAACGGCTGCCTCCGCAATGGAAGCAACCATTTTTTATACAAAGTCTTAGTCAACCAGCTCAATGATTGCCATTTCAGCAGCATCACCGCGTCTGGGACCAGCCTTGATGATTCTGGTATAACCGCCGTTACGCTCCGCATACTTGGGTGCGATTTCTTCAAACAGCTTATATACCACGCTCTTCTTCATAACATAAGCGAGAGCACTTCTTCTGGATGCAAGGGTATTCTCCTTACCCAGTGTAATCATTTTTTCAGCCATGCTTCTGGTTTCCTTAGCACGGGCCAGTGTTGTTTCAACGCGGCCATTCTCTAAAAGAGAGGTGACAAGGTTTCTGAGCATAGCGTTTCTCTGGTCGGTAGGACGACCGAGTTTTCTTGTTCCCGGCATCGTATTGCCCTCCTTTTAATCGGTTTGATTCAGCAGGCCCTGTAAGCATCGCTGCTTAAAAAGGCCTCACCAAAGTGGTTTTTGTTCCTATCAAATTACGAAGCTTAGTCTTCTTTTTTAGCAAAAGCCTGACCTAAACCATGAAGCTTTTCAATCACTTCTTCTAAGGACTTGCGGCCCAGGTTACGAACCTTAACCATGTCTTCCTCAGTACGCTTGGTCAAATCTTCAACTGTATTGATACCAGCTCTCTTCAAGCAGTTGTAGGAACGAACGGAAAGATCCAGCTCTTCGATGGTCATTTCCAGAACTTTTTCCTTCTTGCCTTCTTCTTTTTCAATCATAATCTCGGCATTCTTTGCTTCTTCAGACAAGTCGATGAACTGCATCAAATGCTCGTTAATGATTTTAGCGGCAAGGCTAACTGCTTCATCAGGACGAATGGAGCCATCGGTCCAAACTTCCAGTGTGAGCTTATCATAATCGGTAATCTGTCCAACACGGGTGTTTTCTACAACATAGTTAACACGGTGAACAGGTGTATAAATGGAATCCACAGGAATCACACCAATGATGTTTTGGTTGAGCTGCTTATTCCGTTCAGCGGAAACATAACCTCTGCCTTTGCAGAAAGTAATTTCCATGTAAAGCTTCGCGTCCTTGTTAAGTGTGGCAATGTGAAGATCGGGATTGAAAATCTCAATATCAGAATCCAGCTTAATGTCGCCGGCTTTAATCTCGCCTTCGCCTTCCATTTCGATGTACACAACTTTCGGTGTGTCGCAATGAAGTTTAACGGCAATCTGTTTGATATTAAGGATAATCTCCGTTACATCCTCTTTAACGCCCGGAATTGTGGAAAATTCGTGGAGCACTCCGTCGATTTTAACGCTGGTCGCTGCTGCACCCGGCAGAGACGACAAAAGCATTCTTCTCAGAGAGTTACCCAGGGTTGTGCCATAACCGCGTTCCAGCGGCTCAGCTGTAAATTTTCCATACTTTCCATCCGGAGAAAGTTCCAAACACTCAACATTTGGTTTTTCAATTTCCAACATAGACTAAACCCTCCCTCTTTTTTATTGTATAGAAGAAGCGTCTGCTTGCTTCCACCAACAAAAAAGTGTTCTTTCGCGTGTTTCGATGGTCGCGCACCGAACACTTTCTTAGGTTTGGTTCCATAAAACCAACGATTTTTGCCTGCCGCACCCCACGCTCCAATAAAAGAGCTGCAACCCAAAAGGTTTTTCTGCCGGGGCGACGGACAAAAGTTCCATTAGTTCTTTGAATACAACTCGACGATTAAGTGCTCTTCCAGCTCTAAATCGATATCGTCACGCTGTGCAAGGGTTAATACCTTACCGGAAAGCGTGTTGCGATCCAGGTCAAGCCACTTGGGGATGATTCTGGATTCTGTCTTTTCCACAACCTCTTTGATTTTTGCGCTGTTTCTGCTCTTTTCGCAGATTGCAATCACATCGCCGGGGTTAACCAGGAAAGACGGGATGTTAACCTTTTTACCATTAACGGTAAAGTGGCCATGAGTAACAAGCTGACGAGCTTCAGGTCTTGACATAGCAAAACCTAAACGATATACCACATTGTCCAATCTGCTTTCCAAAATGGTCAGCAGGTTTTCACCGGTGATACCCTTCATCTTGTTAGCCATTTCAAAATATTTTTCAAACTGAGATTCCAAAACGCCATAATATCTTCTGGCTTTCTGTTTTTCTCTCAGCTGTACGCCGTACTCAGACAGCTTTTTTCTGCCCTGGCCATGCATGCCGGGAGCATAACTTCTTCTATCGAATCCGCATTTTCCAGTGTAACAACGTTCACCCTTTAAGAACAGCTTTTGGCCTTCTCTACGGCAAAGTCTGCACACTGCTCCTGTATAACGTGCCATTCGGATTTACACCTCCTCAATTATTGACGTTTGCCTGCCTGAAAAAAGGCACGACAAACTGTGTATAAAATCAAACTCTTCTTCTTTTCGGCGGTCTGCAGCCGTTGTGAGGAATGGGGGTAACATCTTTAATCATGCTAACCTCAAGACCTGCTGCCTGCAGTGCACGGATTGCAGCTTCACGGCCGGAACCGGGACCTTTAACATAAACCTCAACGGTTTTCAGGCCATGCTCCTGTGCTGCTTTAGCTGCTGTTTCTGCTGCCATCTGAGCTGCGAAGGGTGTGCTCTTTCTGGAGCCACGGAAACCCAGTCCGCCTGAAGACGCCCAGCTGATTGCGTTGCCGGCTACGTCAGTGATGGTAACAATGGTATTGTTGAAGCTGGAACGAATATGAACCGCACCACGCTCAATATTTTTCTTCGCCTTTCTGCGAGTAGTTCTTCTTGCTACTTTAGCCATGTTTGCTCCTCCTTTCAAAAAGCTCAAAATCGTATTCGGAAATCCGAATCATGTATTTTAGAAAGGTTTACTTCTTCTTGTTCGCAATGGTTCTGGCCGGACCCTTTCTGGTTCTGGCATTGGTCTTGGTTCTTTGACCGCGAACCGGTAAGCCCTTTCTGTGACGGATGCCTCTATAACAGCCGATTTCCATGAGCCGTTTGATATCTAAGGCTACATTTCGTCTTAAATCACCTTCAACAGTGTAGTCTCTGTCGATGATTTCTCTCAACTTGGATACCTCATCCTCGGTTAAATCTTTAACACGAGTATCGGGATTGATACCGGTGGCTGCCAGAATCTTACGGGAGCTGGACAGGCCGATACCATAAACATAGGTCAAGCCGATTTCAACTCTTTTTTCTCTGGGTAAGTCAACACCTGAAATTCTTGCCATTTTTGCACCTCCAATACATTTCAATCGTGTATATGCCTAACCTCGCGGGTCACGCTCATGGCGTGCAGCCGCCCCGCGTGGGTTTTTACATGCAGCAACGCCCCGCAAAAGGGGCCGCTATTGCTCAGCCCTGTTTCTGCTTATGCTTGGGATTTTCACAAATCACCATAATTTTACCTTTGCGCTTAATGATTTTGCATTTTTCACAAATGGGTTTAACAGACGGTCTGACCTTCATGTGAATTCCTCCTTAAAAGACGCGATTCGCATCTTAAATCTTTATATGGCTGGTTATTTCTGACGAAATTATTTTGCACGCCAAGTGATTCTGCCTTTCGTCAGGTCATAGGGCGATAATTCCACAGTCACGCGGTCGCCCGGTAAAATTCTGATAAAGTTCATCCGGAGTTTACCGGAAATATGAGCTAAAATCTGGTGTCCATTTTCCAGCTCAACCTGAAACATTGCGTTAGGGAGCGATTCTAAAACCGTACCCTCCAGCTCTAAAACGCCTTCTTTTGCCATAGTAAAACCTCCTTATGCATCATAGTCCTCTAATAACTCGGCCAAAGCCTTTTTCAAATCAGGATTGGTAACCTTCATGCCACCACGGAGCTTTTCTCCGATTTGCTCTGCAGCATGACCGCTTTTTAATAGATGTTTCATCTTTTTCTTCTTTGGTTTATCAATGCGCCGTTTGCGACCATCGGCCAGCATAACATACTGCGCATCCAAAACCTCTAAAACGATAAAGGGTTTTCCTTTGTCCCTGCCTGCCTTTGAATAAACAATATCACCGGCAAAAACTTCCAAACATCATCACCTCAAAAAACTTTAGCAGGTGGTCAAAATTTCCGCCTCGCCATCCCGGATTAAAACGGAATGTTCATAGTGAGCAGAAAGCTTTCCATCCGCCGTTACCACTGTCCACTGGTCGGCCAGTGTATTGACATGATACGTACCTTGATTTACCATCGGCTCAATGGCCAGGGTCATGCCCGATAAAAGCCGTGCGCCACGACCCGCTGTGCCAAAGTTAGGCACCTCAGGATCTTCATGCAGGCAGCTGCCCACACCGTGACCCACCAGACTTCTCACAACCGAATAGCCGTTTTTTTCAGCATGGCCTTGTACAGCCGCGCCAATATCTTGCACTCGATTGCCGGCATAAGCCTGCCGCAAGCCTTCATAAAAGCACTCCTGCGTGACACGGATTAACCGTTCTGCCTCAGGGCTAATCTTGCCGACAGCAAAAGTTTTTGCGCTGTCGCCATGATAGCCTTTGTAGCAAACGCCAATGTCAATGCTGACAATGTCACCCTCGTGCAGCACCACCTGCTTTGAGGGAATGCCATGCACAACCTGTCCGTTAACAGATGTGCAGATATGGGCAGGATAGCCATTGTAATGCCAGAAGGAACAGGTTGCATTGTTCTGTTTAATGAACTTTGCCGCTATCGCATCAAGCTCTGCCGTTGTCACACCGGGCACAATTGCCTCGGCTAAACGCTCAAAGGTTGCTGCGGTAATTTTTCCCGCTCCGCGCATTGCTTCAATTTCGTGGGAGGCTTTGATTTTAATCATCTTATTCGCCTGCCCCGTCGCATGCTGCTTGCACCCGGGAGAAGATTTCCTCAACGGTTCCCTCGCCGTCAATAACAATCAGCTTGCCTTGCTTTTCATAATATGCTTTCAGCGGTTCGGTCTGCTCATGGTAAACAGATAAACGATTCAGCACAACTTCCGGTGCATCGTCGGCTCTGATGCTGAGCGCTTCGCCGCAGATATCGCAAACATTTTCTGCCTGCGGGGGATTAAACTCTGTGTGGAACGCCGCACCGCATTTGTTGCAAACGCGACGACCGGACATGCGTTTAACAATCGCTTCGTCAGGCACTTCAATATCTAAAACAAAGTCTACCACAATGCCGGTTTTATCCATAATTTCGGCTTGAACCAGCGTTCTGGGGAAACCGTCTAAGATATATCCCTTTTGGCAGTCGTCCTCTTTCAAACGCTCTGCTACTAAGGCTGCAACCACATCATCTGGCAGCAGCGCGCCGCTTTTGATGTAATCCTCTGCGATTTTGCCCACTTCAGTTCCTGCTGCCATTGCCTGACGGATGATTAATCCGGTGGAAATGGTGGGAATCTCAAGGGCTTCTGAAAGCTTAGCCGCTTGGGTGCCTTTGCCGGCACCCGGCGGTCCAAAAAATACTATTTTCATATTGCAACGATCTCCTTACTCTAAAAAGCCCTTATAGTGACGCATAAGCATCTGGGATTCCATTTGCTTAACCGTTTCAAGTGCAACACCAACAACGATCAACAAAGATGTACCGCCGATGGAGATGCCGGAAAGGTTCGGCACAAACGCTAAGAGAATCGGGAAAATTGCAACGACTGCCAAAAACAGTGAACCAAACAGTGTGATTTTGGACAGAATTCTTGCAATAAAGTCAGAAGTCGGTTTGCCGGGACGAATACCCGGAACAAAGCCACCGTTCTTCTTCATGTTATTCGCAATTTCAATGGGGTTAAACTGTATCGCTGTGTAGAAATATGTGAAGAACACAATTAACAAGAAGTAAACGATAATGTAAAACGGATGTGTCTGCTGGAACAGACTGAGCACCGTTCCCCAAAAGCCTGTCGGCATTGTCTCTCCGTTGATAAACATGTTAATTGTTTGGGGGAAAGACATAATGGAAATTGCAAAGATAATGGGCATAACACCTGCCATTGCCACTTTGATGGGAATGTGTGTGCTCTGGCCGCCATACATTTTTCTGCCAACAACGCGTTTTGCATACTGAACCGGAACACGGCGTTCTGCATCGTTCATCAGCACAACAAATGCAACTGCAGCAATTGCAACAACAACAATACCAACTAAAGTGATAAGGCCTTGAATGCTCATGCCTTCTGCTGTAATCAGGGTAGCGCGCAGGGACTGGATCATGGCCGGTCCACGAGAAACGATACCTGTGAAGATTAACAGAGAAATACCATTACCAATACCTTTATCTGTAATCTCTTCGCCTAACCACATCAAAAATGCAGTACCTGCTGTGAATGACAGTGTCAAAATCACATAGTTCATAAAGCTGGGGCCGCCAACCAGGTTGTTACGCAGTCCGAAATACAGACCGGTTGCCTGGAGAAAGCCTAAAATAACAGTACCATAACGGGTGTAGGAAGAAAGCTTTTTTCTGCCCTCTTCACCCTCTTTGGATAAGCGCTCCCATGCAGGGATAGCAACTGATAACAGCTGAATGATAATCGACGCATTGATGTAGGGCGAAATACTCATGGCAAAAATGGATCCACGCTCTAATGCACCACCGGAAAAGTTGTTCAAAAGACCTTGCAGACCTTCTGAAAAACCGCCCATCATTGCGGCTACGGCACCGGCGCTAAGTCCGGGAACCGGGATATAAGAACCAAGTCTGAAAATAACCAACAACAAAAGGGTGTAAAGCATTTTCTTTCTCAGTTCGGGGATTTTCCATGCGTTTCTGAGCGTTTGCAGCATTTATACCACCTCCGCCTTTCCTCCGGCGGATGCAATTTTTTCCGCCGCAGTAGCAGAGAAGCGTGCTGCTTTAACTGTCAGATTTTTTGCCGTTAAATCACCTCGGCCTAAAACGACAACTCCGTCATTAAGCTTCTTGATGATTCCTTCAGCCTTCAGCGCCTCAGCTGTTACTTCAGCGCCGTCAGCAAATCTGTTTAAATCTGAAACATTAATCTGGGTATAAGTCTTTGCAAAAATATTGGTAAAGCCTTTTTTCGGCAGGCGTCTGTAAAGAGGCATCTGTCCGCCTTCAAAGCCCGGTCTAACACCACCGCCGGAACGAGCGTTCTGACCTTTGTGGCCTTTGCCAGCAGTTTTACCGTTACCGGAACCGTGACCACGACCAACTCTGAAAGCTGCCTTCTTAGAGCCTTCTGCCGGCTTTAATTCGTTCAGTTTCATTATAAAGCACCTCCTTCTACTATATTTCTTCTACCTCGAGCATATAGTCCACCTTGGCAATCATGCCACGAATGGCTGCATTGTCCTGGTGTTCTTTTTCGTCACGAACTTTTTTAAGTCCGAGTGCGTGTACCGTAGCAATATGGTCTTTCTTTCTGCCGATGGTGCTTTTAATAAGCTTAACCTTTAGCATTGCCATAACACCATACCTCCTTAATCTACTAAGTCTTCCTTGGATTTACCCCGGAGGGCTGCCACTTCACCGGCATCCTTCAAGGAGAGCAATCCGGCAATTGTAGCCTTTACCACGTTCCTTGCGTTGTTAGAACGAAGGGATTTGGTTCTGATATCACGAATGCCTGCGAGCTCAATAACTGCTCTGGCTGCGCCGCCGGCAATAACACCGGTACCGGGAGCAGCAGGCTTTAATAAAATTCTGCCTGCACCAAATTCGCCGATTGTTTCGTGAGGAATTGTGCTACCAACCAGATTAACTTTAATCATGTTTTTCTTTGCATCTTCAATACCCTTGCGGATTGCTTCGGGAATTTCAGCAGCTTTACCGGTACCACAGCCAACATGGCCGTTTTCGTCGCCAACGACAACCAGTGCAGAAAAACGGAAGGTACGACCGCCCTTAACAACCTTGGCAACACGGCTGAGCTTCACAACTTTTTCTTTGATGTCTAATACGCTTGCATCTATTAACTGAGCCAAACTGATTTCCTCCTTTTCTTAAAATTCCAGGCCGCCTTCACGGGCGCCCTCGGCTAATTCTTGTACACGGCCGTGATAAATATAACCGCCACGGTCAAAAACAACCGTTTTAATACCGGCATCAAGTGCACGCTGGGCAACTAATTTACCAACAGCTCTGGCCGCGTCTTTGTTACCGCCGTAATTTTCCTTAAGCTCTTTGTCTAAGGTTGAGGCGGAAACCAGTGTAATGCCTTTTGTATCATCGATGATCTGCGCATAAATGTTCTTTAAGCTTCTGAACACGTTCAGTCTGGGACGTTCAGCAGTACCGCTGATCAGCTTACGAACGCGCTTATGTCTTCTAAGTCTTGCCACATTACTGACAGGTTTCTTAATCACTTTATTCACTCCTTTTTTATGCTGCATGGATTTTGCCATGCTCTTTTAGCAAAGGAAGATTATTATTTCTTACCGCCTGCTTTACCTTCCTTGCGTCTGATGTGCTCATAAGAGTATTTGATACCCTTTCCTTTATAAGGCTCAGGCAATCTCTTTTCTCTAACCTTTGCGGCAAATTCGCCAACAACCTGTTTGTCAATACCCTTAACAATAATGGTGTTCGGGTTGGGAACTTCAATGGTGATTCCGTCAACCGGAGCCATTTCAACAGGATGGGAATAACCCAGGTTTAAGAGCAGGTTTTTGCCCTGAAGCTGCGCTCTGTAACCAACGCCGTTAATTTCTAAAGTCTTTTCATAGCCTTCTGTTACGCCAACAATCATGTTGTTTAAAAGCGTACGGGTCAGACCATGCAGAGCTTTGTGTGCCTTAATTTCTGAAGGTCTGGAAACGGTGATAACGCCGTCTTCCTTCGCAATAAGCATATCAGAATGTAATTTTTTGTTTAATGTGCCTTTAGGACCCTTAACGGTAATATCGTTGTCTGCACCAATGGTGACATCAACACCGGCGGGAACCGTAATCGGCATTCTACCAATTCTGGACATTTTCTGATACCTCCTGATTAGTTTTTACCAGACAAAAGCCAGGACCTCGCCACCGACGTTCTCCTGTCTTGCCTTTTTATCGGTCATAATACCCTTGGATGTAGAAATGATTGCAATACCCAGGCCCTTTAAAACCTTGGGCAGCTCCTCTGTATTTTTATAAATTCTGAGGCCCGGCTTGGAAATTCTCTGAATGCCGGAAATAACCTTTTCTTTACCCACATATTTCAGAGCAATTCTGATGATGCCCTGTTTTCCGTCTTCGATGACCTGATAATTCTTTATATACCCTT
Organism: Clostridia bacterium; assembly: GCA_017549205.1. Classification (GTDB taxonomy): domain Bacteria; phylum Bacillota; class Clostridia; order UBA1381; family UBA9506; genus UMGS755. Next base: position 96,203 of record JAFYVH010000021.1, on the reverse strand, counting down.
CCTCAAGCAGAATGGCAGCAATAGCCTTCTTCATGTTAGAGGCGGGCACATCAACCGTTTCATGTCTTGCGGAATTTGCATTACGGATTCTTGTTAACATATCCGCGATAGGATCGGTCACTTGCATTATTTTAGCCTCCTTCCAAATTCTGTTTTACCAGCTGGCCTTTTTCACACCGGGGATTTGACCCTTATATGCCAGTTCTCTGAAGCAGATACGGCAAATACCATACTTTCTTAAATAAGCATGGGGGCGTCCGCAAATTTTGCAGCGATTGTACGCTCTGGTGCTAAACTTAGGCGCTTTCTGCTGTTTGTTTACCATCGATTTTTTAGCCATGATTCTCCTCCTTCACAATCAGAGCTTAGCGACTAGCGAAGGGAGCGCCCATCAATGTGAGCAATTCTCTTGCTTCTTCGTCAGTTTTGGCTGTGGTAACGACAATAATGTCCATACCTCTGATTTTATCGATCTTATCATAATCTATTTCCGGGAAAATGAGTTGTTCTTTAATACCCAGAGAGTAGTTACCGCGACCGTCAAAAGCGTCGGGATTAATACCTCTGAAGTCTCTTACGCGAGGCAGAGCCACGGAGAAGAGTCTGTCTAAGAACTCATACATTTTCTTGCCGCGCAGTGTAACTTTGCAGCCGATATTCATGCCTTCTCTGATCTTAAACGCAGCAACAGATTTCTTTGCTTTTGTGATAACGGGCTTTTGACCTGTGATAGCTGTTAAATCTTCAACAGCGCTGTCTAAAGCTTTTGCATTATCTTTTGCTTCGCCTAAGCCGATATTAACAACGATTTTTTCCAGCTTCGGAATTTGCATTGTGCTCTTGTAACCAAACTTGGTCATCAAAGCAGGTGCAACCTCGCCGATGTATTTATCTTGCATTCTAGACATGAGCCTGTAAACCTCCTTTACTCAATTACTCACTGAAAACTTCTTTGCACTTCTTGCAATATCTCACTTTTTGGCCGTTTTCTAAAACTTTGCGGCCGATTCGTGCAGGCTTATTGCATTTTGCGCAGATGTTCATCAGGTTAGAAGCATCAACAGAAGCTTCCTGTTTAACGATGCCACCCGGATCGCCGGCACGGCGGGGTTTTTGGTGCTTTGTTGCAATGGCAACACCTTCAACAATTGCCCGACCTTTTTCAGGGAAAACGCTGAGCACTTTACCCTTTTTGCCTTTATCCTTACCGGAGATAACGATGACTTCGTCGCCGGATTTAATATGCATTTTTGCCATAATAGCGTTCCTCCTCCTTACAGCACCTCAGGAGCCAGAGAGAGAATCTTCATATATTCTTTTTCACGAAGCTCTCTTGCAACGGGCCCAAAAATACGGGTTCCTCTGGGGTTTTTATCTTCTCTTATAATAACGGCTGCATTTTCATCAAATTTGATGTAAGTTCCGTCATTGCGTCTTACGCCGCTGGCGGACCGTACAATAACAGCCTTGACAACGTCGCCTTTTTTAACAACACCGCCGGGTGTCGCCTTTTTAACAGAAGCAACTACAACGTCACCGATTGCTGCATATCTTCTCTTGGAACCACCTAAAACGCGGATACACATCAGTTCCTTTGCACCGGTGTTGTCGGCAACCTTCAAAAGCGTTTGCTGTTGAATCATTTCGGTTTCCTCCTTATTTAGTATCGCACCAAGCAATCTTACTTAGCTTTTTCTACAATCTCAACCAAGCGCCATCTCTTATCTTTTGACAAACGTCTGGTTTCCATAACGCGAACGCGATCACCAATGCGGCATTCGTTGTTTTCATCATGGGCTTTGAGCTTGTAGGTACGTTTAACAATTTTACCGTAAAGCGGATGCTTCACGTTATATTCAATCGCCACAACGATGGTCTTATCCATCTTATCACTGACGACTTTACCGGTTCTTTGTTTTCTGAAATTGCGTTCCATGATTTCACTCCTTTCCACTCAGTTGCAATTAGTTAGCTTCTTCTTCCAGCTTTCTTTCTGCTAAAACAGTTTTGATTCTGGCAATTGTTTTCTTAACCTCGACGATACGCATGGGGTTTTCCAGCTGATTCGTCGCGTTCTGGAAACGCAGGTTAAACAATTCTTTTTTCAGGTCAGCTAAATTGCTTTCGAGCTCTTGATTTGTAAAATCGCGAATTTCTGTAACCTTCATGTGCTTACGCCTCCTCTTCTTTCTCGGCGCGCGTTACGAACTTGCATTTAACAGGCAGTTTGTGAGATGCAAGACGCATCGCCTCTCTTGCTACCTCCTCGGAAACGCCGCCGATTTCAAACATAACCCGACCGGGCTTAACGACAGCTACCCAGTACTCAGGAGAACCTTTACCGCTACCCATACGGGTTTCAGCCGGTTTCTCGGTGATGGGCTTATCCGGGAAAATCTTAATCCAGACCTGTCCGCCTCTCTTAATATAACGGGTCATGGCAATACGGGCAGCCTCAATCTGATTTGAGGTGATCCATGCTGCGCTCTGTGCCTGCAAACCATATTCACCATAGGTGACGGTGTTGCCGCGAGTCGCTTTACCGGTCATTCTGCCACGCATGACTCTTCTGTATTTCACTCTTTTAGGCAATAACATGCTTTTTCATTCCTTTCTTTCAGAATGCTCCAGTGCCGTGCATTACGCTTTTGCAGCTGCAGGCTTCTGAACTTTTTTGCTTTCGGGGAGAATTTCGCCCTTATAAATCCAAACCTTTACGCCAATTTTACCGTAGGTGGTGTTAGCCTCCCAAAAACCGTAATCAATATCAGCGCGCAGTGTCTGCAGGGGAATTGTTCCCTCGTGATAATGTTCTGTTCTGGCAATTTCAGCACCGCCCAGACGACCTGCACAACTGGTTTTGATACCCTTTGCGCCCATTTTCATGGCACGGCCCATGGTGGACTTCATTGCTTTTCTGAAGGAAATTCTCTTCTCAAGCTGTGCTGCAATGTTTTCGGCTACCAGCTGAGCATCAACATCGGGGTGTTTAACCTCTTCGATATTAAGCGCAACGGCTTTACCGGTCATTGTTTCCAGTTCCTTCTTAATCTTTTCAATCTCTGTGCCGCCACGACCAATGATGATACCGGGCTTTGCAGCAAAGATGCTAACCTTAAGGCGTTTTGCAGTACGTTCGATTTCAATCTTTGAAACGCCGGCTGCAAACAGTTTGTTCTTTAAGAACTTTCTTATGTTATAGTCTTCAACCAAAAGATCACCGAACTGAGAATCCTGTGCAAACCATCTGGAATCCCAATCCTTGATGATACCGACTCTTAATCCATGCGGATTTACTTTCTGACCCAAGCTTCTTACCTCCTTCTTATCTTATTCCTTTTCTTTTAAAACGATTGTGATGTGGCTGGTCCGCTTTCTGATGCGGAAAGCTCTGCCCTGTGCTCTGGGTCTGATTCTTTTCAGTGTCGGACCCTGACAAGCGAAAATCTCTGCCACATACAGCTTGTTAACATCCATAGCATGGTTGTTTTCTGCGTTGGCAATTGCAGATTTTAAAAGCTTTTCAACCGGCTCGCTGGCTGCTTTCGGTGTATTCTTCAAAATACCCAGTGCAGCACCTACGGGCTTGTTTCTGATTAAATCTATCACAATCTTAACTTTTCTTGATGAAATACGTGCATAGCTCAGTTTTGCTCTGGCTTCCACAAAGATTCCTCCTTTCCTACAAGGAAATATTATTTATTGCCTGACGTTTTATTACCGGCATGACCTTTGTAAGTTCTGGTCGGTGCAAATTCGCCCAGCTTGTGTCCAACCATGTCCTCGGAAACAAAAACCGGAACATGCTTTTTGCCGTCATGTACTGCAATTGTGTGTCCTACCATTTCAGGGAATATGGTAGAGCTTCTGGACCAAGTCTTGACAACTTTCTTGTCGCCGGACTCGTTCATAGCAACAATCTTCTTCATCAGGCTTTCTGCAACGAAAGGCCCTTTTTTAATCGATCTGCCCATTCTTTTTCCTCCTTCGCCCAAATTGGCTTGCCAGAGCCGCTCTCTTGCGGCCCGGCAGCGTCACGCGGCTATCTTAGCGAGCGCCGCGACGTTTAACGATAAACTTATCATTAAGATTCTTTTTCTTTCTGGTCTTAAGACCCAGTGCAGGTTTACCCCAAGGAGTAACAGGTCCGGGACGACCAATGGGTGAACGACCTTCACCACCACCATGAGGATGGTCATTCGGGTTCATAACAGAACCTCTAACGGTGGGACGAATACCCATGTGACGTTTACGACCGGCTTTACCGATGGAGATGTTTTCGTGATCCAAGTTACCAACCTGACCAATGGTGGCCATGCAGTTTAAGCGGATGTAACGAACTTCACCGGAAGGCAGTCTAACCTGCGCATACTTTTCTTCCTTAGACATGAGCTGTGCAGCACCGCCCGCACTGCGGACAAGCTGACCACCCTTACCGGGCATTAACTCGATGTTGTGGATTAAAGTACCCACGGGAATGAACTGAATCTGCATTGCATTACCGGGCTTAATGTCAGCACCCTGAGGATCGGTAATCAAAACGGTACCGTCGGTTACGCCCAGGGGAGCTAAGAAGTAGCGTTTTTCGCCATCTTCATACTGCACCAGTGCAATGTTGGCAGAGCGGTTAGGATCGTATTCGATACCAATAACGGTAGCTGCGCCAATCTTGTTTCTCTTAAAGTCAATGATTCTGTATTTTCTTTTATTTCCGCCGCCCCTGTGACGTACTGTAATTCTACCATAGCTGTTTCTACCGCCATTTTTGCTGAGGGGTGCAAGCAGTGAGCGTTCGGGCTCATGCTTTGTAATTTCCTCAAAAGTAGAAACTGTCATGAAACGTCTTGCAGGAGAGGTAGGATTAAACTTTTTGGTAGGCATCCTTTTTCCTCCTATACTAAATTAATAATCGGCTTATGCCATGCCATCAAAGAACTCGATGGTCTTGCTGTCGGGTGTTAATTTAACGATGGCTTTTTTCCAGCTCGGTCTTCTGCCTTCGTTACGACCCATGCGCTTCATTTTACCCAGCATATTCAGCGTGTTGACACTTTCAACCTTCACACCGAAGATTTCTTCAACCGCTTTTTTGATTTCGATCTTGTTTGCTGATTTCTTCACTTCGAAGGTGTATTTCTTATCGGCAATCTGATCCATGCTTTGCTCGGAAATGATAGGCTTAATGATAATATCATGTGCATATGTCATTATGCATACACCTCCCCTAATTTGTCAGCAGCACCTTTTGCCATGATGATTGTGTTGCAGTTTAACAAATCGTAAACATTCAACATGCCAACAAAGCTTGTTTTAACACCTTCAATGTTTTTAGCACTGCGATAAACAGCTTCGTTATTTTCCGGCAGAACAATCAAAGCTTTGCCGCTTACATTCAAGCTCTTCAGCATTGCTGCGATTTGCTTGGTTTTGATTTCGGGAACTGCAATCTCGTCAATAACCTTGATTGCCTGTTCGCCGGCTTTAGCAGACAGTGCAGACTTAAGAGCCAGTGCACGAATCTTCTTGTTAACGCTCATTGCGTAGCTTCTCGGCTTCGGCGCAAAAACAACGCCACCGCCTGTCCACTGCGGTGCCCGGATAGAGCCCTGTCTGGCACGACCGGTACCTTTTTGTCTCCAAGGCTTTGCGCCGCCGCCACGAACCTCAGCACGTGTTAAAGCGCTTTGTGTGCCTTGTCTTTGATTAGCAAGATAAGCCACTACAGTTGAATGAACAGCTGCTTCATTGGGTTCAATACCAAATACAGCATCGTTTAATTCATAGCTGCCGACTTCTTTGCCTTCCATATTGTATAATACCACGTTCGGCATGATACTTCCTCCTTTCGATACAGGTCGCTTACCGCGCCTTTACAGAATTTTTAATTACAACCAAACCGCCTTTGGGTCCGGGCACTGCGCCGCGAATGGCCAGGATGTTCTTTTCGGCATCAATCTTAACGATTGACAGGTTCTGAATGGTAACCTTTTCAACACCCAGGTGACCGGCCAGCTTCTTACCCTTCATAACACGGGAAGGGGAGGAGCAGGCACCCATTGAACCGGGGCCTCTGTGGTAACCGGAACCGTGAGTCATAGGACCGCGGTGGGTTCCCCAGCGCTTGATTGTACCGGCATAACCTTTACCTTTGCTGATGCCTGTTACATCAACAGCATCACCTTCGGCAAAGACATCTACCTTGATTTCGTCGCCCACGTTCATTTCAGCTGCATTTTCCAGCTTGAACTCCTTCAGGTATTTCATGTAGCCGGTGCCGGCCTTTTTGAAATGACCCTGTAAGGGCTTTGTGGTGTGTTTTTCCTTCTTTTCCAGAAAACCAACCTGAACAGCTTCATAGCCATCGTTTTCAGCGGTTTTTTTCTGGATGACTCTGCAGGGACCTGCTTCAATGACGGTAACGGGAATTAAAACGCCGTCTTCGCCAAAAAGCTGAGTCATGCCGAGCTTCTTGCCTAAAATCGCTTTCTTCACAAAAGCACCTCCTAAATAAATTGGTTATTGGTTCATCCCAAAAGGGAGGAACATGACCCGCTGCTTGCGCAGCAGTGCCTTTTAACAAACCTTGGGGCCGACAAGAGCCTTTCGGTTTGCGAAACACATTAGTATTTCATTTCGATGTCCACACCGGCGGGCAGCTCGATTCTCATCAGAGCATCAACTGTCTTGTTGGTGGGCAGCAAAATGTCGATTAAACGCTTGTGTGTTCTGGTTTCGAACTGCTCACGGGAGTCTTTGTACTTGTGAACAGCACGCAGGATTGTAACAACCTCTTTCTTGGTCGGCAGGGGGATAGGTCCTGAAACCTTTGCGCCGGTTCTTTTGGCTGTTTCAACAATTTTTTCGGCAGACTGATCTAAAAGAACATGATCATATGCCTTGAGTCTGATTCTGATTTTCTGACTTTGTGCCATTTGTCTTTCCTCCTTCTAAATTTTGGAGCCCCTATATAATAGGAAGCAAATTTTTGTCTGTGCATGAAGAAACGGCTCGCCAATGCCACACGAAAACCAAATGGCATTTTTAAAAAGCGTACACACGGCCGGGTGTTGCAACCCTTGCCATAAATAAAACCCAAAAACCTCACGGTTCTGGGCTCAGTCACGCTTTTTGCGGTCTTCCCCATTGGAAATCCCGAACACAAACGAAAATAAAAAAGGACAAAAAGGCAGACAAAACCGCCTCTAACAAGCTTTTTTTCTCTCCATTTGCGTATGACTAGTCGCCCGGTTTCTTGAATCGGACATTCTCCGCGGAAAAACCTGCCCTCTGGCAGCAACCTCCCGCATCATCGTATGTCATGTCACAGCCCTTTAATGATACACTAAATTGAGCCAAATTGCAAGCTTTATGAGAAAAAAAGCAAAATAAATTTTTACCAAACTTTTTGTCTGTTTCGTCTATTTCTTTGTGCACTTTTTAGTATAATTGTGTTTCTCTTTTATCAATACACAACACCTTGTTGTTTTGGGGTTTTACATCTTGTTATCCACCTGAATCACCGCATTTAAGCGCTCATCTTTTTCCTGCAATTTTGTTTTAATTGCCCCAACAGCCTTTTCCCGCTCTTCCGGCTTCATGCTGTATGGCACTTCTAAATCAAATATTAGATTTATGGTTTGTTCGCCGTCTGTCATGCGAAAGTCGTGAATACCAAAAACACTGTTCACCTCATGCACACAGTCTAAAACCAACTGACGCATGCTCTCTGACCGCTCACAGTTCACCATGATGGGGTCCATGTGGATTACAATGTGCACGCCCAGTTCCTGCTCAATCTGCTTTTCTGTGGCGTCAATGATTTCATGTACCTTTACAATGTCGCCATCAACAGGCACTTCTGCATGAACTGAAGCCATGCAGCGACCCGGACCATAGTCATGCACAATTAAATCGTGAACACCCTCTATGCCCTCCTGCTTTAAAATCGTGCTGCAAATTTTTTCGCACACCGCAGGGTCAGGGGGTGCGCCCAGTAAGATTGTGATGGTGTCCCGGGCAATACCATAGCCTGTCAGCATAATCATGACAGAGATGGCAAGACCCATAATGCCGTCAACAGGTGCTGCAACCACACGACCTAAAAAGAGGGAGACAAGCACTGCCGCCGTGGCATATACATCGTTAATGCTGTCTTGCGCCGCCGCGCAAATCACAACCGACTGAATTTTTTCACCGATGTAGCGGTTATACAAAAACATCCACAATTTAAGCAAAACAGAAAAAGATAAAATGCCCACCGACAGCCAGCTGAATTCTTTCACTTCAAAATGAATGATGTTACCAACTGAGGATTTTAATAATTCAAAACCTACCATTATAATAAGGAAGGAAACGATGAGAGAAGCAATATATTCCGACCGCCCATGGCCAAAGGGATGCTCCTCATCCGCATGACGACCGGCAGCCGCTGTGCCCACCACAGAAACCACCGAGGCACCCATGTCAGACAAATTGTTAAACGCATCCGATATAACAGCAATAGAGCCCGAAACAAATCCGGCGCACAGCTTTAAAACAAAAAGCAGCAGATTGCATAAAATGCCCAGCACACCGGCCAAGCGGCCATAGGACGCCCGCACGGTTGCATCGCCTGTTGCCTCATAATTTTTCACAAAACGACGAATGAGTAACTTAATCATAAAGTTCCTCCTGCTTTTATTGAACAAATTTTTCTTCCTATTATATATGAAGGAAATTCTCCCGTTTAGAATATCACATTTCCCTTTTTTTGTCAACAAAGGCTACCGCAGAATCCTTTCTCATGGAGAAGCGTTTTCATAACACATCTCTTTCGTAGGGGGTGGCATCTGGGGCGCCCCGCAAACCACCTCTGCATTCCTGCTCCTTTATCATCTTTCCTTTCTAAAACTTTTTACACCTTTTTGAATGTAATTTAAAAATTCCTATTGACAACTTGCCCTTTGCCCTGTATAATGAAATTGAAATCAATAATCATTATTATTTTAAGGATTTGATGCTATGAGAAAATATAGTCGACAACGAGAAATCATTTTAGAATATCTGTATCAAACCACTGCTCACCCCTCGGCAGAGCAGATTTATGCAGATTTAAAGCCCCAATACCCTGCCTTAAGCCTTTCCACTGTCTATCGCAACCTGCGGCTTTTGGCTGAAGACGGCATCATCCGCCGACTTGATACAGGCGAAGGGGTCGACCGGTTTGATGCCGACCTGTCGGCACATAATCACTTCATTTGTTCAAAATGCAGGCGTGTATCCGATGTGTTTGAAACTCTGATTGAGCCGAAATCCTTAGAGGATGCTTTAGGAAAAGCCTTTTCGGTCAGCAGCCACTCGCTGTATATATACGGCGTTTGTGATGGCTGTAACCAAGGTTAACCCGGTCTGTATGAAATAAAAAACTATATTATAAATTTTTTGGAGGTTTTATTATGAAAAAGTTTGTATGTTCCGTATGCGGTTATGTTCACGAGGGTGACAGCGCTCCCGCTAATTGCCCGGTTTGCAAAGTGCCGGCAGAAAAGTTTAAAGAAATGGTAGAAGGCGCTGCACTGGCTGCTGAGCATGAGTATGGCGTTTACGGTAAAACCGTTAAAAACAATCCTGACATCTCTGAAGATGATAAAAAGTTCATCTTTGAGCAGTTGATGGCAAACTTCAACGGCGAATGTGCCGAGGTTGGTATGTATCTCTGCATGGCCCGCATTGCACACCGCGAGGGTTATCCCGAGGTTGGTCTTTACTGGGAAAAGGCAGCTTATGAAGAAGCAGAGCATGCTGCTAAATTTGCAGAGCTGTTAGGCGAAGACTTAGAGCCCAACATGAAAGCCACCACAAAAGATAACTTAAAGTGGAGAGTTGACTGCGAATATGGTGCAACACAGGGCAAATTCGATTTGGCTTCCTGCGCTAAGAAAAACGGTCTGGACGCTATCCACGATACCGTCCATGAAATGGCCCGTGACGAGGCTCGCCACGGCAGAGGCTTAGAAGGTCTCTTGAAGAGATATTTCGCTTAATCATTTTGCCATAAAAAAAGAGCCCCTTGAAACAGACCCCCTTTTTCAAGGGGCTTTGGCAAGTCTTTTATGGGTATATTTACATTATAGTATTAAGAAAGCGAGGAACACATGATGGATAAAAAAGTGAGAGATTTGATTAACGACCAAATTAACAAAGAATTATATTCGGCTTACCTATACCTTGATTTTTCTGTTTACTATGACGAGCAGGGTCTTGATGGCTTTGCCAACTGGTATATGGTGCAGGCACAGGAAGAGCGTGACCACGCCATGCTGTTTTTAAAATATTTGCAAAACAACGGCGAAAAGGTGACCTTAGAAGCCGTTGCAAAGCCGGAAAAAACCTACGCTTCGCTTATGGATCCCTTAAAAGCAGGTCTTGAGCACGAGCAGTATGTAACCAGCCTGATCAATGACATCTACGGCGCAGCTTATGATGTAAAAGACTTCAGAACCATGCAGTTTTTAGACTGGTTTGTTAAAGAGCAGCTGGAAGAGGAAAAGAACGCTGACGACATGATTAAAAAAATGGAGCTTTTCGGCAGCGACCCAAAAGGGCTTTATTCTCTCGACGCAGAATATGCCGCCAGAATTTACACCGCTCCCTCTCTTGTTCTTGATTAATTGTAATGACCCCCTTGACAGAGGCATCCCTTCTTGTCAAGGGGGTTTTCCGCTGTTTAAGGCGTATCACCATTACAAAACCATCAATAAATTCCTTGTATATATTCCTGCAGGGCTTTAAAAAAGCAAAAATTTTGTTGCCCTTCAACCCCCCTGCGAGTTTATAAAAACCCTTGCTTTTTTTTTTGAGTTGTGATACAATGAAAAAAAATGTAATTGGAGGCAAAATGATGAACTCAAGTATGTTTTCAGAGTGCTACAGACACTCTTTGTCACACATTTTAGCAAAAGCAATCCTGGAAATTTTTGGGGCAGAGAATGTGCAACTGGCAATAGGCCCTCAAATAGACGAAGGTTTTTACTATGATTTTGTTCTGCCAAGACAGGTTACGCCTGAAGATTTTCCCACCATCGAAAGCAAAATGAGGGAAATCTTGAAGCGTAAGGAAGACTTTAAAAAAGTCGATGTCTCTCACGAAGAAGCCTTGAACCTGTTTAAAGGCCAGCGGTTTAAAGAAGAACTCATTAACGAACTCCCGGATGAAACGGTGGGCGTTTACTATACCGGTGACGATTTTGCAGATTTATGTAGAGGTCCTCATGTTGATAACGCCTCTGAGCTTTTAGGCTGTGCTTTTAAAATAAAATCTGTTTCATCTGCTTATTGGAGAGGCGACGAAAACAATGAAGTTCTGCAAAGAATTTATGTGTTCGCTTTTGAGAATAAAGAAGCGTTAAAAGAGCACATGGATTTCTTAAAAGAAGCAAAAGAGCGTGACCACAAAGTATTAGGTCCCCAGCTTGACTTGTTCTTTTTAGATCCTACCGCTCCAGGCATGCCCTATTGGTTGCCAAGAGGCTGGAAACTCTTTAACACCATTTTAGATTTCTGGCGTGAGGAACACGAAAACAGAGGCTATCAAGAAATTTCTTCTCCCTTAATCAACAGCAACTCTCTGTGGATCACCTCCGGCCATTGGGATCACTATAAAGATGGAATGTTTGTCATTCCGGTTGATGAAAACAACGCCTATGGCGTTAAACCCATGAACTGTCCAAACTCTATTTTAGTTTATAAGAGAAAGAATCGCAGTTATAGGGAGCTCCCCTTGCGCTTGTCCGATTGTGATGTACTTCACCGCAATGAAAAATCCGGTGAATTAAACGGTTTGTTGCGCGTTCAAATGTTCCGGCAGGACGACTCTCACAACTTTATAACCGAAGAGCAAATCTATGATGAAGTAAATGCAATTCTTGATATTGCTGATTTGTTCTATAATGTTTTTGGCTTGACTTATCGTCCTGAACTCTCCACAAGACCTGCAGATTTTATGGGTGATATCCAGTTGTGGGACAAGGCAGAAAGAGAGCTTAAAGAAATCCTCGATAAGCGTTACGGCGAAGGTGGTTATGATATTAACGAGGGCGACGGCGCTTTCTACGGCCCGAAAATCGATATTATGATGAACGACGCGCTCAAGAGACAATGGCAAATGGGTACCATTCAGTTAGACTTCCAGTTGCCACGCAATTTTGATATCACATATACTGACAAAGATGGCAAAGAAAAAGTGCCCGTTATCATCCATCGTGTTATTTATGGCTCTGTGGAGCGGTTTATTGGTATTTTAATTGAAAACTTTAAAGGCGCTTTCCCGTTCTGGGTAGCACCGCTTCAAGTCGCCGTTGTGCCCATTCGCGAAGAGCATAATGCATATGCATCCAAAGTTCTCAAGGCGTTAAAAGCTGCCGGCATTCGTTGTGAAGCAGACTTATCTGAAAACCATATGAACAAGAAGATAAAGGCCTTCCGCAACGCCAAAACCCCCTATGTTTTAGTTGTCGGTGAAAACGAAGCAAACAACAATACTGTTTCTATCAACATTCGCGGTGGCAACAAGGTGGATAATGTGCCTCTGGAAGATTTTGTTGGTTTGTGCACAAAATTAGTTAACGAAAAAACATTAAATTTACCATTAAATGAGGAGGACTTTAAAAAATGAAAAAAAATGTGATTACGAATTGTATTATAATAGCCATTATTGCCGGCTTATCCGCCGTTCTTGATCTCTTTGCCGTGATTGGTTTCCCGACAGGTATTTTATCCGTTTCTTCGTTTTATGTAAGTTCTGCCTTTTATGTTTTGTTTGTGTATTTGTTTGGTTGGAGAGGAAGCATAGGTATATATATAGGACTTATCCTTGCATCAATTACCTCAGGCGGTTTTTCCTTCTTCCCGATATACGGCGCATGGGGCAATGTGTTAGCTTCGGTATTTATCGTTTATGTTATGAAAGCTCTTAAACGGAACTGCAGCATTAAAAACGCTGTTGATTTCATAACTCTCGCGGTTTTATATCTGATCGCTCCGTTAATTTCAGCTTTTTGGGTATTAGGCGGATGGGTTGTTGTGGGAATCATCCCAAAAGAAGCTTTCCTCCCGGCTTTATTCCCCTGGTGGTTTGGCGGTGTATGCGTTTACTTTATAATTGCAACTCCGTTGCTTAAGTTTATCTCGCCAATAGCCAAAAAATATAATCTTTAAACAAAAAAGCAGAAGGTGATGTTTGGACTCGCCTTCTGCTTCATTATTAAAATAATATTATTTTGGAGATTGTGATGGTTAGAGTTAGCAGCGTAAAGGAAATAATGTCTTCTTGCGTGGATTTTTCTGTTTTAGAGCGATATAATGATACTTCCGGTTTAAAACGAATAGGCTCTGTTTCAGAAGATGTTAGATCGCTTTTCAGTAGCGAATTTTTGAAGTATGCAAATGGTCTTTTTTTCGATCTAAAAGACCGGGAAATAGATACTGTTGTGTTCTCTGTATTTCTCGATCAAAATTGTTTGGATTATGTATTAAATCAATTAGACGGTAAAAAGGTACTAATTGTCGTGCACCACTTTTTTGATATAGATTGCGGATACCAAGAAAGCAGTTCCGGAACAGATTCCTTTTTTTGTGAACCGGAACTGTATAAAAGATTATATGCTAGCAAGGTACAAATCTGCGTACTGCATCTCCCTCTGGACATCAACAGTTCAAGGATTAATACACACAAGTCTTTTTTAGAAAATGTTTGGGGCGCAAAAAAGCTGCAGCAAGCCATTTACTCTTTTCCTTTTGCCGAAATGGGATATTATCTGCATTTAGAAAAAGAGGCTTTCAATTTTGTTGAACAGTTCGATAAAATTCTGTATTATGGAAATCAATATGCAAACTGTAATGATGCAATACAGGGCTTAAGAACAATCTGTGACAGTCGTCCTTTAAAGGTAGCGGTTTGGTCAGGAATGACAAATACAACAGATATTTTAAAAGAAATGGAAAATCAAAAGTGCGATTTTTGTCTTTGTGGAGATGTCATCATACGAAACCGAAGTGACCGCTCTGCAAAAGTGCTAACCTATCTGGAAAACATGCCTTTAAATGTTTTTTGTGTTTCCCATTATCAAAGTGAACTTTTTGCTTTAAAAGACCTTGCAAAAAAATTAGAGAGCTTAAAAAAAGACCTGCATGTGCATGTAATAGAGGATAAAGAAATATGGAAATAAAAAAAGAGTATAAAACCTTTCTTGGAATTTACCGAAAACCGATTTTAGAGGCGTTTTTTTTAAAGGCGATTCTTTTTGGCGTGTCAGCCGTTTTCTTTTTGGGAAACAACATTAATATTATGTGTGTAATTTTGGCTATAACTGTTTTTTGTAACCTCTTGTTTTTAGGGCGCAATTCTTTTAAAATAGCCAAATTTCTCTTGTTGTCTTCTGCGGTTTTAATTGTGGTGTGGGGCGTGTTTGTCGGTCAGTTGTGGACCCAGACCAACATAAAAGAAGCACTGCTTCGTGTATACACCTCCCATGATTTTAAAATTGCCATTTTGAGACTGTATGGTTTTTTCACGGGCGGACAGTTGTTTTTGGGTTTAACTTCGCAGCATGAGCTATTAACCGATTTAAAAAAAGTTGATTTGCCGGCAATCGTTGTAATAACAATTGTATTAATATTTAATTCTATCGCCTATTTCATTTCTTTTTACTCTGATATAAAGAGAAGCTATGAAATGAGATGTATAAAATCTAATGTGTTCAAAAAAATGTATTATGTTTTTTCGTCATTAACTTTTGAAGCCTTGTCTATGATTGTTAACTGTCGAAAAATTCTTTTTATCGACGACAATAGAATAAAGAATATTGTCAACAAGCCCGTTCCTGACAGTCCGAACAACACCGTAATCAGCGAATTGAATGTAAACCTAAAAGATATTAGTTATTACGATTGCAAAGACCCTGTTATACGCGATTTGGAAACTTTTTTTCCTTTAGGCACCTTAAATATTGTTTGGGGTGAAAACGGCATTGGGAAAAGTACATTGTTCGATGCAATCACTGGCGTTATTCCAAATATTATCAAAGCAGAAGGAAGCATTCTGCTTAACCTTGATGAAACCGATAAAAATATTACTGGATATGTTCCGCAGGGCGTTGAACGCTCGTTATTGTTTGATACGCCGGAAAGCATGTTGAAAGATGTTCCCATCTCAAAAAGGGAAATATGGCTTAAAAAGTTTATGCTTTCACATATTGATATGGAAACACGAAATATGAACGAGCTTTCAAGCGGAGAAAGAAAAAAGTTTGAGCTTATTTCGGAATTATTGTATGATAATCATAAAATTGTTTTGTTGGACGAGCCAACCGCATTCTTAGACGACTCTTCAAAAGATGCTTTGTTTGAGTTGTTAACCTCTGTTAAAAACAATAAAATAATTGTCATAATCACTCACGATACTTACTTTAAAGATAAGGAAGCAACATGGCACCATATGATTGATTCCGGAATCGTAAAAGAATCTTTTTGCATACCTCAAAAAGATGACGAAACAATAGACTCAAATCTCGATTTGCTTGATGGTTGTAAAACAGAAAAAAAAGTTTTTAAAAAAAGGGTGAAGCTCCGCAATGACTTTATCAGCGATTTTAATGTCCCGGTAGAAAGCATCGAGATAGAAAATGGTAAAAATATAGCCATTTTAGGGAAAAACGGCTGTGGAAAAACCACCTTGGATAAAAACATTTTTGAATGTCTTAGAAAAAGCAAGGCAAGGATTCGGTGTTTAATGATGTTGCAAGAAGTAAACAAGCAATTTTTTACATCCTCTGTTGAAGATGAGATTTTCTTGTGTTGTCGTGTCAACAACGAATTTAAACAGTTTGTGTATTTGCTTTTAGAA
This sequence comes from Clostridia bacterium, assembly GCA_017549205.1. GTDB lineage: Bacteria > Bacillota > Clostridia > UBA1381 > UBA9506 > UMGS755. The sequence continues at coordinate 80,323 of JAFYVH010000021.1, read as the reverse complement.
TATGTCGGACTTTTAAAATACAAGGATTTTCCTCCTTACTTTTTAAGTGGTGGTCAAAAACGAATTCTCCTTTTACTGTGTTTTATTGCTCAAAGACCAGATGTAATCATTTTAGACGAACCCTTTGAGTTCATTGATGAAAAAAACAGAAAAAAACTAATTGATCTTTTGGTTGAATATCAAAAGCGGTCAGGGATTTGTTATGTCCTCAGCGATCAAACCCTTGATTGTTTCCAGTCACATATTAATGAGAAAATTGTGTTTTAAGAGGTGTAATCCATATGGAACAAGAAAAAAGATTTTATATTCCATCTAATAACGCAAACGAGCTGACTTCAATCGCAAATGCTAAAATGATTGAAGAATCAGAAGAATTAAAAAAAGCAATAGATGATATAAAAAATAGTATTATTGCGGAACTGAATGACGATGTAAAATCCATCGTGCTCAGGGGAAGCCTGGCTTACGGCGGCTTTATCAAAAAGATTTCAGACTTGGATTTAGTCGTTTTTTTAAACAAACATACTGCTGACGGAGAATCCATTTTAGAAAAAATCGCGGGTGTTGCATCCAGCAAATATAGCCATTTATTTCAAATGGTAGATATAAGCGGTGTTGATTTTGAAGATGTGTGTCAAAACGAAAAAAATACTCGTTTGTATTTAAATCTTAAACTGACTGGAAAAACCTTGTATGGAGCAGATTTTATATCAAAACTACCCCCTTGCATTTGTAACCCGGAGCTCCTTAAGAAATTATATAGACAAACAGTTGGTGATTCTGCCGAAACGCTGAAAATGATTGATACAGCCGAGAATATTTTCTATATGGGAAAACAAAAAGGCTGCGATTTTTTATGTGTCTGGTTTATGAGGAATATAATTAGGGGATTTGCTGTCCCAATTTTTCTTAAGAAAAATATTTTTTCCATGCATTTAACCACATGTTGTTATGAATTAAGTCTGCTCTTTCCTCAATACAAAGAGTTAATTGAAAAAATCTGGCATTCTGAGCGGTACCCTATTCACAACTGGAACGAATTGTCCCTGTTCTGCCGAAAAGCCTTGGAGCTGTTTGAAGAAGTTTGCAATGCATCATGGAACGGAGAATTACAATGATAAAAGAAAGAAATATACCACAACACATTTTATGTGATCCCGAGACGCTCTTGGAGTTAAAACAGAATGAGACTTTCTTTTCCGGAAGAATCGTGAAGCTTTTTCGCATTAAGAAAAAAATTTTATTACAAGTGATTTCTAATGGAAAAAAATATAAATGCAGAATAGAAGATACAATAAATAATTATGGGGAAATAGCAACTTCTCTTCAAATCGGGGATGTAATTTGTGGTTTTTCTGAAGAAACAAAAACTCAGTTCGGAGAATGTGAATTCCTGCTTACATCCATACATATTGTTGCCCCTTGCTTATTAAAGGAGAATGATACGGGTTTGCTTCCAAACAATCCGTTTACAAACGAAAAGAAAAAACAATTTTTCCATAGTTACATCACCAGTGACGATATTTGTTCTCTGCGAATTATCGCACAAGATAGAATTATGCAGTCTCTTAGAAATGTTTTACAAGAAAATGGATATATAGAGTGTCTTACCCCTGTTTTACAAAAAAATTTTTTTGGCGGAAACGCTCGTCCGTTTGTTACACATGTAGTAGACAGCGGAGAAGATGTATATTTAAGAATAACCTCTGAGATAGCATTGAAGCACTATATCGCCGGCGGATTTAATAAAGTTTATGAATTAGGATATTACTTTAGAAACGGAAACATAACCTCTAAATCTATTGTTCCTTATTCGGCCGCAGAAATTTATACTGCATATAGTAGCGAACCTGAGAATCTTGCGCTTATAAAAAAGATTTTTAAATCATTTGTAAGCAGCCTTGAAGAAATACTTGCTGACCGCAACATAGAAATTAATCCTTGTATGAAGAAGGATATAAAAACCATTTCGTTTTCTGATTATTTTAGAGCCGATACAGGTCTCGACTTTTTAACTCAAAAGGAACAGGTAAAAGCCTTACTCCACGAGGCATTTAAGTATGATATAAATGACGAAAATTACATTAAAGAAATTTATAAATATTTCAAAACTAAAATCATTACAAAACAAATAGAGCCTGTCATTGTAAGCGATTTGCCTGCCGGTATAAGCCCGTTAATTCAAAACAAAAATGAACATTTTCTATATAGAAGCTATTTGATAGTTAACGGAGCTACGCTAATGGAGTCTTCGGTGGGGAAAACAAATGCCGACGAGCTTGAGGCTATATTGGCCAGACAAAAAGCAGAACTCAACGAAAAGGGAAGACAGGAAAAAAGAGATTTTACTGCCTTTTTACATGCGCATTATTATGGTATGCCCACAACCACAGGATTGTTTATAGGATTGGACAGGGTTTTTCCAGCAATTCTTGAACATGAAAATATCGGTGAATACCATATGAAAATGTAATTTTACCCATTCAATGCAACTTCACAGATTGTGGTTTTTCCCCCACTTTCTTTGGCGTTTTAAAATGCAACCCCCATGGCTTCGGCCATGGGGGTTTTTGCTTTAAATACCGCTTTTCTTCACGGTTTAACCTGCCGGATGCCTTGACACCGCCTGCAAACTGTGTTATATTTTAAAGTAAGGCAATCATAGGTTTTCTGCCGTTTTTATAAATATTGAGTGAGGTGCATCACATGAAGACAAAATTCACTTTTTTCTTGTTAGGGCTTTTGCTTTTGCTGCCCCTTTCTGCCCACGCCTCCCAAAGCCGTGGCTATATCTTTGCCCTCCCCTCGGGTCCCTCTCTATTTGGTGCTGAAAGCAGGGAATTGCCGGCTGATGCCACCGCTATTGCAAAAAACTATTACTGGACCGATGATGCGGATTTTATTGCCCGTAACCAGGGCAAAATCACCGCTTTCCCAAACTATAAAATGACCCTTTTTGAAGAGTCTTCTTTCCCCTCGCCTAATGATTCGGCGTTTGCAAACCAGTGGAATTTAGATTTAATTCATGCCGCAGCCGCCCGGGAGAAAGGTCTTTCCGGCAAGGGCGTGCGCATTGGCGTTATTGACAGCGGTCTTAACACGGCGCATTTAGATTTAAATCCCCAAAACATTCCCTATGGCTACAACTGTGCCATGGTGTGGACACCAAATGGTGACGGCACCGAAACACCCAACTGGCCGGAGGATGCCGACGATGTCACAGACTTAGGCGGACACGGTACCATGGTTTCGGGCATTATTGCCGCACAAACCAATAACAATTTAGGGATTGCCGGCGTTGCAAGCGGCGCATCTATTTTACCCATAAAAGTTGCTGACGCCGACGGCAACATTTATTTAAACGATGTTTTCATCGCCCTGCAGGTCGCTATTATAGAAGAATGCGATGTCATCAACATAAGCCTTGGCGATTCCCTGACCGATATTGTGGCCGGCAGACCTGTTGTGAACACTGCCGCCCTTTCAACTATGCAATATTTTATTGACGAAGCACTAAATGCAGGCATTGTGGTGGTTGCCGCTGCCGGAAACAACGGCACCGACGGCTCAAGCACCACCGTAACCAATTACCCTGCGGGTTGCTCCGGTGTTATCAGTGTTTCCAGCGTGACACAAAATGCCGATGGCTCCATCGCCCCGGCAAACACTTCATGCAAAAACGACTCTGTGTTTATTTCTGCACCGGGCGGCGGAAAAGCCACTTTGAATGGCGTGGTTACAACCCCCAGCCAGACACCGGCTATCTACTCCCTTGCCAAAAACTCAAACACTGGTCTAAACTATGGTACCGGAACCTCTTTTGCGGCACCGCAGGTTGCTGCCGCTGTTGCTTTAATCCGCGAGGCATGGCCCACCTGCACACCGGCCGAGATTCAGGCAATTTTATCCGCCACAGCAAAGGATTTAGGCACAGAGGGTCGGGACATCATCTATGGTCATGGTCTTTTGGATATTGAGGCTATTGTCGACTATTTAGACGCGCAAAATCGCCTGCCGGATTATGCCATCTCCTTTGGCTACACCCGCAGTGAACAGAAGCCAGAAAAGATTACAAGCTCTTGTCTTTACATTCATAATAACACCACCGAGAGCACTGCCCCCGCTTTATATCTGGCAGAGGTGGACGGTGAAGTCAAATCGGCTATAAGGGTTAATCTTTCCGACTTTAATGCGGCCACCGTTGATGCCCTTTCCGGCAAAAGAACAACGGGAATTACAAAGCATGTGCTTAGTGAAACCGGCAAATTTGATTACGATTGGTTGTTTTTGTGGGATGGTTTTTTGCGGCCTTTAATCAAAAAACAGTCCCTATCCCTGCAATAAACCAAATTTAAAAAAGTTAATAATTTTATTTTAATAAAAGGAAAAGAGGCAAAATCAAATGGCAAAATCATGTAACAACTCTTCCTGCTCCAAAGAATCCTGTGAGGGCTGTCAGCACGCCGCAAAGGATTTTCGTGAACAGCCCCACGACTTAAGTCAGATTAAAAAGGTTATCGGCGTTGTCAGCGGTAAAGGCGGTGTGGGCAAAAGCCTGGTGACCTCACTTCTGGCCGCAACCATGAACCGCCAGGGCTACCGGACGGCTATTTTAGACGCCGACATCACCGGCCCATCCATTCCCAAAGCCTTTGGCATAACCGAAAAAGCGACGGGCAACGAATTGGGCTTGTTCCCCGTTCCCAGCAAAAACGGCGTGGAGGTTATGTCTGTTAATCTTTTGCTTGAAAACGACACCGACCCGGTTGTTTGGCGCGGACCTGTTATCGCCGGCACTGTTAAACAATTCTGGACCGATGTCATCTGGGGCGACATTGACTATATGTTCGTGGACATGCCCCCGGGAACCGGCGATGTGCCCCTGACCGTTTTCCAGTCCATCGCTGTTGACGGCATCATTGTGGTCACATCACCACAGGAGCTGGTTTCTATGATTGTGGCAAAGGCCGTGAAGATGGCCGAAATGATGAACATTCCCATTTTGGGTTTGGTGGAAAACCTTTCCTATTTTACCTGCCCCGACAACGGCAAGAACTATGCCGTTTTTGGTGACAGCCACATTGACGAAATCGCCGCCACACATGGTCTGCCTGTTTTGGCACGACTCCCCATTGACCCCTCTATTGCCGCCGCTTGCGACAAGGGCGAAATCGAAAGCTTAGACGCCCCCTGGTTCTGCGAGGCAGCAGAGCTTTTAAAATCCCTGCCCGAGAGGGAATAATTGTTTTTGATAATAAAATGAAAAGGCTGAACGATTTTCGTTCAGCCTTACTTTTTGTTCTCAAATTGTCCTAAATCCGTAGGGAACGACCTGTGTGTCGTTCCTTATTTTATTTCTTGCTCAAGATTATTAAACTCTTCTGTGGAAAAGAATTCTCCCATTGTTATGCCTAACCCATCACATAACATTTTCAAGGTTACAATTCCGGGGTTCTGACTTTTCCCATATAAAATATTCTTAATAGTTGACGAAGCTACACCTGATTCAGTAGCTAATTTATTAATCGTAATCCCCTTTTCTTCACATAAACATAGAAGTCTGTTTTTAACTGTTGTATAAGTATCCATTTTTCTACCTCGTATAAACATTATGGACTAATTATAGTCTGTTAGTATTGACAAGGTAGGCTATATATGATACAATATGGGCTATAAAAAGTCTTTTTGTTTGGATGGAGAATTAAAATGAAAAAAAGATTACAAGGCTTCATTGCTGGCGTGTTGATTGGTGTAACATTGACAAGCGGAACTGTTTTTGCAAAGCAAATCAAAGAAACTGCTGTGATATTTTACAATAACATAAAAATTTCTCTAAATGGGCAAGAAATACGGCCTAAGGATGCTAATGGTAATTATGTTGAGCCTTTCATTATTGATGGCACAACATATTTGCCGGTTCGTGCCGTTGCAAACGCTTTAGACATTAATGTTAAGTGGGACAACAAAACAAACACGGTTCTTTTATCAAATCAAAAATCAGAAAATGTTGCCACCGGTTTTGACTCCACTTCCACGGCAAATGAAATTAGCGTGGTAAATGAATATTACTGGGAAACAGATTACGGTAATTATATTGCTATTATCATAAAAAACAATTCCGCTTATACCTTTTCACCAAGAATACAAATTTCGTTTAAAGACAACTCAGGAAAAATTGTAGGCGCAAAAAATCAGTCTGAAAATGCATTTGGCCCCGGGAGTGAAATTGCGTTTGTTTTTAACAACGATGAGCCTTTTGAAAAATATGAGTACACAATCACTGCAAATGAGGAAAAATACTATGAAGATTGTGTATCAAAATTAGAATTTACTCATTCGATAACGAATGAAAAGGTTATTCTTCAAGTTAAAAACAACGGAAAGAAACCTGCCAAGTTTGTAAAATATACTATTTTATTTAAATACAGAGGCAAAGTCGTTGATTATGATTGGGGTTATTGTACAGATGACGATTACGAAATCAAGGCTGGAATGATGGAAATAAATGAGGTTTCTGCAGTGTATAAAGAAAAATTTGATTCAGTTGAAATATACCTAACCGGAAGATCGAACAGATAGCAGGCTGTACAAAATTTTAATAAATCGAAAAATATATAGCGTTTTTTATGTTTTTAGATTAATCTTAATCCCTTGCTGGCGAGATGCCGAGGACGCCATCCCCTAAAACAGAGTTAATTAGAAACTCTCCCATAATAAAAGGCTGAACGAAATTCGTTCAGCCTTATTACTTTAGAAGCTCATCAATGGATATATCAAAAATCTCCGCCAACACTTTTATTTCAATATCCGTAACAAACCGTTCGCCGCTTTCAATACGCTGAATGGCATTTTTGTCCACATCAATACCCTTCAGTTGCAGCTTTTCTGCCAAAATTCGCTGTGACATTTTTGGTTCTTGTTGTTTTCTTAAACAATAAACCTTTTCGCCACATATATTGTTTTTTCCCGTTTTTGATTTGTTTTTAAACATTCATATCACCTTTTTGACATTTAGTGCTTGACAAATTTAGTCTATCATGTTATACTACCCACAATGACATTCACTATGTGTCAAGATTATATGAGGTTTTTAAAATTGGACCAACAAAAAATTGATAATTTTTTTAAGATAAATCAAAAATTTTTTCCGGCAGAGAAAATTATGTACCTAAAAAAAGAACTTCGTTCTGTAAGCGAAGAACGGTTTTTGCTCATTTGTTCGTTAGGCTTAAAAAATCCTAAAACTGTGTTTTTTGTTTCTCTTTTTTTGGGCGTTTTTGGAATTGACCGATTTATGATTTGCGATACCGGCATGGGTATGTTAAAACTTCTAACCGGCGGTGTTTGTGGCATTTTAACGCTTGCTGATTGGTTTACAATCGCAAAAAGGACAAAAAATTTAAACTTTAATATTGTTTTGACGTTTCTTTAAAATAAAAAGTCGAAGTTAAATTAACTTCGACTTTCTTTTTACCCTTTTAATTTCCTTACATTATTGTAAGGGGCGGCGTATAGGGCGCCTCGTTTTCCCTCTCCCATAATCGTAGGGGCGGCGTCCCCGACGCCCCACCTTCTTTCACACCTTTTCCGGCCAAGGCATGATGCTGTCGCCCTTAACCAGATAGGCATCTTTAGAAAGCTCTGCCATGGGGGTATCGGACAGAGAGTCCGAATAAAAGGCATCCACCTCTGCCTCGGGGAACAGCGCTCTGAAACGGCGTACCTTTTCTTTTCCGTGGCAATTTTCACCTTCATAGGCTCCCGTTTTTTTGTTCACCGGTGAGGCGATTAAATGCACAATGCCCAAAGCCTCACAGGCAGGCTTGAGAAAAAATTCCGGCGAGGCGGAAATGATCACGTCTTCCGGTTGCTGTTGCGCCTTGTAAAAATCCTTCACTTTGTGCAAATGAGCGGCCCAAAACTCGGAAAGCGCCGCCTGCATATCGGAAATTTCACGAAAATAGCGGTAAAACACCTCTTTCATGGCTGTTTTGCTGATGCTGTGAAAAACATAGTGACGGATAAGTGCACCAAGTTGTGCCGGCCAGTGCTTGATAACGGCAGGATACCGCTTCAGGCAAAAAAGGTAAAAATCGCAACTGCTGTCACTTTTATATATGGTTTTGTCAAAATCATAGCAATTCATGTCTTTCTCCAATCCAAAATTTTCTGCCACCATTTTACCACATCTGCACAAAAAGTGCAAGTCTGTCCCGCCCTGGTCAATTTCACCCTTTTATGCCACTTTTTCAGCATCTTTTGCCCTGATTTTATTGACATGGCTGTGAAAATAAGATACAATAATACTATTGTAATGTTGAGGAGGAAAATCATGGGTTACACATTAGCGCAAAAAATTATTAAAGATCATCTGGTCAGCGGCGAAATGATTGCCGGCAACGAAATTTCCATTCGTATTGACCAGACATTAACACAGGACTCCACAGGAACCATGGCCTATCTGCAGTTTGAAGCAATGGGCATTGACCGGGTTAAAACCAAAAAATCGGTGGCCTACATTGACCATAACACCATCCAGTCCGGCTTTGAAAATGCGGACGACCATAAATATATTCAAACCGTAACCAGCAAACACGGCATCTATTTTTCCCGTCCCGGTAACGGTATTTGCCATCAGGTGCAGCTGGAGCGCTTCGGCGTGCCCGGCATGACCCTTTTGGGCTCTGATAGCCACACCCCCACCGGCGGCGGCCTGGGCATGCTGGCTATTGGTGCCGGCGGTCTTGATGTAGCTGTTGCCATGGGCGGCGGCGCTTATTACATCACCATGCCCAAAATTTTAAATGTTCGCTTAACCGGTAAGCTGCGCCCCTGGGTTACCGCAAAAGATGTTATTTTAACTGTTTTGCGCACGCTCTCTGTTAAAGGCGGCGTTGGCAAAATTTTAGAATATACCGGCGAGGGCGTTAAAACCCTTTCCGTTCCCGAACGCGCAACCATCACCAACATGGGTGCTGAGCTGGGTGCAACCACCTCCATCTTCCCCAGCGACGAGGCAACTCTGGCCTTTTTAAAGGCACAAGGCAGAGAGGCTGACTACAAACCCTTGGCGGCAGATGCTGATTGCGTTTATGATGAAGAAATCACCGTGGACTTATCCTCCATCGAGCCTTTGGCAGCGCAGCCTCACAGCCCTGACAATGTACTTGAGGTTGAAAAAATCGGCAAAATCAAGGTGGATCAGGTTGCCATTGGCAGCTGCACCAACTCCTCTTATGCCGACATGATGAAAGTGGCTGCTGTTCTGCGTGGCAAAACCGTTCACCCCGATGTGAGCCTTGTCATTGCCCCCGGCTCCAAGCAGGTACTCACCATGCTGGCACAAAACGGCGCTTTAGCCGATATGGTGGCAGCCGGCGCCCGCATTTTAGAGTCTGCCTGCGGACCTTGCATTGGCATGGGTCAGTCCCCAAAAACCGATGCGGTTTCTCTGCGTACCTTTAACCGTAACTTTGAGGGTCGCAGCGGAACGGTTTCGGCTAAAGTCTATCTTGTCAGCCCCGAAACTGCAGCTGTCAGCGCCATCACCGGCGTGTTAACTGACCCGAGAGAATGGGGCGAAGCACCGGTTGTTTCCATGCCCGAGCAGTTCTTGGCCCGGGACAACATGGTGATTGCACCGGCCGAAAACAGCGCCGATGTAGAGGTTGTGCGTGGTCCGAACATTAAGCCTTTCCCCTTAAATCAGAAAATGCCCGAAACCATTTCAGGCAAATCCTTGATTAAGGTAGAAGATAACATCACCACAGACCACATTATGCCCTCAAATGCAAAGCTTTTGCCTTTCCGCTCTAACATTCCCCATCTGGCAGAGTTTTGTCTGACCCCCTGTGACCCCGAATTCCCTGCCCGCGCCAAAGCAAACGGCGGCGGATTTATCATTGGCGGCGTGAACTATGGTCAGGGCTCAAGCCGTGAGCATGCGGCTTTGGCACCCCTTTATTTAGGCATTAAAGGCGTGTTGGCAAAATCCTTTGCCCGCATCCACATGGCAAACCTGATTAACTCCGGCATTTTGCCCTTAGTCTTTAAAAACGAAGCCGATTATGACACCATTGAAATGGGCGACGAATTGACCATTAAAAACGCGCCGGAACAGATTGCAGCCGGGGACGAAATTGTGGTTGAAAACTTGACAAAGGGTATTAAGTATGCTACAATCTTAACTGCGTCTGACCGCCAGAAAGAGATGCTTTATGCCGGTGGTTTGATTAACTTTATCAAGATGCAAAATCAGTAAAAACTAAGGAGAGAAAATCATGTCAGAAGCCATTTTAGAGGCCACCCAAAAATTTGCAGAAATAATTGAAAAACAGCTTGTGCGCATTGAAAATATGAAAGCACAAAAGGATTTTATAGACTATAGCAAGTTAGACACCATCATCATCGGCGTTTGCGGCGGTGACGGCATTGGTCCGGCCATCACAAAGGCTTCGCAGAAGATTTTGGAATATTTATTAAAAGACGAGGTTGAAAAGGGACGAATTGCTTTCCGTCAAATCGATGGTTTAACCATTGAAAACCGCGTTAAAGCCGGCAAAGCCATTCCCGACGATGTTTTAGAAGAGCTCAAGGCCTGCCATGTTATTTTGAAAGGCCCCACCACAACCCCTCGCGCCGGCGACCCCTGGCCCAACATTGAAAGCGCCAATGTTGCCATGCGCAAAGAGCTTGATTTGTTTGCCAATGTTCGCCCTGTTAAAGTGCCTGAGCAAGGCATTGACTGGACTTTCTTCCGTGAAAACACCGAGGGCGGCTATGCTTTGGGCAGCCAAGGCATCCACTTTAATGAAGACCTCGCCATCGACTTCACCGTAACAACCAAAGAAGGCAGCGAGCGTATTGCCCGTGCCGCTTTTGACTATGCTAAAAAGAACGGCAAAACAAGAGTAACTGCCGTTACAAAGGCAAATGTTATCAAAACAACTGACGGTAAGTTTTTAAACATCTGCAAAGACGTGGCTAAAGAATATCCCGGCATTGAATTAGACGATTGGTATATTGATATCATGACCGCCAAGCTGGTGGACGAAAAAAGACGGACTCAGTTCCAGGTTTTGGTTCTGCCTAACCTGTATGGCGATATTTTAACTGACGAAGCCGCCGAGTTCCAGGGTGGTGTTGGCACCGCCGGCAGCGCTAACTTAGGCAAGCGCTATGCCATGTTTGAAGCCATTCACGGCTCTGCACCCCGTATGGTGGCAGAGGGTCGCGATAAATATGCCGATCCCTGCAGCATGATTCGTGCTGCCGTTATGCTTCTTTCTCACATTGGATATGCTGACCTCTCTGAAAAGCTTGAAAAAGCACTGGATATCTGCATGTATCAGGAGAAAAAGCTTATTATTACCGGTCGTGATACAGGTGCTACCGGTGAAGAATTTGCCGAATATGTCATGGAGACAATTGCGGCTCTTTAAAGGAAGATAAAAAATGAAACATGAAAAGAGAGAAGTCCCACTTGTTGTTGTGAAACGACTTCCCCGGTATTACCGCTATTTAGGCGCCCTGCTCCGTCAAGGTATTACAAGGATTTCCTCCGGTGAACTTAGTGAAAAAATGGGCGTAACCGCATCTCAGGTCCGGCAGGACTTTAACTGCTTTGGTGGTTTTGGTCAGCAGGGTTATGGCTATAACATTGAAACCTTGCACAGAGAAATTGGTGATATTTTAGGCCTTTCTCATGGCTATAAAACCATTATTATCGGCGCCGGTAACTTGGGTCATGCCCTTGCAAACCATTCAAATTTTGCAAAGCGCGGTTTTGAGCTGGTTGGTATTTTCGATAAAAGCCCATCCCTCATCGGTACACAGATTCACGATTTGCCTGTGCAAGATGTTGACGATTTGGAAGCCTTTTGTGCTGCCAACACCGTTGATATCGCCATTTTAGCCTTGCCAAAAGCTGCTATTGAAATGGTGGTGCCCCGGCTTTTAAAGTTAAAAATTAAAGGACTTTTAAACTTTTCTTATACCGAAATTGAAGTGCCGGAAGATGTTGCCGTTGAAAATGTTCACTTAAGTGACAGTTTAATGACTTTATCTTATAAAATTGCACAAACTGAAAAAAAGGGGAAATAACTTTTCCCCTGTATATGCGCCTGTAGCTCAGTGGATAGAGCACCGCCCTCCGGAGGCGGGAGCGTAGGTTCGACTCCTATCAGGCGTACCAAAAAGAAACGACAATTTTCGACAAGAAAGTTGTCGTTTCTTTTTGTACTCTTCACTATTCACTATTCTCTCTTCACTCTTCACTAAAAATTGTCGTTTCCAGATCATAGATAAAAGAGAATAGAGAAGAGAAAAGAAAAGGTAGTTTTGCTTTTGCAAAACATTGATTTGTATATGTATTTATGATATACTAAATTTGAGGTGAAAATAATGGAAAGTCCACTTTTAAATAAATCATTGGAGTTTGCGACCAAAATTGTATTATTTTATGAAGAATATTCAAAATCGAAAAGAGATACAACAATTGCAAAACAACTTCTTCGTAGTGCAACAAGTGTCGGTGCAAATATAAATGAAGCGATTTATGGTAATAGCAAGCCGGATTTTATTGCAAAATTGCATATTTCTCTTAAAGAGGTTAGCGAAAGTATATACTGGCTTACTCTTTTAAAGAATACAAAGTTGTTTGAATATGATTATGACAATCCAATCATTCTTGCTGAAGAAATAAAAAGAATGCTTATTTCTTCAATAAATACTGCGAAGAAAAACAAGAATTAAAATATCTCTATTGTTCGGCTTTTTTTCAGCTAAATTTGCTAACGCGAGCTAAACCCCGCAAGCTCAACTAAATTGCCTGCGGCAGCTAAATGTGCTTCGCACGCTAAAAGCGAATTTAATTTAGCTACTCCGCAGGAATTATTTAGCTATTGCAAAGCAATAATTTCGCTTTGCAACTTGTTGCAAAATTTAGCTAATGTATAAATCTCTCTATGGTTCTTTTTTCAACTATATAAATCCCTTGCAAGATTTATATCATAAATTAATATACCCCCTATTGACAATATACCCCGATAGGGTATATTATTTTAACGGGAGGATTGATATGGATAACAATTGCTGCAACAAGAAAACGAAAAGAAGTTCAGATGAGAAAAAATTAATAGTCAATAGATTGAACAGGATAGATGGGCAAATAAAAGGAATAACTAAAATGATTGAGAACGACGCATACTGTAATGATGTGTTAATACAATTATCTGCCGTTCAGAATTCCGTTAAAAGCTTGTCTGCTCACATTTTAGAGAATCATTTATATATGTGTGTTACCAGAGATTTGGAAAATGGTGATTTAGATACTATTGACGAATTAATTAGTCTATTCAAAAGATTTAATCAATAAGGAGGTGAAAACATGGAAAAAATCGTAATTTGTGAAAAATGCGGTGCTATGGTAAAAGTATTAATCGACTGCACTTGTGAAAACTGCGGCATTAAATGTTGTGGTGAAACTATGAAAGAAATTCCGGCAGAAGAAGCAAATAAGATTTTAGAGAAAAAATAATAAAATTTCTCTATTGTCCTGATTTTTCGAAAAAAAGCGTACTGAAAATTCAGTACGCTTTTTTTCAGCTATATTCGCCTATGTAAGATAGATGTGCTTCCCACGCTTTTGGCAAATTGAATCGTAGGGACCGGCCTTTCGGACGGTCTGCAAAGCTTTTTTCAGAAACGGATAGTCGAGGACGCCTGTCCCTACAAGCACAAAGCAATATTTTCATCTAAAACACATTATATTCATTATAAACATAAAACAAAAAACCACCCGAACGGGTGGTTTTATTCTTTTTCAAATTTAATAATATCTTCAATTTTACAATTTAACGCTGTGCAAATTTTATTTAAAATAAAACTGTCATATCGAACAACCTTGTTTTTGTAATAATTATCAATTATATGATAACGAATCCCTGTCCGTTTTGCTAATTCATATCGAGATATATCATAATTTTTGAGTGCAGAATCAAGTATAATCCTTATCATAAACTCACCTCTAAATATATTTTATTAAATATATACCTTATTGACAATTCCTATAAGAAAGTATATATTTAAATAAATATATATTATAATTAAGGAGACGATATTATGGCTGAATTTTGTTTAATTGCTGGAATAGGATAACCGAGAGCAACGATAATGAAAAGAAATTTATTTTATCAAAAGATTTAGAGTTATGTGAGGGTTGCGGAGAATGGAAGCCTATCATTATCATGATGCGTAAGAGTTATTACATGCGTAAATTTAAATATTTTTTTCTTCCACTTAAGATTATTTATACTATTATCTATATATTATGGAGATTGTTAATACTTCCTTATTTAATATTCAAGTATAAAAAATTAAATAAATAATCCCTAAAACTCTCCCGAATATAAATATTATGTATGTAGGGAACGACCTATGTGTCGTTCCTCCTTAATCCCTTCTCTAAAAATTTTCCAAAATTCCATAAACCTCTTGACCTTATGGGGTTTATTGGATATAATTAAAGGTGCGGAATAAATTTGTTACAAAGCAAAGTTGTGCCAAAATTTTTGGTTTTTGTAACTTTCGGGAGGTACACAATGATAAAAATTGCAATTATGGGCTATGGTGTTGTTGGCTCCGGTGTGTATGAAGTTTTAAAGAAAAACGAAAAAAGCATTGCTAAAAAAACCGGTGGCAAAACCATTGATGTTAAATATATTTTAGACCTTCGTGATTTTCCCGATCACGAAAATCCCCAGCTTTTCACCAAAAACTTTGATGACATTTTAAATGATGACGAAGTGAGCATTGTTGTTGAGGTTATGGGCGGATTAAAACCCGCTTATGAATATTCAAAGGCGGCTCTTTGCGCCGGCAAAAATGTGGTTACCTCAAACAAAGAGCTGGTTGCAGAGCACGGCACCGAGCTGATGGCCATTGCAAAAGAAAACCATGTTAACTATCTTTTTGAGGCATCTGTCGGCGGTGGTATCCCCATTATCCGTCCTTTAAATCAATGTCTGGCTGCCAATGAGATTGAAGAAATTTACGGCATCCTAAACGGCACAACCAATTACATTTTAACAAAAATGATTACCGATGGTGCCGATTTTGCAGGTGCTTTGGCTGATGCACAGTGTTTAGGCTATGCCGAGCGGAATCCCGAGGCCGATGTTGAGGGGTATGACGCCTGCCGCAAAATTGCCATTTTGGCATCTCTTGCCTCCGGCAAGTTTGTGAACTGGCGTAATATCAAAACCGAAGGCATCACAAAAATCACCAGAAGCGATGTTGCCTTTGCAGAAAAATATAATTCCGTCATTAAGCTGATTGGCTTTGCAAAAATTTCTGAAGACGGCGAAGTTTTCAGCCGTGTTTGTCCCATGGTTATTTCAAAAAATCATCAGCTTTCTGATGTGAATGATGTGTTCAATGCCATTTTGGTTAAGGGCGACTCTTTGGGCGATGTTATGTTTTATGGTCGTGGCGCAGGCAAGCTGCCCACAGCAAGCGCCGTTGTTGCCGATGTGATTGACGCAGCAAAACACATTCATATTAACAAATTCATCACCTGGAAGCAGGTGGATAAGGACTTTATGGCAGATCCCGATGCTGCTGTTTTCCGTTTCTTTGTTCGTGCAGAAAGTGAAGCGGTCTCAAAAGACTTTGATGGTGCCGAACTTTTAGGTTCTGAAAATGGTGAATGGTTCTTTGTTACAAAAGAAATGACCGAAAAGGCCTTTTTAGATGCTTTATCCGGTCGTGGCGCCTTTATTCGTCTGTTAGATTAGTAAAAATAATGAAAGCACTGCTTTTTGCAGTGCTTTTTTTATTTATATAATCCTTTTTTATTGTTCTTTTTCACCTGAAAAACCTCACGCATCATTGAAAGGGTTGTTTGAATCACATTTATTTTGGAATTTTTATTTTCATGAAAAAGCTCTACCTCAATACGACCGATTTTCAGGCCTAACTTGTGTGCCACAAAAATAGTTTCAACATCAAAGCCCCAACCGGTTAAATAAACCCTTTCAAAAATTGCCTGTGCCGCCTCTTTACGAAATCCTTTAAAACCGCATTGTGTATCCTTTTCTTTTAAATGCAAAACACTTTGCACAAAAAAAATAAAAGCTTTTGACATCACTGTTCGATACCAGGGATATTTTTGTCCGGTCAAACTTTTCTGCCTGATTCCCAAAACAACATCATTTATTGTAAGCAGATTTTTGGCTTTTTCTATGTTTTCCGGTGGGTATGGCAGGTCAGCATCAGTAAATATAATATAATCGCCCACAGCGTTGTTTACACCGTATTTAACCGCCCCACCCTTTCCTTTATTCTTCTCATACGATAAAAGGCGTATATGGGTATTTTCAAGAGTTTTAACAACTTCCTCTGTTTTATCACGGCTACCGTCATTTACCACAATAATTTCAAATGCATCTTCTTGTTTCAAAAGTATTTCTTCGATGGCTTTAACCGTTTTTTCAATTCTTTTTTCTTCATTAAATGCCGGCACAATCACAGAAATCATCCCACTACCCCCTTTTCTTTTATTTTAAAAATATTCCTCTCTTATTGTAGCAAATTTTGACACAAACATCTATAATTTTAAAAATTTTTTTCTCTTTTCTCTTTTTTTTATAACTAAAATATGATACAATTATAGTATATTATATATATTACATATTTTTGGTTGTTTACTAACAGATGTGTGCATAACTTTTTAACGAAGTTATGGGGTTTTTCGCAATTTCTTTTCCTTTTATAACCTTATTTTTTCTCTTTGTTATGGGTTATTTTACACTTTTCAACAACCACCTGTTTCTTTATTGTTACTTCTTGTAAATAATACTGTGAATAGATTTTTTGTTTACATTTATTGTAAATTTTCATAATTTTATCTGTTAATTATTATTTTTATAAACTTTTTATCAACAAGGTTATCAATAGCCAAAAACCCTTTTCTGTTCTCATTTAAAAAGGTTTTTAACAGAACTAACAACCCTTACTATTATAACGATTATTTTTTACTTTATATTATAAAAGAAAAGAGGAGAAAAAAATGAAGTTTACTTGTCGCAGAAGTGATTTGCTTGATGCTGTTAACATTGTAGAACGAGCTGTTGCCAGCAAAAGCACAATGAATATACTGGAAGGTATTTTTATTGAAGCAAAAGACAATGAAATCAGATTTTTAGGCAATAATCTTGAATTGTGCATTGACTGCAGCATTCCCGGCAGAATAGAAAAAAAAGGAAGTTGTGTTGTTAAAGCCAATTTATTTTCTGATGCCGTAAAAAAACTCCCCTTTCATGCCGATGAAGCCAATATTGAAGTAAATGAAAGCAATGTTATTTTACTTTCCTGCGGAAATGCAAAATTTAATTTTTCAATTGCAACTGCCGATGAATTTCCTCGTCCCCAAGAGATAACTGCCATTGATGAGGTTACGATTCAGGAACATTTACTTAAAAATATGATTCGTCAAACAGTTTATGCCATTTCCCAAAATGACACCAAGCCTTATTTAACCGGCATTTTGTTTGATATTAAAGATGGTGTTTTAAATGTTGTTGGCTGTGATGGTTACCGTTTAGCCATTCGCCGTGAAGAAACAGCTCATGCCGGCACTTTAAAATTTATTATGCAGGGTAAAACTGCAAGAGAGCTTTTGACCTTGCTTGGCGAATCTGATTTTGAAGTGAAAATTAAAGTAAGTGACAAGCAAGCTCGCCTGACACTTAAAAACTGCATCGTTACCACACGGTTAATTGATGGAGATTATTTAAATTATGAAGGTGTTGCAAAACACGAAAATACGCTTTTTGTTGTCACCGAAACAAAAGAAATTTTAGATTCAATTGACCGTGCATCCTTAATCGCCAGTGAGGCTGTAAAAGCACATGTTCTTTTGCAGATTGAAGATGGACAGGTGAACATTAATTGTGAAACGGTTTTAGGCCAGGTGAAAGATAAGTTTGAGGTAGACATGCAGGGTGATCCCATTGAAATTGCCTTTAACCCCCGCTATTTAATGGAAGCCTTTAAAAATGCTGATTGCAAAGAAATTAAATTGAGTTTTTCAACAGCGTTAAATCCTGTTGTGATTCAACCTGTTGAGGGTAATAGCTTCCATTATATTGTTTTGCCGGTACGGTTGCACTAATGAAAGAGATTATTAAAGAAACCATTGTGGTTGAGGGAAAATATGATAAAATTCGCCTTTCTTCCCTTTTCGATGCCAACATCATTCAAACAGATGGTTTTATGATTTTTAAAAACAAAGAAATGCTTTCATTATTAGGTCGCTTAGCTGACGAAACAGGCATTATTGTGCTGACGGATTCTGACGGTGCTGGTTTTAAAATCAGAAATTACATCAAAAGCTGTTTAAAAGATAAAAATGTAAAGCATGCTTTTATCCCCTCTCTTTCCGGAAAAGAAAAAAGAAAAGAAAAACCGGGAAAAGAAGGTCTTTTAGGTGTTGAGGGTATGCGGGATGAAGCGCTTATTAAGGCGCTGGCCATAGCCGGATATCATAAAGAGCAAAAGGAAGAAGAAAAAATAACAAAGGTAGACTTTTTCACTCTTGGTCTTTCAGGAAAAAAAGACAGTAGAGAAAAAAGAGAAAAGTTGGCAAAAAAATTAAATTTACCACCTCGTATTTCTGCTAACATGCTTTTGGATGTTATAAATGCTCTTTACACTAAAAAAGAATTTTTTGAATTATTTTAAACCTTCCTCCATATATTGTATTAATTTAAACAATATATGGAGGATTTTTTATGAAGGCAGCAATGATTCACTTTGAGCCTGTTTTTTCTCATTTTAATCAGACTTTTGGCATAAAAAAAGCATTACTACACACCAAGAAAGAAATAAAAGAAGAAAAAATAAAAATTCCGGTTTACCTGGTTCCTGTAACAGAAAAAAATCCAAGGGAAAAAGCCATTGAAAAATTTTCTTCCTTTTTAATTAAAGAAGGCATCACACATATAATTTTATCAAACAAAGCATATAAAAACAATTTAATAAGGAAAAAAATGGAAACTACTTTTGAAACATTTACCGGTACAGAATTTGTTAAGTATAAATTATATGATATACTGAGAAAATATGCGGGTAGCAAAGGCATTAACCTTGGAATCTCCACTCTGATTATTGAAACAGACAGCCCAGAAAAAGCAAGACAATATATTTTGAAAATTTATAAATATGTAAAAAAAATAATAATCAAATCAGAAAACGAAGCAAAGTTTAGCGAAATTACGAAGTTTTTTTTAGAAGAATATGGCTTGTTCATTCCGGTTGAACAAAAAAAATCGCAAGAAGAAAATGAGATTTTAATACAACTTGATTCAATGGTTGAAGAAAAAAAGGTTTTAAACATTTCTTCAGATATCAATCGCTCAAGTAAAATTATTTTTGGCTCAAAGAAGAAATTTAAAAATATAACAAAATATTTAGATTTAAATCAAATGTCCTTAGAATTCTTAATTTTTCAGCAATATAACAATATTAATGAGGAAAATATAAAGAGATTTTGTAAAGATTATATGATAAAAGTGAGTAAAATTGTAAATAATGATTGACAAATGTAATTATTTTGTTTATAATACTGAATTAAAGGTGAGTAAAGGTGAAAGGGATGAGGAAATGTCTGAAAAGACAATTTACTTAACATATGAGGGCTTAAAAGAAAGAGAAAGAGAGCTTGAATATTTAAAAACAGAAAAGCGGAAAGAAATTTCTGAAAAAATTAAAGTTGCTCTTGGTTTTGGTGACTTATCCGAAAATGCAGAATATGACGAAGCAAAAAATGAACAGGCAGAAGTTGAACTGAAAATCTTAAAGCTTGAAAAAATGTTGAAAAACGCTAAAATTATTGACGAAGAAGAAGTTTCGACCGATGCTGTGTCTTTTGGTATTAAAGTTAAAGTTCTTGATATTGAAATGGAAGAAGAAGAGATTTACAGTATTGTAGGTTCTGAAGAGGCTGACCCTATGAATAATAAAATTTCTGATGAGTCGCCGGTGGGTCGTGCCCTGTTAGGTGCAAAGGTTGGCGATGTAGTAACTGTAGAAGCACCAAACGGTGAATTTGAGTTAAAGATTTTAGAGATCAGTAAATAAAAATGATAGTAAGCCATATTACACAAAATGTGTGATATGGCTTTTTTATTAAGGTAAATGTTTCATGTGAAACACTATAAAAATAATCAATAAAAAATAGTAAAAAAATAAGAATGTTTCATGTGAAACAATACATTATACACTTGAAAAATACGAACAAATGTGGTAAAATAAAAGAGGTAGAATGAAAAGACTACAAGGAGAAAGGGATGAGAAAAAGATGGCAAAAGTGATTGTTGTGGCAAACCAAAAAGGTGGCGTGGGTAAAACCACGACGGCTGTTAATTTGGCTGCTTGCATTGCAACCTTAAAGAAAAAGGTTTTATTGATTGATTTTGACCCGCAAGGCAACGCTTCAAGTGGTGTTGGTATTGATAAAGAGGCGGTAGAACAATCAGTTTATGATGTTTTGATTAACGAAACAGCCATAAAAGAAACCATAGTTGAAACAAAGATAAAAAATCTTTTTGCTTGTCCTTCTAATATTGATTTAGCCGGTGCTGAAGTTGAACTGGTTTCAATGAAAAACAGAAACAATCTGTTAAAAGAAGCATTAAAGCCGGTTTTAAAGGACTATGATTATATTATTATTGATTGTCCGCCATCTTTAGGGCTGCTCACCTTGAATGCATTTGCGGCGGCAGACAGCTTGCTTGTGCCCATCCAATGCGAATATTATGCACTTGAAGGACTCAGTATGCTTACCAAAACAGTAAAAAATCTGCGAAAAGAGTTAAATCCCAAGCTGGTTTTTGAGGGCGTTTTGCTGACAATGTTTGATTCCAGAACCAATTTATCAACACAAGTGATGGATGAGGTAAAAAAATATTTCCCTGAAAGTGTGTTTAAAACTGTCATTCCCCGTAATGTAAGGCTTTCAGAGGCGCCAGGCTATGGTGAACCCATTATTTCTTATGATAAATATTCAAAGGGTGCCCGCAGCTATTTAAAACTGGCAAAAGAAGTACTTAAAAACAATCAGGCAAAGGAGTCGAGTGCTGAATGAAAAAGAACGAAAAGAAGGGCTTGGGCAAGGGTCTTGGAGCTCTATTAAATACAGACGAAGCCATAGACAGCACCTTAGAACAAGGCACAGAGCTGAAAATAACACAAATTGAGCCTAATAAAAACCAGCCAAGAACAGAATTTGATGCAGAAAAATTGCAGAATTTGGCGTACTCCATCAAAAAATACGGCATTTTGCAGCCGATTGTTGTTAAAAAGCTGGATAATGGTTTTTATAAAATTATTGCCGGTGAACGCCGTTGGCGTGCTGCAAAGCTGGCAGGACTTTCAAAAGTTCCGGTTTCCATTCGCGAATTTGACGACCAGGAAACAATGGAAATAGCTTTAGTAGAAAACCTGCAGAGAGAAGACTTAAACCCCTTTGAAGAGGCAAGGGGCTATCGTGAGCTGATGGACCTGTTTTCTTTAACACAAGAGCAGGTGGCGCAAAAAGTGGGCAAAAGCCGCTCTGCCGTTGCAAACAGTATTCGACTGCTCACTCTGTGTGACGAAATTAAAGAAATGGTGCTGGGCAAAGAGTTAACTGTTGGTCATGTTCGGGCGCTGCTTGCCACAGATAAAGAAGAAATTCAGCTTTTGGCAGCTCGTCGGATTGTTAAAGAAGGTTTAACCGTTCGTCAGACGGAGGAGCTGATAAAAAATCTTTTGCAGGTTAAAAAACCAAAAAAGAAAAATCCCATTGATGAAGAACTGCGTCGATATTTATCCACCTTAGAAAAAAAGCTGTCTGATTCATTGGGCACAAAGGTTACCATTCAAAACAAGAAAAACCGCGGCAAAATTGAAATTGAATATTATAACAATGACGATTTTGAGAGAATTATGAATTTAATCAGTTAATTGGTAAAAAATGGAAGCCTAAAATGGGCTATAATAGCCATTTTTATAAAAAACGAATATAATTAGACCAAAATAATGAGAAAAAAAGAAATAGAAAAAGAATCCAAGCAAAATAAAACGGTTAACATAAAGCGAAGACAAATTGTCGGCTAAAGAAAAGAAAGGGCGAAAAAATGGAAATTTTAGGTTATGTCATTCCCCAGGAATTAATTTTGTTTTATAGTTGCATTTTTTGCATTGTCGGTTTTTTCTTTGCATTTATTGCACTCGTTGTGGCATGTCGGGTGAGTCGCCGTTCAAAAAGAATTTTGAAAGACGGTGCCGGTCGTGACATCACAGAGGCCATTGTGAATTACTATAAAAAATGTACCGAAATTATGGATGATTATAAAGCGGCCGAAAATCGACTGAAAAAGCTTGAGATTGAAAGCAAGAGCTGTGTAAAAAAGGTGGGTGCCATTCGTTACAACGCTTTTGGCGGCAACAATGGCAATTTGAGCTTTGCCACAGCCATTTTAGATGAAGAAAATACGGGTTTTGTTTTAAACGGGGTTTACACCAGACAACAAACGGCAACTTATTTAAAACCCATCCAAAAAGGCAAGTCTTTATTTGAGCTGTCAGAAGAGGAAGAAGAAGCCATTCGCACAGCACAATTAAACTATGAAAGAATTATAAACAGTGAATTAATTAAGGAACAGAGATAAAGGAGAGAAAAAGATGCTTGACATTAAATTAATCAGACAAGAGCCGGAAAAAGTGAAAGCAGCCCTGGCACGCCGCAAAGAAGAAGACAAAATTGATGAATTGCTTGAGCTTGACAAAAAGCGCCGCGATGTGCTCTATGAAGTAGAGCAGTTAAAAAGCAAGCAAAACACCGTGAGCAAGCAAATTCCGCAGATAAAAAAAGAGGGTGGCGACACAGCACCGATTTTTGCAGAAATGAAAGAGCTTTCTGAAAAAATTAAGGGTCTTGACCAAAACCTTCGTGAGCTTGATGAAGCTATTAACAGCTTAATGCTGCGCATTCCAAACATTCCTAATGAAACTGTTCCCGATGGCGACACCGATGAGGATAATGTTGAAGTTCGTAAATTTAGCGAGCCTACAAAGTTTGATTTTGAACCAAAGGCTCATTGGGATTTAGGTGAGGAGCTGGGTATTTTAGATGCTGCCAGCGCAGCCAAAATTACCGGTGCCCGTTTCACTGTTTATAAAGGTTTAGGCGCCCGTTTAGAGCGTGCGGTCATTAACTATTTCTTAAATATGCACACCGACAAGCATGGCTACACCGAAATTTTCCCGCCTTACATGGTGCACAGAAATTCCATGGTGGGCACAGGTCAGCTGCCGAAATTTGAAGAAGACGCCTTCAAAGTAATGGACACAGACTATTTCTTAATCCCCACAGCCGAAGTACCTGTCACTAACTTATACCGTGAACAGATTTTATCAGCAGAAGACCTGCCCATTCGTCATGTGGCTTACTCTGCTTGCTTCCGTGCTGAAGCAGGCTCTGCCGGTCGTGACACCCGTGGTCTTATCCGTCAGCATCAGTTTAATAAGGTTGAGTTGGTTAAATTTGTTGAGCCAGAACATTCTTATGAAGAGCTTGAAACCTTGGTTTTAGATGCTGAAGCCGTGTTAAAGGGTTTGGGTCTGCCATATCGCGTGGTTAAAATCTGTGTTGGCGACCTGGGTTTCACCGCCGCAATGAAATATGACATTGAGGTTTGGATGCCCAGCTATGGACGCTATGTAGAAATATCTTCCTGCAGTAACTTTGAAGATTTCCAGGCGCGTCGTGCCGGCATTAAATATAAAAAATCTCAGGCAGATAAACCCCAGTTTGTTCACACCTTGAACGGATCCGGTGTTGCGGTTGGTCGTACAGTGGCTGCTATTTTGGAAAACTATCAGAATGCAGATGGCAGCGTCCGCATCCCCGAGGCGCTTCTGCCTTACATGGGAACAGATGTTATCCGCTAATAAAAAAGATGAAAAAGCCCTCGCTCTTTTTGAGTGGGGGTTTCTAAATTGCGAAAAATCGGGATGTCGGGGAGGCCATCCCCTACGAAATTATGTAAAAACGGGAAGTCAGAGAAACCATCTTCAATATCTTTTTGTAGGGGACGGCGTCTGGGGCGCCCCGCAATAATTCACAATGAAAAAAGGCTGAACAAAATTTGTTCAGCCTTTTTTATTTACTTTTTTAATTAAGCCCTTTTAAATAATGCAAAGGGTCAACGGGCTCACCATTTTTCCGCACTTCAAAGTGAAGATGCGGACCGGTGCTGCGCCCGGTGTTGCCAACCCTTGCAATTAAATCGCCCTTGGCAACCACTTGCCCCTCGGGCACTAAAAGCTCGCTGCAGTGACCATAATAAGTCACAATGCCGTTTCCGTGGTCAATCTGAATTAAATAGCCATATCCTCCATTGTTATATTCAGAATAAATAACCGTGCCGTTATCCGTTGCATAAATGTCGGTGCCAACAGACGCTGCAAAGTCAATTCCTGTGTGGCTTCTGCCCCAACGAGACCCAAAGCGAGAGGAAAGACTTCCGTTGGTGGGAACAGCCAAAACGCCTGTACCAATGGGACTGGGGCGCTCTTTTGTGCCGGAAAAGATAATTTCATCCACCGCAGCAGATAAAATATGTTCCGAAACAATATAGCGGTCTGTTTCCACCCCATTAACCCAGGTGACATAGGCATCAATCGCCCGTGCACCCGGTGCGCCGGCTTGCTCAACCCAAATGTTTCCCTCGTAGCTTGAGGGGTCTTTTTTCTCAATAGTCCCAAAAGGAATTTCTTCTTCAATATGCTTTAAGGCAACGGTTTTAACAGAGAGAAGTGGCTCACCTGTGCGGATTTTTAACTCTGCAAGAGAGACGTTTTCAAGGTCATCAATGGGATTTGTCTGTAAAATATCGTCAATGGTAATACCATATTTATCTGCTACAGAATAGATGTTTTCATCTGCCGACAAGCTATGGGTTATAACCTTGCCTTCAGCCAGCCGTGCCGCAGCACCATCTGCGGTTTTTAATGAAGCTTTAGGCACAAAGCGATGTGCCACGGTTACTTCCTCACAATATTCGGCAGAAACCTCATCGCCCTCTTTTAAAAAGCTGTTTTTGTAGCTTTCCAAAACAAAAAGGGCAGCCTGCTCGTTAGGAAGAGCAAACAAAAGCTGATTTTCAGCATAAACGCCATAGGCAGGCAGCATATCGTGGCAGGCGGCTTTAATCCGCTCCCGCACATCATCTATATTTGAAAATGCACCTTTTTGGATGAATCGGGTAGAAAGCTCAGGCTCGATAGGCAGCGCAAAAGCCTCGTTGCTAACCTGTGCAATTTCATAATTGATAGACTCAATAATTTGGTTATATTCAGTTTTATTTTTAATGGTTCCAAGAACTTGACCGTCAAGGCTGACCTGACAGCCAATGCTGCAGGTGCTAATCAGCACAAGGCAGGCAATTGCTGCCAAAGAGCCGGAAACGCCAAATGAAAAAGCCAGCCGTTTGGCATGCTCTGTCAGCAAACACAAAAGAGCAGATGCACCGCCCACTGCGACAGATTTTGCTTTTAAAAACCATTTTTTACATGTGGCGGTAAGTGTGCCGGAAAAATCGGAAGGCAAGGGGGGCATAAAAGAAAGCGCCCGGGAGAGCCGTTTGCGTTCAGCCCACAGAGAATCTGCAACCTCTACCTTCACCTTTGTTCTGGCCTTTGCTTTCATTTGAGGAGCCTGCACATAAAACTGTGTGGGCACCTTTTCCAAGCGACGGACCGTCACACGGATTTGGTTTTCGTTCACGAGATCACCTCGAAAGATAAACTGTATATGCTTATTATATGTAAGCGCACACGAAATTATTACAAAATTGTTAAAACCATGGTCTATTATACAACACTTTTTTAACAATTGCAAGTTTTATTTTGTAAATTAAATATTAACGATAAAAAAGGCGGTATAAAAACAATTTGTTTTTATACCGCCTTTGTGTCTCTATTTGTTTAATCTAAACAGAGAAATCTTATTTGTTTTTCAGGTTAAACCAAGCATCAATGCCGGGATAGTAAGCAATCTCGCCCAGTTCTTCTTCAATTCTGAGAAGCTGATTGTATTTTGCAACACGGTCTGTTCTGGAGGGAGCACCGGTCTTAATCTGGCCGGAGTTTGTAGCAACGGCAATGTCAGCGATGGTAGCATCTTCGGTTTCACCACTTCTGTGAGAAGTTACGGCGGTGTAACCGGCACGGTTAGCCATTTCAATAGCTTCCAAAGTTTCGGTTAAAGTACCGATCTGGTTAACTTTGATTAAGATGGAGTTAGCAACGCCAAGCTCAATACCTTTCTTTAAGCGCTCTGTGTTAGTAACAAACAGGTCGTCACCAACCAGCTGAATCTTGGTGCCCAGCTTGTCTGTTAAAATCTTCCAAGCATCCCAGTCTTCTTCAGCAACACCATCTTCTAAGGAGATGATGGGATATTTAGCAGCTAAATCTTCCCAATAAGCAACGATTTCGTCGCGGGTCATGAAAATGTCGGTCTTCCAGAAGTAGTAACCGTCTTTACCGATTTTCTTAGCTTCTTCAAACATTTCAGTAGCAGCAGCATCGATAGCGATTCTGAAATCATCACCGGGCTTAAAGCCTGCTTTTTCAACAGCTTCAACGATAACCTGGATAGCTTCTTCATCGCTCTTTAAGTTGGGAGCAAAGCCGCCTTCGTCACCAACAGCGGTGCTATAGCCTTTGCCTTTTAATACGCTCTTTAAGTTGTGGAACACTTCTGCGCACCATCTTAAAGCTTCACGGAAGGAAGTTGCACCAACAGGCATAATCATAAATTCCTGAATGTTAACGCTGTTGTCAGCATGCTTGCCACCGTTGATGATGTTCATCATGGGAACGGGGAAGGTTTTAGCGTTGCAGCCGCCGATGTAGTTATAAAGGCTAACGCCTAAAGATTCAGCAGCAGCTTTAGCACAAGCCAGAGAAACGCCTAAGATAGCGTTTGCACCTAAACGGCCTTTGTTAGGAGTGCCGTCTAATTCGATCATGGCGCGGTCGATAGCAACCTGATCTAAAACGTTCATGCCGATAACGGCTTCAGCGATTTCGCCGTTAACATTTTCAACAGCTTTGCAAACGCCTTTACCCAGGTATTTGCTCTTGTCGCCGTCACGAAGCTCAACAGCTTCAAATGCACCGGTAGAAGCGCCGGAGGGAACAGAAGCACGGCCAACATAGCCATCTTCGGTATAAACCTCAACTTCAACGGTCGGATTGCCACGGGAATCCAGGATTTCTCTTGCCACTACATCGATAATTTCAATGTACTGTTTCATAGTATTATTCCTCCTATAAAATATAAATTATTGATTAAATAATCAGGCTCTTGCCTGTCATTTCACTGGGCTGGGGTAAACCTAAAAGTGTGAGCATGGTGGGGGAAATATCGGCCAGACAGCCGCCTGCGCGCAAGCTCACATCTTTGCCGACTACAACAAAGGGCACGGGGAAGGTGGTGTGTGCCGTGAAGGTGTCACCGTTGTCCGGGTCAACCATCTGGTCTGCGTTACCGTGGTCTGCGGTAACCAGAGCAATACCGCCACGGGAAAGCACGGCTTCAATCACACGCTCCATGCAGGCGTCAACGGTTTCAACCGCTTTCACAGCCGCATCAAACACGCCGGTGTGACCAACCATGTCGCAATTGGCAAAGTTTAAAATGATAACATCATACTTGTCAGATTCAATCCGACGAAGCGCCTCTTCTGTAACCTCAATGGCGCTCATTTCGGGCTTTAAGTCGTAGGTTGCAACTTTTGGAGAAGCAATGAGCGCTCTGTCCTCACCTTCGCAGACAGCCTCAACGCCGCCATTAAAGAAGAAGGTTACATGGGCATATTTTTCGGTTTCAGCAATACGCAGCTGAGAAAGCCCCTTTTGTGACAGATAGTCACCCAAAGTGTTTTCTAAAGATTGGGGACGAAAAGCCACATCCACATTAGGCATGCTCTTGTCATACTGGGTCATGCACACATAGTGAAGCTTTTGAAATTCTCTGGCAAAGCCGTCAAATTCAGGGTCAACTAAGGTGCGGGTGATTTCTCTGGCACGGTCAGGACGGAAGTTAGCAAAAATAACGCTGTCGCCCTCGGTGATAACACCAACGGGGGCGTTTTCTTCCATAACAACAACGGGAACAACAAATTCGTCGGTCACTTCATTGTCATAAGAAGCCTGAACAGCAGCCACCGGGTCACAAGTCGGCTCGCCAACGCCCAAAACCATGGCAGAGTACGCTTTTTCAACGCGCTCCCAACGATTGTCGCGGTCCATGGCATAATAGCGACCCATTACAGTGGCAATCTTGCCACAGCCGATGTGACCAAGCTCGTCCTTTAGGGCTGCCACAAAATCTTTGCCCGAAGCAGGGGGCACATCGCGACCGTCTAAGAAGCAATGCAGATAAACCTTTGAAAGACCTTGCTTTTTAGCAAGCTCCACCAAGCCGTAAATATGGCTGTTGTGGCTGTGCACACCGCCGTCAGACAAAAGACCCATAATGTGCAGCGCCGAATTTTTCTCTTTGCAGTTTTTCACGGCGTCCATAAAGGCCTCGTTTGCAAAAAAGTCACCGTCTTTGATTGACTTGGTAATGCGTGTCAGCTCCTGATACACAATACGACCGGCGCCAATGTTGGTGTGACCCACCTCAGAGTTACCCATTTGTCCCTCAGGCAGACCAACAGCCATGCCGGAGGCATCTAAAAGGGTGTTGGGGCACGCAGAGAGCAGCTTATCCATGTAAGGCGTTTTAGCCGCATAAATGGCGTTTCCCTCTGTGGCAGCGTTTGTGCCGTAGCCATCTAAAATACATAACAATAAAGGTTGTTTCATGATTCTTTCTCCTGATTAAGAATTGGCAATCACAGAAAAGTCAGCAGCTTTTAAGCTGGCGCCGCCAACCAAACCGCCATCAATGTTTGCCTGTGCAAAAAGCTCAGCGCTGTTGCCGGCATTCACGCTGCCGCCATACAGAATGATAACGCTTTCTGCCACGTCGCTGTTATAAACTTCGGCGATGCAATCACGAATGGTTTTGCAAACTTCTTCAGCCTGCTCGGTTGTTGCGGTTTTGCCTGTGCCAATGGCCCAGATGGGTTCATAAGCAATAATCAGGGTTTTTGCCTGCTCTGCAGGAACGTTTTGCAGCGCAATTTTAACCTGCATGCGAACCAGGTCAGCGGTGATGCCCTGTTCACGCTGTTCTAAGCTTTCGCCAACGCAAATGATGGGGCAAAGACCTTTTTCTAAAGCTTTTAAAACTTTTTTGTTCACGGTTTCATCGGTTTCAGCAAAATACTGACGACGCTCGCTGTGACCCAGGATAACATGGGTAACACCGATGTCTAAAAGCATGTCAGCGCTGATTTCGCCGGTGAAAGCACCCTTATCTTCAAAATACATATTCTGTGCACCAACCAAAATGTTTGTGCCTTTAGCTGCTTCAACAACAGCGGGCAAGCAAACAGCGGTGGGGCAAACAATAACCTTGTTTTTAGCGTCTTTAACAAGAGGCGCCAACTCCTTCACCAAAGCAACGGCTTCGGAAGGGGTTTTGTTCATTTTCCAGTTACCTGCGGCAACAATCTGTCTCATATTCCAACAATCCTTTCTCAAACTGTATAGGTTTTATTTTTTAGCGAGGCAAGCCACACCGGGAAGCTCAATGCCTTCTAAGAATTCAAGGCTTGCACCACCGCCGGTGGAGATGTGTGTCATTTTATCAGCAAAGCCCAGGTTTGTAACAGCTGCAGCACTGTCGCCACCGCCAATGATGGTCACAGCATCAGCTTCGGCTACTGCTTCGGCTACTGCGATGGTACCTTTTGCAAAGTTTTCAAATTCGAAAACGCCCATAGGACCATTCCAGATAACAGTTTTTGCGTTTTTAATAACATCAGCAAATGCTTTTGTTGTTTCAGGACCAATGTCAAGACCCTGCCAGCCATCGGGAATCTCCATGGAGGAGCAAACCTTTTGAGCCGCATCGTTAGAGAAGCTGTCAGCAGCAACATTATCGGTGGGAATCATCAGGTTAACGCCTTTTTCTTTTGCAAGGGCCATAACCTCACGAGCATAGTCAATGCGCTCTTCATCAAGCAAGGAATCGCCAATGGAGCCGCCCATAGCCTTGCAGAAGGTGTAAGCCATGCCGCCGCCGATGATGATGGTGTCAACCTTGTTTAACAGGTTGTTAATAACGCCGATTTTGTCTTTAACCTTAGCGCCACCTAAAATAGCAACAAAGGGACGCTGTGCATTTTCCAATGCGCCGCCCATGATGTCAATTTCTTTTTGAATCAAATAACCGGCAACAGCGGGCAGATAGTCTGCAACACCGGCGGTGGAAGAATGTGCACGGTGAGCTGTGCCAAATGCATCGTTAACAAAAATCTCGGCCAAATCAGCCAGCTTTTTGGAAAATTCGGGAACATTTTTGGTTTCTTCTGCATGAAAACGAACATTTTCAAGCAAAACAACTTCGCCATCAGCCATGCCGGCTGTCAGCGCCTGTGCGCTTTCGCCAACCACATCTTCTGCCATTTTAACGGTCTGACCCAAATAGTCAGAAAGACGAGCGGCAACGGGAGCCAGGCTGAACTTCATGTTAAATTCACCCTTCGGGCGACCCATATGTGAGCAAAGAATAACTTTAGCACCCTGAGCAACCAGATATTTAATGGTGGGCAGAGCGCCTACAATACGGTTGTCGTTTGTGATGTTGCCATTGTCATCCATGGGCACATTAAAATCACAACGAACCAAAACCTTTTTACCTTTGACATTAATGTCTTCAACAGTCTTTAACATAATCCTCTTCCCCTCTATTTTAATATACTCTTCTATTATATTTGATTTTTGCAAAAGTTTCAAGTATAACTTTGATAAATTTTTGTTAAATTCATCCTTTATTTTCTCAATTTCTTTAGGAAATTTACACCAAAAGCAAAAAATGTTAGTTTACAGGGTTACAAAAATGTTTAAAAATTGTTCATATTGAGGCAATAATTTTGGCATATACTATAAATGTCGGAAGAAATTCCGGCGAGAGCTTTCTCTCAATTTCATAATAATCCCCCTAAAAAGAGCGATAACTTTTGTTGTTGCTCTTTCTCCTTTTTCTGCCCCATAAAACAAAAACAAAATTTCATTTTAAGCTCTTTAAAAAACAAAAAAAATTTGCATCTTTTTTTCATATATGCCGTTGCATAAACGGGAATTTTGTGTTACAATAAAAATAGTTGTAGGTTTTTTTAAGAATATGCAACTGACAGAAAACGGAGAACAAAAGCCATGAAGCGTAAAATAAACATCTTAATACCGATTTTTGCCATTTTGGTTTTGGTGTATGTTGTGCGTTCCATCTTGGGTCCGCGGATTCAGACAGAATCTTTGCGTCGGGTCAGTATGGAAGAGGTAGTCAGCACTAAAGGCATCATGGTTAAGTATGAAAGCGTAATAGACCCCGGCATTTTAGGTGCCTTAGAGCCATCGGTACAAGAGGGCGCTCGTGTTTCGGTTGGTCAGGAAGTTGCAGCTGTTTATTCTGGTCGGGTGGATACCGAAACAAAAAACCAACTGGAACAAGTGAATAAAAAAATCGAGCAGATCGAAAAAAATCAGGCAAACCTGTTTTCTTTCAGCAACGATGTATCCCGTCTGGAACAAAAAATTACAGAGCAAACTGCGGTTTTGGTTGAAAAAAGTATGGCTGGCGATTTGCTTGGCGCAGGTGAAGCCCAACTTGTCATTGAAATGCTTTGTGAAAAAAAAGCGCAAATCACAGGTGATGGTGCTGCCGGCAATCTGATTGAAGAGCTAAAGGCAAAAAAGAAAAGCCTTGAGGCGCGGGCCGGCGCCGCGACCAGAAGGCTTTATGCCCGCACGGCAGGTGTTTTTTCCACGGCGGTAGACGGCCTTGAAACCGTGGTAACGCCTTATAACATGATGGAGCTAACTCCCTCGGCGGTCACAGAGCTTTTGGCGCGCAACTCCAAAGAAGAGGGCGAAAGCGACAAGGTGGCCTGCAAAATCATGCAGAACTTCCGATATTTTGTGGCCATTAATGTGCCTGCTGAAAGTGTTGAAACAGTAAAGATTGATGATACGGCCGGTCTTCGGTTTTATGATTTATCCGGCGACATTGTGCCGGTGAAAATTTTGTATATCTCTCCAGAAGAAGAGGGGCAAAAAACGGTGATTGTTGAAGGCAACCGATATTTAGAAAGCCTTTTAAAACGCAGACTTGTCAATCTTGAATTTGTAAAAGGTCGCCATGAGGGCTATCGGGTGAGCGTTGAAAGCCTGCGCACCAAAGACGATGTAACAGGGGTTTATGTTCGTCGCGAAAACATGCTTAAGTTTATTCCGGTAGAAATTTTATATAACACAGAAGAGGTTGTCATTGTAGCATCAAAGGACGAACAAACGCCTCTGCGCCTTTACGACGAGGTGGTTGTCCGAGCCGATAGTTATGAGGAGGGGAAACTCCTTCGATGAGTATTGCATCAAATGTAGAAACCACTCAAAACAGAATTGCAAAAGCCGCCCTTTCAGCCGGGCGAAAGCCGGAGGATGTCACCTTGGTTGCTGTGACCAAAACGGTGGGCGTTCCCCAGGCACAAGAGGTTTATTCAGCCGGTGTTCACCACCTGGGCGAAAACAGAGTTCAGGTGTTTTTGGATAAATATGCCGAGATGGGCGATGTGCCCCATTGGCACTTAATCGGTCACCTGCAAACCAACAAGGTGAAATACATCGTGGGCAAGGTGGGGCTGATTCATTCGGTAGACACTTTGCACCTGGCAGAAGAAATCAGCAAAAAAGCCCTGTCGTTAGGGGTTTGTCAAAATATTTTAATGCAGTTTAACATCTCGGGCGAAGAGAGCAAATCGGGGGCAACTGCCGACGAGGCAAAACGGCTGCTGGAGGCGGTGTCCGAGCTGAAAGGTGTTTCGGTTCAGGGTCTTATGACCATGGCGCCCATAGGTGTGGGAACCGATGAAAATCGCCGGATTTTTGCTGCACTTAAAACACTTTCAGAAAAAATTGATGCCGAAAAATTTGCCGGCGTTTCCATGAAACAGCTTTCCATGGGCATGAGCGGCGATTTTGAGGATGCCATTAAAGAAGGCGCCACGCTGGTTCGCGTGGGCACAGCTTTGTTTAAATAAGCCACGGGGCTTTTAAAATTATAAACCATTGAAAAGAAAAGTATAGGAGGAAAACAAAATGGGACCCATGAACAAAATGCTCAAATGGATTGGACTTTCAGACGAGATTGACGAGGAAGAAGAATTTTTAACCAGCCCTCAGCAAGAGCCGGAAGAACCGGTTATTCCTGCAGGCAAGCGGGGCAAGGTTGTTAACATTCACACCTCCACTCAGCTGAAGGTTGTTGTTATTCAACTGACAAGCTTTGAAGACGCCCGTGACATTGCTGATCACTTAAAGGCGAAAAAGCCGGTTGTCATTAATCTTGAAAAGCTGGATAAAGATGTTTCCCGTCGCGTTGTTGATTTTCTCTCCGGCGCAGTTTACGGTGTAGACGGTAACATTCAAAAAGTTGCAAACGGCATCTTTTTAATTGCACCCTACACAGTAGGCATTATGGGTGACTTTAAAGACGAGCTGACAAAAGGCTTTCCCTTTGCATATTAAGCATGGAACAGGCGGAAGAAAAACTGCTTCTGGCCCGACTTTCGGACTTAGAGCAACGAGCTGAGCGCGGCCACAAGCCGTGCTTTAGCCGTTTTTTAGACCCCGGCGAAATTATGATATGCAAGCAAAAACTGCATCCGGCAGTGCCTTACATGTTTTGGGGCGGATATGAAGAAGCAGAGCGGCAAATGATTGGTTTTTTTCCGGACTATATGGAGCCGGACATCCAAGATTTTCCCTTGCGCGCTCTTCGCATTCGTTCAAAAGAAGACCTTGGTCACCGCACGGTTTTAGGCTCTGTTATGGGTCTGGGCTTGGAGCGCAATCAAATTGGTGATGTGGCCATGGAAGAGGCGGGTCCGGTTTTGTTTGCTTGCGATTCAATCTGCGATTACATTTGCCTGAATTTAACCCGTGTAGGCAGGGCGCATGTCAGCGTAACCCAGGTGCCTTTTGGGAGCCTTGCGGTTTTGCCTAAGGCTTGGACGGCTGTGGGCGGAACGGTGGCATCTTTGCGGCTTGACTGCGTTTTGGGTCTTTTAACCGGCGTGTCCCGCTCCGGTGCCGAAGAGCTTTTAAAGCGGGAAATGGTTAGCGTTAACCACAAAGTAACCACAAAGGGTTCGGTGCTTTTATCTGCCGGCGACACTTTGAGCGTCCGCAAGTTTGGTCGTGCCGAGATTTTAGAAATCGGTGGCGAAACCAAAAAAGGAAGAACCAGAATTCAATTAAAAAAATATATTTAATGAAGGGAAGAGCCAATATGCTTACGCCTGTTGATATTGAAAACAAAGAATTTACCAAGGCTTTTCGCGGCTACGACATTTATGAAGTGGAAGAGTTTATGAAAGCTTTAGTGGTCGATTATGAAAAGCTTTACCGCGATAACGGCGATTTAAAAGAAAAAAATGCCCTGCTTAATGATGCCATCACTAACTATAAAGGTATGGAAGAAACCATGCAAAATGCCATTTTGGTGGCACAGCGCACAGCAGAGGACATTAAGCAGAACGCCTATGAGCGTTCCGAAACCATTATAAAGGATGCAGAGCGCCGCGCGGCAGAAGCCATTGACAAGGCAAACCGTGCCATCAGCAATTTAGAAAAAACCTATTTATCCATGCAGCAGGAGATGAACGGGTTTAAAGCCAAGATGAGCGCGCTTTTATCTACATACAGCCAGCTGCTTAGCGAACTGCCGGAACAAACCGCAGCATCAAAGCCCTTTAAGGCAGAACTTGTGGCAGAGCCCGTGCCGGAGAAGGAAGAAAAACCGGCAGAAACAGCCGCTTCAGAACAAGAAGTAAACTGTGAAGATACAAATGTCTACACGCTGCCACTAGCTACACCAAAAGAAGAAGAGCCAAAGCCTGTGCAGGTTATAAAATCCGCACCGGCGGGATTTCAAAGCGAAAGAAAATTAAATCCCGTGGTTGAAGAGCTTTTGCGCAAGAAAAAAGAAGAGCAGCAAAGTGCAGTGATAAAAGAAGAGCCCAAAGAGGCAGACGAGCCTGCCGAAGAGGAAGAAGCGGGCTTTTCAGTCATAAAAGAAACCATCTCCAAAGATTCAAAATCAGACATTTCTGAAATTGATTTAAGCAATTTACAGTCATTTGATGTTTTTTCAGATGACAGCATCTAACAGATTCACAGCCCAGAAAGGATGAAACAAGCAATGGATTACAGTCAGACTCTTAACCTGCCCGCAACCGAATTCCCCATGCGAGGCAATCTGCCTCAGCGTGAGCCGGAAACTTTAAAACGGCAGGAAGAAGACGCAATGTATAATAAGCTCATGGAGAAAAACGAGGGTAAGCCTCTCTTTATTCTGCATGACGGCCCGCCTTATGCCAATGGCGATATGCACATGGGTCATGCTTTAAACAAAACTTTAAAAGATATCATCACCCGCTTTAAAAACATGGATGGTTTTAAGGCTCCCTACATTCATGGCTGGGATACTCATGGTCTGCCCATTGAGCGACAGGCCATTGCAAGCCTGGGCATTAACCGCCACGAGGTTGACACGGTTTCTTTCCGCAACCTGTGCCGCGACTTTGCCATGAAATATGTCAATTTGCAAATGGGCTCCTTAAAGCGCCTTGGCGCCCTGGGTAAGTGGGAAGACCCATACCTCACCTTAGACCCCAAGTTTGAAGCCAAGCAAATCGAAATCTTTGGCAAAATGGCAGAAAAAGGCTATATTTACAAGGGTTTAAAGCCGATTTATTGGTGCCCCGATTGCGAAACCGCTCTGGCTGAAGCCGAAATTGAATATCAGGAAGATAAAACAAATTCCATTTATGTAAAATTTGCCGTTTCTGAAGATAACGGTGTGTTTGCCGATTGCGGCATCCCCAAAGAAAAAATTAACTTCTTGATTTGGACAACAACTACATGGACCCTGCCCGGCAATGTTGCCATCGCATTAAACAGCCGCTTCACCTATAATCTGGTTGAAGCTGACGGTGAATATTACATTATTGCCGATGAGCTGGTTGATAATGTTATGAAAGCCGGCGGCCATGCAAGCTATTCCACTGTTCGTTCCTATCAGGGTTCTGAATTTGAATTAATCCGTTGCGCTCATCCCTTTATTGACCGCGAGTCTGTGGTCATCTTAGGCGACCATGTCACACTGGATGCCGGTACCGGTTGCGTTCACACAGCGCCCGGTCACGGTCTTGAAGACTATATTGCCTGCCAGCAGTATAAAGACATTCCCATCATCGTGCCCGTTGACGAAAAGGGTTATTTAAATGAGCTGGCCGGTGAGTTTGCAGGTCTTTACTATGAAAAATCAAACAGCAAAATCATTGATAAATTAACAGAGCTGGGTGCTCTCTTTGCCGTTGAAGAAATCATTCACCAATATCCTCATTGCTGGCGCTGTCACGATGCCATCGTTTACCGTGCGGCAGAGCAATGGTTTGCCTCGGTTGATGCCATCAAAGATGATGCCGTTAAGGCGATTCAAGATGTAACCTGGCTGCCCAAATGGGGTGAAGACAGAATCACCGGCATGGTGCAGGACAGAAGCGACTGGTGCATTTCCCGTCAGCGTACCTGGGGCGTTCCCATTCCCATTTTCTATTGTGCAGAATGTGGCAAAGAGCTGATTAATGCCGAAACCATCAAGGCGGTATCCAAAGTCTTTGGCGAAAAAGGCTCAAACGCCTGGTATGAACTGCCGGCAGAAGAGATTTTGCCCGCCGGAACAGTTTGCCCCGCTTGCGGACACAATCACTTTACCAAAGAAACCGACATCATGGATGTTTGGTTCGATTCCGGCTCCAGCCACACCGCTGTTTTAGAGGTTAAAGAGGGTCTTAAGTTCCCCGCCGACCTCTATTTAGAGGGTAACGACCAATATCGCGGCTGGTTCCAGTCCTCACTGTTAACAGCCATTGCTGCTCGTGGTGAAGCACCTTATAAAGCCGTTATCACCCACGGCATGATTGTGGACGAATCCGGTGCCAAAATGTCAAAATCCAAAGGTAACGGCATGAGTCCCCAGGATATTATCAAGCAATTCGGCGCCGATGTCCTTCGTTTGTGGGTGGCATCTGCCGATTATAAAACCGATATGCACATTTCAGAAAACATTTTAAAACAGCTTTCTGAAGCTTATCGCAAAATCAGAAACACCGCTCGTTACATTTTGGGTAACATTCATGACTTTGAGCCGGACCGCGACAGCGTAACCGTTTGCGACATGCCCGAAATCGACCGCTTTGCTATGAGCCGTCTGGACAAAGTGATTGAAAAAACTCTGGCAGCCTATCGCAGCTATGAGTTCCACAGTGTTTTCCACACCATTCACAATTTCTGTGTTGTAGACATGAGTAACTTCTATTTGGATGTTATTAAAGACAGACTTTACACCGAAAAGGCCGACAGCGTGGCTCGTCGCAGTGCACAAACCGTTATGTATCGCATTTTGGATAGCTTGGTGCGCTTGCTCACACCCATTCTGGCCTTTACCTGTGAAGAAATCT
The DNA here is from genome assembly GCA_017549205.1 of Clostridia bacterium. GTDB lineage: Bacteria > Bacillota > Clostridia > UBA1381 > UBA9506 > UMGS755. The sequence goes on along the minus strand of JAFYVH010000021.1, from coordinate 42,572 downwards.
GGTCCTTCATGCCCCATAGCGCAAAGGATAACAAAGAATTTGTTATTTTAAATGATATGCCCACCCCCGATGCTTCTCTTCGTGATGAAGCGCTGGAAGCCAAGTGGGATTCCATTTTAGCTGTTCGCAGCGATGTTGCAAAGGCTTTGGAAGCAGCAAGAAACGCTAAGGTAATCGGTCATTCTCTGGGCGCAGAGGTAACCCTTTATGCCGAGGGTGCTCTTTATGACCTGCTGGAGAAAGAAGCCGCAAACTTAACGACTTATTTCATTGTTTCCAAAACCAATGTTAAAGCCATCTCTGATGCAGGCGCGGACGCGGCAGAGGGCGAAACCGGCGTGAAAATTGAGGTTGCGGCAGCACCCGGCGAAAAATGTGAACGTTGCTGGATGATTTCTGAATCCGTTGGTGCAAACAGCGAACATCCCACCCTGTGTCATCGTTGCGCTGAAAATCTGGCATAAAAGCCATTGACTTAAAAGCTGTGTTAAAAAAGTGGTGCGGCAAAGCACGCCGCACCGCCTTTTTAACTAAAAGCCAAAAAAAGAAATGAATTATCAGGTGAAGGAGAAGAAAAGATTGCTCGCGTTATACAGTATCGGCGTTATCCTGCTGGTGTTAATCGACCAGCTTTCAAAATGGGCTGTTGTGCAAAACCTTGCCCCCTTAGAAAGCGTTCCCCTTTGGGAGAATGTGTTTCACTTAACCTATTGTGAAAACAGAGGTGCAGCCTTTGGCATTTTGCAAAACAAATTTGGTTTGTTTTATGTCATCACGGCCTTGGTGGTTATTGCCGTCACTTTTTACATGGTCAAAAAAAGACCTGCATCCCGGCTTCTTTCCATATCGCTGACTCTATTGGTTGGCGGTGCCATCGGCAACCTGATTGACCGTATTTTTCGTGGCTTTGTAGTTGACTTTTTTGATTTTTGCCTGATTGGCTTTCCCATTTTTAATCCGGCAGATTGCTTTGTGGTTTGCGGAGCTGTTTTGCTTGCTTATTATGTCATTTTCATTGAGGGCAAAAAGGAGCCGGAAAAAGAAAGTACAACGGAATGAGTGAGAAAATATGCAGTATGTATGTGATGAAGCGTCCGCCGGCCTTCGGCTGGACGTTTTTCTGTCTGAACAAGGGGACTTGACCCGTTCGGCGGCACAAAAGCTAATTGAAAATGAAAGTGTTTTAGTGGGCGGCAGCGCCGTTTCAAAGAACTACAAGCTGCGGCTGGGCGATGTGATGGAGGTAACCCTGCCGGAAGCGGTAGAGCTTTTGGCAGCGCCAGAGGACATACCACTTGACATTGTGTTTGAAGATGAGGATTGCATCATTGTGAACAAGCCCCAGGGCATGGTGGTGCATCCGGCACCGGGACATGTGGGCGGCACCCTGGTTAACGCTCTTCTTTTTCATGCAAAAGGGCGCCTTTCGGCAATCAACGGCGTCATCAGGCCCGGCATTGTCCATCGGATTGACCGTGACACCAGCGGCATTTTGGTGGTTGCCAAAACCAACGAGGCGCACCTTTCTTTAGCCAAGCAAATTAAGGAGCATTCTGTTCACAGGGTGTATTTTTGTTTGGCATATGGCCGGTTTAAAGAAACCGAGTTCACGGTGGAAAAGCCCATTGACCGTCACCCGAAAGACCGAAAGAAAATGGCAGTGTGTTCTCGCGGCGGGCGAAACGCCGTGACGCATGTGACGGTGCTTCGACAATATGAGGATTGTGCCTTGCTTCGCTGTCAGCTTGAGACAGGGCGCACCCATCAAATCCGCGTGCATCTTTCAAGCCTTGGTCATCCTGTGGTGGGCGACCCGGTTTACGGCGTGAAAACCGACCGTCTGGCGAAAAAATATGGGCTGGCAGGGCAGCTGCTTCATGCAGCCGAGCTGGGCTTTATTCACCCCACAACGGAGGAAGCGGTGTCCTTTTCCGCACCTGTGCCACAGCACTTTCAAAAGGTGATTGACGATTTAGAATTAAAGGGTTAAGCATAAAAAAAGCAGGGGCTAAAGCCCCTGCTTTTTGCATGTTATTTATAAAAATTATGATTTTTGTAGCAAAATTACTGCTTCCACATGTGTTGTGTGAAGTCTGCGACACTATTGGTTGGTCTTTTTGTTCAACATTCTGCAAGCAATGCTGATTAATGTCATTAGAAGAATAAAAAGTATGCAAACTTGAACTTCAAAACTTCCAACAGCCAATGTTTCAGTATCTGAACTAATATTATTGTAATATAGCCAAGTGTTTATTTTAATACTTGCTACACTTGAAATCAACATTGTTAAATTTAAAATTGCAAATGATAATATCTTTTTTGTCCATTTATAATTAAGAGTATTTAGTAAAAATTGAATAATTGGCAATATCAACGATACAGCTATACCACCTTCGTATAAAAAGCAAGTTAAAAAGAATGGAACAATATTTAGTATTAATGCCAAAATATATTTTTTCATCACATTATTCCTTTCTGTTTTTCGCAGTAGTAACCGATGCAATTAACTTTCTTCTTATCGTTCCGCATTTATTTAGCAGATTTTTGTATGTAATTTGATCTAAAGATTTAACTTTAAATAAAATCTCAAGCCAATATTCTGTTTCGAAACATTCTTTAAGAGCAATCTCCATTTTGTTGATAAAATCCGCGTTACTTTGAGCATATTTGGCTTCGTGTGAATTTGCACCAATTGATGAACAAGAATGTAGTAATTGGTTGACAAAAACCGAACGCCCTTTAATACTATCGCAGATAGCTGTTATTTCAACGACAAGTTCAACTGACAATTCTTTAATTGTTTTGTTTTCCATAATTCTTTCCTTTCTGCGATATACTCGCTTTGCTCGTTCGATATATTTTGCTGTGCAAAATACGATATAACCTCATTTCATTCGGTTGCGATATGATATAAATTCTATTTCACGTCCCGAAGGGACATATCGCATTACAAAGTAATATATCGCATCGAAGATATATCGCAAATTGTTTTAAGAATTTATATCACTGCTGTGTGCGACATAGTAGCACACAGCACTCCACGTGACTCGTGTTTGGGAACATGTCCACCGGCGTGGCTTTTTTAAGGTGGTAGCCATGAGCACAAAGATATTTTGCGTCACGGGCCAGGGTGGCGGGATTGCAAGAGACATAAACCACTTTTTCAGGATTCATTTTGATGATGGCATCAAGGGCTGAAGCTTCGGCACCCTTGCGGGGTGGGTCTAAAACAACAACCGAGGGGCTAAGACCTGTTTGTGCCAACTTTGGTGCTATCGATTCGGCACTGCCCAGCATAAATTCTGTATTTATAATGCCATTTTTGGCGGCGTTTTCCTTTGCGTTTTCAATAGCCTGGCGCACAATTTCAACGCCAATAACCTTTTTGGCGCGTTTTGCCGCAAAAAGCGAAATGGTGCCAATGCCACAATATAGGTCCAAAATTGTTTCGTTGCCACAGAGCTCTGCCATATCCAGCGCCGTGTTATAAAGCCTTTCTGTTTGCGGGCTGTTAATCTGATAAAAGCTGTGGGCACCAATGGAAAAGGTGAGACCACACAGCACATCGGAGATGGTATCTTTGCCATAGAGCACCTTGTTTTGTTCACCCAGCACAAGATTGTTGGGCTTTGTATGAATGTTAAGCATAATGCTTTTAATTTCATAGTCTGATTCAACGGCCAAAAGCTTATCTATCAAAACTTGTGGCTCTTTTAGTTTCTTTGTGTTGGCAACCAGCACAACCATGGCCTCTTTTGTGCCCTCTGCCAAACGGACAAACAACCGCCGGGCTGCACCCCGCCCTGTCTTTTCGTCATAGAGAGTGGTGCGGGTTTCTTCTAGATATTCCACCACAGCAAAAAGATAGCGGGAAACCGCCTCGTCTCCTTGTCGACAATCATCAAGGGGGACCAAGGTATGGCTGTTTTGCGCAAAAAAGCCACCCCGCACATATCCCGCCTCGTCACGACCAAAGGGAAAAACCATTTTGTTACGATAGCGCTCCGGGCGAGGTGCCGGCAGGGTATCGCTCAAGCTAACATCTTTAAATCCGCCAATGCGGGTCAGGGCATCTTGCACAATCTGGTGCTTGACCAAAAGCTGCTCACTATAGGTCATGTGGGCAAAATCACAACCGCCGCAGGCCCCTGAAAGGGCGCAAAAATCAGCCCTTCTGCAAGAGGAGGGCTGCAAAATTTTTGTCACGGTGCCATAGGCACAGCCTGATTTAACTTTGTTAAGAACGATTTCCGCTTCATCGCCCCGGCAGGTGTTTGGCACAAAAACGGCCATACCGTCTATGCGCCCCACGCCATCGCCGCCGGCGGCAATGGAATCTATGGTGATTGTTGCCTTCATGCCTTGTTTTATCATCATCGCATCTCCGGTAAAATTTCAAGCCAATAGCCGTCAGGATCTTCAATGAAATAAAGGCCCATGGCTTCGTTTTCAAAGCAAACACAGCCCAGCTCTTTGTGGTAGGCAAGGGCCTTATCAAAGTCGGCCGTCACAAAGGCCAAATGAATTTCATTTTCGCCAAGGTTATAGGGCTGGGGATGGTTTTTCAGGCAGGTGAGCTCTAAAAGGTGACCCCCTGTGCCGTCAGACAAAAAAACAATGGTAAAATCGTCTTTTTCAATCCGGCGGGTTTCTTTAAGCCCCAGGGCTTTTTCGTAAAAATCCATGCTAATGGCAAGGTCAGCCACATTGATGTTATTATGTACCATTTTAAATTGCATAGGAAAGCCTCCTTTAACTTATTCCTCCTCGGCCATAACGGCGCAATAGAGGGCACATTCTAAGCGTTTGCGCATTAAATCGCAGGAAAGGGGCAGCGGGTCGTTAATGCCGCCGCCATATTGCACAGCGTTGGCAGGGCAACCACCGCTGCAATAAAATTTGGCAAAGCACCTCTGGCAGGCAGGCTTTGTGTAAACATTAGACTCACGGAAAACCTGACTGATTTCACGGTTTAAGCCGGGAGAAGCCACATTACCCAGTTTTTTGCTTTCGTCACCAACAAACTGGTGGCAGGGATAAATATCGCCATCCGGCGAAATGGCCACATATTCGTGACCGGCGCCACAGCCGGAAAGCCGCTTTAAAATGCAGGGTCCGCCGGTTAAATCCATCATAAAGTGAAAGAAGTTAAAGCCGTTTCCTGCCTTCTTGCGAGCGACATATTCTTTGGCCAGCTTTTCATATTGTTCATAGAGCAAAGGCAGGTCGCTTTCTTTCAGCATGTAGTCTGCTTCGGGGGATGAAACCACCGGCTCAACGGAAATCTGCTTAAAGCCCAGGTCTGCCAAATGCAAAACATCGGCAGCAAAGTCAAGATTTTTGCGGGTGAAAGTGCCACGGACATAGTAATTATCCTGATTGCGAGATTCGGCCATGTCAACAAACTTGTCCACAATAGCATCATAGCTACCGGTGCCGTCCACACGGCAGCGCATGGCATCGTTAACCTCTTTGCGGCCGTCAATACTCAGCACAATGTTGCCCATTTCGGCGTTGATAAACTCTTTTTTGGCATCATCCAGCAAAAGACCGTTGGTTGTAATGGTGAAACGGAAGTTTTTGCCACATTCCTTTTCTCTTTCCCGGGCATAACGAACAATTTCCTTTACAACCTCAAAATTTAAAAGGGGCTCGCCGCCAAAAAAGTCAACCTCTAAATTTTTGCGGTGACCGGAAGCGGCAATTAAATAGTCAATGGCCTGCTTGCCCACCCAGGCGCTCATCAGACCACGAGGCCCCTCATAGCTGCCGGTTTCGGCAAAGCAATAGCGGCAACGCAGGTTACAATCGTGAGCTACATGCAGGCACATAGCCTTAACAACCGAGCCTGACAGGGGGCGGTTTTTTGCAATTTCTTCATAGGGGTCTTCGGCAAACAAAATGCCCTCTTGGGCCAGAGCAAAAAGCTCTTCCCACACTTCTTTAATCACCTCTTCATCAAAAGAAGAAAGCGATGCAGAAACAGCCGCAGGTACAGCTTCTTCTTTGGGTGCATTTTGACCAATTGCCTGCAAAATTAAATAGGTTACCTCATCAACAACGGACACAGCACCGCTGTTAGAATCCATAACAATATAGGTGCCGTTCATTGTAAAACTATGTACCATAACTGTAATTTCCTTTCTCGTGTAACAGCAAAATAAATCTTTTAAAAAAGCTACAAAGGAAAAAAGCAAGGCAGGAGGTTAAAAGTTCCGGCCTTGCTTTTCAAAAATTTGCCTTACGCTCTTTCGCACTTCTGATTGGCAACAGTGCAAGAGGTTTTGCAAGCGGACTGGCAAGATGTCTGACATTCGCCGCAACCGCCCTTTTTAGCAGTTTCCTTTAAAGTTCCTTTTGTAACAACCTTAATATGCTTCATGTTTGTTTCCTCCTTTGTTTGTTTAGTAAATGAAGCTGTCTTTTTGGTTAGCGCCGGCGCCGGCCGGAGAGGTTAATCCCCAAAATGCCGCCAAAGGCACCGCCCAAAAGACCAATAATTAACAAAATTAATATGTAGGTGCCAAAGTAAAAATCACCGCCCACCAAAAGGGAAATGATGTACAATAAAGCCATATAGGCGACACCTGTCAATGCTCCGTTTAAATATCCTCTTTGGCCGGCTCGTTTTCCGGTCACCGCACCGGCAAGCACCACGCTGGCCACAGCGGTTATGATAACAATAAACGGAATGGTGCTTTCAGAGAGCCCCGTATATGTTAACAAAAGGGCAAAAATGAAAAACACCAAAACAGTAAAACCGACGGCCAGGAGCATAGCCTTGGCAAAACCGCCAAAGCGACCCCCCAAAAAGCCGGGTAAGGCTGTTTGTTTATAATCGTTGCTCATGCTTTAATTCCTCCCAACATCGAGTTATTAAAACTCTATGCGAACAGGATAGGAATTATGCCGGACAAAGGATAAAGAAAAGCTTAGTCAGCAGACAGCTTTTTTTCAACGCTTCTAACAGCCCAGCGCTCTAAGGTCATAAGCTGTTTTTCGGTTTTTGTGCCGGTTTCAATCACAATTTTTTCGTCTTTAATCTTGGTGATTGTGCCAACAATACCGCCAATGGTGATAATTTCGTCGCCAACCTTTAAGTTAGCCAGCATTTCTCTGTTTTCTTTATCTCTCTTGCGCTGGGGTCTAATTAAGAGAAAATAAAAAACGACAATCAAAAGAATCATAGGAAGAAAGCTGGTGATAAGACCTAAAGGACCTGCTTGTGCAGCTTCTCCTGCTTGTGCTGCGCCGGTTGCAGCGGGCTCTGCAAATACAGAAAGCATGTAAACACCTCCAAAAATAATGGCATAATGCCTATTTTAACAAAACGGCAAGACGCACTCTTTCTGCCCGTCAGGACAGAATATATAGCATACTTAATTATACCTTCTTTTCCCAAATTTATCAATAGCTTTGTGAAAACCTTTCACAAATACAACCAAAAGCATGTAATCAGTCAAAAAGCATGCCCTTGCGAACAGGTTCCGGGTCAGCCCCCAGAGCTTTTGCCAGAGCAAAAGCAAAGTCACCGGCGGTGCCGGCACCCCGAGAGGTGATGAGATTTTGGTCACAAACCACCTTATCCTGTACGGGCGTTGCCCCTAAAAGCTCGGGCTCATAACCGGGATAGCAGGTTGCTTTTTTATTCTTTGTCAAACCCAAAGCACCCAAAACCTTGGGAGCGGCGCAAATAGCGGCCACAATTTTGCCCGAGGTATTGGCGCGGCAAAGGGCCTCGCCCAAGGGTTTGCAGTTTTGCAGATGGTCAGAGCCGGGAAGACCGCCGGGGAGCACAAGGGCCCGGGCAGAGTCAAAATCCACGGCATCCAAGGTGGCATCGGCCATAACAGTTATGCCGTGAGAACCGGTAACCTGCACATTTTCGGTGATGGAAACAGTTTTAACCAAAAGCCCTAAGCGGCGCAGAATATCCACAACAGAGAGGGCTTCGATTTCTTCAAAGCCTTCGGCTAAAAATACATAGGTCATAGCAATTTTCCTTTCGTTGACATTTAGTTATGCTTATATTATACTTATTTTATCGGTCAAATACAAGAGAAAACTGATTTTTAAAGAGAGAGGAGGGGTGTTTTATGCGTAAACAAATCTACATTGTCGACGGGCGGTATCGTGAGGACATTTCACGGCTTTTGGGAAAAGATGGCACGGTTTTGCCATCGGTGCGGTGTGAAAATCTTGCCGAGCCGGTTTCTTATCACCCTGATATGGTTCTGTTTCAAAACGATTTGGGAGAGGTGATTTGTGAGCCTACGGTTTATGAGGCCTACAGCCGACTTTTGTCGCCTTTTGGAATTCCTTTGGTACAAGGCAAAAAGCGGATTTTTTGTGACTATCCCGAAGATGTTGCATATAATGTATTATCTACCCGGGGCTTTGCCTTTGCCCGATGGGACAAAACCGAAGAGAAAATCGCAGAAGTCCTGCAGCAAAAAGGCGTTCAAAAAATACAGGTTGCGCAGGGTTACAGCCGGTGCGGTGCACTGGCGGTAGATGGCGGCATTATCACGGCGGACCCCTCCATCAGCAAAGCGGCAGAGGGCGTGGGTCTTTCGGTTTTAACCATTTGCCCGGGGCATGTGATGCTGCCGGGTTATGATTATGGTTTTATCGGCGGTGCTGCCGGAATTTTAGAAGAAAAAACCGTGGTATTTTACGGCGGATTAGACACCCATCCCGACGGGGCGCGCATCAAAGACTTTATCTTAAAGCAGGGCTATGCAGTCCGCGATTTACCCGGTCGGCTCCTCTTGGATGTGGGTACTATTTTTGCTGTTACATTCTCTGCATAAAAAAGAAAAATAACGACAAACTAACACCATTCTTTTGGGAAGGAGTGAACCCATGTGTTTGACCGAATCACATTGGGGATAAAAGGCGATTCAAACCTGATACAAACCAGGCTTTATAACCATCCCGAATGTGTTTTCCCGATTTCTGTTTCCAAAGACGAGGCGGAAAAATCGGTAACATACATTGAATTTGACCCCGCCGACGATACCTTTATTTTAGAGCAATATGTCAATGTGGTGGCAGAATACATCATCGACCGTTATGAAACAAGGCTGCTTCGCCGGATTTTAGAAACTACCTATCAAGAGCTTTCCCCCATAGAAAAAAGAGAAATTTTAAAAAGCATTGAAACCTGTAGCGACGACCCGGAAATCGGTTACAACGCCCGAAAGCAAGCGGTGTTTTTAAGCGTTTATGATTACCTGCGTGAAAACAAAACCATGTTTTTAGACGGCTTTGTGGCGTTCCGCCTGAAAAGTTATGAATCTCTCTTGGCGCGATTGGCAGAGCGTTTGGTTGAGAGCTATATTGCCGGCAAGGAATATGAAGAATTTGTGGGTCTTTTAAAATATTTTGTTAATGTGCAAGCACCAAGACCCGAAGGGGTGCACATTTTTGTGTGCGCAAAAGGCGGCTACAGAATTTTAGATAAAGAAAAAAACGACATTACAGCCCGCTGTTTTGCCGATTTTTTAGAGGGTGAGGTCTTGCTCACCGAAGAGGCTTATGACGATTTGCTCATCAGCGTGCTCATCACCTTGGCACCGCAAAAAATCTTTATTCATCAAAAAGAAAACATCCGCAATCATGAATTGTTTACAACAATTTCCCGGGTGTTTGACGGCCAGATGGCCTATTGCGACGGCTGCCCTTTGTGTGAGAAAAACAAATAAAGAAAAAACGAGTCCAAAACTTGCTTTTGGACTCGTTTTTTTGCATATTTATGCAACCGGAAAAAAGAAAAAAGACCGTAAAAACGGCCTTTAATCCATAAAAGTTCCTTTATTACCTAAAGGAGGGAAAATGAAAAAAATTTGGTTGTTGTGTTTGTTGTGGTGTATTTTTATTCTAACACGATTCGACTTTTTTTGCAATACACTCATTTAACAAACCGAACAAATGAAAATAAAAACTTTTGGTCATAATGCACAAAAGCAAAAGAAAGTTCCCCTTTTGCTTTTAAAGGACGCCGCTTTTTCGACAAAACCCACCTTAGTTCATTGACAGAAAGCCTATAATATGATACAATAAATAATGGAAATATTTTTTTGTAAACACACAAAAAAGACCTGTTCCAATGAGGTATGACAGGGTTTGCAAAAGATGTTTTTAGTAAAAAAGATGGGTTGTGGATTCAAAATGCGAAAAGTGGTGGCATTTCTTTTAATAGCGGGCATTATTTTTTCTTTTGGCAGCGTTTTTGCCGAAGCAAAGGCGCCGGATATCAAATCGGTATCGGCAATTTTAATGCATGAAGACAGCGGTCGGATTTTGTATGAAAAAGATGCAGACAAAAAAATGTACCCGGCCAGCACCACGAAAATTATGACAGCTCTTTTGGCGGTTGAAAATTTAGACCCGGCGCAAGAGCTGACCATCAGCGAAACAGCAATTGATATTGACCGTGACGGCAGCAACATGGGCCTTTTAAGCGGCGAGGTCTTAACGGTTGAGCAGCTTTTATATGGTCTTCTGGTCCACTCGGCAAACGATGCGGCTAACGCCTTGGGCGAAGCTGTTTCGGGCGAGCTTTCTGCCTTTGTTGATGCCATGAATGTTCGTGCAGCAGAGCTGGGCATGACGAATACGCACTTTGTTAACGCCCACGGCTACCACGATGAAGAGCATTACACCACGGCAAGAGACCTGCTCACTGTGTCCGTCGAGGCAATGAAACATCCCTTAATCCGTCAGGTTGTTTCCACAGCAATTTATGAAATCCCGCCCACGAATAAATATACAGAAACACGCATTTTGTCTAACAACAACTGTCTTGTGAACCAGTTCCGCGACCATCGTTATGCTTATAACGGTGCCGCAGGCGTCAAAACGGGTCACACCAGCGATGCAGGAGCGTGCCTTTCCTCCTATGCAGAGCGTGGCGGACGGGGCTTTTTCTGTGTCACCCTTGCAGCGCCTATAGAGGTCGAGGGCAATTATTCGTTTTTAGACACAATGGCGCTTTTTGATTATGCCTTTGGCGCTTATTCATTACAAACTGTTTCCAACACCAACGACATTGTGACAACTCATGACATTAAATGGGGTCGCGGCACTGACCAGGTGATTTTATCTGCTAAAGAGCCCCTTGAAATTTTACTGCCTAAAGGCTATGACAAAGCAAAGCTCACAACCGACAGCGTGGCAGAAGAAAACATTGTTGCGCCGGTTAAAAAAGGCGATGTGTTAGGTCGTCTGACGTATTATTATGATGGCGAATTTGCGGGCTCCGTTGATTTGGTTGCCACGCAGGATATCAGGCGCAGCTTTTTCAAAATGATTTTTATCAGCCTTTTAAACTTCGTTTTTGGTCCCTGGGTTATGATTCCTTTGGCACTCTTTGTTGTTCTTTCGTTGTTGCACTCCATGCACGAGGCAAAAAAACGTCGTATTGCCAGGGAAAAACGAAGAGAGCAGGCCCGCAGAAACTTTTATCAGTAACACCTACAAGCGCAGTTAGACATTGAGGATTAAAATGAAGAAATTATCTCTGTTTTATATTATATTAGCCGGGGCTCTTTGGGGTACATCGGGGGTGTTCTTTACTCTGCTTAAAACCTATAGCGAGTTGAGCCCGGTGCAGCTTTCGGCCATAAGAAACATTGTGGCCGGTGTTGCTATTTGTGTTTTTTTCTTTTTAACAAGCCGAAAGGTGTTTAAAACAAAACTGCGGGAGGTGGCCATTTTTGCCGCCAGCGGTTTGTTCCTTTTTCTCACCTCAACATTTTACTATTGCTCCATGGCAACCGCTTCTTTATCTGTGGCTGTTATTTTGATGTATACAGCGCCGGTTATGGTCATGGTTGCATCGGTTTTTCTCTTTGGCGAAAAGTTGACACTTTTAAAGGCCATTGCGGTTTTGGCCGTACTGGCAGGTTGCGGTTTGGTCACCGGCATTATGGGCAATGCCCGGTTTAGCGCCGTTGGCATCATTACCGGTCTTTTGGCCGGCGTTTCATATGCATCCTATAACATATGCACCAAGTGGGCTATGCGTCGCGGCAACAACCCTGTGACAGCAGCGGTTTATTGTTTTATGTTCTCGGCCTTTTTCTCGATTGTAACGGCAAATCCCTTTGCGCTTGTAGGCGCCGTTGCACAAAACCCTGCCCCCATGATTCCTCTTTCTTTGGGTGTGGGCGTTATCACCAGCACGCTTCCCTACTTGTTTTACACCATGGGCATGAAGAATTTGCCCGCGGGCACAGCCACCGCCTTAGGCTCCGTAGAGCCCATGACGGCCACGCTTTTAAGCGTGATGGTGTTCCATGAAGTACTTACCCTGCCCTCTTTAATTGGCATTTTTATGATTTTAGCGTCGGTTATCATTTTGAGCTTATCAAAGGAGTGAGCTGCAAATGTTAGAGTTAATTTTGGTCAGACACGGCGAAACAGCAGGCAACCTGCGTCCCACGGCTTTAGGCACAACGGACCTGCCCCTGACAGAACGGGGTCGGCGGCAAGCCAACTCTCTTTCCAGGGTCTTTGCACTCAAGCGGCCCGAGGCGATTTACACAAGCCCCCTGCGGCGTGCAAGTGAAACTGCCGAGGCCATTGCACAGCCCCACGGCATAACCGTGGAAACAATTTTCGATTTGTGTGAACGGCGGTTTGGCATTTGGGAGAACATGGCAGTGGACGACATCCGGGCAGAATATGAGGCAGAATACACGGCATGGCAACAAGATTTAGCCGATTATGCCATTCCCGGTGGCGAAAGCGCCAGACAGGTTTATGACCGCTGCGCCGAGGTTATTAATGAGCTTTTAAAGAAACACAATGAAGGCTCGGTTGTTGTGGTTTCTCACCTGGGAACCATTCGCTGCATTTTGGCTTATTTACTTGGCATGGGCATTGAGGGCTCATGGCGTTTTCAAGTGAATAACGGTGGCATTTGCCGGGTGATGATTGATGAAAATGCAAGCGGTGTCCTAACCGCTTTTAATGAAGTTTAAAATTAAGGAATATAATATTACGAAGGAGCACAGCATGAATACAGTCAGAAGAATTTTTGTAGAAAAAAAGAAAGGCTTTGATGTAGAGGCAAGACGCCTTTACAAAGACCTGAAAGAAAACCTGAACCTAACCGGCTTAACAGGCGTTCGCGTTTTGCAGCGCTATGATGTGCAGGGCGTATCAGACGAGGCCTTTGCCGCAGCCCGCACCACCATTTTCAGCGAGCCGCCGGTGGATAATGTCTATGACGAGGTTTGTCCCATCCCGGAAGATGCCATCTGTTTTATAACAGCGCTGCTTCCCGGTCAGTATGACCAGCAGGCCGATTCGGCAGCAGAGTGTGTTCAGCTACTCACCCAGGCAGAGCGTCCCGCGGTGCAGGCAGCTCATGTGATTGTTCTTGAGGGTAAGCTTACAGATGAAGAAATTTTGGCTGTTAAGAAATATTATATCAACCCCGTAGAAGCCCACGAGGTTTCAGCCGACAAGCCCGAAAGCTTAGATGCAAAGGCTGACATTCCTGCAGATGTACCTGTTGTTACAGGCTTTATCACAATGGACGAGGCGGCTCTTTCGGGTCTGATCAAAACCTATGGCTTTGCCATGGATGATGAGGACCTGCGCTTCTGCCGTGATTATTTTAAAAATACCGAAAAGCGTGACCCATCACTGACCGAGCTGCGCATGATTGATACATATTGGTCTGACCATTGCCGTCACACCACCTTTGCAACCGAAATTGAAAACATTGATGTAGAGGGTGCACCGGAAAGAGTAAAAGATGCCCTTTCAGACTATCAGGCAGTAAGAAAAGAGCTGTATGTTGGCAAAAATAAAACCCTTTGCCTTATGGATTTGGCCACCATTGCTGTTAAAAAGCTGAAAAAAGACGGCTACCTTACAAAGCTTGACCAGTCAGAAGAAATCAATGCCTGCAGCATTGAGGTCACCGTTGATATAGACGGCCAAAAAGAGCCCTGGCTCATTATGTTTAAAAACGAAACCCACAACCACCCCACAGAAATCGAGCCCTTCGGTGGCGCGGCTACCTGCCTGGGTGGTGCTATTCGCGATCCCCTTTCCGGTCGTTCTTATGTGTATCAGGCTATGCGTGTTACCGGCTCGGGCGACCCTCGCAAAACCCTGGTAGAAACTTTGCCCGGCAAGTTGATGCAGCGTAAAATCACCACAGGTGCAGCTGCCGGCTACAGCTCTTATGGTAACCAGATTGGCCTCGCAACAGGTCAGGTAACCGAAATTTATGACGAGGGTTATGTGGCAAAGAGAATGGAAATTGGTGCAGTTATTGCAGCAGCACCCAAAAAGAATGTTGTGCGCGAGCGTCCTGCTTCCGATGATGTTATCATCCTTTTAGGCGGTCGTACCGGTCGTGACGGTTGTGGTGGTGCAACCGGCTCTTCCAAGGCGCACGATGACCATTCATTGGAGTCCTGCGGTGCCGAAGTGCAAAAGGGTAATGCCCCTGTTGAAAGAAAACTGCAAAGACTCTTCCGCAAAGAAGAGGCGGCGCAGCTGATTAAGCGTTGTAACGACTTTGGTGCCGGCGGCGTTTCCGTTGCTGTGGGCGAGCTGGCAGACGGTCTCTTTATTGACCTTGATAAAGTGCCCAAAAAATATGAGGGTTTAGACGGCACAGAGCTTGCCATCAGCGAATCGCAAGAGCGTATGGCGGTTGTGATTGCGCCGGAAAACGAAAAGCGCTTCTTTGAGCTTGCCAAAGAAGAGAATTTAGAGGCAACCCGCGTGGCCGTGGTTACCGAAGAACCCCGCCTGAAAATGCAGTGGCGCGGCAAGTTGATTTGCGATATTTCCCGTGAATTTTTAAATACCAATGGTGCAACCAAGCACACCAATGTGGCGCTTTGTGCACCCAAAGCACCGGCTTACTTTAAAGCCCAGCCGGTTGCTGATTTGAAAAAAGCATGGCTTGACACTTTGGCCGACTTAAATGTTTGCTCTCAAAAAGGTCTTTGCGAGCGGTTTGATGCTTCCATCGGTGCCGGCACTGTGCTGATGCCTTTTGGTGGCAAATATCAGTTAACCCCCGAAGATTGCATGGCGGCTAAAGTGCCCACAGGCGGAAAGACCGATACGGCAACCTTGATGTCTTTCGGTTATCAGCCCCGTCTGGCAAAAGAAAGCCCCTTTGATGGTGCCGTATATGCCGTTATTGAATCCTTAGCCAAAATTGTGGCAGCCGGCGGTGACAGAAAAGAAGTGTATCTCACATTCCAGGAATATTTCCCCCGCCTGTATAGTGACCCGGCCCGTTGGGGTCTGCCTTTTGCAGCGCTTTTAGGTGCCTATCGTGCACAGACAGCTTTGGGCATTGGCGCCATTGGCGGCAAAGACTCCATGTCCGGCTCCTTTAACGATTTAGATGTGCCCCCCACTTTGGTTTCTTTTGCCGTGGTGCCCACCTCTGCAAAAACAGTGGTATCCGGCGCATTAAAAGAAACAGACAGCGCTCTGTGGCTTATCGCACCGGAGCGTGGCGAAGATGGCCTGCCCGATTTCTGTGATGTAAAAGCAAAATACGACGCCTTATATGATTTAATCCAAAAAGGTCTTGTTCGTGCTTCTTACACCGTTAAAGAGGGCGGTATTGCTGCAGCTGTTTCCAAAATGGCCTTTGGCAGCAAAATCGGTGCTGTGCTTTGTGAAAGCGTGAAAGACACTCTGTTTGTGCCTAACTTAGGCGCTATCATCATTGAAACAGCAAAAGACCTTGAAGTGCCCTTTGGCAAAAAAATCGGTCACACCTGTGCCGAAGAAACCATCACCATTGGTGCCACAAGCCTTACCATTGATGAGATGCTGGCTGTTTGGCGTGCGCCTTTAGAGAGCATTTTCCCCACAAAAGCAGCCGCCGGCGAGGGTGCTATCCCCGCATTTAACGGAAAAATCAGCTGCCCCACAGTCGCCAAATCAAAAATTGCAAGACCTCGGGTGTTTATTCCTGTGTTCCCTGGGACAAACTGTGAATATGACACCGAAAAGGCTTTCCGCAATGCAGGGGCCGAATGTGATGTATTTGTTCTCAAAAATTTAACACCTGCCGATATTACCGACTCGGTTGAGCAAATGGTGAAGCGGATTAAAAACAGCCAGATTATTATGATTCCCGGCGGCTTCTCTGCCGGTGACGAGCCGGAAGGCTCCGGCAAGTTTATTGCCACAGTTTTCCGCAACCCTGCCATTCGTGATGCGGTAACAGAGCTCCTAGAACAAAGAGACGGCTTGATGCTGGGTATTTGTAACGGCTTCCAGGCACTTATCAAGCTGGGTCTTGTGCCCTATGGCAAGATTTGTGATTTAGAGCCCGATTCCCCTACCTTGACCTATAACGCCATTGGCCGCCATGTTTCACAAATGGTTAACACCCGTGTGGCTTCTTGCCTGTCACCCTGGCTCTCGCTTTGTCAGGTGGGCGACATTCACACCGTTCCCGTTTCTCATGGCGAGGGTCGGTTTGTGGCAAGCGAAGAATGGGTTAAACGCCTTGCTGAAAATGGTCAGATTGCAACCCAGTATGTAGACCTTGGCGGCGCACCCACCTATGAAACCGCCTTTAACCCCAACGGTTCTGTTTGCGCCATTGAGGGCATCACCAGTCCCGACGGACGCGTCTTGGGTAAAATGGCACATTCAGAGCGTCGCGGCGACCAGATTGCTAAAAATATCTACGGAGACCAGGATCAAAAAATCTTCCGGTCCGGCGTGGCATATTTTAAATAAAATTGACAAAATGCAGCAGGCAACTTTGAGGCGTTGGTTTTCACCACACCTATGAAGCGTTAACATCGGAGGCATTTATGGTAAATCAGGAACATATTAGAAATTTTTCAATTATTGCGCATATTGACCATGGCAAATCCACCCTGGCTGACCGGCTTTTAGAAAAAACCGGTCTACTCACCGAGCGTGAAATGGAAGCGCAGGTATTAGACAACATGGATTTAGAGCGCGAGCGTGGCATCACCATTAAGGCAAGAGCCGTTCGCCTGCTTTATCGTGCAAACGATGGCGAAGAATATGTGCTGAACCTGATTGACACCCCGGGACATGTAGACTTTAATTATGAGGTTTCCCGGTCTTTAGCCGCCTGCGAGGGCGCCCTTTTGGTTGTGGACGCGGCCCAGGGCATTGAGGCACAAACCCTGGCAAACACCTACCTTGCCATTGACCATGATTTAGAAATCATGCCCGTTATTAACAAAATTGACCTGCCTGCCGCACAGCCAGAGGTTGTCATTGGTGAAATTGAAAACATCATTGGCATTCCGGCAGAGGATGCGCCCCGCATCTCTGCAAAAAACGGCATTGGCATCGAAAGCGTTTTAGAGCAGATTGTTTCTTTAATTCCCCCGCCGAAAGGCGATGCCAAAGCACCCCTTAAGGCCTTGATTTTTGACAGTTTTTATGACCCTTATAAAGGTGTTATTATTTATTTCAGAGTCAAAGAGGGCACATTAAAAAGAGGCGACACCATTCGGCTCATGGCAACAGAGAAAGAGTTTGAGGTTGTTGAGCTTGGCTATCTTCACCCCAACGGCTTTTTAAAGAGTGAAGCTCTTTCCGCCGGCGAGGTTGGTTATCTCACCGCCTCAATTAAAAATGTATCTGATACCCGGGTGGGTGACACCATCACTTTGGCAAATCGCCCGGCTGATGCGCCCCTTTCCGGCTATAAGCAGGTTAACCCCATGGTTTTTTGCGGTATTTATCCGGCAGACGGTGCCCGCTATGACGACTTGCGTGATGCATTAGCCAAGCTGCAGTTAAACGACGCTTCTCTCTCTTATGAGCCGGAGACATCGGTGGCGTTGGGCTTTGGTTTCCGTTGCGGCTTTTTGGGTCTTTTGCACATGGAAATCATTCAGGAGCGCTTAGAGCGTGAATATAATCTTGATTTGGTTACCACCGCTCCCAGCGTTGTTTACAAAATAAAGAAAACCAATGGCGAGGAGCTGTGGATTTCAAACCCCACAAACATGCCCTCTGCCAATGAAATATTATACATGGAAGAGCCTATGGTTAAGGCCGACATCATGACGCCTACCGAATTTGTGGGCAGCGTTATGGAACTGTGTCAGGACAGGCGCGGCGTGTATCACAACATGACCTATATCGATACCGACCGTGCGCAGCTTCACTATGACCTGCCGCTGAATGAAATTATCTATGATTTTTTTGATGCCTTAAAATCCCGTACCCGTGGCTATGCCAGCTTTGATTATGAACTGGCGGGCTATGAAAAATCAGACTTGGTTAAGCTGGACATTTTATTAAACGGCGACATGGTAGACGCCCTTTCTTTCATTGTTCACAACACAAAATCCTATGCCCGTGGCAGAAAAATTGCCGAAAAGCTGAAAGCGGCCATTCCCCGCCAGCTTTTTGAAATTCCCATTCAGGCAGCCATCGGCAACAAGATTATTGCCCGTGAAACCGTAAAGGCCATGCGCAAGGATGTTTTGGCAAAGTGCTACGGCGGTGACATTACCCGTAAAAAGAAACTGCTTGAAAAGCAGAAGGAGGGTAAAAAACGGATGCGCCAGGTGGGCAGCGTCGAGGTGCCCCAGGAGGCATTTATGTCCGTTTTAAAGCTGGATGAATAATCAATCGAACGGAATTTATATACATCTTCCTTTTTGTATCAAAAAATGTGCTTACTGTGACTTTGTTTCGTATGAAAATCAGGTAGAGATTGCCGCAGCTTATGTGGATAATCTGCTTTTAGAAATGGAGCAATATCGCGGTGAGCAGGCAGACACGGTATATTTAGGAGGCGGAACGCCCACAGCGCTTCCGCCTCATTTGCTTGTGCGGATTTTAGACGGGGTTAAAGACTGTTTTAATTTAGCAGATGACAGCGAAATTACGGTGGAGACCAACCCCGGCACCTGCCAAAAAGAAACCATCAGCGCTCTTAAAAAAGCGGGAGCAAACCGCATCAGCTTGGGCGCCCAGACTTTTGTGGATACAGAGCTTTCAGCCATTGGCCGCATTCACACAGCGGCGCAAATTAAAGAGGCGGTCTTGGCCATCCGTGCGGGTGGCATCCAAAATATCAGCCTCGATTTAATGTTTTCTCTCCCCGGTCAGACAGAGGAGAGCCTTTTATATAGTTTAGAAGAGCTGATAGCTTTAAACCCCAACCATATTTCCTGCTATTCTCTGACGCTTTGTGAGGGCACGCCCCTTTATGAAGCGGTGAGCCTGAGCAAAACAGAGGTGCCCGACGAAGAGAGTGACAGAGCCATGTATGAACTTATTTGCGGAAAGCTAAAAGAAAGCGGCTTTGACCGATATGAAATTTCAAATTTTGCAAAAAAGGGATATGAATCCCGGCACAACACAAAATATTGGATAAGAGCATCCTATATCGGTCTGGGCGCAGCAGCTCATTCTTTTTTTGGTGGTCGCCGTTTTGAAAATCCGGCAACTTTTTCTGACTATGAAAAGGTCGCCCGTGGCGAGCAAGAGCGTGAGGGCACAAGCCTCACCGAAAAAGACGCCATGGCAGAATTTATGTTTTTAGGCCTGCGGATGATAAAGGCAGGGGTTTCAAAAAAAGCATTTTTTTCTTGCTTTAAAAAAGAGCTCGACAAGGTGTATAAAGAGCAGATTGCAAGGCTTTGCCGTCTGGGGCTTTTAGAAGATGCGGGCGACATTTTGCGCTTGACAAACAGAGGCGTTGATGTTTCCAACAGTGTTTTTTGTGAATTTGTGTAAGGAGAGCCGATTGATGTCAAAAAAATGGGTGAAAATTTTATTTCGCCGTCGTGTCACGGTCATTTTTTTATTAATTTTGCAGCTTTCGTTAATGGCCACAGCCATTTACAGCTCCAGCCAAACATATCGCTGGATATATAATCTTTTAAATCTGATCAGCCTGGGCGTTATTTTGCATATTATCACCAGTGCAAAGCGCGCATCTTATAAGCTTTTGTGGACTGTTGTGGTTTTAGCGTTTCCGCTGTTTGGCGGCCCCCTTTATCTTCTTGTGCAGTTTCAGGGCACAACCACGAACTTTCGTCGGCTTTTAGACGGAGCAGAAAAAACATATGGGAAAAAACTAAACAGCCACGAGGCTGAAAAGGCTCTCGAAAAAGTGCCGGCAGACTCTCGTCATCAGGCACGATTTTTGCAATCAGCAGGCGGCTTTGCCATTTATCAAAACGAAGAGTCAACCTATCTTCCTCAAGGTGAGCGCTATGCCCAAAGACTTTTAGCAGCACTCGAGTCGGCAAAGAAATTCATTTTTTTAGAATTTTTTATCATTCAAGAAGGCAAGTTTTGGAATTCTATTTTAGATGTTTTAAAGAAAAAAGCAGCAGAGGGCGTGGATGTGCGCCTGATTTATGATGACATGGGCTGTTTTATGTTGCTGCCGGCAGATTATCAGAAAAAGCTTTCTGCGGCAGGTATACGCTGTGTGGTGTTTAACAAATTCCGCCCCGTGTTCAGCACCTTGCAAAACAACCGTGACCACCGCAAAATTGCCGTGATTGACGGACGCGTGGCATTTACCGGCGGTATTAATCTGGCAGACGAATATATCAACGAAATAAAGCGTTTTGGCCATTGGAAAGATGCGGCCATTGAAATAAAGGGCGAGGCGGTGCAGGGATTTACCCGCATGTTTTTAATCATGTGGCAGGCTCTGACCGGTGAAACAGAAAAAACCGAAACCTTTTTTGAGCAAAAAACAACACCTCAAAAAACAGACGGGGTCATCATTCCTTTTTGCGACAGTCCTATCGACAGGGAATATGTCAGCGAGCAGGTGTATATCAACTTAATCACCAGCGCCCGAAACTATGTTTACATTCAAACGCCCTACCTGATTTTAGACGATACCATGGTCTCTGCCTTGATTTTAGCGGCCAAAAACGGCGTGGATGTGCGCATTATCACCCCCGGTGTGCCGGATAAACGCTATGTCCACATGACGACCCGCTCCTATTACCGCGAACTGATCGCCGGTGGCGTGAAAATTTTTGAATACACCCCCGGCTTCATTCATGCCAAGGTTTTGGCTGCAGACGATGCCGTGGCAGTTGTAGGCACCATTAATATGGATTGCCGCAGCCTGTATCTTCATTTTGAATGTGGCGCCTGGTTGTGCGGAAGCCAAACAGTGTCTGACATTCGACAGGATTTTTTAAAAACCCAGAAAGTTTCTAAAGCTATAACAGCGGCAGATTGCCGGGTAAATTTTTTAACAAGAATCATTCGTGGTCTGTTCCGATTGCTTGCACCGCTAATGTAGGAGGCCTTTTCATGAAAATTGTTACCATCAATGAAAATGACAGCGGACAAAGGGTGGATAAATTTTTGTCTAAATATCTGCCGAATATGCCCAAAAGCCTGCTCTATAAGCAGCTGCGCAAAAAAAGGATTAAAAGAAACAAAAAAGCCCTGGCAGCCCAAGACATTCTTTGTGCAGGCGATGAGCTCTATCTATATATTAACGATGAATTTTTTGAAGAAAAAGAGGCGCCAAAAGGCGATTTTTCGGGTCTTTCTGTCATTTATGAAGATGAAAATGTTTTAATAGCCAACAAGCCGGCAGGGGTCTCATCTCATGGTGGCGAGGACTCAATTTTAGCACAAATTCAAAGCTATTTATATCATACCGGTGCCTATAACCCAAAAGATGAACACAGCTTCACGCCGGCGCTTTCTAATCGACTGGACAAAAACACGGCGGGGCTTATTCTGGCTACAAAAAATGCAGCGGCACAGAGAGAGCTGAACGAAAAAATTAAAGCCGGAGAAGTCACCAAGCAATACCTTTGCTTAGCCCATGGCACCTTTAAAGAAAAAGAGGGCCAGCTGGAAAATTGGTTATACATAAGCCCGGATGAAAACCGCGTTTTTGTAGCTTCAAAAGAAAAAGAAGGTGCAAAAGAGGCCAAGCTTATCTATCGGGTCCTTGAGCAGCAAAAGGACAGAGCATTGCTTGAGGTCACGCTGCTTTCAGGTCGCAAGCATCAGATTCGTGTGCAGCTTGCCCATGCTGGTCACCCTTTGGTGGGCGATAGAAAGTATGGGGCACCTAAAGATGAAAAGTTTGCCTATCAGGCGCTGTGTGCCTATCGCATAACCTTTAACTTTACATCAGAAACAAAGGTGCTCACCGCCTTGGCGGGCAAAATTTTTACCATTCAAAATCCTTGGAAATAACAAAACCCCCACACCGAAAAGGTGCGGGGGCTTTTTATATAAAAATTTAATTTTACAGGCTATATTTCCACTCTTCCTGGGGCTCAACCTTAACCCATTTGCCGCCGGTGAAATCAGGCACTTCAACCACGGCACCACCCATGCTAACAGAAGCTTCGCTCAAGGTGGTGACACACATCCAGGCAGCCGCATCATAAACATCAACAGGAGAGGGCTTGTTAAACCGAACCATGTCAACAAAGGCGTTTAACACATGCCAGTCAATACCGCCATGGCCGGCCTTAATGCCCGACTTATCATATTCCTTCCAGATGTCAGGAAGATATTCGTCGTAGTAATCTTTAACATTGTCCTTAATGGGTTCGTGTTCTTCCCAGTCAAGCTCAACCTTATCCGGCATTTTGTCTTCAACAACAACCGATTTTGTATCTGCAGAAAACATGCCACGGGTACCACGAACATTGTAATAAGTAGAAAAATAAGGACGGGGCAAAGTGGTATCCAGCACTAGAGTGATGGTTTCGCCGCCGGCGCAACGAATGTTGGTTGTAACAATATCGCCCTGAGCAAAGTGTTCTTTTGCACGGGGGTGGTCCTTGCCCAAAATTCTTGCATTATAATCATTTAAGCCGCGGGCTTTAGAAGCAAAAGAAGAGAGCGCAACCATGCGGTTACCACGGTTGATGTTCAAAATTTTGCAAATGGGACCCAGCTGATGAGTGGGATAGTTCTCGCAGTTTCTTGTGCGATAGTTCCGCAGACGATAGTGAGGCATCTCATCGCCCAAAGAGATTTCAGCACGCAGGTCGTGACCATAGCCGCCGGAGCAATGAACAATCTCGCCAAAAAGACCCTGACGAACCATGTTCATAACGGTCATTTCGTTACGGTCATAGCAAGCGTTTTCAAGCATCATAAAGGGTGCGCCGGTTTCTTCCTGCACTCTCACCAGTTCGTAGCAATCGTGCAGAGAATAAGCACCGCCAACCTCCATGCCAACGGCCTTGCCGGCACGCATAGCCGCCAAAGCAATGGGCACATGCATTTCCCATGAACAGAAAATGCAAACCGCATCAATATCCGGGTCGTTTACGACTTCTTTATAATCAGTGGTTCCTTTAATGGTCAAATTGTGCTTGTCTTTAAAGAACTTCACTGCACTTTCCACACGGTCGGGAAGCTCGTCGCAAACACTAATAATTTCAACAGAATCCATATCGTTTAAAACATGAATCAAGCCGCAATATTCAGCGCCGGAAGCATAACCGCGCTGACCAAGACCAACCACGCCAATTCTAAGTTTATCCATCCTTTTCTCCTTTTCTGCCCTGGGCAAATTTCTTCGCCGAAGCAATAAAAATTTTGCTATAAAAATTTAAATCAAAGAATTTTAGCAAAAAAATTGTCAAAACCTTGCCAATCCAAGTGTGCCAAAACTCTTTACGCCCTGCCATTATACACCAACGCATTATAAAATGCAAGAGGTTTTTATAAAATTTTATAATAATATTTTATAAATTATAGCCGGTCTCCGCTTTTCTATAAACAAAAAAGCCACCCGCTTAAAGCAGATGGCTTTCCTTATGTAAAACTTAATTTTACAGGCTATATTTCCACTCTTCCTGGGGCTCAACCTTAACCCATTTGCCGCCGGTGAAGTCAGGCACTTCAACCAAAGCGCCGCCCATGTTAATGGAGGCTTCACTCAAAGCGGTGATGCACATCCAGGCAGCTGCATCATAAACATCAATGGGAGAGGGCTTGTTAAACCGGACCATATCAACAAAGGCGTTTAATACATGCCAGTCAATACCGCCGTGGCCGGCTGTGATGCCCAGCTCGTCATATTCCTTCCAGATGGGAGAAATATAATCATCATAATAATCTTTCATGTTGTCTTTAATGGGTTCATGTTCTTCCCAGTCAAGCTCAACCTTATCCGGCATTTTGTCTTCAATAATAACTGATTTTGTGTCTTCAGCATACATGCCGCGTGTACCACGAACGGTAAAATAGCGGGAATAATACGGTCTCGGCAAGGTGGTATCCAGCACCAAGGTGATGGTTTCGCCACCGGCACAACGAATGTTGGTTGTAATGATGTCGCCCTGAGCAAAGGTTTCTTTTGCACGGGGGTGGTCCTCACCCAAAATTCTTGCATTATATTCATTCAAGCCACGGGCTTTAGAAGCAAAGGATGAAAGGCTAACCATGCGGTTACCACGGTTGATGTTCAAAATCTTGCAAATGGGACCCAGCTGGTGGGTGGGATAGTTATCGCAGTTTCTTTTGCGATAGTTCCGCAGACGATAGTGGTTCATTTCGTCGCCCAGAGAGATTTCAGCTCGCAGGTCGTGACCATAACCGCCGGTGCAATGAACAATCTCACCAAAAAGACCTTGACGAACCATGTTCATAACCGTCATTTCATCACGATCATAGCAGCAGTTTTCAAGCATCATAAAGGGCACGCCGGTTTCTTCCTGCACTCTCACCAGTTCATAGCAATCATGCAGAGAGTAAGCGCCACCAACTTCAAGACCAACGGCCTTGCCGGCACGCATAGCGGCAATGGCAACGGGCACATGCATCTCCCATGCACAGAAAATACAAACCGCATCAATATCCGGGTCTTTAACCAGTTCTTTATAATCAGTAGTTCCTTTAACGGTCACATTGTGCTCGTCTTTCATGAATTTGACAACACGGTCCACACGGTCAGGCAGTTCATCGCAAACGCTAACGATGTCAACTGTGCCTAAATCCATCAAAACATGAATCAAGCCGCAATATTCAGCGCCGGAAGCAAAGCCGCGCTGACCAAGACCAACTACGCCAACTTTCAGTTTGTCCATTTCAATCTCCAATCCTGCCACAGAGCAAAATCGCTTGTGCAACATAAAATTTAAGGTGTAGAAAACTGCCAGAATAAAGCATAATTTTCTACACCTTTCATTATATACCATTATATTCAAGTTTGCAAGAGGTTTTTATTAAAAAATTTTATATAAAACAGGGCTTTTTCTTGTGAGTTAAGCAACGGTTATTACGCTTTCCTGCAGAACAACTCGTGCTTTAGATGGCCTCCATAATATGCATGTTTCGAAGAGAGGGGTCTGCAATTTTATCCTGAATCAAAAAGGCATGCTTTTCAAAATCGCAGCCTGTGTCAGCTATCAGGTTTTGTTCTTTAAACTCGTTTGAAAAGGCATGGCAAATTTTTTCCATGCTTTTCTTTTTTGCGGTGGCTTCTGCCGGGGTGTTTCCGCCCTCTGAAAGCACCACCAAATCCTTTTCAAGACTGGAAAGCAGGGGTAGACCCCGCATGCCTTTATACACCCATTTATAAAAAGGTTCATATTGGTTGTTCAGCAGATAAATTAAAGAAATAGCGTGTTTAACAAAGGCAAACACACAAAGCTGTGCCGCCCCGTTTTCACCACGAGAAAGACAACGGCCATAGTTATACAGTCCGGTTTGTGCCATCATAGCGGCATGGGCCGCAATCTTTTTTAAGCGAACATCTTCGGGATAGCCCAAAAGCAGCACATTTCTTATGGCAGAAAAAATGCCGGCATCGTCCCGAAACACCTTGCCGTTGCAGGCACAGGCCAAAGCATGCGGGGGAATGGAAAGCCAATGCTCCGGGGAAACGGGTGCCGAGGGCGAGCCTAAAAAAGAGGCATAAAAATCTTCAATGCAAAAAACACCGTGGCGACTTCCGCCAACGGGAGAAAGGGTCAGCCGATGAAAGCCCTTAAACTCTTTGGGGAGTTTTGCATACATGCGCTCTAAACGAAAGCCAAAATCATCGTAGTCGGCCTTGGTAACCCAAAGGCAAAACCCCGGCTCAAAGTCGTGGTCTTGTGAGAGGGCATCGTCAAAGCCAAAGCACTCAGAGCCTTGCCCAACCAAACCGACGGCGATTCGTGATAAAACATCCGAAAATTCAGCACAGAGGGCCTCTTTTCCATAAGCATTATAAAATTTTTCACAAAGCTCAAGACCGCCCATAGATTTCCCTCGCTTTATCGTTTAATTTCTTTGCCAGCATAAAGTAGCCAAAATAATCAAAAGAGGGGGCACATTTTTCGCAAACAAAGGCATAATAAGCGTTTTGATTGAGTCGCTCGTCCCCCAAAAGTGCTTCCGCTTTCTTCAGGCAGGGCTCAATGTGCTCATTCTCTATACCTTGCCACCGCTCATAAAGATGCGCCAGATTTACATAAGAAACGGCGCAGTCAAGCAGGCTTTCAACCTGACGGCTTGTGATGGCAATAGCTTTTTCATAAAACTCTTTTGCTCTTTCAAAATTCTCTAAATCAACTAGGGTGATTGCAAAGTTATTGTAAAGTGCGGCAAATTGCAAGTCATCTTCCAAAACGCCGCAATCTTTATAAATTTTCGTTGCTTTTTCGTATAAGAGTACGGCTTTTTCAGGCTCGTCAAAGGCCTTTGAGGTGGTGGCGGCGTTAATTAAAATGGTAGCGCCGGAGATGGTTTCGGCTTTACCCGTTAAAGCAAGCAGCTCTAAGGCACGGGCGACGGCGTTTTGCCCCTTTTCTTTTTCAGCGGTTTTGCGGTAAAGCCCCAGCATCTCGTTCACAATTGAAAGCTCGCCCGAGGCATCACCCACACTTTGCGCCTCGGCCTGCCAATATTCAAGCAAGCTTCTTGCCCCTGCCAAGTCGTTTGTATCAAAAAAGCGGTCAAGCTTTTCAATCACTCTTTGTACAGGGATGTGCCGGCTTGCCATTTTTGCTTTGTTACATGTGGAACATTCAAAATCAATCTTTAAAATTTCGGCAGAATTATCCGTATTCATAGGCTTTCTCCTGTCTAAAAAGGATGTAAGTTACTTACTTAAATTATACCATGCAGCATAAGAAAGTCAATAATAAAAACTATGATTTAGCGGGACTTACGGGCATAAAAAAAGACGGCAGCAAAGGCTACCGTCTTTAAAATCAACATTATAATAATTCAATCAGCGCATCAACATCTTCGCTTTTGGTTGCCCAGCTGGTGCAAAGACGAATCACCGTGTGATTGTCGTCGTACCGTTCCCAAAAGTCATATTGCACTTGTTCACCAAACTTTTTAAGCTGCTCGTTTTCCATCACAATAAAGGTCTGATTTGTGGTGGTGTTGAGGAAGAAGGTATAGCCTTTCTCGCGCAGCGCTGCGCGGATGCGGTCAGCGGTGTCAATGGCGTTTTTGCTGATTTTGAAATATAAATCATCGGTGAAAAGAGCGTCAAACTGCACGCCATAAAGTCTGCCTTTAGCAAGCAGAGCGCCGTGCTGCTTCACTCTTGTGATAAAGCGGGAGGGCTCTTCTTTTGTGAAAATGAGTGCCTCACCGCAAAGGGCGCCAACCTTTGTGCCGCCAATATAAAAAGCGTCGCAAAGCTGTGCAATTTCCTTCAAAGTAACATCACATTCGGGGGTGGCAATGCCATAACCCAAACGAGCACCATCTAAATATAGGGGAATGTTGTTGCTGCGGCAAACTTTTGAAAGGGCTTCAAGCTCTTTTTTTGTGTAAAGCGTGCCATATTCTGTGGGATGCGAAATGTAAACCATGCCGGGGAACACCATTCTGTCGTGGTGCGCATCGGCATAGAAAATATCAATGTAAGACTGAACAGCCTCGGCGGTGATTTTGCCTTCTTTGTGGGGCAGGGCAATAGCCTTGTGACCGGTATATTCAATAGCGCCGGCCTCGTGACCCATAATGTGACCGCTGGCGGCAGAAATAACGCCCTCATAGCTTTCCAAAAGGCTGTCAATGGCAAGCTGGTTGGTTTGTGTGCCGCCTGAAATGAAATAAACCTTTGCATCGGGCACGCCAATGGCTTCTCTGATTTTCTCTGCGGCAGACTCGGTGTAAACATCAGTGCCGTAGCCTGTCAGCTTCTCCATATTCGTTTCAACTAAACGTTTTAAAACCTCAGGATGTGCTCCTTCGGAATAGTCATTAATAAAATATAACATTTGCCTCTCTCCTATTTATGTAATCGCCTTATTCTACCATAAAAAAAAGGAGTTGTCAATCAAGAGAAAGCATTGCTTCCGGTCTGACGGGGAAAGGTGCGGATTGTAATAAAACAAGCGCTCCTGCTGCTTAGCAAGAGCGCTTTTAATCGTTACATCAACCAAAGACAATAGAACCGTCCCCCTATCTCCAGCGAGACAATAGAACCGTCCCCTTGTGTCTGCCATCGGTGAGGTTCGTCACCTGACCGAAATCGTTATACGCATAGGAAAGGCTACCGCTTTAACGACACAAGAGAACCGTCCCCTTGTGTCTTTTTGTCAACACAAGAGAACCGTCCCCTTGTGTCCACTTGTGTCTAGAGAACCGTCCCCTAGTGTCTCCCCTGTGTCCTTCACTTATCTCGCCTTGTACCTAAACGAATAGCTACTAATGCATTAGCATACATATACATTAATATTGTAAGCGTATAAAAGCTTATTGGAATATTATTAGATATTACATACGCTTCAAACAAATACGGAACATAAAAAGGGAAATACATAATTATACATTGGATTATATCTCGATATTGAAGCCTTATGTCACACCATAAAAAATGTAAAACAATAAAATATATCCCAAAAGCAAACATAAAATAATAAACATAAATGTATGAAATACTTTCGTTTATGGGTATAAGGAAAAACAATATAATCATTACAAAAACAAATAGGATGTATAGAAATTTTTTACAAAACATCTGTTCTTTCCAAAAATGAATCATACTTAAAAAATCTTTTTTAATAATTCTATAGATAAGTTTTATAGTTGGTTTAAAACTTTCACTACAGTACATCATAAAATATAAACTCATTAACACGGTTGCAAGAGTACAAGAATAACCAAAACTTATTAAAAACAATCTTAACAAACCATTTTCCATATGTATCGTCAGTGTCAAAACCCTAACGGAGAGAAAATTTAAAACTGAAAGAAAAGGCACATGATAATTATCATAAATTAGTATAAATATTCTTTTCATGGCGTGCTCCTCAATTGAATAAGTTTGAATTAGCATATCTAAAACGGTTTGTATAAGTATTATTTGGCGTATGATATGTATATCGATATCGAATTTCTGATACATCACTAGCAATATACATGCCCTCTGCCTTATAAAAACTTGTGGTATATTTCATAGCTAACTCGCCATAATTCAATTTACCATTTTTATTTAAATAAGTAGTGTAGTCTTGCTTTATTACAACACGAACATCACCTTCTCTTAATGCGCTCATAGCTTTATAGTATTCATGGTCTAGTACTTTAATAATAGTATCCAATGATGTTAGTTTATCAATGACGGGGCTTTTAATTATTTTTGTTGTTGCCTCTACAACACTAGGGAAAATTATTTCCTGTGTAAAATTTGTTGCATCCCCTCCATACATATGTGCTGCTCCAGCAGAAAGAACCTCCATTGACATTTTTACACTTTCATAGTTCGTACAATAATTATATGTGTCAACATAATCCCAATATTGTCTACGAATCTCTACAGCCTTTTTTCTAGCAGCGTCTCTAGCTGCAATATTATTCTCTTGG
This sequence comes from Clostridia bacterium, assembly GCA_017549205.1. Taxonomy (GTDB): domain Bacteria; phylum Bacillota; class Clostridia; order UBA1381; family UBA9506; genus UMGS755. The sequence goes on along the minus strand of JAFYVH010000021.1, from coordinate 12,782 downwards.
TTAAATTGATAAAACAGTGTCGTTAATACATTAATTTTGGCCTGTTCCACAACAGGAAGCTTTTCATCCCCTTGCTCATACAACCCCCACGGATCTACGCAATTCACCGGATTATTCCCGCAATACGCATACCAATTCAGTCCATCTCTAATCGGATCCTCCGTTATAAACCTACCCGTGCTCGCATCATAATACCGATTCCGCAGGTAAATCAACCCTGTCTCTTCATCAAAATATTCGCCTGAACACAAGAGAACCGTCCCCTTGTGTCGCCCTTGTGTCGCCCTTGTGTCGTGTCATATGTCACCCTGTCACCTAAAATGGCTCTTTCATTATATAGTGATAGAGTATACTGATTAAATAAAAATTAGTAACAAAAAATATTATTGCAGATAAAAATAAAAATACAACTCCTGCAAAAAATTTAAATAATTTTTTTTTATTTTGAAATAGTCTAAGCTTATAAATCATTATAAGCACTATTATTTGTGTGATTATACCTACAATATAAGTACAAGCAATAAAAGTTTTAGCAGAAAATAGCAATGCGCCATGATATGTGATAAAAGTATATATACAAGATATAATAGCAGAAAAAAGAAAAGGTAACGAATATCTTATATTTTTCATTTTACTGTTATACTCCTATTTTTAAAGTAATTCTTTGCTCATCCTTTATAAAGGTAATATTGCCAGTATCCATATTCCATTCTACATTAACGGCCCAATCATTATCTTTTATAATAAACCCTGTAATACCTAACTTATCATATACTAAAGAAGCATTGGTTATTAAGTAATCCTCTTTAACCGCCATATCAAACAATTGTTTATATGACATATCTTTAAAATCCTTATTATTTGCTAATTCTCTACCTACTTGGTTATTCCATAAATCCATTAACATGGCTTGATTCATTTTTCCATACACCATGGGAGAGTTCATCGTCGTAAAACGAGTAGAATCATCAAGCCAATTTTTTGTTAACATGTCCTAACACAAGGGGGTCACCGTCCCTTTGACACAATATCAAAAAACTCATTATAGTCCCCGCCGACTTGTGAGATATACTCCTGTACAAACCAATCATCGCCACCAAGAGTAGGGACAGTTGTATACATAACAGCTGTTAATTCTTTTTTATCAACATAACCAAACCAAAATCCTTTTTTATAAGGTTTTGGTCCCCAATAATGTCCATTCCTAACCAACATACAATCTTCCCCAAGTTTTTCAACAGCTACAATTTCTGTAGCCTGATAGGCTTCAATATACTTGTTCTTTTCTGATTTTACCCAAAAGCTTATTGCACATATAAGAATTATAATCGCTACAATAGTACAAATATGGGATATCTTTTTCATATTTATCACCTCGAAGATTTTGGTATTTTTATGTCTTGTATAATATCTCTCAACACATCAAATTCAGAAATTTTATTTATTTGTATGTGTCCGTTAATGAAAAGATCATTTGAGTATAGTTGATTATTGATAATTACATTATGTGTTGCAGTGCCACGCTTTATATTAGCCTCTATAACAACCCCTACTGGAACTTCATAACCTTCTGTGTCAACATCAAGAACCCATCCCCAATTAGGCGAATATGAATAGGTGTTATCATATACTCTTTCCGTATGTTTTTGAGTTGGTGAAGCTTTAGATGACTGTCCAATGTGCAGATAAAGTTCACTGATAGATGTTCGAGGTGTAGCGGTATATGATTTAATATCCACATTACATAACCTGACATAAATATCATCCTCTGTATATATTCTTTGAATTCCTATACTGGAATTTATAACTACTTCTCCTTGGAAAATTGAACTAGATATATTTTTTTGTATTGTTTCTTCGACGTATCCATTATCAAGTATTGTTTGATTTTCCTTCAAATATTTTTCTCTGATTTGACGACTTGACGCTGTCGCCATTTGTTTTTGATACTCATCACCGCTATTCCACAATCTATCATTTTCTTTAATCTTCTCTAAATCATCACTTGAAAGGTTATTTTCATCCCAAGCAGTTACAACCAACCCCCACGGATCCACAAACATAACCGGATTATTCCCGCAATACACATACCAATTCAGTCCATCTCTAATCGGATCCTCCGTTATAAACCTACCCGTGCTCGCATCATAATACCGATTCCGCAGGTAAATCAAACCCGTCTCTTCATCAAAATATTCGCCTGAACACAAGAGAACCGTCCCCTTGTGTCCTCAGAATATTCCCCGCAAGGATAGAAGGGACGGTGTCAATAAAACCGTCCCCCTGTCTCGCTGTCTCGGGGCCATAACACAGGAGAACCGTCCCCTTGTGTCCCGGTCACGAACCAAACACAAGAGAACCGTCCCCTTGTGTCCTGTCGCCGTACCTTGTCACCGTGTCACTACTTTTGTTTTAGCTATTACATCGCCAATGCGTGGCTTATCTAACAGAACCAATAATACCTCTATTGGCCATACTAATAAGGTAATATTTCTAATAAGCAAAACTAAAACATTAGGTTGTTTATTTTCCAAACTAACCACCTTAAGTTTCATAATTCGTTTTCCAAAACTTTGTCCTGCAAATATATCTTTAAAACATATAATAAATACACAAAAAAACAACAATATGCCATACAATTGACTCCAAAACCTGTTTGTAATATTTAAAAATGAAAATAACCCTACCAATGCGAGTATTATCATCGATGCAAAATAATCTACTAAAAACGCTAAAATACGCTTATTCATACTATACAACACCTCTAATAAAATTAATCAAAATATCTTCTTTTTATTTCCGAAAAATTCACGCTAAGCTCAAGATCGCCCCCAACACCAAGATAACCGCCTATACCAACCACAATAACCAAATCGTTTTCTGACATTCCACCAAGACCATAAATTTTGTTTCCTATTTTTATGCCTGCATAACCTTCGTTTTTCAAATGCTCTTTTGTCATGGCATTAATGGTACCAGTATAACTCGCTCCAAACCTCAGATTATCCGTTAATTTTACTTCAGCAGACAACTGCAAGCTTTCGGTAGGAATATTAGCAAACGCCGTTGTCATATCATAATATCTCTTTCCGCCAATTTCAATTCCAACTCCAGCTATATTAACCTCAGCCGCTAATCCAGTTCCGTAATTAGCATGAAAAGTAAAAATTGGTTTGGAGGCGGAATAATTTGGTCGAAATTCTGCGGCTATAATAGCGTTTTTAGCGGTATTTTCTTTTGGATAATTCTCATTGTAAATTCCAGTGATTTCTATCTTTTGACCTACTTTTATAACGTTTGGATCTCCAGCATAGTTCATTTTAGTATATGCATTTGCATCATTCACCTCAGAAGTAGCTATACCTGATAAAGTATCTCCTTTTTGAATATATGCATAAATGCGCCCGCCAGCATCCCTCTCTAAATAATACAACCCCCACGGATCAACGCAGTTCACCGGATTATTCCCGCAATACGCATACCAATTCAGTTCATCCCTTGCCGGATCTTCGGTAATGAATCGTCTTGCGTTGGGGTCATAATACCGATTCCGCAGGTAAATCAAACCCGTCTCTTCATCAAAATATTCGCCTGCATAGAGCAAACTGTTATCAACGGTTTCGCTTTGGTTGAGAACCTTGCCCCAGGCATCGTAAGTATAGCTGTTTTGCACATTGCCGTTTTCATTCACAACCAGCACCACATCGCCGTGACCGTTATAGACATAGTAATAATAGGTTCCGTCAATTTTCTTTGCCAAGGGCTTGTGTCCTGCAATAATTTCATTATTGTTTTCGCAAATGACATTGCCGTTTTCGTCCAACTGATAGGTCGTGGTGGTGCCCTCAGTGGTTTTGCTCATGCGCAGATTGTCGGCTCCAACTTCATAGGTAGTCACAACACCGTTTACCTTGGCATATATCAGCTTATCGATGACATCATAACCAAATTCGTCATCGCCGCGTTTAATCAGGTTGCCGTTTAAATCATATTCATAAGTCGTTACAATGTCGTTTTCCGTCACCTTATACAGTCGGTTGTCGCCGCTGTATTCATAGGTTTTGCTGTAACCGGGACGGGTTTCGGAAATGAGATTATTCCGATTGTCATAGCTGTAGGCGGTGGTGACACCATTTTCTTTGACGGTCTTTAAGCGATATAAATCGTCATAGGTATAAACTTTATTTTCACTGCCTGAAACCGTGAGAATGTTGCCCACGCCATCGTAGGTGTAGCTATAAGTCTTCAACACGGTTGTGCCTTTTTTGGTGACCATTGTTTGCAAGCGGTTGGCATTATCATAGGTATATTCTGTGGTCATGCCACCGGGGTAGGTCAGCTTTTTAATGAGACCGTCACCATAATATTCATACACAAAATTTTTATTATCCACTTGAATTGCCGAAAGCCGCTCCAACTCATCCCGAACATAAGTCCTTTGCAAACCGCCGGGGGAGGTCATGGATGCGAGATTGCCCATGTCATTATATGTGTATGTTGTGATTGCACGGTTCCTGTCCTTAGACACAAGCCATCCCAATTTGTTATAGGTATAGTCTATAACATCTGTCGCATAATGATTTTCACATTTAATAATATCATCAACCGGGCCATAGGGACTATACCTTATCATGTAAAGGAGATGCTCGGTTTCTTGCTGAATTAAATTCCCCATGCCATCATAACTAAGGTTTGTCTGATTGCCGCCGGGGGAACAGGATTGTGACTGTGAGCCATCGGCGTTATATTCATAATACCACGGTTTTGTTTGAATTGCAAGACCTGTTTGGCGGTGACTGGTTGCAAGGCCTCTGTCATCATGTGTCTGCGTGATGTTATAGGGCTGGTCGCCGTCATAACGGGTGGTGGTGCCGACCGTGCCCCATTTGGTATAATGATACATAATTTTGTTGCCGTCCGGCTGCAGAATGCTGATGGGATTGTTTAATGCATCATATTCTGTTTTGGTTATTTTGCCGTTAGCGTCTGTTACCTGGATTACATTGCCTACTAAATCGTATTGATAAGCCGTTGTCAACGGGCTGGAGGAGAGGCCGTTGGGATATACGCTTTCAGCAATTTTGTTACCATACATATCATAATTTTCTATGTAATGGTTCTCTGCCGCACTGCTGCCCGCCGGCACAAAGCTATATTCATTGGAGAGGCTTTTATATGTCGCCTTTTGCGCATTTCCCATTTTATCTGTCACGGATGTGATGCGGTCAAAGCCATCATAGGTATAGCTTTGTGTGTTTGTTTCCGTGTCAAAATCCGTCCAGTTCTGATAGCCTACCACGTGGCTTGCGCTATCATAGATGTATTTTTCTTCCAACGCTTTTCCATAGGTTGGCAAATTTCTTTTTCGAAGCAGATTTCCGACATCATCATAGTAAGCACATTCTCGCATAACCAACGATGAGCCTGAATAGGTATATTTTCTAATTTCATATACTTCATAATTATTATAATCTGTCCATTCGTAATAAGAATAGGCATCATGCTTTTTGACTAAGCCGTTTTCTGACTTATAGCTTGGATAGTATACATCACAAATTCGACCATGGCTATCATATCTATAATCTGTCGTATTGCCCATGGCATCTACACTTTGAATAATATTACCATATTTTGGCTCATATGTATAACGCGTCACCGCATAGCTGCCATCAGCATATTTAATGCGCTCTTCTGTAGCGCCTAAGCCATAGGCATCGGTATAGGCATATTGTGTTTCGGCTATTCGGCTGTCGTCCCCGTTGTTTTCGGGGTCAGAAAAATAGATGCGTGTGGGCAACCATGTATATGTGGTGTCATATTCATAATATGTGATGTTGCCCTGCGCATCGACCGCGCTTGTGATGCGCCCCAAACTGTCTAAATTATAGCTTGCGCTCAGCAGGGGGCCATCTTCCTTTTGGTAATAGGTTTGTTTTTTGGGGATAAAGGTTCTATTGCCCAGCCCCTGGTAATCGGTGGTAATTTGTTTTTTTGTTGGAATTTGGTCGAGCTTGGCCTCGGCCTCTGTTAAGGGCAAGCTTGTCAGAATGGGCAAGCATGAATCTGCATCATATTCTGTTTTGGTGTAGTACACACGAGCTGTGCCGTCCAGGGTTTCGGTGGTCTTAATCTGTGTGGGAGAAGTAATGGCATAATCATCTTTATAACTATACTCTTCGATGATCTCATCTGCTCCTGAAGTTGTGCTTTCGGTTACAATTTTTCTATCCAAAAGAGGTAAAACAATTTTCCATCTTCGCCGATAGCCCATCCCAAATGTGTGGCTGGTATATTCATAGGCTTCAACGCTACCGTTGGGATTTGTCACCTCTACGCGGTAAACACCGAAGTCGGGATCAAGATAACCGGGGCCGTCAGGCAATCGACTCTTCATGCTATATCCGGTTTCATCCCTATACCTGCCACTTGTATAATTATATGTATATTTATTGTATTGCGGGTTTTCCGTTTCGCTAATGGGAGAATTAACCACATATTTGCTGGCCACTCGCCAAGTTTCAATAAAACCGGTGTTGCTTGTTGTTGCGGTGCTTGTAGACCCTAAGGGACGGTTATCCGTCCATTTGGTTACATCCTCATATTCAAAATAAACATCACTGTGCCAGTTTTGTGCCAGAGATACAATATTTCGACTAAAGGAAAAGCTCTTGTCAACCGTGTCGTTGGAATAAATGGTGCTGCCCCGTCCTTCTTTTTTCTCATAGTTGACCCAGGTTGAATACAAACCGTTGTTACAACCCCAAAATACATACATTCTGTGTTCCTCTAGAGTGTTTCCATCATAATCGTCTACATAAAAAGTATACCTATTTCTGTAATAGGTTAGTTTTTGAATTTGTGTTCCATTCGGCTCATAGACCGTTACAATAAGAGGAAGATCGGGGGAACCTTCTGCATATCTTGTATAAACATCTCCCTGATAATCAAACACCGCCGTTCGACCGATTGTGTCGGTAATTTTTGAAATTAACGGGATTTTGGGCGATAAACGAAGATCAGTAAAGTAAATTGTATATCGACTGCGCACCATTTCAATGCGCAATCTCGCCCGGTTGGGAACTGCATCCAAATCAAGCTCACTGATGGAGAACTCTCCCTCCAATTTGATGCCCTCATTATATACTGTGGGTGTTTCTGTGACAATTAATACACTCTCTAACAAATTACTATTTTGGTATAAATCACAATACACATTGAAGCTACCATCAAAAGTATTAAGAGCATCTTCTGCTTGATACATTAGGCTCACATAATATTCATCATCATCTTCATCAATATCCACTAATTGTGTTTTGGCTTCTGTGCTTCTTCTGGTCGAATGGGGATTAAATGTAATTTGTTGTGATGAATAACTCCATGAGGTTCCATATGAATATTTTGCATGAGAATAGAAAGGGATGATGTTTTCACCCGGTAAATATGTATAGTCAAATTTAATTTCATTATTAAATCTGTCTTGAATAGAAAGAATCTGGCCGTCTTTTCCAAAATATTGCATTGTGTCATCGGCCGCCTTAAAAGAATATTCCGATCGATATTCTCCGCGTGTGTAGGAACGGTCTCTTTCTTTAAATTTTACATTATCAGTATAATAATTATCTAAATTAGAATAATAGATCCAATGTCCATTATAGTATTCATTTCCCTCTTCATTTTTTTCTGAATCATTGTAATTTGAGCGATAAGAGGAGCCTTTTCCGTCATGATAGAAAGCCTGTAAAGTACCATCATATTTTTCACGCACTTCCACCGAGGGAAAGCCAAAAGACCAACCAATACCCAGTGCATATCGTTTGTTATAATATGTGGTTGGATTGACTACGAATTCGCCTCCTGAATTAGAAATTTCTGCACCGTCATGTTCACTTTTGTAAAAACGGCTCAAGGTTAAATCTAATCCGTTTCGCCCGGGTAGGTGCAAGTCTGTATAATTAAGCTGCAGTGTGCCATCAAATGGTGAAACATATTCATTTTCACTTCTGCCGCCCAAATGGGGATGATTGACTCCATTTTTAAAAGAAGGACTAATTATTGATTCATAGTTACTGGATGAAAGAGAAGTGGACATTACGGCTGCTTCTTGCATAACAGCACGCTCAGCTACAGTTTCAGTCGAAGGAATTTTTGAATACCCCGATCGACTTGTACCAATTTCGTTGTCTGAATTTTCTTCTCTAGTTGAGGTGTTTAAACTGTAAGTTGAGTCAGGTTTTTCATCTTCAATAATACTTCCTTTATATGGTGTGAGCGTAGTTGCCTCAAGTCTCTGTCGAATTTTCTCATTTTTTGAATTGGTTGTTGATGTATCCCGATTCTCTATTGCTGCATTTTCAAAAGAATCTTCAATTGTTGCGGTTTCTGCAAATGCAGAAGAACCCGGAAGGATCATAACCAATAAGAGCATCAGTGCTATATATTGTTTTATCTTTTGCATAGTTCTTCCTCCTTAGTATATATCGGCAGTTGTATATATCGTGTTCAACGCATTAAATTTTAATATTTCTTCCCTTAAATTCAATGTGACATAATCTAAAATATGGAAGAAGTTTTTCGGGATAGCCGACAGGCTGTTTATCGGATTGCCGCTTAGCCGTAAAACCTTTATATTCGTTTTATCCCCTAAAACACTTATATCGCTGATTAAGTTGTCTGCTAAATCTACATGTATTAAGGCTTTATCGTTAGCTAAGGGTGATAAATCGGTAATTGTATTATTCTTTAATGTGACATGTGTCAAGGCTGTTTTATCTCTTAAAAAATCTATAGAGCTAAGGTTGTTTTCAGAGGCAAACAAAATTTCTAATTCCTGTGCCAATGTCACTCCTTCCATATTTGTAAGTTGGTTCCTCTCGACATTTAATAACTTTAAATTGGTTGGGAGTGCCGCTATATGACTAAGCTGATTATTATCTGCAATTAGGCTTTTTAAATTTTGCAGATTCTCAATTGGTTGCAAATTGGAAATTTTATTATCGTTGATGTATAGCTCTGTAATGCCTGTACACGATTGAAGTCCGTATAAACTCTCGATATTACTATTGCTTATATCTAACGCTCCTGAAATGTTAGACAATTCCAATGCTGTAATCGTGCCATCAGCATCAGGGTCAAGCAGAGGCCGAGCTCTTTTTAAGGCGTTATACAAACTTTTGTTTTGATTTTTCTCAATAGCCTGTGCAGGCAATTCCGTGGTAAAAAGGAATAAAACCTGCTCGGGTTCTTCGATTCCGTCTTTTTTCAAGGTAACCGTATAAATTCCGCTTGTAGCGGAATCCGGCATAGAAAAGCTATAACTAAACTTGCCGTCGCTATTGCATGTAATTACGTCTCTGCGAATCATTGTACCCGTAGAATCTGTCACCTTAATCTCTATTTCCTGATCGGCACCACTGCTGATTGTGCCATCAACACTCACTTGATTATTCGCAACCTGAACAGAGACTGCAGAAAAACCGTCATTGTAATAAATAAAATCGGTTTGTACCGATGGTACAACATTTTTTCCGCTTAGCTTGACTGTATAAATTCCGCTTGTAGCGAAATCAGGCATGGTAATGTCAAAACAAAATTTGCCATCCGTTCCGCTTATCGTCTCACCTGTATAAATGGTTGTATGCATAGGATCTGTTACCAGAAGCGTTACTTGTTGGTCAGCACCACTGGTGATTGAACCACTAATACACACGTGGCTATTGGTAACCTGAATATCAAGTCCATAAAAACTTTCACCACTATAACCAAAGTTGATATGTGTCGGTGATGGTACATTTGTACCGCCAACCGTAACAGTATAAGTTCCAAATTTTGCTTCATCTGGCAAGGGAAATTTAAAACTAAAGTTCCCGCCAGTTTCGCTTGTCGTTTGATCCGTATAAATGATTGTATTCGTAGGATCCTTCACCATAAGTGTTACCTGTTGACCAGCGCCACTGCTGATTGTACCATTAACATGCACACGACCATTTTTATATTGAGCAGTAGCCGTAATTTCTGGTTTGGAAATATCCTCTTTATAGTAATCAAAATTGGTTTGTACGGATGGCAATACATTTGGTCCGCCAACCTTAACTGTATAAATTCCGCTTTTTGCACCATCAGGCATAGGAAAGTTAAAGCAAAATTTGCCATCCGTTTCGCTTGTCGTTTGATCTATATAAATTATGCTGTGTGTAGGATCCTTCACCAAAAGTGCTATTTCATGACCAGTGCCACTGCTGATTGAACCATTAATACGCACCCAATTGTTCGTAACCTGGGGCTCCTGGACAGAAATGTTGTCGTAGTAATATACAAAATTGGTTTCTGCCGATGATGATACATTTGTACCACCGACCTTAACTGTATAATTTCCGTCTTTTGCACCATCAGGCATAGGAAAGTTAAAACTAAATTTGCCGTCGGTTTCGCTTGTCGTTTGATCTATGTAAATATACGCTCCGTTAGAATCCGTCACTAAAAGCGTTACCTGTTGACCAGCGCCACTACTAATGGTCCCTTCTACTTTCACAACTTTTTTAGTTAGTGTTGCATTACATTGTATTTCTGCATTTGCCGACACAGAAACAATAGGAACGCCAAATACAATCACCAAACACAATATAAAAAGGTATAAAAGCTTTTTTTTCATTCTCTGTCTCTCCTTTGTGTCTAAATAGACGCTTTGTTATATTTTTGCTGTCGATATGTATATTATAGCGTCTTTTATTATATCATAAGCTTGACATATGTCAACAAAAAATTTTTTAATGTTGACCAAAATAAGTTTTTATTGTAGACTATAGGAGAGGAAGTGGTTAAAATGGATTATACGACTTTAATCAGAAAAAGAATAAAGGAAAAATTTAAGACGATAGAAAGCTTTGCAAAATATATAGGCATTCCTCGTACAACCATTAATTCTATCTTAAAAAAAGGCGTTGGCTCCTCAAGTTATGATTTAATTAATAGAATTTTTGAGGTTCTTGATATTTATCCTTTTCGGGATTGTCCTATAACTCTTAATTCACGCTCTATTAGACTTCTCAATGATTTTGAAAAACTGGATGATATGGGAAAACATGCTGTAGAGTCGATGGTTGAAACAGAATGTCGGCGTATAAACGGTTCTTCGTCTACAAATGCTTTAATTGCTGCATATGGCGGACTTTCAGACAGCACATCGCTGACCGATGAAGAAAAGGTTATTTTAAATTTAATACAGAAAAGCAAGGAGAACTATTCCAAGCATGAATAAAATCGCTAATCGTCTCGCATTTGAAACAAGAAAACAAAACAAATTATATTCAACACTAACTTATGAGAATTTGCAGCATATTATTGAAGAAAAAGGCTTTCAAGTTGTCCCTTACAAAAAATATAACAACTCCAAGGATATTTCTGCATGTATTGCTAAACTTAACTTGGAAAATGAAATTCAACAACATGACTCTTTTCTATACTTAAATAATAATTTAAAGCTTGTCTTTATTAATTCGGATTTACCTACCAAAGATAAATGTATTCTTTTATGCCACGAACTAGGCCACATTGTCGACCCTGCCTTATTGACCTCTGCTTTATCTCATTCTACAATTCAACGCGAAGAATTTGCCAATCAGTTTTCCTTTTATCTACAAAACCCTAGTTATTTTGTTAGATTACTTTCTTTTTTTTCTTTAAAACCTGTCACCATTACTATTTTGACAATTTTTCTATTCCTTGTCGTTGGCTTCGGCCTACATATCACTCATACCTACCTACATATACCAACATTACAAATAGAAACAACGGAATATTATGTCACACCATCCGGGGATAAATATCATAATCATTTTTGCGTTATCGTAAAAAATCGAAATAATGTGAGTGCATATCCATTAAATGAGTTAATAGAAAATGGCTATGAACCATGTCGGTTGTGTATCGGAGAATAATATTTTCCAAAAAATATTCTAAAATTATTAAATGACTAATTCACTAATAATTTAATAATTGCAAAATAAGCTTTATTGTAATATAATGAATAATTGTTACAACTTCGTGTTTCTTCAGGAGGGGAAAAATGAGGGAACGTGAAAATTATAGTGTCGCCATTTATTGCAGGTTGTCAAAAGATGATCTTGTGCAAAATATAGAGAGCTCCAGCATTTCAACCCAAAAATCAATGATAATGAAATATGTTCGCGATCATTCTTGGTTTGTTTATGACCTTTATATTGATGACGGCTGGAGCGGAACAAATTTTGACCGTCCAGACTTTCAAAGGATGATAGAAGACATAGAACTGGGAAATGTAAATATGGTGGTTGTTAAAGACCTTTCTAGATTGGGAAGGAATTATATACTAACCGGCCAATATACAGACATTGTTTTTCCAAATTATGGTGTTCGATTTATCGCGATTGACGACGGCGTTGACACTCTTAAAAACAACAATGATATTACACCATTTAAAAACATTTTAAATGAAATGTATTCGAAGGACATTTCGAAGAAAATCCGGTCTGCCGTAAGGACAAAAAAACGCAACGGTGATTTTCTAAGTAATTATGCCCCCTATGGCTACAAAAAAGCACCTGACAACAAAAACCGGCTCATTGTAGAGGAAACCGCTGCAAAGGTTGTAAAGCAGATTTTTTCCATGTATGAAGCAGGATTAGGAAGCACAGCAATTGCTAAAATACTCACCAAAAATAAAGAGCTTCCTCCTCTAGAGTATCGACAAGCACAATTGGGCAAAAGCTATAACCCCCAAAAACCCTGGGATGCAAACTCGGTCCTTT
>JAFYVH010000020.1 GCA_017549205.1 Clostridia bacterium | reverse complement strand
TGATGCCCTGGTCACCGGCGCCTAATTCACCCGGGTCGTCTTCTCCTCGTTTTGCTTCTAAAGCTTTGTTAACGCCCATGGCAATATCGGGTGATTGCTCATCAATGGCGGTGAGCACAGCGCAGGTGTCACAGTCAAAGCCATATTTGGCGCGGTCATAACCAACCTCGCGGATGCAGGAGCGTACCGTTTTTGCAATATCCACATAGGTGCTGGTTGAAATTTCACCCACCACCAGAACAAGACCTGTGGTAACCGTGACTTCACAAGCCACACGACCCATGGGGTCATGCGCCATAATTTCATCTAAAATCGCGTCTGAAATAATATCTGCAATTTTATCGGGATGTCCCTCGGTTACAGATTCAGATGTAAACAGTTTTTTCGTTTGTTCCATTTTTAAACCCCCGTAAAATACAATTTTATCATTCGTAAGCCAAAAGGCTTTATTAAATTTCCATAATAATGGGCAGAACCATAGGTTTGCGCTTTGTTTTGGTGTACATAAAGTCGCTCATGCTGTTTTTCAGGCTGTTTTTAATGCTGCCCCAATCGGTTGCTTTTTTATTGGTGCATTTATCAATGGCGGCCCGTGCCACCAGCTTGGCTTCTTCCATCAAATCCTCAGACTCGCGCACATACACAAACCCGCGGGATAAAACATCGGGCCCTGCTAAAACCTCACCGGTTTTCTTAGCCAAAGTCACCACCACGACAATGATGCCGTCTTCAGCCAAGTGGCGCCGATCTCTGAGCACAATGTTACCCACATCGCCCACGCCGAGGCCGTCAATCATCACAACACCTGAGGGCACAGTTGCACTTTGTTTGATGCTGTTGGGTCCAATTTCAATTACCTTGCCAATGTCAGGCAAAACAATGTTTTTAGGGTTAATGCCCACCCGTTCAGCCAAGGCGGCGTGCAGTTTTAAGTGACGATACTCGCCATGAACGGGAATGAAATACTTTGGTTTAACCAAAGAAATTAATAATTTCAGTTCTTCCTGACAGGCGTGACCGGAAACATGAACATGCTCCAGCGATTTATAAATCACTTCAGCTCCCTTTTTAAAGAGCTCGTTAATTACGCCGGAAATGGGCTTTTCGTTGCCGGGAATGGGGCTTGCCGAAACAATGACCATATCCCCCTTGACAATTTCCACTTTCTTATGGTCAGAATAGGCCATGCGGGAAAGAGCAGACATAGGCTCTCCCTGGCTGCCTGTGGTAATAATGCACAGCTGATTGGGACGGTATTTACCAATATCGTCAATGCTGATGAGTACATTTTGCGGTACAGTCATGTAGCCCAAATTCATGGCAACCTCAACAACATTTTCCATGCTGCGCCCTGAAAATGCTACCTTGCGACCATAGCGGTAGGCCGCATTGATAATCTGTTGCACACGGTGAATGTTTGAGGCAAAGGTTGCCACCAAAATTCGTCTGTCACAGTTGCGGAACAGCTCGTCAAAGGTGTCACCAACAGTGGATTCAGACATGGTAAAGCCGGAGCGCTCAACATTTGTGCTGTCAGATAAAAGAGCCAAAACACCTTTGCTGCCCAACTCCCCAAAACGGGCCACATCCAGCATGCCACCCTCAATGGGTGTGGTATCAATCTTAAAGTCACCGGAGTGGAGAATGACACCTGCCGGTGTGTGCAGTGCGATGGCTACAGCATCGGCAATGGAGTGATTGGTGTGAATAAACTCTGCACGGAAAGCGCCTAACTTAACGGTGTCACCGGCTTTCACGCGAACCAGCTTTGTTTTAGAGAGCAGATGGTGTTCTTTCAGCTTACATTCCACCAGTCCCAAAGTGAGCCTTGTGCCATAAATGGGGACATTAATTTTTTTCAAAAAGTAGGGAATGCCGCCGATGTGGTCCTCGTGACCATGGGTGAGCACAATGCCGCGGATTTTATCACGGTGCTTTTCCAAATAAGTAATATCGGGGATAACCATGTCGATACCCGGCATGTTATCGTCGGGAAAAGCCATGCCGCAATCTAGCACTACGATATCATTTCCATACTCAAAGACAGTCAGGTTTTTTCCGATTTCGTTAATACCGCCTAAGGGAATGATTTTCAATTTTAGTTTTTTTGCCACAAATATAACCTCCGTTTAATTACATAATGTCAGTTCAGGCAGAGTCCTCTTTATCACGCTGCCTATATGTACGATTCTTTGTCACACTGAAAATAAGCGTAACGATCCACAAGAAAGAGCAAGGTCGGTGCTCTGTTGTTTCGCTTTTGTGTGAACAAAATATTCGCAAAAAGTCCTCTTCACCAAAGAGAACCTTAAAAAGTCAATGAAAAGAGTTACACAATAACTCTATTATATATTATACCAAATTTTTCTCTAATAATAAAGGACTTTTTAAAAATTCTTTAAAAATATTTTTTTTAAAAAAAGAGATGTCGAAAATAATCAAAAAAGCCAGAAAACAGGCGTGATTGTACGCTTTCTTTAAGACGAAATTTTCTTGACAAAAACAAAGAGAATGTGGTAAGATATCCCTTGGATGTATAAAGAGCAGGAGATGGTTTTATGATAGCACAAATTTTAGGTATTTTTGGTTTTATTTTAAGCGTTTTAACCTATCAGCAAAACACCCACAAGCGCATTGTGGCGGTGCAGCTGGCAGCAGGTATTTGCTTTACCACGCATTTTTACTTAATCGAGGCTTACACAGGTGCTCTTTTAAATGCAATCGGCGTTTTAAGAAGCCTTGTTTACTTATTCAAAGACAAAAAGTGGGCAGCATCCAATTTGTGGATTGTCTTTTTTTCTTTGCTTTGCACAGGGGCATGCATTTATACATGGAGTGGCGTGTTATCCTTGTTGCCTGCCATCGCCATGATTTTTACAAGTGTGGCCTTTGGTGTGAACAATCCAAAGCTCACAAGGCAGCTTTCGTTTCCGTCCTCACCGCTGTGGCTCATTTATAATTTGATTAACCGGTCTTATGGCGGTGTTTTAACTGAAGTGTTCAACATTGTTTCCATTTTGGTTGGCATGCTTCGGTTTGACAGAAAAAAGAAAGCCATGTAATGAAAAGTATAAAAAAGGGAATGCAAACGGTAATGGTTTGCATTCCCTTTTTTATAAGATGATTTGCGATTAATAATATTTTCTGTTTGTTCTCTTGCGTAACCAGACGCCCACAAACAGCACAAGCAACACCAAAAGGACAACGCTCGCCACAATATAAATGGTCATATCGGTGGCGCTTTCCACCTTAAGGCTTTCCCAACCGGCGTTCATATAAGCGGTGGTATCGGGGTCTAGGTTTTTATAATAGGTCGACTTAACCGGCTCGGAGGGGTAAAGAATTTCAGCGGCGTTTTCGTGTACCTCGCTCATGGTTGCCTTGTAGCTTTCGCTGTTACGAACCAAGGTGTTGGGGGAAGCGTAGTAGGTATATTCAGCATTAGCAACAGCAATTTCTTCCGTTAAGAAAAAGTTAATGTAAGCTTCAGCCAGCTCTTTGTTTTGTGCAACGGCGGGGATGCACATGGCGTCAACAAAAACATTTGTGCCGCTCTTTGGATAGTAAAAAGCCAAATCCCCATTGTCTTCATACATGGTTAAAAAGTCGCCGGCATAGTAAGCTGCAACAGCAGCCGAACCGTTTTTCATCTTGTTAAACACCTCGTCCATTACATAGCTCTGCACAAGGGGTTTTTGTTGTTTTAACAGCGCCAGTGCTTCATCCCATTCGGAAGTAGTGGTGGTGTTTACATCATAACCTAACTTATAAAGAGCTGTGCCAAAGGCGTCACGGGGATTGTTAAACTGCAAAATCTGTCCGCTATAGGCCTCGTTCCACATGGCATCCCAATCGGTAGGGGTATCGGAGATTTTTGCTGTGTTATAAATCATGCCCACATAGCCACACAGATAGGGAACAGAATATTTTGACTCGGGGTCATAATAATTGTTTTTATATTGTTCGTCAATATACTGATAATTGGGGATGTTACCAAAGTTAAGAGGCAGCAGCATATCTTCGCGAATCATTTTTTCAATCATATAGTCAGAGGGGATAACAATGTCATAGACAGCCGCACCGCTTGACAGCTTGTTATACATATCCTCGTTGCTGGCGTAGGTTGTGTAATTCACTTTAACCTCTTTGCCCAAGGTTTCAAGGCAATAGGCCTCAAAGGCGGCATTTACATCTAATGACCCTTCAGAGCCGTCAGAGAGATATTCGCCCCAGTTATAAACATTTAAAACCTCAACATCTTCTTTGTTGCAGCCTGTAAAAAGTGCAGCTGTCAGTAAGATGCAAAGCACCAATACAATCGTTTTTTTCATGTTCATCCAATCCTTTCTGCCGCCTTGGCGGAGGTTTCGTTTTCTTTGTTCTTGCCTTTTGATTCGGCAACATTTGAGAGAATTAACAAGATAAGTACCGCAGCAATCATCAGCGTTGAAAGTGCGTAAATATCGGGGGTCACTTCTTTTTTAGTCATGGAATAAATCAAAAGGGGCAGGGTTTGAAAATCGTTGCCCGTGGTGAAATAGCTGATGACAAAGTCATCAAGCGACAAGGTAAAGGCCATAATAAATCCGGATACAATACCGGGCATAATGGCAGGTAACTCTACGCGAAAGAAAGCGGAAACAGGGGTACAGCCCAAGTCCATAGCAGCTTCTGAAAGTGAACGGTTAAGCCCCAGCACACGGGGACGGACAGACAAAATCACATAGGGCAGACAAAAGGTGATGTGTGCGATTAAAATGGTCCAAAAGCCCAGCTTTTCCTTAAGACCAATGAGCGAGCCAACCAACACAAAAAGCAGCATCATAGAAATACCTGTGACAATGTCGGGGTTCATCATGGGGACATTGGTTACAGATAAAACAGCGCCCCGCACAGCCTTGTTTTTAAATTTGCCGATACCCACAGCCGCCGCTGTGCCCAAAAGTGTGGAAATTACGGAGGCAGAAAGGGCTAAAATCAAGGTGTTTTTCAGTGCGGTAAAGGTGCTGGGTGTGGCAAAAAGCTCACGATACCAATAAAGAGAAAGACCCGTCATGCTGCCGGTGTTTCCCGAACTGTTAAAAGAGAACAAAACCAAAACTACAATGGGAATGTACAAAATGAAAAATATCAAAAAAGTGTAAATCTTTTGCAGGGTTTTCATGCTTGTGTCCCCCCTTCATCAGAATCGGTAAAGCGATTCATTACCCACAAAGAGAGCAGGACCAAAATCATCATAACCAGTGAAATGGCAGCACCGACATTGTATGTATTCACATTCTGGAATTGACGCTCAATGGCATCACCCAAAAGGTCAAAGGTGCCACCACCTAATTTCTGCGAAATGTAAAAAGTGCTGATAGAGGGAACAAACACCATGGTAACGCCGGAAATAATGCCGGAAGATGAAAGGGGCAAAACCACCTTTGTCATAACACCGGCAGGGCTGGCGCCCAAATCGGAAGCTGCCTCCAGCACGCTTTTGTCAATTTTGGAAATGGTGGTGTATAGGGGCAAAACCATGTAAGGAAAAAAGTCATAGGCCATGCCAAAGACCACGGCGCCCTTTGTACCAATCATGCGAATGGTATTTAAATGCAATGCCGACAAAAGACTGTTAATGAGACCGGCATCGTCCATCAGCGCCATCATGGAATAGGTGCGGATTAAGAGATTGGTCCACATGGGCAGCATTAACAAAGTCATTAAAAGTTTTTGCTTTTTAGGGGATGCCTGCGCCATGAAATAGGCCAGGGGATAACCCAAGAGGAAGCAAAAAACCGTTGCCAAGAGAGAAAGACTCACAGAAAGGGCAAAGGTTGCTTTGTGATTGCCTAAAGCAATAATATTATCAAAGGTAAAGGCACCATCAGGGGTGGTAAAGGCAAAATAAAGAACAAACAAGAGGGGCAGCATAATAAAGAGTACCGACCACAACACATGGGGATAGGCGACAATTTTGCCGGAAAGAGTGCGTTTTTGTTTCATGCTCATTCCTCCACCGCCGAAGCATCCGAAAGCTCATCCAGCTCATCAGAGAAGCTGGAATAGTCTCCGTATTTGCCCGAATATTCCGATTTTTTCATAATGTGAATGGCATCGGGCTCAATGTAAAGACCAATTTTTTCATCCACGCCCACAAAGTCGGTGCTTTGAATCATCCACTTAAAACCACCAATGTCAACAATAATTTCATAATGCACGCCCTTAAAGGTCACAGAGGTAACAACACCTGTCAGCATGCCTTGTTCTACAGAAACAACATCAACATCTTCAGGGCGCACAACCACATCCACCTGTTCTTTCGGTGCAAAACCTTTATCCACGCAGGTAAAGGTGTGACCTGAGAAAGTTACCTTCAGGTCTTCTTCCATCACGCCGTCAACAATGTTACTTTCGCCAATAAAGTCGGCAACAAAGGCGTTTTTCGGCTCGTTATAAATATCGGTGGGGGCGCCGATTTGCTGAATTCTGCCGTCTGCCATAACCACCACCACATCAGACATAGAAAGGGCTTCTTCCTGGTCGTGAGTGACATAGATAAAGGTGATGCCGGTTTGTTTTTGAATCTTCTTTAATTCGTTTTGCATGTCTTTTCGAAGCTTTAAGTCAAGGGCACCCAAAGGCTCATCCAAAAGCAAAACTTTAGGATGGCTGATGAGGGCACGGGCAATAGCAACACGCTGCTGCTGACCGCCGGATAAGAAGTTTACATTTTTGCGCTCAAAGCCTTTTAAAGCCACAAGCTCCAGCATCTCTTTCACCCGGGGAGCAATTTCGGCAATACCTTTTTTCTGCAATCGCAGAGAAAAGGCAACATTTTCAAAAACATTCAAATGGGGAAAAAGAGCATATTTTTGAAAAACCGTGTTAATCTGGCGTTTGTACGAGGGGACATCGTTAATCCGCTGGCCATCAAAATAGATGTCGCCGCTATCCGGCGTTTCAAAACCGCCTACCAAACGAAGAGTTGTTGTTTTGCCGCAACCGGAAGGACCCAACAAAGTGATAAACTGTTGGTCATAAATGTCTAAATTCAAGTTGTCCAGCACAACCTCACCGTCAAAGGCTTTGCTCACATTTTTCAATTCAATCAGTTTTTTCATGTTTTAAATCCCCCAAAGTATTGTAAACTGCACAATAAATGCACTTTTTCAACAAAAAAAAGACAAGCAACGCAAATCGCATCACTTGTCCTGTTCATACTTTTACCATTAAAAGCAGAAGGCGGTATGGGCGTTAGGAGTCGTACACGTACTCTTATTGACCATTTCACAAGTCGATGAGATTTCATCGTATCTGGTTTTAAAGCAACCAACTTATAAAACTTGAGCTTCTAACTCAATCAATAATGCAGCTTGCGCTGCCTCCGGAAGCTTGCGCTCCGGCTTTCGGCGTTCGACCCGGCTGTCCGTGTGGCCTCAGCTAATTTCTTAGCGGTCGTAATATATGATTTATATCAATGTAAGAGCATTATAACATAAAAGACAACTATTGTCAACAAAATTTGCAATAAAATTTATGCCGCAAAAGACAATCTGTTTTCTCCTAAGTCCCGCCTGCAAAGTGGTTTATCTCTTAACTTGCAGCGGATTGTCTGCGGGGTTTTATGCCTCTAGATAGTTGCCCAGGAAAACAAGCTCTTCACATTCCTGCTTTAAGCTTTCCAGCATGGCAACAATTTTTTCGTCTTTTACACTTGCCTGCAGCTCAAAGAAGAACATAAATTCAAAATCGTGTCCCAAAATGGGGCAGCTTTCAAGCTTAATGAGGTTTATGCCCAAGGCTGCTAGTTTTGCCAGCACTTCATACAGCGCACCGGGTTTATGCTCACAGGCTAAAATCAAGCTGATGTGGTCAGCACCGGGATAGATTTCCAAATTTTTTGAAATGCAAACAAAACGGGTGTAGTTATTGTCGCTGTTTTGAATTTGTGTGCAAATGGTGGCAAGACCATAAAGAGCTTCGGCTGTGTGAGAAGCAATTGCTGCGATAGGTTTATCACTTTCGGCAACCATCTTCGCCGCCATGGCGGTGTTATCACAGGGAACGATTTTAACCTTATTGCCCAGTTTGTCTAAAAACACACTGCATTGAGAAAGCGCCTGCTCATGGGAGTAAATTTCAGTTATATCCTCTAAAGATGTTCCGGGTTTTGCCAAAAGCTCATGGCGAATGCAAAGGCGTTCGCTTTTCACAATTTTAACATTTTTCTTTCTCAAAAGCTCATAGGTTGAACGAACAGAACCATTGGAGCTGTTTTCAATGGGCACAACGCCATATTTGCAAAGACCACTTTCAACAGCGTCGAAAACCGCTTCAAAGCTTTTGAAAAACATCAGATTGCCCCGGGGAAACATTCTGTCTGCCGCCATTTGCGAGTAGGCACCCTCAACGCCTTGACAGGCAATGATGCCGGTTTGTGGAAAGGCCTCAGGGGTGTTTAGAAGAGCGTGGTTTATCTCGTCGGTCAAATCGGTTGTCGGGTGCAGAAAGGCCTGCTGATAAGAACGGCTGATTTCAAAAATCTGAGAGTAAAAACGGTGGGCAAATTGTTCAAGGTCTCTGCTTTGTTCCATAACCTTTTGCAAAATTTCCCGCTCTCTTGTTTTGTTCATCACAGGGAGACCATTTGCTTTTTTATATTCTGCCACTTCTTTTGCGATTCCCATTCTTTCAATGAAAAGGGGCAGAAGCTTTTCGTCAATCTGGTCAATCTTTTCTCTTAAATTTTTAATATCCATAATTTCACTCCATAATCATATCTAAAATAACAATGGCTGCAACCGCCTCAACAACAGGCACGGCACGAAGTACAACACAGGGGTCATGCCGGCCGGTAATTTCGACAGTTGTGTTTTCCATCTTTTCCAAATCAACGGTTTTTTGCTTTTGCGCTATTGACGGAGTGGGCTTAAAAGCCGTTTTAAACACAATGGGCATGCCGTTTGAAATACCACCCAAAATGCCGCCGCAGTTGTTGGTTTCGGTTTCGACCTTTTCTCCGTTTATAATAAAAGCATCATTGTTTTGTGAGCCTTTTATTTTAGTGGCATCAAAACCAAGACCAAATTCAACACCTTTAACGGCAGGAATGCCAAAAATCGCAGAAGCGAGCCTTCCCTCAATGCCGTCAAACATGACGCCGCCAAGACCTGCCGGCAACCCGGTTACAGCGCATTCCACAACACCACCCACAGAATCAAGCTCCGCTTTTGCAGCCAGAATGGTTTCTTCCATTTCTTTTGCAGCGGCATCGTTAATCGCAGGAAAATCTTTTTTGGCGATAGTCTCAAACAACTCTTTTTGCGGTTTTAATGGAAAAGCGTCATCTTGTTTATCAGCAATGGATAAAACATGTGCACCAATGTAAATGCCGTGTTTTTCAAGAATTTGCAGGGCAATGCCCCCGGCAATACACAAGGGCGCTGTGAGCCTGCCCGAAAAGTGTCCGCCACCACGCATGTCGGCAGTGCCGCCATACTTTACATAGGCAGTGTAATCCGCATGGCCGGGGCGGGGTTTATTTTTTAAACTTTCATAGTCTGAAGAATGCATGTCAGCATTTTCAATGATGGCGCAAAGGGGAAAACCGCAGGTTTTTCCATGTTCAAAGCCTGAAAGAAACACCGGCTTATCCTTTTCTTTTCGCGCGGTTGAGGTTTTGTTTTGCCCCGGCGCTCGTCTTTGTATAAAGCGATAGAGCTTTTCTTCGTCAATGGTTTCGCCGGCAGGCAGTCCGTCGATGTTCACACCGATTGCTTTGCCGTGAGATTGACCAAAAACAGATACTTTTAAGTTTTTTCCATATTCAGATGCCATCTTTTTCCCCTCCCAACGCGATGTACTTTTTAAGATTTTCTATGGGTTCTGTTTGCAAAATGCAAGCACCAATCTTTTTTGGCACCACTAAGGTGATGCTGTCACTATCTCTTTTTTTGTCAGAAAGAGCAACATTTAAAAGTTCTTCTGTTGAAAAAACGGTATCTGTAGGCAGGTTATGCTTTTTGAAAAGTAATTCAATTCTTTCTGCCGTTCCTTTTTCGGTTATGCCCAGTTTTTCGCCGGCTCTTGCAATCATAGAAAGGCCTATGGCCACCGCATAACCGTGCTTTATTTGATAGTGGCTGCATTTTTCAACAGCATGACCGATGGTGTGCCCTAAGTTTAAAAACTTGCGCTCACCTTTTTCAAATTCATCATTTGCCACAACTCTTCCCTTGTGTGTGATACAGCGTTCAATTAAAGAAATAAGGGAAGTTTCAGTTAAATTTTCAAAGTCACAAAACAGCTCTTCGTCAAAGAGTACACCATATTTTATGGCTTCACATAAGCCGTTTGTAAATTCTTCTTGGGGCAGGGTTTTTAAGGCGTCCACATCACACAAAACAAGCTCCGGCTGCAAAAAGGCACCGGCAAGATTTTTACCACCGGCAAGGTCAATGGCGGTTTTGCCACCCACCGATGAGTCAACGCAGGCAAGGAGCGAGGTGGGCAGTTGCACATAGCGGATGCCACGCAGATAAACCGCAGCAGCAAAGCCTGCCATGTCACCGGTGACACCGCCGCCCAACGCCACAACAGCATCTGCGCGGGAAAAACGCTCTTTTGCCAAAAACTCAAGAATGTCAGATAAAGTGCCCATGTTTTTGTGTTCTTCACCTGCAGGAAAAGTATAGCTTTTGCAGTCCATTCCCGCCTTTTCCAAAGAGGACATAACGGTTTTTAAGTGATGCTTTTCAACATTGGAATCGGTTATCACAGCCAAGCGGCATTTGCCGAGGACACTGAAAATCCTCTCTCCGCATTGGGCTAAAAGTCCGCTCCCAATCACCACATCATATTCTTTCGTTGTCGTTTTTATTGTAACGGTTTGCATGTCATTCTCCTCCTGCAGACATTTTAAGCAATCGTCCGTTTTTCAGCATTTCCCGTAGTTTTTCTTTGTCGCCTTTTTGGAGCACATCAAGGTAATCGCTCAAATTTTCAACTAATATTTTAAGTTCGTCAACCAAAAAATCAGCATTTTCTAAAAACAGCTCGGTCCACAGGTTTTCGTCAAGACGGGCGACTCTTGTCATGTCTTTGTAACTGCCTGCTGAAAAGCCCATGTGCTTTTGGGAAAAGGGCGATTTAATATAGGCGCTTGAGGTGATATGCGCCAGCTGTGAGGTATATGCAATAATCCTGTCATGCTCCTCAGGTGTGGAAAAGGTGATGTCATCAAAGCCAATTTCCAAAAAGAAGGTTTTGAGCATGTCAAGGGTTTCGATGTCGTTTTTCTCATTGGGAGTTAAAATCATGGAAGCACCGCTAAAAAGTGCAGCAGAGGCGTTGGCAAAGCCGCTGACCTCTTTGCCTGCCATGGGGTGTCCACCCACATAGGAAAAGCCATGCTTTTGTGCAAGCGTGCCAAGCTCTTTACAAATGTTCCGTTTAACACCACAAAGATCAACCAGCGTTCCTTTTATTAAATGTGCGTTTTCCTCTGCCCATGAAAGAAGGGGGAGGGGAGAGATAGCAATCATAACAATATCGCACTCGGGCAGATTGTTATCATTTAACACGCCGTCAATGGCGCCGGTCATCTTTGCCATTGATATGGCTTCGTCTTTAATATCGGCACCGAGAACAACATGTTCTGTGTGCGCTTTAATACTCTTTGCCATGGAACCGCCGATGAGACCAAGTCCCACAATACCTACTGTCATTTTACATCTACCGCCTTTGTAACTTCATGAATGGTGCGCAGTTTTTTTGCAAGGGTATCAAATGCGTCGGGGCGAATGGATTGCGGTCCGTCACAAAGGGCATGAGCCGGGTCGTTGTGCACTTCAATAATCAGTCCGTCAGCTCCCGCTGCTACCGCTGCACAGGAAAGAGGATCAACCAGTGCACAGCGACCGGCAGAATGGCTGGGGTCGATGATAATGGGCAGATGGGACAGTTGCTTGAGCACAGGAATAGAAGCGATATCCAGGGTGTTTCTTGTGTATGTCTCAAAGGTTCTTATGCCGCGTTCACAAAGAATGACCTTATCATTTCCGCCTGCCATGATATATTCAGCACTCATTAAAAGTTCTTCGTATGTGGAGGATAAACCTCTCTTTAATAAAATGGGTTTATCAACCGTGCCCAACGCTTTTAAAAGCTCAAAGTTTTGCATATTTCTTGCGCCGACCTGAATCATGTCAACATCATCAAAGTATGAAAGTTGAGAGATATCCATAATTTCAGTGACAATGGGCAGACCTGTCAGCTTTTTTGCGATGGATAAAAGGCGGATGCCCTCGTCTCTGAGTCCCTGGAAAGAATAAGGAGAGGTGCGGGGCTTGAAAACGCCGCCTCTTAAAATGGTGGCACCGCTTTCTTTAACGCTTTGCGCAATCTGGCAAATCTGCTCTTCTGACTCAACGGAGCAGGGGCCGGCAATCAAGGTCAGGTTGCCGCCGCCAATTTTAGTATTTCCCACCTTTATAACAGTATCTTCTGGGTGAAACTTTCTGTTTGCGTTTTTGTATGGCTCTTGCACGCGGCGCACGGCCTCAACGATATCAAGAGCTGAAAGCAAGTCAATATCAAGATGAGTGGTATCGCCCACCAGACCTAAAATGGTCTGGCTTGAACCGATGGATTCGTGAATTTCAATCCCTTTCGCCTTAAGCCAGGTGGTGAGTCCCTCAAGCTGCACTTTATCAGGGTCTTTCTTTAAAATAACAATCATTTTCTCCGCCTCCAAAAAATAAAACCCTTGCAGGCGTCTCGCTGCAAGGGTTTGAATTTCAAATCAGTTAAAACACTTTCAAAACCTATTATCAGCCAAACGCGAAAAAGCCTTGCCAAAAAAGTAGGCAAAGTTAAAGTAAAAGTATTCAGCTGCAAAAAGGTTTCTTTTCATTATTTTGCGCTCCTAAAAACAGTATACAAAAATTTTAGCACACTAACATTAAGATGTCAATAGAATTTTTAAAAATAACGCTCTTATTTTTGAGGCTAAAAATAAAAACGGAATAATTTCAAAAAAAGCCCACTAAAATAATGGAAAATGAGTTGCAATTTTTTTTATTATGCTGTACAATATATAATATGTAAATATTACTCATTTATAGGAGGCGAGTTTATGGATACGGTTCCCGGGCGACAGACAAAAATAAATAAGTGAGGGAACGGTTCATTCTTGCCCATTTAGAAGCGTTCCCGGAAAGGAACGCTATGGAAGAAACAAAAATTCTGGAAGAATCTCTTCGTGAGATAATGGAGCAGCATCTGGCAGAAAATCAATATGCCAAGATTCGTACAATGCTCCAGGATATGAACTATGTGGACATTGAAAATCTTTTGGCAGACCTGCAGCCTGACCAAACCCTGCGGATTTTCCGCATGCTGCCCAAAGAAACGGCAGCAGAGGTTTTCACGGAGATGGACAGCGATATGCAGCAATATATCATTGAGTCCATCACCGATTTGGAAGTCATCAGCATTATGGATGAGCTCTACATGGACGACACGGTTGACTTTCTTGAAGAAATGCCTGCCAATGTGGTTAAGCGTGTTTTGCGCAATACCGATGAGGCCACCCGCAAAACCATCAATCAGCTCCTCCGCTATCCTGAGGACAGCGCCGGCAGCTTGATGACCACAGAGTTTGTTGATTTGAAAAAGGAAATGACGGCCAAAGAGGCTCTAAAGCACATTCGTGCAACGGGTGTTGACAAGGAAACCATTAACACCTGCTATGTTATCAGTCCCCAGCGGAAGCTCGAGGGTGTTGTGTCAATCCGCACTCTGATTTTAAGCCAGCCGGATGTAACCATGGAAGAATTGATGGATACCAATGTGAAATACATCCGCACCCTTGATGACCAGGAAACTTCTGTTTATTTATTCCAAAAATATGACCTGCTTTCCATGCCGGTTGTTGACGGCGAAGACCGTTTGGTCGGCATTATCACCATCGACGACATCATGGATGTTATTGAACAGGAAAACACAGAGGACTTTCATAAAATGGCGGCCATCACGCCGTCAGAGGAGCCATATCTTAAAACCGGGGTTTTCACTTTGGCAAAAAACCGCGTAATGTGGCTTTTGGTACTGATGATTTCTGCCACCTTCACGGGTTTTATCATTCGCAAGTTTGAAGGTGCTCTTAGTCAGACGGTTGCTCTAACGGCATACATTCCCATGCTGATGGGCACAGCCGGTAACGCAGGCGCCCAATCATCCACCATGATTATCCGCAGCCTTGCCTTAAACGAGCTTGAATTTTCTGACCTTTTAAAAGTTATCTGGAAAGAATTGCGAGTGGGCATTACAACAGCGGGCTTATTATCTGTGTTCAATCTGGTTCGTGTCATGATTTTTGACCAGGTATCCTTTGGCGTGGCACTAACCGTTTGCTTGAGCCTGTTCTGCATTGTTTGTCTTGCAAAAGTTGTGGGAGGCATGTTGCCGATTTTGGCAGAAAAAGTCCATTTAGACCCGGTTTTAATGGCAAGCCCCATCATCACCACAATTTTAGATGCTCTGTCTTTGCTGATTTATTTCTGGTTTGCTACCACGGTAATTGGTGTGGCGTGATAAAAGCAGGTCGTTTTGGGCACACTCTTATATATCATTTTTAATGAGAGGGAAGAAGCATGCCGTTTTTTTATTATGATTCTTACTATCTCGTGTTGGTTGTGCCGGCACTTTTGCTGGCGCTCTATGCACAGTTTAAGGTGAAAAGCACTTTTAATAAATATGCCTCAGTTCATGGCAGACGGGGGCAAACAGCCGCTCAGGTTACCCGGCAGATTTTGGACAGCAACAATTTGACAGGTGTTAAAATCGAGCGGGTCAGCGGTCATCTGACCGACCATTATGACCCTCGCGCTCAGGTGATTCGCCTATCAGACTCTGTCTATGACAGTACCTCGGTGGCGTCCATTGGTGTTGCGGCTCACGAGGCGGGTCATGCAGTGCAGCACAGCGTGGGTTATTTACCAATCAAATTGCGTAACGCAGTTTTACCCGTGGCAAACATCGGCTCAACCCTGGCGGTGCCCCTTGTGATATTGGGCCTTGTTATGAGCTTTGAGCCCTTGGTTTCGGCAGGTATCATTTTGTTTTCGGCTTTGGTTTTATTTCAGGTTGTCACCCTGCCAGTTGAATTCAATGCTAGCCGCCGTGCGCTTAACACCCTGGGAGATGCCCTTGTTTTAGAGGGTGAAGAATTAAAAGGCGCCAAGCGGGTCTTATCTGCAGCAGCCATGACATATGTGGCATCCACTTTGGTTTCGGTGATGCAACTTCTTCGTTTGGTGCTGCTTTCAAATCGTCGTCGTGATTAATCTCTGGTGCTTAAGCAGAGAAATTATAGAAGTATTTTATTATTAGGAGGAAATATAAATTATGAAAGCAATTGTGTTAGGAGCAGGCAAGGGAACCCGTCTGCAGTCAGAAAAGTATCAAATGCCTAAGGTTTTACGTCAGGCTAACGGACGAGCACTCATTGATTATGTTTTGGAACATATCAATTTTATTCCCAAAAAAGATACCGTAGTGGTTGTGGGATATAAAAAGGAAGATGTTCGTGCAGCACTGTCTTCAGAATATCTGTTTTCCGATCAAGACCAGCAGCTGGGCACCGGTCATGCAGTGAACTGTGCAAGAGAGCACTTTGAAGATTATGATGGCAATGTTTTAATCTTATATGGCGACATGCCCTTACTTTCCAAGGCTACATATGAAAAGATTGTTCGTCAGCATGAAGAAAGCGGCTCCGATTGCACCGTTATGACCGCCATTGTTGATGATGCACTGCCTTATGGCCGTGTTATTAAAGATGAGAACGGCAACTTCCTTGATGTTGTTGAAACCAAGGATTGCACCCCCGAGCAGCTTGCTATTAAAGAGCTGAACATCGGCGTGTATGTTTTCCGTTCGAAAATGTTGTTTGACAACTTAAAAGAGCTGAAGAACAATAATGCACAAGGTGAATATTATTTGACTGATGTTCCCAAAATCTTACTGAAAAAAGGTGCCAAGGTTACAACCTGCACCGTTTGTGACCCCTCTGAAATCTACGGTGTTAATACATTAGAAGATCTTGAGTTCTGTGAAGAAAAGCTGAGAAACGAAGCATAACAGAAAAAAAGTGGCAAAAAAGGGGATGCAACAGCATCCCCTTTTTTATGGCAGGTGCGCCGAGAGAAACATGAGATTCTTCCTTAATAATATATGAGGGAGAAAGCCAATTGACATAAATGATAAAAATTTCAAATTTTTTCAAAAATAGTCTTGACGAACAGAAAAAGATATGATATATTAAAGTGTACCTAAATGGAAGGTCTTTTTTTTTGCTGCGCAAAAAAAGGAATATATAGTAGGAGGAAATCACATGAGAACCAAAATTACATTAGCATGTTCGGAATGCAAACAGAGAAATTATGACACCATGAAGAATAAGAAAAACAATCCGGACAGACTGGAAATGAACAAATATTGCAGATTCTGCAAGAAACACACAACCCATAAGGAAACAAAATAACACGCCCCCTATATGCCGAAGTGTTTGCTTTATATAAAGCGAATATGATTTGTCGGTGGGAAGGCGGCGGAATGGAGAGTATTATGAGCGAAAAAAAATCTAATATCTTCGTCAGAGCGGCTAAGGCAGTGGGCGGTTATTTCCGTGAACTCAAATCCGAACTCAAAAAGGTTGTTTGGCCGTCTGCGAAGCAGGTTCGTAACAATACCAGTATTGTTATCACAGCAATCATTTTGTTGGGTGCATTAATTGCACTTTTGGATTTTGGCTTCCAGTCCTTATTCGCCTGGATCCTTCAGTAGTGCCAAGCACAAAGACTCTAATAAAGGAGGCGAAGGAAGCGGTTTCGTTTCTGCATGTATATGGCTGAAGAAGCAAGATGGTATGTTGTGCATACCTTTTCAGGTTATGAAAAAAAAGTACAGGCTAATATTGAAAAATCTGTTGAAAACCGTAATCTGCACGATTTAATTCAGGATATTAAGGTGCCCATGGAAGAGGTTGTTGAAACTAAGGGCGAAGAACAGAAGGTTGTGCAGAGAAAGGTATTCCCCGGCTATGTTATGGTTAAGATGGTCATGACAGATGACAGCTGGTATGTTATCCGCAACACCCGCGGCGTTACCGGTTTTGTTGGTCCGGGATCAAAACCCGTACCTCTTACTGATGAAGAGGTTTATACCATGGGTATTGAACGCAAAACTGTTTCCATTAACTTCGAGGTTGGCAGCAGCGTGCGCGTTTGCGCCGGTCCTCTTTCTGACTTTGTGGGCACAGTTGATGAAATCAACATGGAGAAACAGTCTGTGCGTGTTATTGTATCTATGTTTGGTAGAGAAACCCCCGTGGAACTTGATTTTTCACAAATTGAAGTATTACAGTAAATAATGCCCTTTGGCTTTATTTTTGCAGTCTTTATGACTGCTGGGTGGGAGAACCTATGTGTTCGCCAAAACCACATCTTTTATAGAGGAGGAACTTTAGAAATGGCTCAAAAAATCACAGGTTACATCAAATTGCAGATTCCGGCCGGTAAAGCGACCCCGGCTCCGCCTGTAGGCCCTGCTTTGGGTCAGCATGGTGTTAACATTGTGCAGTTTACCAAGGAATTCAACGAAAAGACAGCGAAAGACGCCGGTTTAATCATTCCGGTTGTCATCACCGTTTATGCGGACAGATCTTTTTCGTTCATCACCAAGACTCCGCCGGCAGCTGTACTCTTGAAGAAGGCTGCAAAAATCGAAAGCGGATCCGGCGTTCCCAACAAAACCAAGGTTGCAACTGTATCTAAAGATGCAATCCGCCAGATTGCTGAGCAAAAAATGCCCGACTTAAATGCAGCAAGCATTGAAGCCGCTATGAGCATGATTGCAGGTACAGCCAGAAGTATGGGAATTGTTGTTGAGGACTAATTTCGATTGAATAAGTGGGAGAGCGAAAGCTTGCAAGACCACAAAAGGAGGAAAAATAATGTTCAGAGGCAAAAAGTATAAAGAAAGTGCACAAATGGTTGATAAAACCAATTTGTATGATCCCAGCGAAGCTATGGAGCTGGTAACAAAAATGGCAAAAGCTAAGTTTGATGAAACTGTTGAAGTGCACATCAAATTAGGCGTTGACTCAAGACACGCTGACCAGCAGGTTCGTGGTGCGATTGTTCTGCCCCATGGTACCGGTAAGGTTGCTCGTGTATTGGTTTTTGCTAAGGGCGATAAGTTAAACGAAGCAGAAGCTGCAGGTGCAGATTTCTTCGGCGGCGAAGAACTGATCCCCAGAATTCAGAACGAAAACTGGTTTGATTATGATGTTGTTGTTGCTACACCTGATATGATGGGTGTTGTTGGTCGTTTGGGTAAAGTGTTAGGTCCTAAAGGCTTAATGCCGAGTCCGAAAGCCGGCACTGTTACCATGGATGTAGCTAAAGCGATTGCTGAAATCAAATCCGGTAAAATTGAGTATCGTCTGGATAAGACTAACATCATTCACTGCCCCATCGGTAAGGTTTCCTTTGGCCCTGCTAAACTGCAGGAAAATTTCAAGGCATTGCTTGAAGCCATTGTTAAAGCAAAGCCTGCTGCTGCAAAAGGTCAGTACATCAGAAGCTGCGCTGTAGCATCAACCATGGGCCCCGGTGTTAAAATTGCTCAAACAAAAGTTTTAGATTAATTTTTGCTTGACAATATTAGAGTATTGTGATATACTCATCATGTTAGTTAAATATTTTCCGCAGACAGTTGGTTCCCTTTTGGGTATAATGCTTAGTCGCCAACCGAGGAGAGCATTTTTAAGCACTTAAAAGGCTTTTCCTGTCTTGCGGGAAAAGCCTTTATAATTTTTCTGTTTGCTTCGGCAGGCAGAAAGGGATATGACAAGTGAGGTGAAACGAATGCCTAGTGAAAAAGCTTTACAACAAAAACAAGAAATCGTTGCTGCTCTGACTGAAAAGATCAAGAATTCATCTGCCGGTGTATTTGTAACCTACAGCGGTTTAACCGTTGAAAAGGATACAGAGCTCCGTAACAGCCTGCGTGCTGCCGGTGTTGAATACAGCGTTGTTAAAAACACACTGACTCGCCGTGCCGTTGCAGAACTTGGTTACACAGAGTTTGACGAAATCTTAAACGGCACAACCGCTTTGGCAACTCATCCTGAAGATGTTGTTGCTCCGGCAAAGGTTTTGTGCGACTTTATTGCCAAGTATAAAGAAGAATCCGGTTTAAAAGTTAAGGCCGGCTTTATGGATGGCAAAGCATGCACAGTTGATGAAATTAATGCACTTGCAAAAATTCCTGCAAGGGATACTTTGTACGCTATGTTGGCAGGTGGCTTGAATGCTACTATCGCTGGCCTGGCTCGTGCTATTCAGGCTGTTGCTGACCAACAGGGAGAAACTGCATAAATTTTAAAAAATAATTTTTTAGGAGGAAAAATAAAATGAGTGAAAAAATCGCTGCTATGATTGAAGAAATCAAATCTTTAACCGTATTAGAATTATCTGAACTGGTAAAGGCTATCGAAGAGGAATTTGGCGTATCCGCTGCTGCTCCTGTAGCAATGGTTGGTGCTCCTGCTGCTGGTGGCGCTGATGCTGCTGCTGAAAAGGATTCCTTTGATGTTGAGCTGACTGACGCTGGCGCTGAAAAGATCAAGGTTATCAAGGTTGTTCGTGAGATCACCGGTCTTGGTCTGAAAGAAGCTAAGGACGCTGTTGACGGCGCTCCCAAGGTTCTGAAAGAAGGCATCGGCAAAGAAGACGCTGAAGCTATCAAAGCTAAGCTCGAAGAAGTTGGCGCAAAAGTAACCTTAAAGTAATTTGATTTACATGTAAAGAGCCGTGAGCAAATGCTCACGGCTCTTTTGTTGTATTAACGAATACCACGGGCTAGGCCCGTGGTTCTAAAAAGCTTTTAGCCATGCCCATAAAAGCCTTCTCCTTGAGGAGAAGGTGGGCGACGAAGTCGCTCGGATGAGGTGTAGAATTTCGTAGAAATCCGTTAGATTAAAAAACACTTCATGACTACACCTCATCAGTCACCTAACGGTGACAGCTTCCCCTCAAGGGAAAGCCTTAAAAACCGTCTTGACGGTAGTTGTGCAACATGTGCAGTTGTAATAGTTTTCAGCGCGCCTTAAGGCGCCGCCAATAAAATAGTTTTATAGGCTAAGTGCATGCCACCGGTTTTGCCGGTGGTCATGACTGTATAAAGAAAGTGGCTGGTGTCATAAACACCAGCCACTTTATAATTCATAGTATTTTTTTAGCCTCTCATCTTGTTTCTTAAGAAGTCAGCAGCAATGCGGATGTCGCCTTCAACATCGGCACCAACTTCACGCTCAATGGTTAAGAAACCTTTATAACCGATATCTTCCAGCGCCTTTAAGTAGTTATCAAAATCAACGCCGCCTTCACCCAAGGGAAGCTCAATGAAAGCAGTGGAGCTTTGAATTTCTTCTTCGATCAGACCATAAATGATTTCTGGGTCTTTATCCATCAGCTTGCGACCGTCTTTTGCGTGAGTGTGAACAATGTAATCCTTCAGGTTGTATACAGCTTGAACGGGGTCGTCGCCGGTTACCATAACTAAGTTTGCAGGGTCTAAGTTAACAGCAACACCGCGGGAATGGAGAGTATCTAAGAAAGCCTTTAAAGTTGCAGAAGTTTCGGGACCTGTTTCAACTGCAAAGTGTGCATCAATGCTGTCAGCATATTCTGCCAGTTCAGCGCAGGCTGCCTGCAAAATTTTAAAACGCTCATGGTTGGGATCGGCAGGGATAACGCCAATATGTGTTGTTACAATATTGGTTTCTAAATCTTTTGCCAAATCCAGAATGCGTTTTGAACGCTCGATGAGTTCAGGGTTTCTTTCAGGGTTGTTAAAACCAAGATTAAAGTCACCGCAAAGAGCAGAGAAGCAAAGGCCGTTTGATTTGACCATGTCAAGCATCTCGCGACGTTTTGCAGGTGTTAATGCTTCAGGAGAATGGTCGCCCTGTGTGGCATACATCTGAATGCCCTGAGCGCCTAAAGCGGCAACCTTTTGCACAGATGTAGCAAAATCTTGACGGAAACAATCAATAATAACACCGATAGGGAATTGATACATAATAAACATCCTTCCTTTAAATGAAATTTCAACTTAATTATATTTCATATTATATAATAAAACCAAAGAAAAGTAAAGGAAAATTTTTGCCTTATTATAGGGAAAAACTTGCTGTCACAGAAGATGAAAGAGGATTTTGAGTTGTCATGCATCTGCCAGCGTATCCCATTTTTCATAAAGAGCTAAAAGCTGCTCATTTAATTCCTCAGCTTCTTCTGTTAAAAGCTGTGCTTTTTCATAGTCAGCGGCAATCGTTTCATCAGCAAGCAGATTATCAATTTCTGCAAGGCGGTTCTCGGTGGATTCAATTTCGGTTTCCATTTTCTTGCGCTCGTTTTCCCTTTTTCGCAGCTCGGCAGCCTCCTGCTTTTGCTTGCGGTAGGCATCACGGCCTGCTG
This sequence comes from Clostridia bacterium, assembly GCA_017549205.1. Taxonomy (GTDB): domain Bacteria; phylum Bacillota; class Clostridia; order UBA1381; family UBA9506; genus UMGS755. Next base: position 81,623 of record JAFYVH010000020.1, on the reverse strand, counting down.
CACCCGAATCGTTGACAGCATCGGTAGTTTTTTGCAGGGGCATGGTTTGTTTTTGCTTTTCGGCAAAGTAGTCATAATCCCCTTGATAAACCGACAATCCGTCAGGTTGCATGTAGCAAATAGAATGGGCAAGACGGTTAATAAAGTAGCGGTCGTGAGATACAATCAAACAAGTACCGTCATAGCCCTCCAAGGCTTTTTCCAGCGCCTCACGAGAGGCAATGTCTAAGTGGTTTGTTGGCTCGTCTAAGAGCAGGAAGTTCACATCTGAAAGCATGAGCTTTGCCAGCGAAACACGGGCACGCTCGCCACCGCTTAATTCACTGATTGGGGCAAAAACCTCATCGCCGCGGAATAAAAATGCAGCCAGGGCATTACGGATTTCTGTTTGTGTTAAGCGGGGATGGGCGTCGGCAATCTCTTCAAAAACAGTCTTGTTTAAATGCAAGTCCGACTGGGTTTGGTCATACCAGCCAACCACTATATTTGTGCCTAATTTAATGAGTCCGTCCCTTTGACGAAGAGAGCCCATAATCAGCTTAAACAACGTTGTTTTGCCGCATCCGTTGGGACCCAGCAAAAACATGCGATTGCCTTTTTTTAAAGTCAAATCAAGATGGTCAAAAAGCGATGAATCGCCAAAGGCCATGGAAACATCTTGTAAAATTAAAACATCCTGACCGCCACCGGGACGGGCATGGAGTGTAAAATGGACAGAAGGACCATCGGCATTGGGTGCTTCTAACCCCTCTTTTAAACGAGCAATGGCTTTTAGCTTGCTTTCGGCTGTTTTAATATTTTTTTCTCTGTTCCACTGCCGTTGCTGACGAACAATCCCCTCTAGGCGACTGATTTCGCGCTTGGTGTTTTCATAACGACGGGTTAAAACCTTGTCGTTTTCTTCTTTTTGTTTTAAATAGGCAGTGTAATTGCCCTCGTAAATCGTGACCTTCTCATATTCTAAAGCAAAGGTGCGATTGGTGACCTTATCCAAAAAATAGCGGTCATGGGAGATGAGGCAAAAGGCACCCTTATAATCTCGCAGATAGGCTTCAAGCCATTCTACCGAGTCTAAGTCCAAATGGTTTGTGGGCTCGTCCAACAGCAAGAGATTTGCACCGGACAACAAAAGCTTACACAAAGCCACACGGGTTTTTTGTCCGCCCGAGAGATGAGCAAACGAAGCGTCTAATTCATTTTCGCGAAAGCCTAACCCCAAAAGAGAAGATCGGGCACGGCTTTTATATGTATAGCCATTCCGCTTGGTAAATTGCTCCATGAGCTGTTGTTGCCGGGCGGTTAAAAGGGCAAGGTCACCGGTGCCCGCCTCGATTTGTGCGGCAATCAGGTGCAGCTCTTCTTCCATGGCAATCACATCGTCAAATACAGTTAAAACCTCACCCAAAACTGTTTTATCAGAGGTGAGGTTAGTGTGTTGTTCCAAATAGCCGATTACAGTTTGCTTATTGCGAAAAACTTCACCGGCGGTGGCGTCCATTTGTCCCAACAAAATTTTAAACAAGGTGGTTTTGCCGGTGCCGTTGGCACCAATTAAGCCGATTTTATCTGTATCACTAATGGAAAAAGAAACATTTTTAAATAAACATCGGTCGCCAAATTCTTTTTTGACATTGGAGAGATTAAACAGATTCATGAGGTCACTCCTGAGAAATGATAACATTAAATCTTTTTATTAAAGCGGTGGTGTTACCGCAGATTTTCTATTCGTTAAATTTATCGACAATTTTCTTTTTTGCCGTGACAAGCACATCCAGCAAATAAAATTTTTTAAGTCCGGCAAAATAGCCTAAAAAACCTGCCAAAAGTGTGGAAGCCGGTGAAACTAACAGAACAAGAGGCGAGGTTTTTTCCGGCATAAAGCCAATGAGTCCGCCAAACCAAACCCGCATAAAACCGGTGATGTAATCAATTAAAAACACATCGGTTTTAATCCGCGGTGCGTTATCGGGAAAGCTGTAAACCGTATCTATGATCAAGTCCCGCAGGGGAATGATGTTTGCCTGAATTAAAGCAAATAATAGGATTAATAAGGTGTTAAAAATCGCCAGTGGAGAAGCCAACAAAAGCCCCTCTGCCCTTGTTTTGGTTAAATCCTTATGCAAGAGGTTGTGCTTTGCTGTGTTATGTGCCCGTGAAAAAATCATACCAAAGAAAATGAGGGTGAAGATGATGCTGTAGGCCACATAGCCCCAAGAAAAGCGAAACATCCATGATAAAATCAATAAACCGATGAGCTGCAAAAGCAAACACACCATGTAATCAACAAACATAAAAAGCATTGCTTTTTTTCTGGCTGTCAAAGGGATTCCTCCTTATCTGAAAAGCTGTAGACTTTGCAAAACTGCCTCTTGCTTTGCAAACATTTCCGATTCTTCCTGGGCGCCTTCTTCGTGGTCATAGCCCAGCAAATGCAGGGTAGAATGAACAGTTAAAAAGCCGATTTCACGCTCGATGGAATGGCCATAGGCTTCGGCTTGCTCACAGGCGCGGGAATAGCAAATCACAATATCACCCAAAAAGACGTAGTCATCAACGATGTCTTCATCTTCCACCAAAAGTACGCCATCTTCAATTGAAAGCATGGGGAAGGAGAGCACATCGGTCACACGGTCGATTTGCCGTTGTTCGCGGTTTATGGTCTGCATACTCTCGGCATCGACTATTGAGAGAGAAACCTCAGCATCAAAGGGAAAGTCTTCTGATTCCAATGTTTTTTCAATGCAGCGCTTTATCAGCTCTGTCAATTCTTTGGGCTGTGCGGCTGCTTCTTCATTTAGAACGAGATGAATCATGGAAAGAACTCCTGTCATTTTTTTGACGCTTAGCGTCATATTTTTCATAAGCCTGAATAATTTTTTGTACTAAGGGGTGACGGACAACATCCTTGTGAGAAAAATAGCAAAAAGCTAAATCTTCCACGCCGTCTAAAATTTTAATGGCTTCTTTTAATCCGCTTCGTTTGCCGTCGGGCAGGTCAATTTGTGTGATGTCACCAGTGATGATGGCTTTTGAGCCAAAGCCGATACGGGTTAAAAACATTTTCATCTGCTCTGGCGTTGTGTTTTGCGCCTCATCTAAAATGATATAGGCATTGTCAAGGGTACGGCCACGCATATAGGCAAGGGGCGCCACCTCAATGAGTCCCTTTTCCACATAGCTGTTGTAGCTCTCGGTTCCCACCATTTCAAAAAGAGCATCGTGTAGAGGGCGCAGATAAGGGTCGACCTTATTCTGCAAGTCTCCGGGCAAAAAGCCCAGTTTTTCACCGGCCTCAACAGCGGGGCGGGTGATGATAATACGGCTGACTTCTTTCTTGCGAAAAGCGGTGACAGCCTTTGCTACAGCAAGATATGTTTTGCCTGTACCGGCAGGTCCAATACCAAACACCACGGTGTTTTCTTTCATAGCACGGACATATTCTTTCTGCCCCAGGGTTTTGCTTTTAATGGGCTTGCCCCGTGAGGTCATGCAAATGCAATCCTGCCCCAAATCTTTTAAAGATTCCTCCTGACCGGATTTAGCCAAAATCATAATATAGGTAATGCTTTGCTCTGTTAAGGCATCACCACGATTTAAAGTTTCAATCATGGAATGAATGGTTTTGGCAGCTGTTTCGGTTTCCTCTTCGCTGCCCAAAATTTTTAAAACAGAATCACGGCAGGAAACTGAAACACCCAATTCCTTTTCCACTTGCTTTATATGACAGTCAAACTCACCGAATAAGCCGCCTAAATCCACGGCAGAAACATCAATGCTTCGTTCAGCCATTTGCGTCGTCACACCCCTAAATCAAAAATTCCTTGGCAGCGGTTTTGCTGCGCCAAGCTCTATCTAATAGCATTTCACATTTAAATGAAAAAATGCGGCAAGCCAATTAGCTTACCGCATGCATGGTGACCCGTACGAGAATCGAACTCGTGTTACCGCCGTGAAAGGGCGGTGTCTTAACCGCTTGACCAACGGGCCATTAAAGGTATAGAAACACCGGCCATGTTTACCATAAACCGATGGAATCTTCTTGCCGCTTCATTCACACGGCTATACCATTATAGCAAATCCCGAACGCGTTGTCAAGTGCTTTTTTAAAGAAATTAAATATTTTTTTAAAAAACCTTTTTAAAACAGAAAAAAAGCCTTTGCCGGTGGTGGCAAAGGCTGAACTCTTTATACATCAAACCGCAGCTCTGTGGTGTATGGAATGTTAAAATGAGCGTAGGCCTTGGCAGTAGCCATGCGACCTCTTGGTGTGCGATTTAAAAAGCCAATCTGCAAAAGATAGGGCTCATAAACATCTTCAATGGTGCCTGCATCTTCGCCGATAGAGGCTGCCAGCGTTTCAAGACCCACAGGGCCGCCACCAAAGTTTTCAATGATGAATAAAAGCATGCGACGGTCAATGGCGTCAAGTCCCATGGAGTCAATTTCCATGGTGGAAAGAGCCATATCGGCAATCTCACGGGTAATGGTACCATTGCCCTGCACCTGCGCAAAGTCGCGGACACGCTTTAGGAGACGGTTGGCAATACGGGGCGTTCCACGGGAACGACGACCAATCTCCAAAGAACCATCGGGGTCAATTTTTGTGCCCAAAATGTCAGCCGAACGGCGAATGATTTCGTCTAATTCCTTTGGGTCATACAGCTCTAAACGGCTGATAACGCCAAAACGGTCACGAAGAGGGGCGCTTAAAAGACCTGTGCGGGTTGTGGCGCCAATCAGCGTGAAGTGGGGCAGGTCAAGGCGAACCGAATGTGCACCGGGACCCTTGCCCAAAATAATATCCAAAGAGAAATCCTCCATGGCAGGATACAAAATTTCTTCTACATTACGGCTTAGGCGATGAATTTCATCAATGAATAAAATATCATGCTCTGAAAGACCGGTTAAAATGGCAGCCAAATCCCCGGCACGCTCAATGGAGGGACCGGAGGTGACACGAATGTTAACCCCCATCTCATTGGCAATGATGCCTGCCAAAGTGGTTTTGCCCAGACCCGGCGGGCCATAGAGCAACACATGGTCTAAGGATTCGTTTCGCTCTTTGGCGGCGCGGATAAAGATTTTCATATTTTCTTTAACCTTTGTCTGACCGATATATTCATTTAAGTGTCTGGGACGCAGGCTATATTCCACATCGCTGTCTTCACCAAGAGTGCGAGAGGAAATAATTCTGTCTTCATGCATTTCTTCAAAAGGCATAATAACAATCCTTTCTGTTATCAAATCGAACGTGTCTGTGGTTTATTTTACAAAGACTTTGCCAGAATTTTCAGGGCAGAACGAATGACATCTGAAACCGTTTCGCCTTCTGCTTGTCCCACCGCCCGTGCGGCTTCTGTCTGTGAGTAGCCTAAAGCACACAGAGCTTCAATGGCTTCATTGTTGCCGGCAGCGGGTATGGAAACGGACATGGTGTTTTCGGTGCTGCCCTTAATGAAATCGCTGTTTTCCAGCTTATCTTTCAGCTCTAGAACAATTTTTTGTGCAAGCTTTGGCCCAACGCCTTGTGCCCTTGTGATTGCCTTATAATCATTGGTGACAACAGCCAGGGCAAACTCAGCAGGTCGCAAAACCGATAAAATGGCAAGACCTGCCTTTGGTCCGGCACCGGAAACGGAGATAATCCGGCGGAACATGGATAACTCTTCAGTAGATAAAAAGCCATATAAATCCATGGCATCTTCTGCAACCTTTAAATAGGTGTAGATTTTAGTCGAAGCTCCGACAGATAAAGAAGAAAGACCATAAGGCGACATAAAAACCCGACAACCAAAAGCACCGGTGTCGATAATGGCAGCGTTTTCTTCAATGGCATCCACTGTGCCGCAAACAAATGCAATCATGGTTACACTCCTTCTGTTTTGGTCAAATTATGATAGCCTGCATTGTGGGCGTGACAAATGGCAATGGCTAAGGCGTCTGAAACATCGTCAGGCTTGGGGACAGCGGGGAGGCACAAAAGGGATTTAACCATGCGCTGTACCTGTGCCTTGTCAGCCCTACCATAGCCTGCGACGCTTTGCTTAACCTGCAGGGGTGTATATTCATACACCGGCAAATTTTGTATGGTGGCCGCCAGCATAATCACACCGCGACCATGAGCAACGGAAATACCCGTGGTTACATTGGTATTAAAAAACAGCTCTTCAATAGCGCAGACATCGGGATGATACCGCTCAATTAAAACATGAATATCTTCATAAATATTCCGCAATCTGTCTGAAAGTTTCATGCCCGCCTTGGTGGTCACAGCGCCATAGTCAATCACGCTAAAACGCCCTGATTCATAGCTAATCACACCGTATCCAACAATGGCAATGCCGGGGTCGATACCTAAAATAATCATAATTTTTCCTGTTCCTTTGTGCATAAATTCATAAAAATGCACAAATATTGCATAATTTTGCAAAAATTTTAAAAAACCTATTGAAAAATGTATATGAATAGGGTATAATAGAAAACGAACTTAAGAATTAACTATATTCTATCATATTTTTGGAGGAAATGCAAATGGCAGCGAAAGAAAAAGTTATTTTGGCGTATTCTGGCGGTTTAGACACATCCATCATCATTCCCTGGCTGAAAGAAAACTATGATTATGAGGTTATTGCAGTCTGTGGTGATGTGGGTCAAGGTAAAGAAACAGAGGGTCTTGAAGAAAAGGCTTTGAAAACCGGTGCGTCTAAACTCTACATAGAAAATCTGCAGGAAGAGTATGTAAACGATTTCATTTGGCCCACCTTAAAAGCTGGTGCGGTTTATGAGGGTAAATACCTTTTGGGCACCTCTCATGCAAGACCCTGCATTGCAAAACGCTTGGTTGAAATTGCTGAAGCAGAGGGTGCAACAGCCATTTGCCATGGTTGCACAGGTAAGGGTAACGACCAGGTGCGTTTTGAGCTGACCATTAAAGCGCTGGCTCCTCATTTAAAGATTATTGCTCCCTGGCGTATCTGGGACATTAAATCCCGTGAAGAAGAAATTGAATATGCTGAAGCTCGTGGTATCCCCGTTCCTGTTACCAAAGAAGATAACTATTCCATGGACAGAAACATCTGGCACTTAAGCCATGAGGGTATGGACTTGGAAGACCCTGCCAACGAGCCTCAATATGATAAATTATTAAAACTGATGGTTTCACCCGAGCAGGCACCGGATGCTCCCACCTATGTTGAAATTGACTTTGAAAAGGGTGTGCCCGTTGCCATTGACGGTGTTCGCTATGAAAGCGCTGTTGACCTTTTGAAAAAGGCCAATGAGCTGGCAGGCAAAAACGGTGTTGGCATTGATGATATCGTGGAAAACCGTTTGGTTGGCATGAAGAGCCGTGGTGTTTATGAAACCCCCGGTGGCACCTTGCTCTATGCCGCTCACAAAGAACTTGAATATATCTGCTTGGATAAGCAGACCCTTCATTATAAATTAGATTTGGCAAATCGCTTTGCTGATTTGGTTTATGATGGTTTGTGGTATACACCTCTGCGTGAGGCAATGAGCGCTTTCGTTGACTCCACACAACAGACTGTAACCGGTAAGGTTCGCATGAAACTGTATAAAGGCAACTGCATGCCTGCCGGCGTAACCTCTCCTTATTCACTTTATGATGAGGATATTGCAACCTTCAGCGAAGATGAGGTTTATGACCAAAAGGATTCAGCAGGCTTTATCAATCTGTTTGGCCTGCCCTTAAAGGTTCGTGCCATGATGAAAAAGAGAAATGGCGAAAAGCTGATTTAATAACAGTGATTACATATTTAATCATACATTTGCAGGGCGGACTGTTTCGGTTCGCCCTACAATCGTATAAAGGAGCTTGATTAAACCATGAAAAAAAAGCTTTGGGGCGGTCGTTTTTCTAAGGCAACCGACGCCATGGTAGATGATTTTAATTCTTCAATCCGTTTTGACAGCCGCATGTATCAGGAGGATATTGACGGCTCTGTTGCCCATGCAGGCATGTTGGGCAAGCAGGGCATTATCCCGGCTGACGATGCCAAGCTGATTCAAAAGACCTTGCTTGAAATAAAGAAAGACATTGAAGAGGGAAAAGTGACCTTTTTGGTGGATACAGAAGACATTCACATGAATGTAGAAACTCTGCTGATTGAACGGATTGGCGATGTGGGCAAACGCCTGCACACAGGTAGAAGTCGTAATGACCAGGTAGCACTTGACCTGCGCCTTTATTTGCGCAAGGCAAATGATGATATTCGCAACGAGGTCAAAGGCTTAATGGAAACCTTGCTGTCTTTGGCAAAGGAGCATACAGACACCATCATGCCGGGCTATACCCACATGCAAAAGGCACAGCCGGTCACACTGGCACATCACCTTTTGGCCTATTTTGAAATGTTAAAGCGGGACTATGCCCGCTTGACAGAGTGCCGCAGCAGAATCAATGTGATGCCTCTGGGCTCCGGTGCACTGGCCGGCACCACCTATCCTTTAGACCGTACTTCTGTGGCAGCAGCTTTGGGCTTTGACGCGGTGACGAATAACTCTTTAGACGGTGTCAGCGACAGGGATTTTGCCATTGAACTTTGCAGTGATTTATCTCTTTTGATGATGCATTTATCCCGCTTTTGCGAGGAATTGATTTTGTGGTCAACCCACGAGTTTTCTTTTGTGGAAATGGACGATGCCTATTCCACCGGCTCATCCATCATGCCTCAAAAGAAAAATCCTGATGTGGCAGAACTCATCCGGGGTAAGACAGGTCGTGTTTTTGGCAGCCTGACAACACTGCTCACCATGATGAAAGGCCTGCCTCTTGCTTATAACAAGGATATGCAGGAAGATAAAGAGGCTGTTTTTGATGCGGTAGACACCGTTTTAATGTGTCTGCCTGTCTTTAACAAAATGCTGGCAACCATGAAAGTGCGCCGTGATGTTATGTTAAAAGGTGCCAAAGGTGGCTTTGCCAATGCAACCGATGTGGCAGACTATCTGGTTAAAAAAGGCGTGCCTTTCCGCGATTCTCACAGCATTGTGGGTCAAATGGTGGCCTATGCCATTGGTGCCGGCAAGAATCTTGATGACTTTACTTTAGACGAGTTTAAGGCTTGCTCACCCCTCATTGAAAATGACATTTATGAGGCCATCAGCATGGAAACCTGTGTGGGTGACCGCCAGGTGAAAGGCGGCCCTGCACCCCGGTGCACAAAGAAAGAAATTGAAGATGGGCAAAATTACCTTGCACAGCTTTAAAAAATGTGATACAATATTAAAATGAGTGATTTTATTAAACAAAAAAGGGATGGTGGCAGATTATGAACGAATTGCAGGAACTGGCTCAGCGCATCAGAGGTTTGCGTGAGGCTTGCGGTTACACACAAGAAACGCTGGCAAAAGAACTTAACTTAGACCCTGCGGTTTACCGTGATTACGAAGAAAACGGTGAAGACATTCCTATTAGTGTGATTTATGAAATCGCCAATAAATTTCGAGTGGATTTTACAGAGATTGTAACAGGTACCCGTGCTAAACTCAATACCTACCACATTGTCAGAAATGGTCAGGGCAAGGCGGCCGACCGTTATCACGGCTATGGCTATAAGGATTTGGCCTATCGCTTTGGGGGTAAAATCATGCAGCCCCTTTTGGTTACTTTAGAGCCATCAGAGGCGACAACAGCGCCCTTAAAGCATGCGGGTCAAGAATTTAACTATGTCGTTTCCGGCTCAATCGTATTCACATTTGATGATCAGGAAATAGTCTTAGAAACCGGCGATTCGGTTTATTTCAATGCAACTCATCACCACAGCCAACGCTGTGTGGGCAATGAAAAGGCCGTTTTTCTAACCGTAATTTCTGAATGAAAAGGATGAATTATGTTGCTCTTAAATCGTTTTTTACCAAGAATTGACTTTGATTCTTATGAAGATTTTAAACAAAATTATAAGGTAAATGTCCCTGAGGATTTCAACTTTGGTTTTGACATTGTTGATGCCTGGGCAAAAGAAGAGCCCGAAAAGATGGCTTTGGTTTGGTGCGATGACCACGACCATGAAAAAAAGTTAACTTTTTCTGACATCAGCCGTCTTTCCAACCAAACGGCTAACTATTTTAAGTCGTTGGGCATTAAAAAAGGCTCTGTGGTGCTTTTGATTTTGCGTCGCCGTTGGGAATATTGGGTTTGTGCAACGGCGTTGCATAAAATTGGTGCTGTTTTAATTCCCGGTTCTTTGCAGCTGACCAAAAAGGACATTGCTTACCGTGCTAATGCTGCCGAAATTTCGGCGGTGGTCTGTGTGAACGACCCCTTTGTTATCGAACAGGTTGAACTGGCACAGGCAGAAGCCAAAACCTTAAAGCATAAAATTTTAGTGGGCGAAAAGCGCGACGGCTGGCAGGATTTCACAGAAGAAATTGCTAAACAAAGCGCAGAGTTTCCCCGTCCTGCCGGCACAGAGGCAACCCGTTGGGATGATACCATGCTGGTGTATTTTACCTCCGGCACAACCGGTATGCCCAAAATGGTACGGCATAACTTTTCCTATCCTTTAGGTCACATTGTAACGGCTAAATATTGGCAGCAGGTCCAGGAAAATAAGTTACATATGAGTGTTTCCGATTCCGGCTGGGCTAAGTTTGGCTGGGGCAAAATTTATGGCCAGTGGATTTGCGGTGCTGTTATTTTTGCCTATGACATGGATAAATTTATTCCTTTAAATTTGCTTGAAAAAATCACAACATATAAGGTAACCACTTTCTGCGCACCGCCGACTATGTTCCGTTTTATGCTACAGGAGGATGTAACCAAGTTTGACCTTTCCTGCATTCAGCATTGCTGCATAGCCGGTGAGCCTTTGAATCCTGAAATATTTAAAAAATGGTATGAGTTAACCGGTCTTAAGCTCTGCGAGGGCTTCGGCCAAAGTGAAAGCTCGGTTATGCTGGCAAACTTCCCCTGGATTGAGCCAATTCCCGGCTCTATGGGTAAACCCTCACCTTTATACAACATTCAGCTTTTAGATGCCAATGGTAACATTTGTGAAGATGGTGACGAGGGCAGCATTGTGGTTATGGGCGTGGATAAAAACCCGCCAGTTGGTCTTTTTACCGGTTATTATCATGATGATGCTTTAACAGAGCAATATTTGGGCAGCGGTAACTATGATTTAGGTGACATGGCTTGGCGCGACTCAAAGGGTTATTACTGGTTTGTTGGCCGAAACGATGACGTTATTAAATGCTCCGGCTATCGCATTGGTCCCTTTGAGGTTGAAAGCGCCCTTTTAGAGCATCCATCCGTTGTGGAATGTGCCATTACGGCAGCACCGGATCCCATCCGTGGACAAGTTGTTAAAGCGACGGTTGTTTTAGCAAAAGGCTACAGCCCCTCAGAGGAACTGGTTAAAGAATTGCAAAACTATGTTAAGCAGGCTACAGCGCCTTATAAATATCCCCGTATTGTTGAATTTGTGGACGAGCTGCCGAAAACCTTGGGTGGCAAAATTAAGCGCGCTGAAATCAGAAAGCAAAATCATGAATAGAAAAGGAATTTTCACATGAATATTGAATCGGTTTTAACCCCTCGCTTGCGTGCAATTGCCGACAGCGTGCCTACCGGTGCAACCTTAGCGGATGTGGGAACGGATCATGGATACGTTCCCATTTATTTATGTCAGAAAAATGTCATAGAAAAGGCACTTGCCATGGATGTGAAAGAGGGTCCCCTAAGTCGCGCCCAAAATAATATTGAGCGTTTTGGCATGAAAGAAAAGGTCGAAACCCGCTTGTCTGATGGTTTATGTGCCTTGCAGCAGGGTGAAGTGGATACGGCAGTGATTGCCGGCATGGGCGGACTCTTGATTGCACAAATTTTAGAAGAAGCCCCTTTTTATTTAAAGACATACATTTTGCAGCCCATGACAGCAACGGCGGAGCTTCGTGCTTATTTAGAAGAAAAGGGCTATCGCATCAGCTATGAGGTTTTAGCAAAAGAAGATGAAAAAATCTATACCATCATACGCGCTGAGCGGGGCGAAATGAAAATTGAAAAACCGGTTTATTATCATGTAGGCAAGCGACTTTTAGAGCAGCGTGACCCGTTAGCGCCACTGCTCATCGGTCAGTTGCTTACTAAATATCAGCAAACCCTTTGCGGACTTGACAAGGCAGAGAAAGAAAATGTTTCAGAGAAAAAACAGCAGATTTCTGATTTAATAAAAGAGCTTTTAACCTTAAAGGAGGTTTGCTCAACATGGTGAATTTAAAAGAGTTAACAACATTTTTAGAAACCATGGCCCCCAAAGAGATGGCTGAATCTTACGACAATGTGGGGCTTTTGATAGAGGGCGTGAGTGAAAATATTCACAAGGTGCTCATTGCACTGGATGCCGATGAGAATACGGTGCGGCAGGCAGAAGAGCAGGGGATAGACCTAATCATTTCTCACCACCCCTTAATTTTCAAACCCTTGGCACGCTTAACAGAAGCGACGGGCAATGAGCGAACCGTACGCCGTTTGTTGCAAAAGGGCATTGGTCTTTATGCCATGCATACCAATTTTGATGCAGCAGAAAATGGTCTGTGTGACCTTTTTTTAGATAGCTTTGGTGATTTTAAAAACAGAAGTTCCTTTGCAAGTGACATAGCCGGCATTGGCCGCGTTGGTGACTTGGCGCAGCCTTGCACCTTAGAGGAACTTTTAAAAAGAGGTCAAAAGAGTTTTCAAGGTGCAATCCTTTCTTATGTAGGTGCTTTATCCGATTCTGTCAGCAAGGTAGCTGTATGTAATGGTGGCGGCGGGGACTTGGTTTATGACGCTTATCATTTGGGCGCCGAGGTTTACATTTCCGGCGATTTTAAACATCATCACGCCCGCTTTGCTTTAGAAAATGGATTAATGCTCATCGGCGTTAGCCATTATGATGCCGAAATCGGCTTTTGCAAGTTTTTGGCACAGAAACTGAACGAGACATTTGGTGGTCAACTGGAGATTGTAGTCAGCCATGAGAAAAATCCTTGGCATAGCTATTGATGGAATAGAATAAAATGGATTGAATGGTAGCAGAAACCATGGGCGTGTTGCCGTTTAACTCTTGAGGCAAATGGAATGTGGTTTAAAAGGAGAAACATGAATGAGACAGGAACTACGGAGTGAAAAAACAGGTAAAATTTTATATCTGACATGTTGGCTTGCTTATATGCTCAGTTATGTGGGCCGTATGAATTATTCAGCCGCCCTAATCTGCATGATAGAGGATGGTGTTTTTAATAAGGCTGAAAGCGGCATGATTGGTACCATGTTCTTTATTTTTTGTGGTGCTGGTCAGTTGGTTATGAGCCTACTTGTGAGTCGAATGTCCAGCTGGAAAATGCTCGGCATTGGTTTATTTGGTTCGGCTCTTTGTAACGCCATGATGTATTTTGGTTCGTCATATTATGCCGTCATGCTTATCTTTTGGGGTCTAAACGGCGTGATGAATGCTATGATTTGGCCGCCGATTTTTCACATCATTTCATACACGCTGCCAAGGTCGCAGCGTCAAAAAGCCTGCCTCACCATTTCCATTGGTGCACCCGCCGGTTCTATTGTGGCCTATCTGGTATCGACAGTTATTATGGAAAATCTTCATTACATGGCGGTGTTTATTGTGCCCGCCTTTATGCTTTTGGCTATCGGTCTTTTGTGGGTTGTGGTCTCAATTTATACAAAACGAGTTTTAAAGAAAGAGGCAGCCATGCTACCGGATGAAAAAGTTGTGCCGGTAGAAGAAGTCACCCAAAAAGGTGCTCCCACGGAAGACGGCTACCAGATGCATTTGATTCCTTTGCTCCTTGCCTCCGGTGTGGTTTTTCTCATTCCTGCCATATTAATTCAGGGCATGTTGGCTACCGGAATTGCCACATGGGTACCGGCTATGATTACCGAGGTATACAAGGTTTCCCCCACGGTTTCGCTTCTTTTAACCATTTTGATCACACTCACAAACCTTATGGGTATTTATTTGGGAACCTATTTATCCGAAAAGGTTTTTCATGATGAGGTCAAGGCAATGGCGGTCCAATTTGCAATTGCGGTGCTTCCCATTGCAGTTTTATATTTCATTGGCGTGTTGCCGGTTTTATTATGTATCGTGTTATTATGTATTGCCACCACGCTCATGGTTGGCGTGAATCAACTGGGCGTTACCCTGGTGCCAATGCGATTGGCGCCCTTTGGTCAGGCTGTGGCCTGCATGGGCTTTTTAAACACATTGTCTTATGTCGGCACAGCGATAGCCAATTATGGTTTTGGTGCTCTGGCCGAATCATTTGGCTGGAATGTGACCATTTTGTTCTGGGCGGGCTTTGCAGCCCTTGGCATTGTCTCCAGCGTGCTGACATTTTGGCGGTGGAAACCGTTTTTTAAGAAAATGGGGAATAAAGCTTAGCCAAAGAGGGCTTACAATAAACAAGCTGTGCACACGGAAAGAGTGTTTTTAAACAGTCTAAAAGGGGATGTAAAAAACGGTTTGTTTTTTTACATCCCCTTTTGTGATTTTGTCACAAAAGCCTGAGGCGGTTGTTATTTAATGCTGTTTTCGTAAGCTTCAACCATTTTCTTAACCATCTGGCCGCCGATGGAGCCGGCTTCTCTAGCGGTGATGTCACCGTTATAGCCATTCTTTAAGTTAACACCAACTTCGCTGGCAACTTCCATCTTGAACTTATCCAGTGCTGCTTTAGCTTCGGGAACAACTTTTTTATTGCTATTCATAGTTAAATACTCTCCTTCAAAAAATTATGAGGTCTTTGCCTCGGTTCTATTTTGCACGATTGATAGGGGAATATACAACAAAAATGTATATTAATTTTTTCCGAATTTGGATGTAATTGCAAATTTTAAATAAAATTAAAAAAATACTTGCATAATTATGCAAAATGATGTATAATTATAAACAGATTAATGAGAGAGAAGGACAAAACATGAATTTACAACAAATTATGGAGCTTGACAGCCAGTATTACATGAACACCTTTGGCAAGCGAACCCCGGTTGCTTTTGTAAAAGGTGAGGGCATGTATTTATACGATACTGAGGGTGAGAAATATACCGACCTTTTGGCCGGCATTGCGGTTAGCGCTTTGGGTCATTCGCATAAAACCTTGAAAAAGGCTTTGCATGAGCAGGTGGATTCCCTGCTGCACACCTCCAGCTTATATTATATCGAAAATCAAGCCAAATTAGCCGAGCAAATTGTGAAACACTCAGTTGGTGATAAGGTTTTCTTTGCCAATTCCGGTGCAGAAGCCAATGAGGGTGCGGTGAAGCTGGCGAAAATTTACTTTTATAAAAAAGGGCAGCCTGAAAAAAGTGAAATCATCACGTTAGAAAATTCTTTCCACGGTCGCACCTTAGCTTGCGTGGCAGCAACGGGGCAACCTAAATATCAAAAGCCGTATAAGCCTTTAACCCCGGGTTTTTCCCATGTACCTGCCAACGATTTTGATGCTTTAAAAAATGCGGTGACAGACAAAACGGCAGCTATTATGCTTGAATTGGTGCAGGGTGAATCGGGCGTGCGTCCCTTGGAACAAGAGTATGTTCAGCAGGTTGTGGATCTCTGCAAAGAAAAAGATATTTTGCTGATTGTTGATGAAATTCAAACCGGTATGGGTCGCACCGGCAAGCTGTTTTGTTATGAAAACTTCGGCATTGAGCCGGACATTTTCACCATGGCGAAAGCCTTGGGTGGCGGCGTTCCCATTGGTGCCGTTTGCGCCAAAGCAGAGGTTGCAGCGGGCTTTGAGCCGGGCGACCATGGCACAACCTTTGGCGGTAATCCTTTGGCAACGGCAGCGGGTTTAGCTGTTTTTAAAGCCTTTGAAGAAGAAAAACTGGTAGAAAACAGTGCGACAGTTGGTGGCTATTTTAAAGAAAAATTAGAAGAGCTTATGAAGAAGTTCCCTGTCATTTGTCAGGTGAGAGGTTTGGGTCTTATGCTGGGCGTAGCCTTTTCAGAGCCGATTGCCAAAATCGTTCAGGGCAAACTTTTTGATAAAAAGTATTTAGCAGGTGCTGTGGGCGATTCCATTTTGCGCATAGCCCCGCCTTTGATTATCCAAAAGGAAACGGTAGATGCCTTCATTACCGACTTAACGGAAATTCTTGAAAATCTATAATATGGGAGCGCAGAAATGTGCTATATAATAAATCGCATGTGTGCAAACCGTATTTTGCACATCGAAAGAAAGGTCGAAAATTATGAAACATTTATTATCCTTACATGATTGGTCGCCGGAAGACATAGAAAAGGCGCTGACTTTAGCGGCAAAACTGAAAAAAGAGCAAAAAGAGGGGATTCCCCATCCGCTGCTTAAAGGAAAAACTCTGGGCATGATTTTTTCAAAATCTTCCACCAGAACAAGAGTGTCCTTTGAAGTTGGCATGTATCAGCTGGGTGGCCATGCGCTGTTTTTAAGTTCAAATGATATTCAGCTGGGCAGAGGCGAAACCATTCATGATACCGCCAAGGTTTTGTCCCGCTATTTAGATGGCATTATGATTCGTACCTATCGTCAGGATGATGTAGAGGCGCTGGCCGAGTTTGGCAGCATTCCCATTATCAATGGTTTAACAGACCTTTTGCATCCTTGCCAGGTTTTAGCTGATTTGTTAACAATTAAGGAACATTGTGGCGCGCTAAAGGGCAAAAAGCTTGCCTATGTGGGTGATGGCAACAACATGGCGCACTCCCTCCTTTTTGGTGGTGCTAAATGTGGCATGGAGGTTGCAGTGGCAACACCGGCGGCCTATAAATGTGATGAAGAAGTGGTAAAAAAAGCCATTGAAGATGCAAAGGCGACCGGTGCTAAAATCGTGATTACAGAGGATCCAAAGAAGCGGTTAAAGATGCAGATGCCGTTTATACAGACACCTGGGTCAGCATGGGTCAGGAGGACCAAAAGGCAGAAAAGGTCAAGGCGTTTTCGCCCTATCAGGTAAATGATGAGTTGTTTGCCTTAGCAAAGAAAGACGCCATCTTCCTCCATTGTCTGCCGGCATATCGCGGCATAGAAGTGACCGACTCGGTGATTGACGGACCTCAATCGGTTATTTTTGATGAAGCAGAAAACCGGTTGCATGCCCAAAAAGCCGTTTTGGTTATGGCAATGGGAGAATAAAGAAGGGGAGGAACAGTTATGTTTTCAGTTCGCAAAGCAACACTTGAAGATACAGATAGCATTATTAAAATTACCCAGCAGGCTTTCAAAAAATACATTGAGATTGCAGGCCTTGATGACACAGCGGCTCTCCACGAAAGTCGCGAGCAAGTGGAAAATGACATTGTGGATAAGCTTGTGTATGTGGCCTATATTGATGAAGAGGTTGTGGGCAGTCTGCGTGTGGAAAAAATTAATGAAGACACAGCCTATCTTTCTCGTTTTGGTGTGAGTGCCGATTATCAGAATTTAGGCATTGGTAAATCCATGATGGGTGTTTTTGACAATGAAATGAAAAAAATGGGCGTGAAGCGAGTTGTGCTGCACACGGCGGCCAAGGCTTCTTCACTGGTTCGTTTTTACTATGGTCGTGGTTTTTATGTCCATTCCACCACCTTCTGCAAAGGTTACATCCGTGCCCTGTTGTGTAAGGACTACGCATAAGATAATGGAAGGGTACCTGTTTAAAATAAAAAAAGGAGCGACTCAAAATAATATGGGTCGTTCCTTTTTTGATGTTAAATTTTTCGGCAAAGAAAAAGCAGCAAGGCAAATGCCTTGCTGCGATGATCCTGATTTTGTTTCAAAATAACAGGTAATGTACGAAGCCTTATTTGAACTTTCTTTTTCTGGCGGCTTCGGATTTCTTTTTTCTCTTCACGCTGGGCTTTTCATAGTGCTCTCTCTTTCTGAGTTCTGAAAGCACGCCATCTTTTGCGCAGGAACGCTTAAAACGACGCAGGGCACTATCTAAAGACTCGTGTTCCTTAAGTCTGATTTCGGACATTTATATTCCCTCCCTCCGGTACTTTGCGTTGGGTTATCATCATTAGAATGATGGCTTTCCTCCCGGCACTTAAACCGAGGCGGAAAATGCGACAAGTTAAAACATATTATCAGTCGCAATACAAAACCACGAAATATATTATATCGGTTTTTCATTAAAATGTCAACACAAAAATTTTTATATTTCATAAAATATTAACCTTGTACAATTAAATGTCTGTTTTTTGTTAAAAATAGCATAAAGGAAAACGCTATATAATATCATGTTTCCCTTGTTCAAATCATAAAATATCATTTAATATGTGCAGAAAAAATTTTTTACAAAGGCAAAGGCCAAATGCCATATTTTTTCAAATAAAGGTTTGCAATTTAGAAAAAACTATGATATAATTGAATGATACAAGAAAAAGGATTGGAGTCTGTGCCTATGCAGATAAAAGCGCCGCGGGGTACACATGATGTACTGCCGCAAGAATCATATAAATGGCATGTTATGGAAAGCACCATCAAAGAGCTTTGTGGTGATTACGGATATCACGAAATCCGCACCCCTGTTTTTGAACATACAGAGCTTTTTGAGCGGGGTGTGGGCGATACCACAGATGTGGTTCAAAAAGAAATGTATACTTTTTTAGATAAGGGCGACCGCAGCATCACTTTGCGTCCCGAGGGAACAGCATCGGTGGTGAGAAGCCTGGTTGAGCATTCTCTTTATGCGCAGGCTTTGCCGGTTAAACTGTATTATGTAACCCCTTGTTTTCGCTATGAAAAGCCACAGGCAGGACGCTTAAGAGCCTTTCACCAGTTTGGTGTTGAGGTTTTTGGTGCCGAAAGTGCCGCTTTGGATGCCGAGATTATTTCTTTGGCCCTGGAGCTGTTTCGTCGTCTAAATGTGGGTGGCGTAGAATTGCGTATTAACAGCATTGGTTGCCCCGCCTGCCGCAAAGTTTATAACGAAAAGCTGCGTGATTTCTTCAAGCCGCACCTGGGTGAACTTTGCGAAACCTGTCGCCAGCGTTATGAAAAAAATCCCTTGCGTATTTTGGATTGTAAAGAAAAAAGCTGCAAGGAAATCTATAATAATGCCCCCATATTACTGGACAACATCTGTTCTGATTGTGGCAGTCATTTTGAAGAACTGCGCCACTATTTAGACGAGATGGGCGTTAACTACACCGTTGACGGAACCATTGTCCGTGGCCTTGATTATTACACCAGAACAGTTTTTGAAATTGTTTCTAAAAACATTGGTGCACAGGGCACGGTTTGTGGCGGCGGTCGCTATAATGGTCTGGTTTCCGAACTAGGCGGACCCGATATGCCGGGTGTTGGCTTTGGCTTGGGCATGGAGCGACTTTTGTTACTTTTAGAAAATTTAGAAGTTGATTTGGGCGAAGGTGAAACGGTGGATTTATTCATCGGTCACATTGGCGAAAAGGCCGATGCCTTTGTGCAAAAGCTTGTTTATGATTTGCGCCGTGAGCATGTTTCGGTAGAACGGGATTATATGAATCGCAGCGTGAAAGCACAAATGAAATATGCCAATAAAATTGGTGCAAAATATACGATGGTGTTGGGTGATACAGAAATTGAAAGCGACTGTGCCCAGTTGAAGAACATGGCAACAGGCGAAACTACAGAGGTAACACTCGGCACACTGGCTAATTTTTTTAAGCAGCTTGGAGGATTGGAATAAATGGAAACTTTAACAGGTCTGAAAAGATCCCACAAGTGCGGCGTTTTGCGCGAAGAGCATGTGGGCAGTGAAGTAACAGTTATGGGTTGGACCCAGTCATACCGCAATTTGGGCGGTCTTATCTTTATTGGCTTGCGTGACCGCTCCGGTCTTGTGCAGGTTGTGTTCAATGCAGATAAGGATAAAGAAATGTTTGAAAAGGCCGATACCATCCGCAACGAATTTGTTTTGGCTGTTGTAGGTGAGGTTGTGCTTCGTGATAAAGAAGCGATTAACGAAAAAATGCCCACCGGTAAAATTGAAATTCACGCTAAAGAATTAAGAATTTTATCCAAAGCAGAAACTCCGCCGATTTACATTGAGGACGACAGCAATGTCCGTGAAGAAGTGCGCCTTAAATATCGTTATCTTGACTTGCGCCGTCCCAGCATGCAACGGCTTATGGAGTTGCGTCACAGAGTTGCAAAGATTGCCCGTGACTATTTTGACAGCCAGGGCTTTTTGGAAATTGAAACCCCCATGCTGACCAAATCCACACCGGAAGGTGCCCGTGACTATTTGGTACCCAGCCGTGTGCATCCCGGTCATTTTTATGCCCTGCCGCAGTCACCACAGCTTTATAAGCAGCTTTTGATGCTTTCGGGCATGGACAGATATATGCAAATTGTTAAGTGCTTCCGTGATGAAGACCTGCGTGCTGACCGCCAGCCTGAGTTTACACAGATTGACCTTGAAATGTCTTTTGTTGACATTGATGATGTTTTAACTGTCAATGAAGGCTTTATGAAAAAAGTTTTTAAAGAGGTTTTAGGCACTGACCTTAAAACACCTTTCCGCCGCATTTCTTATCAAGAGGCAATGGACCGTTACGGCTCTGACAAGCCGGATACCCGCTTTGGTCTTGAGCTTGTAGACTTGTCTGACATTGTGGGCGGTTGCGGCTTTAAAGTGTTTGCTGATGCTGTGCAAAAGGGTGGCAGTGTTCGCGCCATTAATTGCAAGGGCGGCGACGGCAAGCTTTCCCGCCGTGATTTAGATGGTTTGGTTGATTTTGTTAAGATTTACAAGGCAAAGGGCATGGCTTGGATTACCGTTTGTGAAGGCGAGATTAAATCCTCTATCGCTAAGTTCTTAACTCAGGAAGAAATTGACGGCATTTTGTCAAAAATGGGTGCCGAGGCAGGCGACATTATTATGCTTGTGGCTGACCGCAATGAAATTGTGTATGACGCTTTGGGTGCGCTGCGTTTAGAGCTTGCCCGTCGTTTTGACTTATTGAAAAAAGATGAATATGACCTCTTGTGGGTAACAGACTTCCCGCTCTTTGAGTATAGCGAAGAGGAAGACCGTTATGTTGCCAAGCATCATCCTTTCACCATGCCGGTTGAAGAAGATATTCATTTATTGGATGAAAATCCCCAGCAGGTTCGTGCCAAGGCTTATGACATGGTATTTAACGGAACCGAGGTTGGTGGCGGCAGCTTGCGTATTTTCAATACTGAACTGCAGCAAAAAATGTTTGAAGCCCTGGGCTTTACCAAGGAAAGAGCCTGGGAGCAGTTTGGTTATTTAATGAATGCTTTCCGCTACGGCACACCGCCCCATGGTGGCATGGCCTATGGTCTTGATCGTCTTGTTATGCTGCTTGCAGGTCGTGATTCCATTCGTGATGTTATTGCATTCCCGAAGGTGAAGGATGCTTCTGAGCTTATGACAGAGGCACCCACAACAGTTGACCCCAAACAGTTACAAGAACTGCATCTTAAATTAGATGATTCAATTTAATCAGCTTTCATCTTTCAGCAGGAGAATTATCTCCTGCTGAAAATTTACGGTTTATTCATATTTTGTCAATATCCATGTGATAAGATGAGTGAGAAGAGTATAAAGGGAGGTTACAGAATGGTTGAAATTAGAAACCTGACCAAAAAATATGGCAATCAACTGGCTGTAGACAACATTTCTTTCACAGTTAAAAAAGGTGAAATTCTTGGTTTTTTAGGCCCTAACGGTGCCGGTAAATCAACCACTATGAATATTTTAACAGGCTATTTGTCTGCAACGGATGGCACAGTTTTAATTGACGGCTATGATGTGCTGGATAATCCGGTTTTGGCCAAGAAAAAAATTGGCTACCTGCCGGAGCATCCGCCTCTTTATTTAGATATGACCGTGCGGGAATATTTAGACTTTGTCTATGACTTAAAGCAAGTGAAGGAAGACAGAGAAGAGCACCTTTCTAAAATCTGCGAAACCGTTAAAATCACAGATGTGGCGGACCGATTAATCGGCAATCTCTCTAAAGGTTATAAACAGCGTGTGGGTTTGGCGCAGGCCATGGCGGGTAACCCCGAAGTGCTGATTTTAGACGAGCCTACCGTTGGTCTTGACCCCAAGCAGATTATTGAAATCCGTTCTGTGATTAAAAAGCTGGGTCGCGAGCACACCGTTATTTTATCCTCTCACATTTTGCAAGAGGTTAATGCTGTTTGTGAACGGCTTGTCATCATCAACAAAGGTCGCCTGGTGGCCGGTGACACTCCGGAAAATTTAGGCAAATCCATTTCCAATGAAAATAAATTTCAGCTGCGGGTTGCAGGGGATGAGCGCAGCATTTTGGATGTACTTGAAAAAATTGGCGGCATTAAGTACATAAAATCTTTGGGTCGCAAAGAAGCAGGCTCCATTGACTTTATTATAGAAGCCGAGCCTCATGTTGATGTGAGAGCCTCCATCTTTAATGCCTTGGCAGAGGCAAAACTGCCCATGTTATCTTTGCAGACAGTGGATTTATCTTTAGAAGATATCTTCTTAGAGGTCACAAAAAATCAAGGCAAAAAAGAGATTGCTGATATTTCAGAAGACGAAATTGAAATCGTTAATCAGCCGAAAGAAAAAGAAGACGGGGCAGCGGAAGAACTAGCTGCTCAAAAAGAAAAAATAGCGGAAGGAGCAGATGAAGATGAAAGCGATTTACAAGCGTGAGCTTAGGGCATATTTCAAAACGCCCGTGGGCTATATTTTCCTCAGTGTGTTCATTTTCTTTGCAGCCTTAATGTTTGTTTTTATTAACATGGGTGCACAGCAAACTTCCATGAGTAGCTTCTTTTCCAATGTTGGTTTGATTTTTGTTTTTGTTATTCCCGTTTTAACCATGCGATTGTTTTCAGAAGAGAGAAAAAGCAAAACAGACCAGCTTTTGCTCACGGCACCTGTCCGTGTGTCCGATATTGTTTTTGGCAAATTTTTAGCGGCAACCACCGTGCTTTTAATTGGTGTGGCTGCTACCATGCTTTTTGTGCCCATTATGGAGCTTTATGGCACACCTGCAGTTGCCGAAACACTTGTTGGTTATTTGGGTTTGTTTCTTTTGGGTGTGTTTTTTGTTGCCCTTGGCATGTTTATGTCATCGGTGACAGAAAGCCAGGTGATTGCAGCCGTTTCCACCCTGGGCATCCTTATGGCCCTTTGGTTGCTTAGTGGCATGAGCCTTCAGTTTTCAGAAATTCTAGCAGGCAGCCTGCACTTTTTAGGTGCCGGTTTAGACTGGCTTTTAGATTTTATATCCATCAATGCACGGCTCTACGACTTCACGCTGGGCACCTTGAATTTTGTGCCTGTGTTCTATTTTCTCAGTTTAGCCGGCTTGTTTGTTTTCTTGACAATCCGTGTGATTGAGAGAAGACACTGGAAATAAAACAGAAAGGAAAGAGAACATGAAGAATCAAAAAAAATTTCGTTATTCTTTAAATTCAAAGGCTTTTATTGTTGGTGCTGTGATTATTGTTTTGCTCCTTAATGCCATTCTCATTTCCTTAAATGATAAAATCGCGTTGGAGATCGATTTCACCGAAGACAAGATTTATGCTTTGGCCGATGAATCAAAAGAAATTGCAGGCCAAATTGATGAGCCCACAGAGATTTTAATTTTAACCTCAGGCGTCGACAATGAAATTCTTTCTATGGTGAAAAATGTGCTGGGTAACTTTGGTCAGCACAACAGCAAAATCACCATTCGTGAAGTGAATGTTGTCAAAGAGCCTGCTGCTGTGCAGGCCTATGCTAAAGAGTTGGAAACTCTGTCACAGTTTTCGCTGATTATTCGACAAAGCGACCGTTATGAAATCGTTAATTCGCAAGATTATTTCAGCCAGAACGGATTTAGTTACATTGAACGCTTAGTCACCACCAAACTGGCGACTTTTGTGGATGGTATTCACAATGCAACAATTTTGTTTACCAAAGGTCACGGCGAGCAGGTTTCGGAAGGGAATGTAGGTATTTTAGAAATGACCGGCTATGAAGTGGGTCAGATTGATACCCTGACAGAAGATTTTCCTGCTGCAGAGGATTCGGTTGTGATTATCAGCTGCCCGCAGGTCGATTTTTCTGTTGAAGAGATTGACAAGCTTGACGCATATTTAGACTTAGGCGGCAATGTGCAAATTTACTTTGACCCCGTTTATTGTTCAACTGAACTACCAAATTTGGTAAATTACTTAAGTGAAGATTGGGGACTTATCCGCAACACAGATATTGTTTGGGATATGAGCCAGATGATTGAAAACAGTAACTACATGCTGGCTCAAATGAGCGACCATGAGATTACAGCGCCGGTTTACGACAGCCAGAAGCGTGTGGGTTATGGTCCGGCCAACAGCATTGGTCGTGCTCCTGAAAAACCGGCCAATGTAACCATTCACACCTTGCTTAAATCTTATGATTCAGCCTATGCAAAAGCGGATATTCAAACAGCTATATCCCAGGGTAGCATGGAAAAAGCAAGTGGTGATGCCGAGGGTCCCTTTGATGTTTTGGTGGCAGCAAGCCGCGAAAATGAAAATGTGGCAGGGGAGCTTCATGTGGGCCATTTGGTTGTAAGTGGTTCAGCCTTAATTTTTGATGCTCTGACCGCCGACACGCGTTTTGCCAATGAGGACATTTTGTTAAACAGCATCAGCTGGATGCAGGGTGGCGAGTCCTCCATCACCGTGCGGGCAAAAATGCTGCCGGGCGGCTCTATGTCCGTTTCTAAAACCCAGTTCTGGACATGGCTTGTCATTTTGGTCGTGGTCGTGCCTTTAGCTATTTTGGTTGCCGGCATCCTAGTGTTTGTTAAACGCCGATATAAATAATTTTAAATAAGAAAAAAATATCCCCCATATAACGAGGGGATATTTTTTTGCACATTTTTAAACTCTCAGGTTTCTTCATCAAACCGCTTTGCTAGCTTTTGCAAAGCTTTTTTTTCGATACGGGATACATAAGAGCGGGAAATATGTAGCTTTTGCGCAATGGTCTTTTGGGTCATGGCCTTGCCTTTTAAGCCATATCGCAAGATGATAATTTCTTTTTCCCGTTCTGACAGAACAGCATCTAAATAGCGATACAGCTTGCGAATATCAATGTTTAAGTCCGCTTTTTCAGCTACATCGTCTTCTTCGGCAGTGAGAATATCCATAAAGGTGATTTCGTTACCATCGCTGTCATGCCCCAGACAATCCTGCAGCGAAACCTCTTGCTGCATCTTTTTTGACGCCCGCATATACATTAAAATTTCATTTTCAATACATCTTGCAGCATAGGTGGCCAGCTTTGTGCTTTTTGCCCCGTCAAAAGAATTGATGGCTTTAATCAGACCAATGGTGCCGATTGAAATCAGGTCGTCACTATCACCACCCGGGATTTGCGTATATTTTTTTGCCACATGAGCCACCAAACGCAAATTATGTTCAATCAGCTTATTCTTGGCATTTTCATCGCCTGCCCGACATAGAGCAAGATATTCTGTCTCTTCTTTAGCGCTTAAGGGTTTTGGAAAAGTGTTGGCGTTATTGGATACATAGGAAAGAAAAAACGGCCCAAAACGAAAGAGGGTCAGCAGCATGAGCCAAAGGGATGAAAACATATAAAGGCACCTCCCGAATGAGATATTTCCATTATATGTGCCATTTCTTTCAAGATTGCCAGTACCAAGTAAAAAAGGACAAAAACTGTGGGCCAAACGGGGTTAATGTAAAAAAACATCCCCTGCATTTTTGCAGGGGATGCGTTAATTTTTCTGTTTTTATAAAGGGCAAGGCTTATACAATAATGAGCTCTGCCTGTTTTGTCTTAACCGCTTTAATCAGTTCAGCCAAAGGCTTTTTGTCTTGTAACATAGCGTAGTAATTCATAATGTTTTTATAGGTTGCGTCATCCTTTGAAAGCTGTGCCACTTCCGAGAGAATCACTTCCGGTGTCATGGGCTCTTCGCCGTCACGACGGAACAGAAGTGAAGCGGCAATGGCAACTTCAAGATAGTCTGTGGCAATGCCTTGCTCACGGCAAAGATTCAAAGCACCAATCATGCGGTCGTTGGGGGAGAGCTTGCGCTTAATGTCGCCACCAACACGGGCATTGGTATCGCCCAACTGCTTGTTTGAAAAACGATAAATCAGGTTTTCAACATGATTATTCAAACCCTCAAAGGCAACATCATATTTTTTGCTCATAGCCTGCGCTGAAGCCTGCATGGCCCGCAGAGCAATCAGCTCAACTTCAGGATGGCCAATGCTTTCCCAAATGGCATCACAACCTAAATACTGTCCTAAATATGCGGTAGAGGCATGACCCATGTTGTGTACAAAAAGCTTACGCTCAATGTAATAAGAGAAAGGTGAGAAAGGTACCAGATTTTCAATGGGAGGCAACTCACCTTTAAAAGCAGCCTTGTCAACAGGCAGACGGTCATAACTCTCAACGCAAACGCGCAGGGGGTTGCCGTCTTTCATGGCATCGGTTTGAATGGGCACCATGCGACCGATGGAGGCTTCAACAAAGCCAACCTTGTCTAAAAATTTCTTTTCTTCTTCGGTCATTAAATCAGCAATCATGCCCTTTAAAAATTCATCAGCACCAATTAAATTTTCACAAATGATAATGTCTAAAGGTTTTTTTGAACCCTCTGTGAAACGACGGACAATACCCTCTTTAATGGGCTTAACAACAAATTTTAAAACATTTACACCAACAGCAGTGGCGCATAAATCAGCCTCTGCAATAGCACGGCTGACAGCATCAATATCATTGCCGTCAATACCGCTGACATTCTGCACCATCACCTCATCGTAGCTGTCGCCCTTTAAAATGCGAACAGGGTATTGTTTTTGGGTGTTGAGCGCTGTCAAAAGCTCCTGATTAACATCAACAAAGCTAACGGCATATCCGGACTGATACATCAGCTGACCAATGAAACCGCGACCAATATTGCCGCCGCCATACATAACTGCTTTTTTCATGATAAACTCCATTTCTGTTGCCAGGCGAGTTTTCGCACGGCGTATTTATTTTTTTGACTATGTATCTATAGGGCTCAGCCGGGCTGATGCTCGCTCATAAACTGCTTGATTTCTTCATAAGAGCGAATGCCGGTAGAAGCGCCAACAGCCATAACGCAGTGTGTTGCCACAGCGTTAGCAAATTGAGCGCTTTCTTCCATGGTCATGCCGTGGGTGAGACCATACAGGAAACCGGAGCAGAAAGAGTCGCCGGCACCGGTGGTGTCAACGGGCTTAAAGCCTAAGTAAGTAGGCATGATTACGCCCTCTGAATCCTTTGTTTCACGAACATAGCATCCGTCTTTGCCAATTTTGATGGCCACATGCTTTGCACCCAAATCAAAGAAATAGTCGGCAATGTCTTTTAAATCTTCACGACCCTCTGCAAACATGCGAGCCTCATCAATGCTGGGGATAAAATAGTCAATATAAGGCATGCAGGGACGCAGCACATCCATCCAGCGACCGGTATCATCCCAGGCACTGTCTAAAACTGTGATTTTGCCCATTTCCTTACATTTTTTCAGAACACGAGCACAGGGCTCTCCGTCAAAATTCGGCATAAGCATGGTGCCTGCCACAAAAACCACCTTAGAATCGCGAATCACATCATAATTCACATCGCTATCGGTAAAGGTGGCGTTACTGCCTAAACAGTGTAAAAAAGTGCGTTCGCCACCGCTGTCAACCAAAACAGCAGAAGCAGAGGTGGAATAATCCTCGCTGACGCGAATGCCGTCTGTGGGAATGCCTAATTTTTTTACTTCGCCAAGCAAAAAGGAACCGAATCCGTCGTTTCCTACCATGCCCAGCAGGGCAACATTGGCACCTAATTTCTTCATATCGGCAGCAGCGTTCATAGCGCAACCGCCGGTGTAAAGATTTAAGCTGTCAATCAGCCCAAGCTTTCCCCGTTCCGGCAGTTTATCAACGGTTTTTGCAATGCAATCGGCCACGAAAATACCAATACAAGCTACATCATACATATGTTTATGCCTCCTTGGGAGTTTAAATTATATAATAGGTTCCTGCCTTGGCAAAACCCATAAAATACTGATTTATGCCTGCTTCTTTTTATAGCTGAGCAGACGGAACAAAAGGGGTGATAATACCAGATTAACGCAAAGTTCAATTACAAAATTGATTAGCAAATAAACGGTCATAACTGTTTGCAAAACTTCGCCCTGGAAAAAGACATAACAACCTAAAACAAAAACGCCGGTGTTCACAACGGGACAAATAACAGCGGCTAAAACAACTGCCAAATTCTGATTGATTTTTTTTGCATAGCGATAAACTAGACCGGCAATAAAACCGCATAAAATGCCTTTTGCCAAAACGGTGATAAAGGTACCCGCAATGCTAAAGCCCATAAACCAAGCAGCGTCGGGTCCGCTTAAAACAATGATGCTGAAAACAAGACCAAGCCAGAGCCCCATGAAAGGTCCGCAAAGAGCAGCGCCCAAAACAATGGGCAGCAGCACCAGTGAAATGGCAAGGCCGCCAAAGGTTAAAAAAGATGAACCGATCCATTGCAGCACAATGACAAGTGCGGTTAAAATGGCGCCGGTTGTCAGAGTTTTTGTGCTGATTTTTTGATTTGTGTTTACCATAAAATCCTCCTTGCTGTCGTTCACATTTGTGATACAACGCATAATTTTATTTAAAAACCATTAAAGTGGTTTTTAAGACCGTTTCGATTTTTCGTTTGTCAATGAACAGTTTTTTTCATAGATAATGTCCAGTCCCTTTAAAACCAGGTCATGATCGCAAATAAATGTGTGCTTGCAATGGGGAATGATAGTGGGGGCCAAACCGCCTGTTGCAATCACAGGGAGCTCTTCGCCCATTTCCTCATTAAAGCGGTCAATCATGCCGTCTAAAAGAGAGGCGTTACCAAACACAACGCCGGAGCGCATGCAGTCGATGGTGTTTTTGCCGATGACAGAGGGCGGTGCCTCTAAACTGATTTGCGGCAGTTGTGCCGTGCCGGAGGCCAGTGCCTTTAAGCCGATTTCAACGCCGGGGATAATCGATGCACCAATTAATGCACCATCTTTATTAATGAGTAAAATTTTGGTGGCTGTGCCAATGTCAATAATTAAAGCAGGGGAACAATATAATTGTTTGGCGGCAGCACAGGCGCAAATCAGGTCAGCGCCGGTTGCGGCAGGGTTATCAAACAACAGGTTAACCCCGGTTTTAATGCCCGGCTCTACCAAAAGTGCCTCGACGCCACACACAATGCGCAGTGCTTTTTTCATCACGGTGTTTAACGGGGGCACAACCGAGGAAATGATGGCGCCCTCTATGGCGTCTGTCACCTGATGGAGCACTAAAACGCTTTGAATTTTAGCGGCATATTCATCTTCCGTGATGAAGGCGTTGGTGGCAATGCGGGCTGTAAACTGTAACTCATGCCGGATAAAACCGCCTAAAACAATATTTGTATTACCAATGTCAATGGTTAAAATCATAGTCATTCTCCTCACTCTGCCTATTATAGCAAATTTTTTCTCCTGTGTCAATGAAGAAGAGATTAGAACTCTAAATGGTTTTCAAGCTCTGACCAGATAAATTCGTCCTTTAAAGGATGTGCAATCCGATAGTCATCTTTTTCAGGGTCAAAAGAGCAAACGGCGTGGTATTTACAATAGCGGCAGGGCAGAGCCTGATTGCTTTTGCAAGGATAAATGGAAGAGGTGCCTTTTAAGATTTCAGCACCAATTTTGCCTGCCGTTTTCTTAACATAGTCTTTTAGCTTGTCAAATTGCTCCATGGTGGCATAACTGCCGCTTTTTTCTGAAAGGGTTCCATCTTGCTTCATGTGAGCGGGGATAATGGCCGAATAGCCTGAAATGCCTTTATCCATAGCGCGAACGATATCAGCATCTTTAAGCAAAAGACCACTCATTTTAAATTGCTTCAGCATGGCGTCTTCAGCATTTTGACTTGCATCAACCGTCTGGTCGGCCAAGCGGAAATAAAACATGCCTGCAGGGGCGGGCTTTGTACCAAACAAATTGCTGCCTCCTTGCTCTGCAGCGATGAGATAAACAGCAAGCTGCAAAGAGAGACGATTGTAAATGTCACTTAAGCTAAAGGTTTTGCTGCCGGTTTTGTAATCGATAATTTTAATATAAACTGTGGCATTTTGCTTTAATGTGTCAATGCGGTCAATGCGACCGATTAAGGTTATGGTTTCACCTGAGGGCAAGGGGATGGTGACAGGGGGTAGCTCGCCATTTTTGTCAAAAGCCACCTCAAAGGCACAGGGTTCAAATTCACCTCTCTTAACATGGGTCGAGAGCACCATCAGCATTTTTGCAAGTGAGGATTTCAGCTGACCAATGAGTGCTGCCAATCGATTTTGAGAGTATAGTTCCTTAATAAAAACGTCGGTAAATAATTCATCCACCGCTTTTTCAGCCAGTTGCACTGCAGTTTTTTCGGTTAAATCGGCAAAGCCCTGCCCTTGCTTTTGAAGTTCAAGGGAGGCAATTTCAACCAATTTGTGCAACAGACTGCCCACATCAGGTGCATCAATTTTTAAAATTTTGCGTTCTTTTGCCCGGAGTCCATATTGCATAAAATATGAAAAAGGACAGTTGCTGAATCGCTCTAATTGGCTCACACTGCCCCGCAGATTTGTTCCGTAAAGAGCCTGGGCAATAGCAGGCGAAAGATTTTGCGCCTCGTTTGTGTAACGACAATGGCGCAGGAGAGCGCAGTAGAACTCACCATAATCTTCATCTTTTTCAAAAAAGGTCTTCAGAGCCAAAACGGCAGGTGTTTCTTCTTTAAAATGCTCCAGCATATATTGCCATGCCGAAGCCTTGCCGGCAATTACTTGCTCCGGTGCGGGAGGCTCTGAAAGGTTATCCCTTTCGGTTAATTGGGGAAAAAGCTTTCTCAAACGGTCAATCAGCGGAGAGGGACGCAGACCCTTTCCCTCATGGTCGGCAACGGCATAGCTGACATACATAAAATTGTGGCTGATATTTAAGGTGTTATAAACTTGATATTGATTGTAAAAAGCCACCTTTTTGGCATCGGGCCCCAAAACAATGCCCATATCTTCTAAAAAGCGGCGTTCGTCATCTTTTAAAATCCCTTCCTTTATAGGAGGAGCAGGAAAGGCATTGTCTTTGGCACCTATAATAAAAAGCGCTTTCACATTTTTAACCAAAGAGCGTGTCGTATTCCCGAAAAAGACCTGGTCGCATGCTGGGGGGATGATAGACATTTCACATTGGGCCAAGCCGACAAGCAAAATAGAGCGCAGACGCTCAAGGCCGATTTGCTCTTCGCCAAGGCAAAGGACCAACTCGTCCAACAGGGTGATGAGTAAATTATAAATTTCGCCATGCTCTTTGGCCTGTTGCAAATTGCCCTCTGCCTTTAAAAAGTCAATTTCTGTCTGCACAGTTTGACAGAGCTTTATTTCTTCTAAAAAGGAAAAGATTGTAGCGGCGCGGTGGGCAACCTGCTTGCTCTGTGACAAAGCCACTTGCAGGTTTTGAATGGGTGTCATGAGGCGATCCCGCAAGATAAGGAGCCGTGTAGCCTCTTGGGCATGGGATTCGTCAACATTTTCGGTCTGATAAAAAACAGAATCAGCCCGCTTTAAAAAGCGACTGTCATTAAGCCAGTCCTTTTGTTTTAAGCGACCTGCCAATGCAAAGTTTTCCAAAAGGTCTGTTTCTTCTAAAGAAAGACCGCTGTAACCGGTTTTGCAATAGGCCAAAAGGCTCTCTGTTTCCAAACCGTCTACTATGATATCCAAAAGGGAAGCAAGCATCACAATGATGGGGTGAGACAAAAGCGGCCTTTTTTGGTCTATAAAAACAGGAATGTCATACACGGGGAAAACGGTTTTAATCAAATCTTCATACACAGAAACATCCCCGGCAATAATGGCAATGTCACGGTAATGAAGTCCGTGCTTTTGAACGGTTTGACAAATGGCAGCAGCCAAAGCCTGCACCTCGGTGTATAAATCAGGTGCTATATATAAGGAAAGGTTTTTTGTTTCGTGCGGGTATGCCTTGGGTGGATAATGGTGATATTCAGCCTCAAAATGTGCCAGTTCGGGACTTTCGGCAAAACGATGTTTTTCTGTTAAATATATGGGGGTAGCAAGGGGAACACCAATGGTTTTGGCCATGTTCATCAGCTGATGTGCTGTCCTTGAAACCGGCTCAAAAATGCCGCCTTTGTCAGCTGTGGCAGTTCCCAATGTGACATAAAGCTCTGCACCAGCTTTTGCAAGGGCGCGCAGACAATCAAACTCGGCCCCGCTGAACCAAACAAATTCATCGACAAAAATGTGAACACCGCGAAAAAGGGCAGTCAGCTCGTCGTTTTGTGCCAGCATGGTCACATAGTCATCGCCGTCGGTATACCCGGTGTCTAATGCTGTTTGGTAGGCTTTATAAATAGAAGAAAGTTCAGAGATTTTCATAGAGAGATGGGCGTTTTTTTCATCTGCTGCCGTCTGCAACTGTTCCGGCGTGACAGAAGAGCGCTTGCAATCGGCAATAAAGGAGAGTGTTGCCTCCACGAAACCGGGTCTAAGGGCAGCCTCACGGTATAATTTTAAGTCTTTGGAAAGGCTCAAAACAACCTTGGCCAGCAGCATGCTTTTGCCAATGGTTGTAATGCTTCCTTTTAATATACCGTTTTTTTGAAGCACCCTGTGAGCTAACCGCTTAAAAGATGTGGCCTCAAAGCCCTCGGTTATAAAGCCGTTTCGCTTAATTAAAAGGGCCTCAGCAGAGTGGGCAAACTGTTCGGGAACAATCATTATGGTTTTAACGCCCTGACCGTGTAATGCGAGCATGGTATTTTGACAATATTCACTTTTACCTGTGCCGGATTCACCAAAAATCAGGGTGATAGCCATGGTGTTGCCTCCTTTAAAAATTACATTTATTTGCATGTAAAAATAACCTGTTAAACTATCTGTATTTTATCATAAAAACAGCTATCGGTCAATGAAATCAAAGCAAAAAACGAAAAAAACACATAAAAATGGTATATTTTTACAAAAATAGCGATAAACTACTGGGCATAGGGATTTTGACATGCTTTTGCAACAAATTATCGGGAAAACACATGAATGTTTTCTGCTTAAAATAATAAAATTGTTTGACTTTTGACTGAAAATGTTTTATAATAGTCCCTGCGTTTTTGAAAATGAAACAATTTTGTAACAAATGCGTTATATTTTTGTGATTATTTACGATGGTTTTTCATATGCTGAAACAGAAAGGATGTGTGGATATCGTGTTGCATAATCAGACACTCAAAAAGTTAATTTCAAAGCGTAACATATTGGTGACTTTCAGTACATTGGTTATTTTAATGGCTGTTACCTCGATGCTTTTCGGCTTTGTTGTGACAAAAGATGTTACATTGGTTATTGGAGAAGAAAACCGACAGGTAACCACCAGCCGCGTTTATGTAGAAGAATTTTTGGCAGAGCAAGGCATTGTTTTAAATGCGGGTGACAGAATTTCGGCACCGCTTCATTCGTTCTTGCGAAACAACGCAACCATTGTGGTTGAGCGAGCTAAAAAAATTGTTTTAACAGTTGATGGTGTTACCCGTGATATTTACAGTTGCGAGCCAATTTTAGCCGATGCGCTGGCAGAATGTGGCGTGACTGTGGGCGAACATGACGAGATGCTGCCCTGGCCGGATACCCCTGTAAAAGATGCTATGAATGCACGGATTTATCGTGTGAAGGTGACGGAAGAAAAGCGCGTTGAAACCAAGCCTTATAACACAATCGTTATTCCGAACTATGATAAATTTGCAAACCATTCGGTGCCCATCACCGAGGGTAAGGATGGTACCTGCGAGGTAACCTATAAGGTCACCACAAAAGATGGTGAAGAAATTGGTCGTGAGGCAGTTTCTGAAACCATTTTGGTAGCGCCTGTTGATGCTGTTGTGGAAGAAGGCGTTCAGGGCAATAAAATTGTGACAGCTTCCACCTCTGAACTCAAGGTTAAAAAGGTGATTGATTGCACAGCCACAGCCTATAGCTACAATGTGGGTAACCGCACGGCTTCCGGTCGTCCGGCTAATTACGGAGTTATTGCCGTTGACCCCCGTGTGATTCCCTTAGGCTCTAAGCTTTATATTGAATCTCCCGATGGTGCCTGGGTTTATGGCTATGCTGTTGCCGGCGATACCGGTGGCGCCATTAAGGGCAATCGGATTGACCTGTTTTATAACACAACTTCAGAATGTTACAAATTTGGACGGAGAACCGCCCGTGTGTATGTTTTGGAGTAAACTCTAAAGAAAACATAAAAAGACTGCAGAAAAAGGCATCAAAGCCAATTCTGCAGTCTTTGTTTTGTGCAAAATCATCTTTTGTCTATTGCCGCTGACCCATCCGCATGGCAATCACATCTATCAGCAATCCGCCAATGACAGAGAGGGCGAACATACTCACAGCCGTTTTACCAATGGAAATGGCCAAAAAAGAGCTTCGGGGCGGCAAAAAACCGCAGAGCAACACAAAAAGCGCAGCCAAAGTACCGTAGCAAACGACAAAACGGGCTGTTTTATGCATGGTTCCGGCGGTCTTTTTTGGTGACCTCTTTTTCATGTTAATCCCTCAATTCATTAAATTTACCTGTATCATTATTATACAAAAGAAAAAAGGGGTGTGCAAGGCACAAAATGTGGTAAAAAAGCAAAAGACAGCCAAAAGCCTGATAAATAAAAAAGGATTGTGCAAAATCTGCAACAATCCTTTTTCATATGTAACATCATTACTCAGCCTGAGGAGCACCTACAGGGCAAGCAGCGGCGCAGTTACCGCAATCGATGCAGCTGTCAGCATCGATTGTGTAGATAGCGTCACCGGCGCTGATGCAGCTAACGGGGCACTGATCCTCGCAAGCACCACAGCTGATGCATTCATCTGTAATTTTGTAAGCCATTCTTTACACCTCCTTTAGTTCGTCAAAATCCTAATGGATTCGGTAGATGGCTACCGGGCATTTGTGTGCCTTTTTTTCATTGTAACATAAAATGTTATAAAAGGGAAGAAAAATTTGTATTTTTTCAGAAAAAAATATCTTTGAAAAAAATCAGATAAATCTGTGCATTTCTCACAATAAGGGCAAAAATCCCTTGACTTTTGGGCAGTGTTATAATATAATTAATTCAATATTTTATTAAGTGGAGGTTGTCACAATGAGTAGAGTGTACAATTTTTCGGCAGGTCCTTCTATGTTGCCGGAAGCAGTCTTGGAAAAAGCAGCAGCAGAAATGCTTAACTGTGCCGGCAGCGGCATGTCAGTTATGGAGATGAGTCATCGATCATCAGATTATGAAGCAATTATTCAAGGCGCAGAGTCACTTCTGCGTAAATTGATGAACATCCCCACAAATTACAAAGTTTTGTTTTTGCAGGGTGGAGCCTCAAGCCAGTTCGCTATGATTCCCCTGAATTTAATGAGAACAGGCAAGGCAGACTATGTCATCACAGGTCAGTGGTCTAAAAAAGCAGCTCAAGAAGCAGAGAAATATGGCACAGTTAATCGTGTTGCAAGCTCTGCTGATAAGACCTTTTCTTACATTCCTGAGCTTGACCCCAGTACCTTTACCCCCGATGCAGACTATTTTCACATCACATTTAATAACACCATTTACGGCACACGCTACACAGAACTGCCCGATACCGGCAATGTGCCTTTAGTGGCTGATATTTCATCCAACATTTTGTCACAGCCTATTGATGTGTCAAAGTTTGGCATGCTTTATGCAGGCGCACAGAAAAACATGGGCCCTGCCGGTGTGACGGTTGTGATTATCCGTGAAGACCTTTTGGGCTTCTCCAAAGAGGGTACACCCACCATGTTTAATTATCAGATTCATGCAGACAACGGCTCAATGTATAACACACCGCCGACCTATGGCATTTACATCTGCAAGCTGGTGCTTGAATGGCTTGAAGCTTTGGGCGGCATTGATGCGATGCATGAAATAAACCTGAAAAAAGCCAAGATTTTATATGATTATCTTGACAGCTCATCTATGTTCCACGGAACCGTTGTAGCAAAAGACCGTTCTTTAATGAATGTGCCGTTTGTCACCGATTCTGACGAGCTGAATGCTAAGTTCATCAAAGAAGCAAAAGCAGCAGGCTTTGTGAACTTAAAGGGTCACCGCACCGTTGGCGGTATGCGTGCCAGCATCTATAACGCTATGCCTGTTGAAGGTGTAGAAAAGCTTGTGGCATTCATGAAAGAATTTGAAAAAAATAATTGAAAGCAGAGGGTAACTTATGTTTGAGATATTAACACTTAACAAAATTGCGCCCCAGGGTCTTGACAAGTTCAGCCCGGATGCCTATCAGGTGTCTGACACCTGCGAAAATCCCGACGGCATCATTCTGCGCAGCTTTTCAATGCATGATATGGCACTGCCTGAAAATTTAAAGGCGGTAGCCCGTGCCGGCGCCGGCGTGAATAACATTCCCATTGATGCGTGCACAGAAAAGGGAATCGTGGTATTTAACACACCGGGTGCCAACGCCAATGCTGTTAAAGAATTGGTTATCACCGGTCTGTTGCTTGCCAGCCGTAATGTTGTAGGCGGTATTGAATGGGCCAAAACCTTAATCGGCAAGGGTGCGGACATTCCCAAGCTGGTTGAAAAGGGCAAAGGTCAGTTTGCCGGTCCTGAAATTAAAGGTAAAAAGCTGGGCGTTATCGGTTTGGGTGCCATTGGTGTTATGGTTGCCAATGCAGCACACAATTTGGGCATGGATGTTATTGGCTATGACCCCTACCTGACCATTGATTCAGCTTGGCACCTGTCCCGCAGCATTCAAAAGGCAAAGGACATGAATGAGGTTTTTGCAAGTTGTGATTATATCACCTTGCATGTTCCCCTTAATGATTCCACCAAGGACATGATTAATTCAGACACCTTAAAGCTGATGAAAGACGGGGTTCGCATTTTGAACTTTTCCCGTGGCGGTTTGGTGAATGCAGCACATCTGGCAACAGCTATTGAAGAGAAGAAGGTTGCCTGCTATGTAACCGATTTCCCTGATGAAGCTGTTTTGTCTATGGAAAACACCGTTATCATCCCCCATTTAGGTGCTTCCACTCCTGAATCAGAAGAAAACTGTGCCGAGATGGCAGCACAAGAGCTGGTGGATTATTTAGAAAATGGTAACATCACTAATTCTGTGAATTTCCCCGCTTGTTATGCTGAACGCGAGGGTGCTGTCCGCATCACCATTTTGCATAAAAATGTTCCCACCATGCTGAGTCAATTTTCAGCGCTCTTTGCTGAAAAGCAGTTGAACATTTTAAACATGACAAATAAGAATAAAAAAGAAGCGGCTTACACCATTATGGATATTGATGGTGACATCGCAGGCGACATTGAAGAAAAGCTGAATGCTATTGATGGCGTTTTGCGTGTTCGCGTTTTGCGGTAAGATTTAATAAGGTTAAATGAAAAGGATTGCAAAAACTCTGTTTTGCAATCCTTTTTTTATGTCATGCAGGTAAATTTTCCACAGTTTTGTGTCAACGAAATGAAAGCATATTTAAGATTTTGTTACAAAGGAGGGGAAAAGATTGAAAAAAGGGGAATAGTATTGTATAATCAAAATGGAATTGTATACTTATGACAGATGGTATTTGTATGAATTTTCATGTTTTGTGAAAATATGACATTGACTAAGGTGTAACCCTTCGCATTTTGAAAGGAGCAAAGCCCTATGGACATTAAGGATAAAAAGATTTTAATGACGCTGATGGGTCTTGAAATTGGCGGTGCCGAAACCCATGTGCTTGAACTGAGTCTTGAGCTTGCCCGTCAGGGTTTTCAGGTGGTTGTCGCTTCCAGCGGCGGCGTTTATGAAGCTCCCCTTAAAGCAGCCGGTATTAAGCATTATAAAGTGCCTATGCATACAAAGCGTCCTGACAAGGTGCTGACCTCACTTGCTGCCCTCACACGCATTATAAAAAAAGAAAAGATTGACCTGGTGCACGCTCATGGACGCATTCCCGCCTTTTTATGCGGTCTCTTGCATCCCTTTATGAATTTTACTTTTGTCACCACAGCCCATTGGGTGTTCCGCACGGATCATGGGTTTAAATACCTATCCAACTGGGGCGAAAAAGTTATGTCCGTCAGTGAAGACATTAAAACCTACCTCATGGATAATTATGGAACAGACCCCAACGACATTTATGTCACCATTAACGGTATTGACACAAATAAATTCTCTGAAACCACAGATTTCTTCTCTGTTTTAGAAGAGTTTTCTTTGCAAAAGGAGAGCCGCAAGATTGTATATATCAGTCGCATGGATGAAGACAGGGCACTGGTGGCATTTCACCTGACAGAGATTGCACCCTTGATTGATGAGGCTTTTCCCGGCACAGAAATTGTGATTGTGGGCAGCGGCAATGTGTTTGACAAGCTCAAAGCTTTAGCCGAAGAGGTTAATAACAAAATCGGTCGCCGTATGGTTGTTTTAACCGGCGGAAGAACAGACATTCAGCATTTTGCAGCCATGTCTGACTTATTTGTGGGCGTTTCCCGCTCTGCCTTAGAGGCTATGTCTTGCGCTAAACCCGTGATTGTGGCAGGTAATGAAGGGTATTTAGGCATTTTTGATGAAAGTAAGCTGCAAACAGGCATTGACACCAATTTCTGCTGTCGCGGTTTGGTACAATCAACACCACAATTGCTGTGGGAAGATGTTAAAACCGTGCTCTCAGCGGACGCGGCGCAGAAAGATCGTTGGGGTGCTTATGCAAGAGAAATCATTTGCAATTATTATTCCGTATCCAAAATGGCAGCCGATAATGTGGCAATGTATTGCAGTGCGGTGGAGAACAAGCCTTGGGATGTGGTCATCTCCGGCTATTATGGTTATGGCAATTCCGGTGATGAGGCACTGCTTTCTGCTATGCTGAAGCATTTGCGCCAGGAAAATCCCGAGCTTTCTTTGTGTGTTCTTTCAAAGAATCCGAAAGCAACTGAAAAAGCACATGGTGTTTCATCGATTAACCGCTATAACTATTGCAAAATTAAAAAGGCAGTGAAGCAGGCAAAACTGTTCATTAGTGGTGGTGGCAGCTTGCTGCAGGATGTTACCTCAAGCCGTTCGTTGCGTTATTATTTGTTTTTAATTCAAACAGCGCTAAAGCTGGGCACCCGTGTGATGCTTTATGCAAACGGCATTGGTCCTGTTCTGCGGGATAAAAACCGAAAGGCTGTTAAAGAAACTCTTAACAAGGTTTCTGCCATTACCCTGCGCGAACAAGCCTCTATGGAAGAGCTTGTAGCTTTGGATGTAAATACAGAAAAGGTTTTGGTAACGGCAGATCCCGCCCTGGATATTCGTCCTGCCGACGAGAGTGTCATTAATAAACTTATGCATGAACAGGGCATCAATCCGGAGGACAAGCTACTGGGTATTTCTGTTCGTCCGTGGAAAGATTGTGATGCGTCTTTTGAAAAGAATTTGGCAGAAGCGGTTGGAAATATTTGCGAAAAACGGGGTTTAACACCTGTTTTCTTGCCTATGCAATATCCTGAAGATTATGAAATTTCCGAGAGAATTGCAGGGCTTTTACCTTGCAAAGCGCACATTTTGCCTCAGGCTGTTTCGGCTCAGGAAATGATAGGCCTCATCAGCCGTATGGAACTTTTACTGGCAGAGCGCTTGCATTCGTTGATTTATGCAGCCAATGCTCATGTTCCCACCATTGGTCTTTCTTATGATTCCAAGGTGGACGCCTTTATGGATTACATTGGCATTGGTGCAGCCATTTCTGCGGAAACATTAACGGCAAAAGATGTTGAAGAGGCAACTGCTGCTGTCTATGAGCACTATGATGAAATTCGAAAGACTTTGATGGATAAACAGACAACACTTTGCAATCTTGCGCAAAAAAATGCAGAGATTGCGGGCTCTATTATCGAATAGTCAAAGAAAACCATAGCGGAGGAAAAACCATGAAATTAATGGGAATTGATTACGGCGATGCACGAATCGGCATTGCCATGTCTGACCCCTTATGTATAACTGCACAGGGTTGGGGCAATGTGAAACAGACACCCCGGGCACCGCAAGAGATTGCAGATTTAGTAAAAGAGAGTGGCGTTGAACGTATTGTGGTTGGTCTGCCAAAAAACATGAACAACACAGAAGGTGCCAGTGCAGAAAAGGCAAGAGCCTTTGCTAAAGAGCTTGCCGCCCTCACCGATGTGGAAATTGTTTTTTGGGATGAGAGGCTGACAACTGTGGCAGCT
Organism: Clostridia bacterium; assembly: GCA_017549205.1. GTDB lineage: Bacteria > Bacillota > Clostridia > UBA1381 > UBA9506 > UMGS755. The sequence goes on along the minus strand of JAFYVH010000020.1, from coordinate 41,336 downwards.
CACGGCTTTTTAAGTGAGCTTGATGTTCGTGGCAAAAAGCGAAAAAATCTTGTTGATACGGTAGCGGCAACCCTGATTTTAGAAGGGTATATGGCGTTTTTAAAACGAATGGAGGAACAAAATTGAACATGAAAAAATGGTTAATTGTAATGATGACTTTGTGCATGCTCCTTTGTTCGTTGACCGTTGGGGCAGAAAAAGTCCAATTCTTTTATGACGGTGCGTATCATGATTATGAGGGCAATTTGTTTAAATTAAAAGTAAACGGCAATCTGCTGACACCTGCCATTCCGCCCATTGTTTTTTCTGACTATTCAGTGGTGCCGGCGCGAGCTGTTTTTCAGGATGGTTTAGGGGCCAAGGTGGCGTGGGATGGAACAAAGCAAAAAGTGACGGTAACCATGGGTGAAACAGAGCTTGAAATGTATATTAATAAAACCAAAGCCACTTTAAATGGCAAAACCGTAACCATGCCCATTGCACCGAAAATCATTAATGATTATACGATGATACCTGCACGCTTTGTGGGTGAAGAGCTGGGGATGAAAGTGGAGTTTGACACAACAACCGATACCATTTCCATTACAGAAGAAGAGCGTGAAATCGTCACAGTTTCTAAGGTGCTTTATGAACAAGAGAGCGAAACTGATGTTCTTTTAACCATCATGACAGACACCAAAAACCCGGAATATGACGCATTTCTTTTAAAAGAGCCCACCCGGCTTGTGGTGGATGTTTTAGATGGTGTTTACACCAAAATTCCCGAGGTTATTCTCTTTGCAAGCGGTAACCTGCAAAAAATCAGATTTGGTCAGCAGCCCACCACAGCCCGTGTTGCCTTTGATTTAACAGAGGATTTAGGCTATGAAGTGTGGTCAAGGGGCAAAAACATTTACATCTCCATTACCATTGACCCCACCTTAAATCCGCCGATAACAGATGTGTTTAAAGAGGTGACCTATGGATATGAGGGCGGTCGTGACTATATTAAGTTTAAGCTTGATATGGGAAAACCCGTTCGAAAAGGGTCAAAAATCATGATTCCCATTTCCGGTGAAAATCTGCCCGACGAACCGGCAGAAAAGAATGTAACCGGCTTTTTCGGCAAGAAAATGCTGTATACACCGGGAGAAGATGAAACCAGCGGCACCATTACCGTTGAACTCAAGAATACTGATTTTGAAATGTATGTGCAGGGGAATGAGGTGCGCATGAAATCGATTCACAAGGCGCTGCCCCGGTCCGTCACGCTGGATGCTGGTCATGGTGGTATGGATGGCGGTGCGGTTGCCTATGAAGAAGATGGCGTTACCATTCTTGCAAAGGAAAAAGATTTTAACTTGGATATTGCACTTCGGGCGCAGGAATTGTTAGAAGCCGACGACATTGAAGTACATATGATTCGTGACGAGGATGTGTATGTGGATTATCTTCGTGTGGGTAGCATTGCCAATGATGCAGGTACCTCGCTTTTTGTGAGCATTCACACAAATTCCACCATTACTGATGTGGCTAACGGCATTGAAACCTATGGCTATCTTGAGGCGGGTAGTGTGTCAAACGGCATGACCAGTGAGCGACTTTCTGAAATTATGTTAGAAAGTCTGCTTGACGAAACGGGTGCACATGACCGTGGCGTGAAGGATGGAAAAACTCTTGCGGTTATTAATTCTACCCAAATGCCGGCAACTTTGGTGGAAATCGGCTTTATTTCAAACCCGGAAGAGTGTGCCAAACTGATGACAGAGGAATATAGACAAAAGCTGGCGCAGGCTATTTATAACGGCGTGATTGCAGCGTTTGAAGAAATGGAAATTTAAAACAGGGCAAATAAAAACGGCAGTTCTATGGAACTGCCGTTTTTTATTTGCTTTCGTATAGAGATACAATTTGAACAGAAAGAGAATCCTTTTGCAAAATCATTTCCGCATATGTCGGGTCTTTGCCGGAAAGCGCCCCGGGATTTATAATGCGAATGTCCTCTTCTAATCGGTCGACGGGACGATGGGTGTGACCATGAAGCACAACCTGACAGTTGTTTGTCCTGGCGGCATATAGCACCCCTCGTAAGTCACTTTTAACCCGCTCCTGATGACCATGAGTTATGTAAAAACGAAACTCTCCAATGGCGGTGACGATGTGATCAAGTCGGTCGCTGTGCCAATCGTTGTTCCCACAGACCGCTAAAAGCGGCACGCCCTCAGGTTTTGTCAATTCAATATAATCACAATCCCGGTCCATGTCGCCACAATGAATGATCAAGTCCGGCCGACCACAGCGGGCAAAAAGGCTGTCAATGGCATCGGTGTCACCGTGGGTGTCACTTAACACAATCACTCTCATCAGGCGGTCACATCGGCAAAATTCTGCAGCATTTTAAGACCCACATTTCCGCTTTTTTCAGGATGAAACTGGGTGAGAAAAATCTGCTCATTTTCTACCAAAACATCCGCTTTGGCACCATAAGTAACGGTGGCGGCAACGGTGCTTTTATCCTGCGCATCTACATAATAAGAATGAACAAAATAAACAAAGGGGGCTTCCCCACAACCTTTTAAGAGGATAGATTCTTTTTGAATTTCAAGCTGATTCCAACCGATTTGGGGAATTTTTAATCCGCAATCTGATGGGAAACGCCGTACAGTACCGGATAAGATACCCAATCCTTCTGCATCGCCTTCTTCACTGTAATCATATAAAAGCTGCATGCCAAGGCAAATACCCAAAAAGGGCGTTTTTTTATCAACCATTTCATGAATCACGGGGACAAGACCTGATTTTTTCAGTTTGTCCATGGCATCACGAAAGGCGCCCACACCGGGCAAAACCACATGGTCTGCCTTTGTAATGATTTTCGGGTCAGCGGTCACCTGAACATCTTGCCCCAAATATAAAAAGGCCTTTTCAACGCTTTTTAAGTTTCCTGCATCATAGTTTAAAATTGCAATCATGTTTTACCTCACTGTTTCAGCAATTCCTGAATGGTGTGCACCAAAGACATAATGCGCTGGGCTTCCATTTTCATGCTGACGCGATTCACCACAAAGCGGGCAGAGAGGTCGCAAATTTCTTCCAGCACCTCAAGTCCGTTTTCTTTTAAAGTTTTGCCACTTTCAACAATATCCACAATCACCTCAGAAAGTCCCACCAAGGGTGCCAGCTCAACGGAGCCGTGGAGCTTAATGATTTCTACCGATTGCTTTTTAACCAAGTGGTAGTAGTTTTTGGCTATTTGTGTATATTTGGTTGCAACACGCATGTTATGAATTTCATCTAAATGACCGGCTAACTCTTTGGGACCTGCAACAGCCATGCGGCAGGCACCAAAACCTAAATTAATTACTTCATATAAGTCCTTGCCGGCTTCAAGCAGGGTATCGCGACCCACAACACCGATATCGGCAGCGCCATATTCTACATAAGTCGGCACATCGCTGGCTTTTACCAAAATGAATTTAAACTTGTTTTCTTCATCGGTAAAAATCAGCTTTCTGCTTTTTTCGCGCATTTCGCTGACATTCAGACCGGCCTGCTCTAACAAATCGACAGTTAAGTCAGCCAAACGGCCTTTTGCCAATGCTATTGTAATGTAATCCATTTTGTTCAGTCCTTTCCGTGGCAGGCATCACAGTTGCAGCCCTCGTCATGTATCAAAAATGTTTCCAAATCAGTTTCGTGAGTTTCGTCTAAAGAGATGTTATATATTTTAATCTTTCCATCGCTGGCTACGGTGATAATGCCTTGAATGTTGTTTGCTTCAGCATAGCGCAGCAGCGCATCACCGGTTTCGTCAGAAAGAGCCTGTTCAGCACAATAGCCGCTATCACGCAGGGCGGTAACAACCTGATAGGCTGTAGCCGGGTTGGTGGCAGAAACTAAAAAATCAGCCCCCAAAGTGTCACTTCCATTTTGCTGACGGGTTAAAACCGTGAGCAATCGGTCTGTGCCGATAGCCATGCCCACAGCGCTTAAGCTGTTGCCAAACTCGCCGGTCAAACCGTTATATCGTCCGCCGGAGCAAACAGAGAAGCCAATACCATGGGTGATGCCTTTAAAAATAATGCCTGTATATCGATTAATGCCCTGCACCAAAGATAAATCAATGGAAACATATTCTTCATAACCATAGGCGCACAAAAGGTCATAAACATTTTTTAAGTTGTTGAGAGCTGCCATGGCACGAGAGCCTAACAGAGCTGCATCCATACCGGATAAAATATCAGCGCTGCCAAAGAGAGTGGGCAGTTCTTCTAAAAATGCGGCCAGCTTTTCGTCAACCTTCTTGCCCTTTAAAAATTCGCTAATGGCAAGAGCATCTTTTTTATCAATGAATCCGCAAAGGATTTCCGATTCTTCGTTTGTTAAACCGGTTTGTGCAATAATGCCTTTATAAAATTCAACCTGACCAATTTCAATCTGGAATTTTTCCAAGCCGGCAGCCAGCAGGGCTTCAATAGCGCAGGCGATGACCTCTGCGTCTGCTACATCACCATCGGCACCATAAAGCTCAATGCCTGCCTGACAAAATTCGCGCTGACCGGAGGCAAATTCATCAATATAGCGAAAAACTTTGCCGCAATAATGGAGACGCTTGGGATAAATGCCGTCATCCATCTTTGATGCCATCATCCGTGCAAAGCAGGTGGTGATATCCGGGCGCAAAACCAAAATGCGTCCCTGGGCATCAAAAAATTTATACATCATTTCTTGGGGTATTTTTCCGTCTTGTGTGTCAAATGCATCATAAAACTGTAGAATTGGGGTTTCAGCCACATGATAGCCAAAACGCTCAAAGACACTGGCAATGGTTGCCTCGAGTTCTGCTTTATATGCACATTGCTTTGGTAACACATCTTGTGTTCCCTCAGGTGTATACAGTTTCCAATCTGCCATAATAACCTCCCCATAAATCCAATCATTTTCAATTTTTAATTATACACTATAATGCAAAAATATTCAACAGGAAATTGAACGAAACAAAGAAAATATGGTATTTTATCTGTTTTTTTGATATACATGCTCCCCAAAAGAAAGACGCCCGTCACAAAAGTATGACGGGCGTCTTTATCTTTTAAGGCAAGCAAGTGATGTCGATGCAATCAAAGTCACTCAAAAAGCTCTTTAAAAAGCCATACATGCTGTCTAAACATGCCTGGGTGTCACATTGCATATCAAGAGGCATCAGCGGGTCGTGCAGGGAAAGGCGCAGCAAAAACCAACCGTCGCCCATGTTAACGCGCACACCTTCATAGTTAGGTGTTTCAAGGGACATGCCCTCTGTTTTTTCAACTGCCTTTTCTAAGGCATCTAAAATTTTCTGTCCGTCCTCTTTAAAATTAGCGCCGGTGAGATTTAAGCGGTATCCGGCAGCCAGCTTTGGCTCTTTTAAGCTTTCAATGAGCTCTGTCAATTTGCGACCTTCAGCCCGCATGGTTACGGCTTTAATCAAAAGCTTAGTAACTAAGTAGGCACCGTCATCTAAAAAGTAATTTTCTAAAAGAGCAGCATGTCCGCTGGTTTCAATGGCCAGAGGGCTGTAAGTGCCGTTTTCATTCAGCCGTTTTGCCTCATTAATAACATTTTTATAACCTCGTTTAAAACGATGATGCACGCCACCTAATTCCTCGGTAATGAAAGTGGCAAGACCGGTGGAGGTGACAGAGTCGGTCACCACGGTGCCTTTCTTTTCTGCAAAGAGCACGGCTGAAATTAAGGCAATCAGCTTGTTTTTATTAATTTCGCGGCCGGTTTCGTCAACAATGGCAGCGCGGTCAACATCTGTATCAAAAATGACGCCCAAATCCGAATGAGAGGAGAGAACGGCCTGTGAAATAGCATGCATAGCGTCTTTATCCTCGGGGTTGGGAATGTGGTTGGGGAAGGTGCCATCCGGCTCTAAAAAGCAACTGCCGCTCACATCGGCACCTAAAGGCGCCAAAACCTTTTCAGCATAAAAACCACCGGCACCGTTACCGGCATCCACGGCAATCTTCATGCCGGCAAAGGGGGTAGAAAGACCGGTTTCGCGCTGTATAATCTCGGCGATATGCTGGGCATAGCGAGAAAGATAATCAAAGGTTGTAACGCTGCCCGGCGTGCCGGCCTCTATTGCAGCACCCTCTTGTGCAAAAGTTAAAATCTCGGTAATGTGGCTGCCCTCCAAGCCGCCCTCACGAGTGAAAAATTTCATGCCGTTGCGGTTAAAAGGGAGATGACTGGCTGTTAACATAATGGATGCAAACACACCCAGGGATTCATCAATGGTGCTCATAAACATAGCCGGTGTGGTGCAAAGACCAAAGTCGATTACATTGGCACCGGTGCCGGTGATAGCCCGAATGCATGCACTTTTAATGCGCTGGGCAGAAATGCGGCTATCATGACCAATGGCAATGGTTAAATCCATAGCTTTTTTATTATATGCTGCCTCTAAAAACCGGATAAATCCTTTTGCGATTGCTTCTACAACAGGATCTGTCAGATTAACGCATGCTCCGGGAATGCCCTCGCTGGCAACACCACGGATATCACTGCCGTTTTTTAATGCAGCCCATTCTTTTGATAACATATTCATCCGTCCCTTGCTTTTAATATTTACAAATTAAGTATACCAAATTTACCATCTCTTTTCAAGGGATAGAGCACATTTTCTGATTTTATGGGACAAAAAAACACGCCGGACAACAAGACCGGCGTGTTACATGTCTTTTTATTAATTTTTGTTTGATGCTTACTCAGCAGCAACCTCTTCTGTAGCAGGTGCTTCCTCAACAACAGGTGCTTCTTCTGCAGCAGGCGCTTCTTCAACGGCCGGAGCTTCAGCTTCGGGGAGCAGAGCGCGAATGCTTAAAGCAATCTTTTTGTTTTCCCAGTCAATGTCAACAATTTTAACATCAACTTCCTGACCGATGGATAATTCATCCTGGGGTTTTTCAATGCGTTTAGCAGCAATTTGAGAAATGTGAATTAAACCATCAATTGAGGGCATGATTTCAGCAAATGCGCCAAAGGGCAACATGCGAACAATTTTAGCCTTAACAACATCATCAACATTTAATTTAGCTTTTGCAATTTCCCAGGGGTTTTCTAAGGGATTTTTGTAACCCAAAGAAATTCTCTTGGTGTCATCAGCAATGTCTTTGATGTAAACTTCAATAGCATCGCCAACATTAACAACTTCAGAGGGATGCTTAATTCTGGACCAGCTCAGTTCAGAAATGTGAACCAAACCATCAACGCCACCGATGTCAACAAAAGCACCGAAATTCTTTAAGGATTTAACAATACCGGTGTATTTCTTGCCAACTTCAGCAGTTTCCCAAAATGCTTTTTCAAGCTCTTGTTTTTGAGCCATTAAAACAGTTTTGATGTTACCGACAATTCGTCTTCTTCTTTCGTTAATATCGATAATCTTGAAGGGAACAACATTACCCACCAACTCATTTAAGTCGGTCAGGAATCTGTCATTTGCAAGCGAAGCAGGAACAAACACGCGATAGCTCTTATATGTAACAATCACGCCGCCGTTTACAACGCTGTCTACCTTTCCTTCCAGAATGTCGCCATTTTCCTGAGCCTTAATAATTGCTTCCCAGGTTTTGTACGAATCCAGCTTCTTTTTGGAAAGAGTAATTTTTCCTTCCACGTCATTAACACGGACGACGAAACACTGAATTTCATCTCCTACCTTTACAATATCTTCAGGAGTCAGGGCAGGGTCATCAGAAATTTCTGAAGCAGGGATGATGCCGTCCTGTTTTACACCCAGGTCAACAATGACCTCAGTGGGGCCAACCTCAATTACGGTACCTGTTACAGTGTCACCCGTAAAAATCGGTTTCAGCGACTCCTCTAAGAGTGTTGCAAAGTCTTTCTCTTGGTTTTCCATCTTGTTGATAGCCTCCTTTATTATAACCGCAGGTGTCGATGCACCGGCAGTAATTCCAACGCGTTTATTCTGAAAGGGTGAAAGGTCACCCAGCGCATGAATGGATTCTGCGCAATAAACCTCGGGGCAAATGCTCTTACAAATCTGATAAAGCTTTTGTGTGTTAGAACTGTTTTGCCCGCCCAGCACCAGCATGGCGTCAACCTGACCGGCTAATGTTTGGGCTTCGGCTTGTCTTTCATCAGTCGCATTACATATTGTATCAAATATAGTGGAGCTTTGGCAAGTTTTTTTTAAAAAAAATATAATTTTTTTATAAATATTTTTATTAAATGTGGTTTGCGCCACAATACAGACATTATCTTGTGGCAAATCCTGGGTTTCGACTTGCTCCAAACTTTCTATAATCAAAGCAGAATCATCGCACCAGCCGTTAATGCCAATGACCTCGGGGTGCGTTTTGTCACCAATGATGATAATCCGGTGCCCTGATTCGTGATGTTCTTTCACAATGGTATGAATTTTTTTAACAAAGGGACAGGTTAAATCAAGGTAAGAAATGTTTTTAGCCTCAAGCTCATGATAGACCGAGGGAGGAACGCCATGGGTGCGGATAATCACCGTTACACCGGGTGTGAGCTCTTGTAAAGATTCCACAACAGCAATACCTCGGTTTTGCAGGTCAGAAACCACATGTGCATTGTGAATGATGGGGCCTAAGGTACAATAGTGCCTGTTTTTATCTTCAGCACATTTATAAGCACTGTCAATAGCCCGGGCAACGCCAAAGCAAAAACCGGCTGTTTTGGCTACTCTAATGTCCATGCATTTTGCTCCTTCTTTGTTCCTTTTCCTGTTTCGGCCATTTGCAAAATAAAGGCCATCAGCCTGTCGCTGATTTCCTGCAGTTGCTCACCTGAAAGCTTGCTGCCATCTTCAGACTTAACCCAAATGGGCTCGCCAACATAAACATCAAGCCTTGCAAAAAGGCGGTATTTGCCGCCCAAAGCCACAGGTACAATGGGTGCGCCGGTTTTTTCGGCAAACAGAGCAACACCGGCTTTGGCTGTGTGGGCTTCGTTTTCCCCAACACGCCGTCCCTCCGGGAAAAGGGCAAGTGCCTTATCTGCCTTTAAAACAGAGAGTGCGGTTTTAATTGCGCCTATGTCAGAAGTGCCGCGAGCAACAGGAAAAGCGCCACTCCAGCGCAAAATGCCGGCTAAAATGGGGTTTTTAAACAGTTCCTTTTTTGCCATGAAGCATAAAGGACGGGGCAAAACGGTAACAACTAAAGGCGCATCCCATAAGCTTTTGTGGTTTAATGCCACAATGCAAGCACCCTCCATTGGTAAATTTTCCTTATTATGTACATGTATGCGAAAAATGATGTGCATAAAGCACTTAACAACAAAGCGGATACAACGAAACATCATGATATCAAAGCCTTTCCTTTATGATAGAGAGCAGATGCTCAAAGGATTCTTCAAAGTTAAGAGATGAGGTGTCCACAAGCACACTGTCTTCAGCCTGCTTTAAGGGTGCAAAGGCACGGGTGGAATCGTTGTGGTCCCGCTCTTTAAGTTCTGCTAAAACCTGTTCATAATCGCAGGCTTCTCCCTTTTCAGTTAGTTCTATGTAGCGGCGCTTGGCACGCTCTTCGGGGGTTGCTGTTAAAAAGATTTTAATGGGGGCGTCGGGCAACACATAGGTGCCGATGTCACGACCATCCATAATCACATCGCGGGTGGCAGCAAGTGCACGCTGCAACTCAACAAGCCGCAGACGAACAGCGGGAATGGCAGAAACATCAGATGCTGCCATTGAAACCTCAGGTGTGCGAATGAGACCGGTAATGTCCTCGCCATCTAACATAATGCGTTGTCCTGCTTCGGCGGGAATCAAATCGATTAAAACGGTTTCCACCAAAGCTGCAGCCTCGTCTTTTTGGTTGCGGATGTCAATGCCTTTGCGCAGGCAGGCAAGACCGGCAGCACGATACATAGCGCCAGTGTCGATATAAACAAAGCCTAACTGTTTTGCCAGTTTTTTAGATAGGGTGCTTTTTCCGGCACCGCCGGGACCGTCAATTGCAATTTGCATGAAGAGGCTCCTCCTTGTTACAGATGCTTTATGGCACCTGTTTTGTCTTTATTTTAAGAAATTAAGCAAAATGTTCTGGTTATACATTTGTGAAATATATTTCGACTCAAGCACAAGCTCTGTGGGCTTGTTAAAGGTTTTTAAGGTGGTTGTGAAGGTGAGCAGGGCTAAAATGATATAAATAATCAGCATGCCATAGGCAATGCCCATAACACCACCTAAAAGGGAGTTAAATTTTCGGATGACCGGTAGCTTTGCCACAGCATCTAAAAGCTTGAGCAAAATCCATAAAATAATTCGCACCATAACAAAAACGATTAAAATGCCTAAAAGCTTTAAAGCAAGGCTTGCGGCGTTCTCGGCCAAAGTGTCACGAATGGTGTCGGTGGCTTTGTTAACCGTGTCGGTCAAGGTGTTCTGAAGTGACTGCGGCAGCTTGAGAACTTCTCCGGCTTCCGTTGGGTCTTCGGTTTCAATCTCTTGGCTATCAAACACCTTATAAACATTTAAGCGCACATAGTCGCCCACAACACTTGTTTCCATAAAGTTTGAAACAGGAGTATAGAGTGTCAGTGCTAAAATCAGGGATAAAACCAAAGAGCTCAAACTGAAAACAGAACGCACCAAACCCTTTTTCATGCCCCAAAGCGCCATTAAAACAATGATAATAATTCCGATAAAATCAGCTATATTCATGATGGGGTTGATCCTTTCTTTTAATCAGGCATGCAGCAGTATAATCACAGCACCGGAAGCGGTGATGCCCACGCCACGAGAGCTTGTGCCAAAAAAGACAAAATCTCGCAAATCAATGCCGAGGTTTAGCTGAAGCCGTTCATGACAGCGATTGTTTAAAACAGAAATGGTTCTGCCGTTGTTAATGACAATGGTGCCCTTGTGGGCATCTAAAAAGTCAAATTCCTGCTGGCAGGCAAAACTGCCCAGTTCATCACCGCGATGGTTGTAGCTTTTAAGCTCACGCACAGCGCCGGTGGTGCCGCCTGAACCGGAAAAGGCAAAAACAAGACAATCATCATTTAAAACATACTGCAAAAGTTCACGGTCAGCATATGTCACTGTGCCGCTGCACTTTCCATAGCTGTTATAAATCAGAGTGTCACTGCTGCCGATGCAGTATGTATGGCTGCCGCTATAACGGACAACAGAATAAAGAGAACCTTCATAAATGTCATTTGTGAAAGGCTTTTCGTTTGTGATGTTAAACATAATAATATGGGTTTTAATTTTGCCCTCATCTGTGTTGATGGCCGAAACGGTAATGTCCTTGCTATTATTTGAAATATCGGCGCTCACAACGGCTAAATTGCCTGAGTTCCATTTGAAAATTTCTTCACCTTCCGGCGTAAATACCCGAACGGCGCATTTGTGCAAGTCACCCTCTGTTACCAAAAGGGCATAGCCCTTATCGTTTATGCTGGCCATTAAAATTTTTTCGTCCAGCTCAAGAAAGGCGACCTCTTTATGACCGCGGAAAGTCATGGTGCTGTGTCCGTTTAAGTCAAAGAACAAAGCATATTCGCCTCTTAGAGAAAGGGTCGGGTGAGGCATTTTTAAAGAAACATCGCCAGCCAGGCGTCCATTCTTATCAGAGATTTTTAAATTTTCTGCGCTGTAGAAATAAAGGGAAGTGTCGTTTGCCGCATTTTTATAAGAAACGCCCGGCTCTAAACTAAACTCAAGGGGGGTTACGGTGGGTTCATCGCTGACTTTTACCTGATTCACATAGCCAAGGTATAAAAAGCCCAGATAGGTAACCAGAGCAATAATTGCCAGGACGCCAACAGTAATACCCAAAGCTATTAAAATTCTGCGGAAAATATTCGGCTTGTAAAACATAGGCGAGCGCATGTTTTTCACTCCTTTTAAAAATTACATGTCTTGGTGGTCATATTCTGCCTGCCAAAGCATGAGGCCCTTAGCCGGTGCTGTCATGCCCACACGGGTGCGGTCTTTAGCGGCGATTAAATCGGGGATGGCGTCGGGCTCGATTTTGCCACGACCAACCCAAACCAATGTGCCCACGATGATGCGCACCATGTTGTAAAGAAATCCGTTTCCCGTGATGCGATATTCTAAAATTTGATTATTCTCAGTAATTTCTGATTCCATAATGTTTCTTGTAAAGGTTTTGGCACTGCCGCCCTGGGCCATAAAAGCAGAAAAGTCATGCTCGCCCAAAAAGTGAGCAGCCGCTTTTTGCATTTTTTCCACATCCAGTGGTGCAGGATGGTGCCAGGTGAAGTTGCGACAAAAAGCATTGCCGCAAGGGGAGGTATCAATGCGATAGATATATGTTTTTCGTAAGGCATCAAAACGGGCGCTGAAGTCCGGCGAACAGGTGGTGATATTCATCACACGGATATCCGGCGGCAGCAGAGCGTTAACACCACGGCACAGCTTTTTTGTATCAGCAGAGCCTTCCATTTGGAAATTAGCAATAAAGTTTGCTGCATGAACGCCTGCATCTGTCCGGCTGACGCCTACCAATGAAACCGGTGTGCGTAAAATGACAGCCAGGGCTTTTTCCAATTCACCCTGCACGGTAACAGCGTTGTTTTGTCGTTGCCATCCGGCATAATTTGTGCCCTCATACATAAGTTGCAGTTTATAGGCGTTCATTTTGCTCATACATTCCCTCTTTACAGTATAATTCGCAGTATAATCACTGCTGCAAAAAATGCAAGCATCAAAAGACCAGCAAAAGCATCAATCAAGTGAAAGCGAATTTCATTGAGTCGGGTGCGATGTTCGCCACCTTGATAGCAGCGACTTTCCATAGCCACGGCCAGTTCATCAGCACGACGAAAAGCACTGATAAACAAAGGGACAAGCATTGGTGCCAGGGCTTTTACACGGTGCAAAACAGAGCCTGACTCAAAATCGGCACCGCGGGCTTTTTGTGCTTTCATAATTTTATCGGTTTCTTCAATTAATGTGGGAATAAAACGAATGGCAATACTCATCATCATCGCCAGCTCAAAGGTGGGCAAGCCCAACTTTGCAAGAGGTTTTAACAGTTTTTCAATGCCGTCTGTCAGTAAAATAGGCGAGGTGGTGTAGGTGAGTGCAGAGCTTGAAATAATCAAAAGAACAAGCCGCAATGCCATCTTGCCGGCTAAAATCAATCCCTCCCAGGTCATAGGCGTCCTGTAGCCGAAGAGATAAATTTTTGTACCCGGGGTGAAAAAAATGTTTAAAAGCGCGGTGAAAATAATGACAAACCAAATGGGCTTAAGTCCTCTGAAATACATAGAAACAGGGACTTTAGAAAGAGCGACGACCAATAAAGTGAAAGCTGCCGCTAAAACATAGGCCCAAGGGTTATTTGCCAAAAAAATCGCCACAATTAATAAAATCAGGGACAATATTTTTGTGCGGGGGTCCATACGATGCAGGGGGGAGTCGATGGGGAAATATTGCCCTAAGGTGATATCTTTCAGCATTATTTCGCCCCCTTTTCTTTTTGTGCCAAGAGCATTAAAATGGTGGCTTTGGCACGCTCTATGGTGTAGATATTATTGTCAATGGGAATGCCACGCTCGGCAAGAGAGGCGGCAAGCTGTGTGATTTGAGGCACATCAAGACCCATGCTGCGCAGTTCTTTAGCATGGGAAAAGATTTCAGAGGGTTTGCCGTCCATAGCAACAGTGCCCCGGTTCATCACAATGATGCGACCGGCTGCTCTTGCCACATCCTCCATAGAATGCGAAACAAACAGCACCGTCATTTTCCGTGCTAAATAGAGGGCTTTAATCTGGGTTAAAATCTCCTCGCGACCCGATGGGTCAAGACCGGCTGCCGGCTCATCTAAAATCAGAACATCCGGGCGCATGGCAAGTACACCTGCAATGGCAACACGGCGCTTTTGACCGCCGGAAAGCTCGAAGGGAGAACGATTCATATATTTATCTGTCAGGCCAACATAATTCATGGCTTCTCTCACGCGTTCATCAATTTCATCCTGTGTTAGCCCCATGTTTTTCGGGCCGTATGCGATGTCTTTATAAACCGTTTCTTCAAAGAGCTGGTGCTCGGGATATTGAAAAACAAGGCCAACCTTTTGACGCAGTTTTTTTAGGTCAGCGCCTTTTGCGGTGATGTCCACGCCGTCAACGCAAATGGTGCCCGAGGTGGGCTTAAGCAAGCCGTTTAAGTGCTGAATCAGGGTTGATTTACCGGAACCAGTATGACCGATAATTCCCACAAATTCACCATCAGAAATAGTAAGATTCACATTTTGCAGCGCATGCTTTTCAAAAGGGCTGCCCGCCATATATACATAATTCAGATTTGAAATTTCAATTGCCATTTTATTGCTCCCGTTTGAAGATATAAAGGATTTTTATAAAAGCTTTATTAGCTCGTCAACACATTCTGCCACTGTCATAACATCTGACCGAATGTTTATGCCGTCTTTTGCCAGACGATAGCAAAGCTCCGTAACCTGCGGCACATCAAGCCCCAGACTTTTCATAAACTTAACATCAGAAAAAACATTTCGGGGCACATCGTTTCGCAAAACTTTTCCTTTATCCATCACAACCACACGGTCGGCACGAACAGCCTCTTCCATGTAGTGTGTGATTAAAACCACTGTCATATGCTTTTCTTCTTTCAGCTTAACAATGGTGTCAATGACTTCTTTTCGACCTTTAGGGTCCAGCATGGCCGTGGGCTCATCAAACACAATACATTTTGGCTCCATGGCAATGGCGCCTGCAATGGCCACACGCTGTTTTTGACCGCCAGACAAAAGGTGAGGTGCGTGGCGACGCAATTCGTACATATCTACGGTTTTAAGAGCCTCGTCAACCCTTTTGCGAATTTCGTCAGAGGGCACACCTAAATTTTCAGGGGCAAAGGCCACATCCTCTTCCACAACAGTGGCAACAATCTGGTTGTCGGGATTTTGAAACACCATGCCCACATTTTTTCGAAATTCCCAGTAATGCGCTTCATCTTTTGTATCCATGCCGCCCACATACACAGTGCCGCCCGCCGGTAAAAGCAGAGCGTTAAAGTGCTTGGCCAGGGTGGACTTGCCGCAGCCATTATGGCCCAAAACGGCAACAAACTCACCGGGACTAATGCTAAGGTCAATATCATCCAAAACAAATTTAACCTTTTCCTGTGTGCCGATTTGGTAGGCATAGCGTAAATGCTCAGTTTTAATCATGTTGCTCATTCTTTCTCTTTTGTTATCTGATTTGTCCGTCGCCGTAAATAATATGCTTTGTAGAGGTCAAAGCCGCAAGCCCCATAGGACCTCTTGCATGCAGCTTTTGTGTGCTGATACCAATTTCGGCACCATAGCCGAATTCATTACCGTCGGTAAAGCGGGTAGAGGCATTCACATAAACGGCAGCGGCGTCGATTTCATCTAAAAAGCGATTGGCAGCGCTGTATGAGGTGGTGACAATGGCTTCAGAATGCCGTGTGCCGTGAACATTGATGTGGTGAATCGCCTCATCGATGCCCGAGACCACCTTAACCGAAAGGATATAGTCATTATATTCGGTGAAATAATCTTCGCTGGTAGCAGGTACAGCGTCTTTTATGATAGCACAGGTTTTTTCGCAACCGCGAATTTCCACATGAAAGGGCTTTAAACCCTCTGCAATTATGGGGAGAATGTCTTTGTAGACAGCTTCATCAACCAGCAGGGATTCAGCGGCATTGCAAACAGCGGGACGGCCGGTTTTAGCATTCACCAAAATGTCCCTTGCCATGATGGGTTCTGCCGATTTTTCAATATAAACATGGCAGTTGCCGGTGCCGGTTTCGATGACGGGTACCATCGCGTTTTCCACAACCGTGCTGATGAGACCCTTGCCACCACGGGGAATCAAAACATCTAAATAATCAGAAAGGCGCATCAGCTCTTTGGCAGTTTCGCGAGAGGTGTCAGTCACCAGTTGCAAGCTTCCCTTGGGAAAACCAGCACCCTCTAGCGCTTCTTTCATAATGTTTACTAAAACGGTGTTTGAGTTAAGGGCTTCGCTGCCACCCCGCAAAATACAGGCGTTGGCAGTTTTCAGGCATAAGGCCGCCGCATCCACAGTTACATTGGGACGCGCCTCATAAATAATGCCAATAACGCCCAGGGGAACACGCTTTGTGCCAATGACCAAACCGTTGGGGCGCTTGGCCATGCCGATAACCTCGCCGATGGGGTCGGGCAGGCTTTCCACTTTTTCAACGCCTTGCGCCATGGCTTCGATTCGCTCTTTGGTAAGAGTCAACCGGTCGATTAAAGCCTTAGTGCCACCTTTTTGGACGAGAGCACGGACATCTTTTTCATTTTCACTTATAATCAAATCGGCATGTTGTCGCAGCGCTGCTGCTACAGCCAAAAGACCTTTTGATTTTGTTTGAGTGCTGATTGTCATCAGCGAAAAGGCTGCCTCTTTTGCAGCTTGGCCCATTTTTTTCAACATAACGCGTCACTCCCCAATAGCAGTTTTTTGCCCTTTAAACAAGGTTCCCACCTGCTTGCCTTCTAAGATATCATAAATCACAGTAGGGTGTGCGCCGTTGGCAATCACCATGTTAATACCACAAGACATAACGGCTTTAGCAGCTTTTAATTTTGTAGCCATGCCGCCGGTGCCGCGATTGGTACCGGCTTCTCCTGCAATTTCAAATAGCGCATCTGTGACTTCGTCAATTTCACCAATGAGTTTTGCCTGGTTGTCTTTGTGGGGGTCGGCGCTGTATAAACCGTCGATGTCGGATAAAATAATCAATAAATCAGCGTCAATGAGTGATGCAACCATGGCAGAGAGGGTGTCATTATCACCAAAATCACCAAACTGCAGCTCTTCTGTGGAAATGGCATCATTTTCATTAACAATGGGAACAACGCCCCACTCAAGCAGGGTGTTAAAGGTGGTGATGGCGTTTTCTTTACGCTGCGCATCTTCAATAACATTCTTAGTTAACAAAACCTGTGCCACATCACAGCCATATTCCGAGAATAGCTTGCTGTAAATGCTCATCAGTTCACTTTGACCAATGGCAGAAGCTGCTTGTTTTTCCCGCAGGGTTTTCGGCCTTTCTGCAAGACCAATTTTGCTGCGACCCACGCTGACAGCACCGCTGGTTACAAGAACAACTTCCCGTCCCTCGTGGCGCAGGTCAGATAAAACACGGGCCAAAAGCTCAATTTGGCGCAGGTGAATTTGCCCTGTGCTATAGGTGAGACTGGAAGTGCCCACCTTAACTACAATGCGTTTTGCATGTTTTAATTTGCTGATTGAGGTTTCCACAATTTATCACTCACTTACAGTTTTAATGGTTTCAATAAAGGGGATTGACTGAACAGTTGGTGTTTTAACTTCAAAGGTTGAGTCATAAGCCAGTTGAATGTTATCGGCGGTGAAATATCCATTTTGCAGACGCTTGCCGGGTACATGCACCACCACCAGCACATCCATGCGCTCCGGCACGGGTGCATCGATGACTTTTCCGTTCATGTCATAAATCAGGCGGGTAGCGGGTTCGGGGGTAACCGAAACAATCTCACCCAGATATTTGCCGGTGTCTTCCATAAACACCTCATCACCAACTTTTAAAGCGTCTAAGGTCATCTGGCGCACTTCTTTAAAGCGCATAGTCACCGCCAAGGTGTCTAAAGCATTGTTTTTAACCAGACCTTTGTTTTCAGTTAAAACAACATTGTTGTTAATTTTCTGCCAGGTGGCAAAACCGCCAACAGCCATAATGAGCACAATGAGGACGACGAGAATGTCCACAATGCTGACTTTGCCAAACAGTTTTCCTCTTTTATCCAGCATTATTTCATCCTCCTAAATTGTTCAGAATCATATTTGATATCCACAATGTAGCCACGCATTGCTGCACTTTCTGAGCGCAGGGCAACCTCTTTGCCGATTTTAATGGTCTCGCCGTCTAAAACTAAATCGGGATAGTTAACAGTGGCATCGGCTTTAATGGTGATATAGCCGTCTAATTTTCCCTCAGGCTGTGCCAAAACGATTTTATCATTTGCCGGTGTAACTACTTTTGCAGGCTCTGTTTTCAGCCCGGCAATTGTGCCCATGAAGGCTTTTGTAACGCCGTCGGTTACACGCTCTCCCTGGATAATGTGGTCAAAATAAACCTGGTTTTGTTTTTGCACTTCCACCGTGTAGGTAACAGGCATAGTAGCAGCACTGCCACCATGACCGGACAGGAAAAAGTAAACACCGAAAAGTGCCACAATCAAAATGAGAACAAAGAAAATATCCAGCAAGTTAATCTTGCCAAACAAACGACCTTTTTCATCAATCAACATTTTCTAAAACCTCCCTGTAAATGTTTTCTAAGTTAGACACCATGGTCTCAACCGTGTATAGCCTGCTATATTTTTCATAAGCATTTTGGGCCAAACGACTGGCCAGGTGGGGATTATTCATCAATCGAATCATGGCAGAGGCTAATGACGCGCTGTCAGCATAGCCCACCAAGAGACCGGATTCTTCGTTTTTCAAAAGTTCTGCGTTGCCACCTGCATCTGTGGCAATAGAGGGCTTTGAAAGGCTCATGGCCTCTAAAACCGACAAGCTCATGGCTTCAGATTCGGAGGCATTGACATTAATGTCAGTGATGTTTAAAAGAGAGGCAACCTCAGGAACAAAGCCCGTGAAAATAACAGAATCTTGCAAGTGGTAGTGATTTACCAATTCACGCAGAGAGGATTCTAAACTACCCCCGCCCACAATCATAAACTTGGCTTTGTGGCCTTCCCTTATGACCTGTCTGGCTGCTTTGATAAAATATTTGTGACCTTTCACCTCTTCTAACCGACCAAAAATGCCAAAGAGAGTTTCATCATTTTGCACGCCATATTTTGCACGAAGTGCGGCAATTTCTTCAGGGGGTAAAGGACTAATTGGCTGAACGCCGTTACTTACCAGTTTAATTTTATTCCGCTTAATGCCGGATTCTAACAGGTTGGTGACCACCGCCCGGGAAACAGCGATATAATAATCGCACAAAGCATTGTTTAAGGTGCTGATGGCAAGAGCCTTTAACCCATGGGGCAGAGGCTCAATGCAATGACGGGTTGCCAGAATAACCGGCACCTTTGCCTGCTTGCCGGCAATGCGGGCCGAAAGACAGGCGTGGGTGTGCAACACATCAGGCTTAATTTTTAAAAACAGCCGTTTTAAGTAAGCGACACACTGTTTGTTATAGGACATGTCTGCCATGTGGGGCGCTTCTAAAAGGGTTACATCATCAAAAAGATGAATGTAAGGCGCCAAACGGCTGCCCTCAGGCAAAATCACTGTTACACGAAAGGTGTTGCAGTCAAAATATTTTAAATAGTTAAGCAAATATTTTCCGGCACCGCCAACATTGGTATCGGTTAATACTTGGACAATGTGTTTCATACGCGACTCCCTTCCTCACAGTTTGATGGGTCAAAATCGGGTGCTGCTACTGAAGAAGCAAAAGCTAAAATAATCCAAAAGAGGAGCACCATTTTATAGTTATACCAAACGTTATCAGTAAGACCCTGCAACAAAAAGCCAAGCAAACCGGCAGTTAAGGCAATAGAAGTTGTGCCGGTTAAGCGACCGCGGTTTTGATAGCAGGCAAGAGATAAGGTTTGGCGCATAAAAGCCAAAATCAAAGCGATGAACGAAGCAAAACCAACAATGCCCAGTTCAACCCAAAGCTGCAAGAACAAATTGTGTGAATGCAGTGCAAAGTTGGCACCGGCTAAAGCATATTTTGGATAAATCATAGCAAAGGCATCAGAACCGGGGCCAATGCCGCTAATCCAAAAATCGCGAATCATGGTTATAGATGCCCGCCAGATTGAAACGCGGTATGCCGTGGAGGTGTCGGCAGTGTTACCAATGCTAAAAATTCGGTTGGCAATGGCAGAATTTGAGCCGAGGAGGGCAGGCAACAGTAAAAGCCCCACAACCCCTAAAAGAGCCCAGCGTTTATCCATAATCAGCAAAAAGAGCGCTACAGCCAAAATCATGCCCAGCCAGGCACCTCTTGACCAGGTAAACACCATGCAAAGCCCTAAGCATGCCAAAAGACCAGCATAAATGGTTTTGCGACCGTCTGTCTGGCTGCGGCAAATGCAGGCAAGTGCCACGGGAATCATTAAAACAAGGTATTCGCCTAAAACATTGGGATTGTCAAAGGTGGAATAAACACGGGTTTTAATTTGATTAAACATTTCTTTATCCACCCAGGATGCCGTGGATGAAACGCCTGCAAAGTTTTGGTAAATGCCATAAAGTGCAACAAGGCCGGAGACAAATAAAAAGGCAACCAACACGCTGCGCCATTTCTTAGGGGTATCCAGAGTTTGAAATACAACAAAATAAAAACCAATAAAGGCTAAATGCAAAAAGAGGATTTGCATGCTTTTCATAAATGTGAAAGAGAGTAGGGTGCCCAGCACCATGGTGAGTGCAAAAACAGCAACAAAGCCGCCTAAAGGAACAGGGCGCAGGGTCATGTCCTTTTCAGTTGCCAAATGCAAAAAGAAAGAAATGATGACAAGCACACAACAGGCAGCCAAAACCATAGTTGGCAGAATAGGTGCGACCATAATCACCACGAAAACGCCAAAGAAAACCGAACGAAGCACCAAAGCAACAAATAAAGAGCCGGCCAGGGCTAAAAGCAAAAGCTTTACATCAAAGAAAAATGCCAAAAGGGCAAACAGAATCCCAATCAATATGCCGGCCAGAGGGCGAAGCAAAAATTCGGGGTCTTTCATGAAAAGCTTACTGTCAACATCCTTGCGAATGGGGCAGAACATGCTGCCAAAGGCAGTGAGAAAACGACTGCCTTTAAAAAGGGACTTTAAGCTGCGGTTAATGATAACGGCAAAAACCGCAAACAAAAGCACCGCTGAAAGAATGGCAATTTCAAGAAGGTCGGGACCACTTAAGCAAATCCGCAGCGCCCCATAGCACAAAGCAAAAGAGCCGAACAAAAAACCATAAATGCGAATGCTCACAATATTCCAATTCATTAAAAACCAAACAATGCAGCTACTTTTAGCCATCTCCTGCCATCTGTCGCCGATTTTGCCTGCAATGAGTCTGCAAAGGCTCACAGGGAGATGCAACAACTTATAAAAAAGGCTTTCATTCCAAACAGATGAAGTGCCTTTGGCAACAAAGAAACGGCCGGGTAAACTGTCGGCAAAACTCCTTGCCAAAAAGGCAGAAAAGCGGTTGAACAGGCGACCTGCCAAGCTTGCATCAAACCAAATAGCAAGCGCGTGAAACAAGTTGCCGAAGATTTGTAAAATCTTGCTTTGCATCAGCTTACCTTCCTTTCTTTTCGCCCGACGAGCTTAATTAAATCTTGCGACTCTTCTGTTTTGAAAACAAAGAGCAAAAGCATATAGAGAAAAATACCCACCACAGAGGGCACTATAAAATTCAACATTTTGCCCACAAAGGATGTGTCAAAAATCAAATAGTGTGAAACCATGTAAACCACAGCGCCCATAATCGCTGCCGATGCAAAGAGCTTTGCAGCATTAATGACATCACCCATATGTACAATGTGCAGGCGCTTGTTGAGCAAAACCAGCAAAACAATGCCAATACCATTAGCGGCGATTGAGGCAGCCAACGCCAGACCCTCTAAGCCCGACCCTAAACCTCTCACAAAAAGAAAACTCAGCAAAATGTTAACTAAAATGCCGCCCATGGCAACAAACATGGGTGTTTTGCCATCTTTTAAAGCGTAAAATCCTTTATTTAAAATCTCTGTCATGGCATAGCCTGCCATGCCCATGGAATAAAATAGCAGGGCAGAGGCTGTGAGCGCGGTGCTTTGGGCACCAAATTCGCCCCGTTCATAAACCAAGCGGACAATGGGAACTCTGAGGAGTAAAAACAGTGTCATCACCGGCAAAATTACAGCCAGCACAATTTTAACGGCTTTGCCGATTAAAGCGGCAAATTCTTCTTGATGGTCTCCGGCTGCCAAACGGGAAATGGAGGGGAAAATCAGGTTCGAAACAGCATAGGTTAACACGCCTACAAAAATAATGTAAAGCTTGTTGGCGTAATCTAAGGCGGCAACTGCCTGGCCTTCGTTTAAAAACGAGGCAAGGTAAATATTCACCGTTGAGTTAATGGGTTGCACCCAGGAACTGATTAAGATGGGCAGCGCCAAAATGATGGTTTTTTTCATGCTAGCACTTCTTAAGTGCAAAATCGGCCGATAGCGAAACTTTTTTTTGCGCAATGCCGGCAGCTGCACCAAAATCTGAAATCCCCAGGCAATCAGCATGGCCCAAGCCACACCATGAATGCCAAAACGGTCACCTGCAAAAAGCAGATAGAGCATCATTAACAGGTTTGAAACCAAGCTGATGGCAGCCGGCACATTAAATTCGCCCAAGGACTGCAAAAGCCCTGTTAAAGCATAGGCAAGTCCTGTTAAAATCATGGTGGGGAACAAAATGATAACCAGCTGTGCAGCCAGTTCTTTTTCGGCACTTGCAAGACCACTGCCAATCCATCCGGCAATGGGGCGGGCAAAGACAATGCCTAAAATGCACAAAAAACCTGTGACCAAAAAAATGGCATTAATAAAGCTGTTGGCATAAGCCATGGCCTCTTCTTTTTCGTCCTTTTCCAAATATTCGTTAAAAACCGGAATAAAGGAGGAGGAGATAGCCGCACCCAGCGTGATGTCAAAAAACAAAAGGGGAATGCGGGAGGCGGTTAAAAAAGCAGCGGCCTGTCCGCCGGTGCCATATAGCGAGGCGAACAAAATCTCACGGCCCATGCCGGCAACTTTTGATAAAAGTGTTGCCAAAATCATAAAGCCGGCAGTTTTAATTATTTTTTTAACGTTCGACATATGAAACGCCCTTTAACAAAAGAATATATCAACTTATATTATATAGCGAAACCATAAAAAAGTCAATAAATTTACCTATATTAATGCAAATTTTGTAACGAGAAAAAACCACAATAAAAAGAGTCAATTTTAGATAACATAAAGTGGCAAAATGAGGGATTTTTTTATGCGGAATATCTTGTAGCGGGTGATTTTTGTATGGAAAGTAAAAAAATCATGGCCCCATTTCGTGGGTCCATGATTGGTCTAAACAATTTTAGGGCTGCCTAAAACAAAAAAGCAGCATTTTATGAGAAAAAGGAAAGCTGGCACTTTCTTGGGCGGAACAGATTTTCAACTTCAACACCCAGATTTTCAGCATAATCAACGGTATATTTTGTGCCGCCGGAGTCTTTTTCTAAATAGGCCAGCACACGGGAAGAAGCATCAACCAAGCAACGGTTTCGTTTTTGCATGCACCCGCGATGATACAACTCGCCGGTGTAAATCACTTTGTCAGCAGCGGCTAAAACAGCGGCATAGGCAGCTTTTTGTTTTTTGGTCCAAAAACGGTCTTGCCCGGTGCAGGGCAATATCATAATCAATTTAATTTGGGGGTGTTTTTTTCTTAGATGCAAAACGGTCTCCGCAGCCAACATGTCAAAACCCAAAGCACCGCCACTGCAAAAGGAAATAAACCCCTCATCAATCAAACGGCAAAGGCTTTTTTCTAAGTTTTTTTTAATGGCATGCAAGCAAGTGGGCATTGTGCGATGTCCCGTGAAGCAGCAGGTGGTTTCTTTTTGCATAAATGTCTCCTCTTGCACGAAAATCCCTCCGTCCTTGTGTCAAATGCACCTTTTTGCAAATTGGTGTTATAAACTAATTTTACAGCATAAGTTTGCAACAGGTAAACAGCTAAAAATCGCAAAAAGAGTGGATTTTCGACATTTTTTGCAGGGACTTTTCGACTACATGCTTTGCAAAACCTTAATGACTTTGCCAAAAATTTTGACAGGTTGTTCCAGGATGTTCACAATCACAGGGTGGTATGCAGCGTTGCTGCTTTCGGCCACCAGAGTCACGCTGGCACCGGAGCGATATAGCCGGGCGATAATGGCCGAATCGCCATCGACAGAAGTGACAACAATGTCACCATTATCGGCAAATTCCTGCAAACGGATAATGGCAATGCTGCCATCGGGCATGCCGGCACGGTCCATTCGGTCGTCGGCGATTTGCAGAGCAAAGAAATTGCCCTCGCCCATAAGCACATTGGGGAGCTGCAGCTGGTATAAAGGTAATGAGTTTTCAAGAGAGCCCACAAGGCAGGCGTAAACCGGCACATTTTTGCTTGTTACATCATTTGTGGCAAAAGGCTCTTGCATGGGGACAGTTTCGCCAAAGAGCTCGCTGGTGCTCACGCTAAAAAATTCGGCAATTTGACGCATCATGGTGCTAGGGGGTGTGGAATAGCCGGTTTCATAGTTGGAAATGGTGGTTTTACGTACACCTAATGCATTGGCCAACTCCTCTTGGTTTAAGCCCCTTGCTTTGCGAAGTTTTTTTAAAATCAAACCGAAATCTTTCATTTTGCCTCTCCTTTATGCAGTATTTAAGATATTATAACAATCTCACTTATCAACATGGTACAAGCATATCATACTTTTTCAAAAAATACAAGACAAAAATCCAACTTTTGTGTTTCATTTTGTCACGCTGATAATTTTATAGTTGTATTTTTATAAAAATTAAAAATAAATGCAAGAATTTTAAAAAGATAAAAAAAGAGTGCAAACCATTGGTTTGCACTCTTTAAATTCGTTTTCTTTAGTGAATGATTCTTCTTGCAGCATAATACACATTGCCGTAATATCCCGTAGTGATACTGGTATATCTGACAACATCGCCGGTTTGCGGGGAATGAATCATCATGCCGTCACCCACATAAATGCCGACATGGTGAACAGCACTGTTGCCGGGGCGCTTGAACATAACCAAATCGCCGGGGCGCAACTCGTTCTTGCTTACAGGGACACCATTTGCCAACTGGTCATTGGCCACGCGGTTAATGTTGTAACCAAGCTGACGGTACACAAAAGATGTGAAACCGGAGCAGTCAAAGCCGCTGGGGCCGGAACCACCATACACATAAGGCGTGCCCAGATATTGCTTTGCAATCTGCACAACACGGTTGCCGGCAGTGAAATTGCCTCGTGCTGCAACATCCTGAGGGCGAGTGCTGACAAAATCAGCAGATATGTAAGCAGTTTTACCATCGCCAATGCCAATTTTAAACCAGTTGCCTATGCGCTCAAACACATCTAAAGTGACGCCTGCGTTCACGCGGGACAAAATCTCGTAGTCTGTGCCGGCGCCTGCCCGCACATTAACATCGGTGGCAACAACAATGCCCACACAGGGGAATGTTTCTGCAATCGCAGTTGTTGTCGGCAGTGCTAAAAGCAGCATTAAAACAGCCACAAACGCCGCCAACTTCTTTTGTATATGCATAATTTGAATATCCTCCAAAAATATGATTATGAATCTCATAACACTGACTATTATAGCGAAGTTTGACACATTTGTCAAGTGTTTTTAAAACTTTTTTAACAATTTTGTAGCAATTTACATATTTTAGAGGGATTGGCAGACAGTGCCTTGCATTTGAAAAAATCTTATGTTAGACTATTAATCAGAGCTTGTAAGCATTGGATTTTATATGGTTTACAGCATGCAGAAAGGGGAATGGCCATGGAGCGAAAAAAGAAAATTAAAATTGTTTGCACCTTGCTTTTTATTGTGCTGATTACAGCAGCAGGCTATTGCCTTTTGCAAAAAGACATGCAAAGTGAAGAGTCTACAAACAGGAACGCAGTTGCAACCGCCTTGGCATCGGCCACGACCTCTGCCGTAGAGAATGTTATAGCCCCGGAAAAGCAAATTGATATTAACATCGCCACCGTAGAAGAGCTGATGCACTTGCCGAAAATTGGTGAGGTTTTGGCGAAACGCATTGTGGCCTACAGAGAGCAAACACCCTTTAAGGTGGTGCGGGATATTAAGAAGGTAAGCGGTGTTGGTGACAGCATTTTTGAAACAATAAGCCCCTATATTTGTGTAGCACCTTAATTTTTAATGAAACCATTACACGCTGCGGTTCTTTTTATTGAAAAAATATGCAGGAATCATAAGCAGAAAAACCACAAGATAATAAGCGAAAATTTCTCCCCTGTGGGCATAACAGGCAGTTATAAGAATGAATAAACAGCTAATGGTGGCAAACATCGGCATTAAGAATCGACGAAAGCCGTCAAGCTGTTTTTCTTTTGCCATCATGCCGCAAAAAATGGGAATATACAGGGCGTACATGGTGATGGCAGGCAACTCGGTTATGTCAAAGCCGAAATCGCCAAACCATTTGCCGAAGGAGGCGCCATAGAAATAAACCAGCCAACAAACGGCAATAAACAATCCCCAAATGCCCGCGTTTGCAGGTATGCCGGTAGCGCCGTCAACCTGGGAAAAAAGAAAGGGGCGGGGACCCTCTTTGCGAATGGCTAAAGAATAAAGACTTCTTGTGCAGCCTAACATAATGCCGTTTAAAGTACCTAAGCAGGAAATAATCACAAACACAATGAGCAACACACCCCCAACGGAAGAAAAAAGTGCTTCAAAGGCAAAACGAATGGCGGTTTCTCCATTTTCTATAAAATATACTTTAGGCAGCGCACCGGAAAGACCGGTATAATATAAAAGATAAGCAACTATAACAACAAAAGAGCCGGTCAAAAGGGCTTTGGGTAAATTCCTTTTTGCGTCGCAGAGCTCTGCATTAATGCTTGTTGCAACAATCCAACCGTCATAGGCAAAAGCCGTTGCCGCAAGTGCTGCAGGGAAAGAGACGGTTACGCCGTGAGCGGCAATTGTGCCACCGGAAAGATTTTCTGCCAAAATGCCGTTTTTTAGCCCTGCCACAGTACCCACAATGCCCATTAAAACCAAAGGAATCAGTTTGATGACCGTGGAGGTGATTTGCACTTTGCCGGCAATCACAGGCGCCAAGGTGTTAACAGAAAAGGCGGCAATTAAAAAAAAGGCCGTAAGGGTCAAAGCCTCGCCCCCACCGGATGAAAAACCTAATAAGAGGCAGGTGTAACGGGCAGAAACCCAGGCCAGCGTGGCAGCTAAAGAAGGGTAATAGATAAGGCTCATAAACCAACCCACATAGTAGGCATAGTTTTTCCCCAAAGCTGTTTCGGCATAATCAACAAGGCCACTGACATATTCATAGCGTCCTGCCAAAATAGAAAAGGTATAGGTGCAAATGAGCATAATTAAACCGCCAAGGGCCCAGGAAAGCAGCCCCAGCTTAATATCGCCGCCGGTGACGGAAAGCACTTTTTCGGCCTTGAAAAACACACCGCTGCCAATGACAATGCCCACCACCATAGAGATGGCAGTAAAAAGATTATATTTTTTAGGTAGCCCCGATGGCATGTTTTTAACTTCCTTTCTGTTTGAAATTAAAAGCACCGTTCTTTTGACGCGAAAAAGGGATGCAGAAATATTTGCTTCTGCATCCCTTATTGTTTCTTTTGTCGCTTGTTTTATGCAACAGGGGGTTTAAAAAACATGCATAAAAACAGTTCCTTCGATAACAATAAGAGCATCTGTTTAAAAGGAGGGAAAGTAATGACCATGGTTAAAAAAACCGACAAGCCTCTTTCCGGCGTTTCCTGCTCTGTTACAAACTGCATGTATAACGGCGGACATATGAATTGCGAGGCGGCATCCATTGAAGTGACAAGCTGTGACCCCGTTCAGCAATGCAGCGTGCAATGTAAAACTTTTCAGCCCCGGTCAGGTCGATAGGGAATCTAAAAAAAGGATTGTAAGTGAAAAAAATCTGTGCTATACTAAAGTCAAAGAAAACATGTCAGGCTGTTAGGAGTGGTGCAGATGGAAACGAAATGGACAAAATCACAACAAGCGGCCATCAATGCACGCGAGGCAGATATTCTGGTTGCAGCAGCAGCCGGCAGCGGTAAAACGGCGGTGTTGGTGGAACGTATTATAGAAAGAATTACAGACCGCGAGCAGCCGGTGGATTTAGACCGGTTGCTTGTGGTGACCTTTACCAATGCTGCAGCTGCAGAAATGCGGCAGAGAATTGGTGCGGCACTTTCAAAAAAGTTGGAGCAAGAGCCTGAAAATCAGTTGCTTTTGCGTCAACTTGCACTGCTTCCCAATGCCCCTATCACCACCATTCATGCCTATTGCCATAAGGTTTTGCGGGCAAATTTTGATTCATTGGGTCTTGACCCTAATTTTCGTATTGCAGACCCTACTGAAAATGAACTGATGCGCCTTGCCGCCTTGGAAGAGGTTATAGAGGCCATGTATGACGATGAAACCTATGCCGAGGATTTTCTTCATTTAACAGAGGCTTATTTACATATTAAAAACCCTGACCCTTTTTATAAATTAGTGAACCATATCTATGATTTTGCCATGAGCTTGCCAAACCCTAAAGGGTGGCTTGATGAAGCGGCAAGTCGCTTTGATACAGCAGAAGATTTTACCCAAACACCCTATGCAGAGCAGCTTTTATCCATTGGTAAATGCCGGGTGCAAGGGATCATTGAAAAATACGATGCCATGCTTTATTTAGCTGAGGAAGATGACGGAGGCGAGGCCTTTTACCAGTTGCTTTATGCAGAAAGGGAGGCTTTTGTCAGCCTTTATTCGTCTGCGGATTATGATGCGTTTTACCAAAAACTTATGGCCTTTGGATTTGATACCATTCCTCGTGTTCCCAAAGATGCGCAGCCCCGTTACCGCGACGGTATCCGTGCTGTGCGTGATGGTGTAAAGAATGTGGACATGAAAAAAATGCGTGAGGAGCTTTTTTGCTTGTCTGAACAAGACCAAAAGGAAATTTTGTTAAAGTTGCATCCTCTAATGCGCTGTCTTTCGGAATTGGTGAAACGACTCATGGACCGGTTTGACGAGAAAAAGGCAGCAAAAAACCTGCTGAACTATAACGATTTAGAGCATGGTTGTCATCGGTTGTTTGTAGATGACATAGGACAGCCTACAGCAGTTGCTTTGGCAGAACAACAGCGCTATGATGAGATTTTAATTGATGAATATCAGGATACAAGTGCTCTTCAAGAGGCAATCTTTGGTGCCATTAAAAAGGAGGGCGGTCTCTTTTTGGTGGGGGATGTGAAGCAGAGCATTTACGGCTTTCGTAACACCAACCCCAAGCTCTTTCGTGAGAAAAAAGAAACCTATGGTCACGAACCGGATGCACCCAAACGCAAAATTTTGCTTTCCCAGAACTTCCGCAGCCGCAGTCATGTGCTGGATGCGATTAACTTTATTTTTAAACGGGTGATGTCTGCCGGAACTGGCGAAATAGAATATAACGAAGAAGAAATGCTCTATCCCGGCGCGGTGTATCCTGAGATGGAGCGCCCCTTGTCTTTTGAGACAGAGCTTTGGCTTGCTGAATTAAAGGGACAGGCCGATGAAGAGGAATCCCTTAATGTGATAGAGGCAGAAGCCATTATGGCAGCAGGTCGCATTACAGAACTGATGGAGAGTGGCTATCAGGTGCTGGATAAAAACGGCGTGCGTCCCCTGACCTATCGGGATATTTGTATTTTAATGCGTTCGGTGAAAAATACAGCGGCTATCTTTTGTAAAGTCTTGTCAGAACGGGGCATCCCTTGCTATAGTGATGCAGGCAGTTCCTTCTTGCAAAGCCAGGAAATAACCGTGATGATGTCACTACTCAAAATCATTGACAATCCCCATCAGGACATTCCGCTATTATCGGTTTTGCGCTCGCAGCTTTATGCTCTGTCAACGGATGAACTGGCGGAGATTCGCCTTGCAAATCGCAAAACGGATTTGTTTGATGCCTTGTGCCAGCGGGCTAAAGAGCAGGATGCCCTGGGCAAAAAGCTTGCAACATTTTTGTCGTCTTTAAGCGTATATCGAGAAAAAAGCCGCATTTTAGATACAGCAGAACTGGTTTGGTATTTGTACATGGAAACAGGTTTTTACGAGGCACAGTCAACCCTTTCAGGCGGTGCTCTGCGCCGACTTAATCTGCGACTTTTATATACCAGAGCGGCAGCGTTTGAAAAAACCGGCTTAAAAGGACTTTATAATTTCATTCGCTTTGTTGATGAATATCAGTCCATAGGCGGCGACTATGACGGCGCCCGCACCATTGGTGAAGAGCAGGATGTCGTTCGGGTTATGAGCATTCACAAAAGTAAGGGCCTAGAATTTCCCGTTGTGATTCTGGCGGGCATGAACCGGGGAATCAATATGCTGGATATAAAAGAAAAGGTCCTCATTCACAGCGAATGGGGCTATGGTCCCAAATACATAGACACAGAGCTGGGTCTTGTTTATAATAATGGTGCACAGCAGGTTGTCCGCCATGCTATGCTAAAAGAGACACTGTCAGAAGAAATGCGCATTCTCTATGTGGCAATGACCCGAGCCAGAGAAAAGCTTATTATGCTTGGCGCGGGGCATAATTTAGAAGAAAGAATCAAAAAATTTGCTGTAGGTGCCGAGGGTGAGCAGGTTTCCGTGGCATTCACAGCCGCAGCTACAAGCTATCTCGATTGGATTTTTATGGCGCTCTACGCTCATCCCGATGCAGAACTGTTGCGAAAGAAAGCAGAAGCAGAAAGGTTTAAATTATCTAATGACAGCAGCCGTTTTCGCATAGAGTGGCTGGAGGCAGATTCTCTGTTTACAGAAGAAGAGCCCATAGCAGAGGATGAGAAAGAAGAAAAGGTAAAAGAGACAGGCTCGCTGCCTGCCATGCTACAATATCAATATCCCTATCAGGATGAGGGGCAGCTTCCTGCCAAATTAACCGTTACGGAATTAAAGCGAAAAAGCGGTGGTGAAGAGGATACTGTTTATCTTTACCCCAGACCCATCTTTTTGATGGAGCGCAGCGGGAGACTGCGAGGGGCAGAAGCGGGCACGGCGCTACATACCTTCTTAGAGCATTTACAGTTTGAAAATTGTGACAGTCTTGCGTCCGTTACAAAACAAATAGACAATCTGCTAAAAAGAGGCATATTAACACAAGCAGAAGCCGAGAGCATTCCGGCACACAAGGTACTCATTTTTATGCAGTCTGAGCTGGGTTGTCGACTGTCTGCCGCAAAACAAGTGTTGCGTGAGGTTCGTTTTGGCATTCAAACAGATGCAGAGCCCTTTTTCCATGTAAAAGGAAAGGTTATGCTGCAGGGCATGATGGACTGTGTTTTGTTTGAGGATGAGGGCATCAGCATTATTGACTATAAAACCGACCGCAGCAAAACGCCCCAAGAGCTCAAAGAGCATTATCGGATTCAGCTGGATTGTTACAAGGAAGCAGCGGAAAAAATGTATGGGCAAAAGGTTGTGCATCGGTATTTATATCTTTTTCACTATGATACCTTTATAGAATTGTAATTTCATAGGACATGGTGGAATGGTTTTTCTTGACGAAAAAAATCATTCATGGTAAAATGAAGGCACAGAAACCATTGTCTTCTGTGTGTTGTGACTTAAAATGTTTAACATGATAAAGAAAGGAACATTGCAATGAAACTGAAACAAGTAAGTGAGATTTTACATGCAAAAGTTTTAACCAAAGCTCCTTGGGAGGATTTAGAGGTGCAGTCTGCTTGTGGCTGCGATTTAATGAGCGATGTTTTGGCCTTTGTTAAAAATCAGGCGCTGCTACTGACCGGTCTTGTGAACCCACAGGTCATCCGAACCTGCGAGATGATGGATATCAAGACGGTTGTTTTTGTTCGCGGCAAGGTGCCACAGGCACCGGTTTTAGAGCTGGCAGAGGACATGGGCATCACCATTATGACAACAGATTTCCCCCTGTACATTGCTTGCGGAGAGTTGTATAAAAATGGTCTTGGCGGCAGAGGAGAGTAACATATGGCTGAAAAAACAATCAATCTGCATTACACCATTGACGGAAACAATTTCACCACCGCCGGTCAGGCCTCAAGCAACATTAAAAAGGTGTTAAAGCAACTGGGTGTGTATCCTGAAGCCATCAGAAAAGCAGCTATCTCCATGTATGAGGGTGAAATTAATACCATCATTCATGGCAAGGGTGGCGAGGCCAATGTTGCCATTTCACCTGAAACTATCACCATTGTGTTCACAGATAACGGACCGGGCATTTCCGATATTGACAAGGCTATGCAAGAAGGTTTTTCAACTGCGACTGACGAAGCAAGAGAGCTGGGTTTTGGCGCGGGCATGGGACTACCTAACATGAAAAAATATTCTGACTCTATGACCATCGAATCCCAGGTGGGTAAGGGAACAACCGTAACTATGATTATCAAGCTGAACTAAAAAGTCAGCAGAGGGAGGCTGTGTATGAGCGATACAGAAAGAAAATATTATCACTCGGTGCGACTGGACAGGGATAAATGCAAAGGCTGTATCAATTGTATTAAGGGCTGCCCCACAGAAGCAATTCGTGTGCGTGACGGCAAGGCGAAAATCATTAAAGAGCGGTGCATTGACTGCGGTGAATGTATCCGTGTTTGCCCATACCATGCAAAAAGTGCAGTTACAGAGCGGTTAGATGACATTTTTAACTATCGCTATAAGGTGGCCATTCCGGCACCGACACTTTATGGGCAATTTAACAATTTAAAAGATATTAACTTGATTTTGACAGGGCTTAAATATCTAGGCTTTGATGATGTTTATGAGGTGGCAAAGGCAACAGAAGCCATCACGGCTTACACCAAGCAACTGATGGAAGAGGGCAAGCTGAAACGACCTGTTATTAATTCGGCATGTCCCACGGTTGTCCGTTTGATTTCTGTCAGATTTCCCAATTTGATTAACCATGTGCTCCCCCTTATTTCTCCAATGGAAACAGCGGCAAAGGTGGCACGACAGGAGGCTGTACGCAAAACGGGTTTTAAACCCTCTGAAATTGGCGTGTTCTTCATTTCGCCCTGTGCGGCAAAGGCCACCGCTGTGCGCAATCCCCTTGGCAGTTCTGTGCCTTTGGTTGACGGCGTTTTATCCGTCAAGGAAGTTTACCTGAAACTGTTGCCGATTTTGGGAAAAATTGAAAAGGTAGAGGATTTATCCACCTGTGCTTTTGCAGGTGTTCGCTGGGCTGCCTCCGGCGGTGAGGCAAGTGCCCTGGATAGCGAGAAATATGTGGCGGTTGATGGCATTGATAATGTTGTGCGACTTTTAGAAGAAATTGAAGATGATGAAAAGATTGATGTCGATTTCATTGAGGCGCTGGCCTGCACAGGCGGTTGCGTTGGTGGTCCTCTCACGGTTGACAACACCTTTGTTGCCAAAACAAAGATTAAAAAACTGGCCAATGAGCTTATGAAAAAAGGACAAAAACCCGTGATGATTCCCATTGATAACGAAGAACTTAAGTGGGATAACCCGGTTACATACCGCAATGTGCTTAACTTAGATGATGACATCTCTGTGGCTATGCAGAAAATGGAAAGAATGCAGGAGATTTATGAAAACCTGCCACAACTGGATTGCGGCTCCTGTGGGGCGCCCAGCTGCAAGAGTCTGGCAGAAGATATTGTCCGTGGTTTTGCAACCGAAACCGATTGCATTTATAAACTGCGTGAAAAGGTGAGAGAACTGGCACGGCAAATGGTTGCCTTAGAAGAAGAAATGCCCGGCTCTTTTAAAACAGATGACCGGGAGTATTATGAAAGGTGAGTCAAATGACAGTTCGCGAATTTATTGAAAAAAATGATTTGCAAATCATCACAGAGGGCGACTTAGAAAAAGAGATAGACGGTTGCTACATTGGTGATTTGTTGAGCCTTGCCATGAGCCGTGTTGAAGAGGGTCAGGTGTGGATCACCATTCAGGGCAATGTGAACATTGCTGCTGTAGCGGCTTTAACCGACCCTGCCTGCATTTTGCTGGTGGACGGACGCGGCATTGATGAGGCAACAAAAATAAAAGCACAGGAGCAGGGCATTAACATTTTAGGGACGGCGCTTTCGGCCTATGAAGCGGCTTGCCGGCTCTTTCAGCAAAGCTGATGCAGTTTCGTTGTGATTTTCATATCCATTCTGCCCTATCGCCCTGCGGGGATATGGATATGACTCCTAATAATATTGTGAATATGGCTGTTTTAAATGGTCTTAACATGATAGCAGTCACCGACCATAACTCGGCAGGAAATGTTCGTGCGGTGATGGCTTGTGCCAAAGGACAGGGGCTCTGCGTTGTGCCGGGTATGGAGCTTGAAACGGCGGAAGAAGCTCATTTTGTTTGCCTGTTTCCCACCATTGAAGCGGCAGAGGCCTTTGAGGCATATCTATTGCCCTTTGCCATGCCCATAAAAAACAGACCCGAAATTTTTGGTCAGCAGGCTTATATGAACGAGCGGGACGAAATCACCGGCTACGAAGACAGGTTGCTCACCACGGCTTCGGGATGCTCCATCTATGAGGCAGTGCCAAAGGTGCGAGCGTTGGGTGGCTTGGTTATACCTGCCCATGTGGATAAGGATGCCTACAGCGTTATTTCCAATTTAGGTGCTGTGCCGGAGGAACTGGGCTTTAGAACCTTAGAAATATCAAAAAACACAACCAAAGAAGCGGTGCTTGCCCGTTGGCCTGAACTTTCGGCATATCGGCTCATAACCGATTCAGATGCCCACTATTTGTGGGATATTTACGAAAACGAAAACACACTTGAGTTAGATGAATGCAGTGCAGCGTGTTTAATCAAAACCCTTGGGAGCGATTGCACCATCAAGTGATTACCTTAAAGGAGGATATAGCATGAAATCATATCGCAAGGAACTGTTTTTTCAGGTAGGCTCCCGTCGTGAAATTATTCGAATTACAGAAGATGTGCAAAAGGCCATTACAGAAAGCGGGATTCGTGAGGGATTTGTGCTTGTTAACGCCATGCACATTACGGCCAGCGTGTTTATCAATGATGATGAGCCGGGTCTCCATCACGATTTCGAGGTGTGGCTTGAGAGTCTTGCCCCTGAAAAGCCTTATGATCGCTACTGGCACAACGGCTATGAAGATAATGGCGATGCCCACTTAAAGCGTACCATCATGGGTCGTGAGGTGGTTTGTGCCATCACAGACGGCAAGCTGGATTTTGGCCCCTGGGAACAAATTTTTTACTATGAATTAGACGGAAAACGCAGAAAACGCGTTTTGATTAAAATAATTGGCGAATAGCAAAAAGGAGGCTGTCTTACAAGACAGCCTCTTTATTTTATGGTTATGTATTAATACCGGCGTCCCATGCCGCCTCTGTTACGATTATAACCGTAATTATTGTATGACATCTGCTGGCTTCTTGGGTCAGAACGGAAGAAGGTGACAAATTTAACGGAAAACAAGTCGCACACAATGTATTGATTGCTGTCCGGCTCATAAAGGGTCACAAAATTGTTTCCCACAGCGTATAATATGCCGGATTTAGAGGTGATTTCTGTTGTGCCGATTAAAAAATCAATGGTCACATAATAGCCTAAGTTGTTGGCTAAAACGGCCTGAAAAGAGCCTTGGTACACCTCTTCGTTGTTCTGGGGATTGCCCACAGCCTCCATGGATTCCTGGGGGCCAAAATTGCCTGAAGCACTTTGTGTAGATGCGGTGTCGTTTCCATGATTATTGCTGAAGGTTGAGTCAGGAATGGGGAAGGGGTAAACGCCGGAGGCATCATAATTCATAAAATCAGAAGCAGCATAACGGTTGTTGTCGTAGGCACCCCAATTTTCTTCGTTTGCATCGTTCATCATCGGCCTTGTTTCGTTTGCCATGTGCATACAGTCCTTTCTGAATTAAAATAACCTTTCATTTTGCTTTATTCGTTAGGTTTGAAAATAGGCATCTGTCGGATTGTAAAAGCAATGGTCTACAATTCGTGTTGTAAAATACCCCACCTGACTGGGAAAGTTTTGTCGGCAGGTAGGCGAAAACGGATTATAAAACCAAAGGGATTGCCCCAAGGGCGATAACCGATTGCCTGCGATGGCCCAATCTGCAATGGCATAGTGAATGGCCTCGGGACGCATGTTGTAAATGTTTTGCCGGTTATACTGTCCGCCCACCACCTCCTTAACACAGGTAAACTGGTCGGGCTGAAAGATGATATTACGCAGGCTGCCTCTTCCCAGTCTTGCATATTCACCACCCGGTGCATGAACACGATTCATGACCACGCTGGCCACGGCACGCATGCCCGAATCTCCTTCGCCGCCGGCTTCACATTGCACAAGTCTTGCCAGCAACTCTCTGTCTGAAAATGCCATATCACACACTCCTTTGCATGACCTGCGGTTTAAAACCGAGTTCCCTACATTATATGCCGGGGAGTCAAAAGTGTGATTTTTACAGACGAAACCAAGGCGGTGACTTGACATAGCCCCAGAATGGGAATATAATCGTAAATAAGAAAATGCAATAAAATTAAGCAAAGAATATGGAGAATCGTTATGAAAACCGGTTGGTTAATTGTGAACCACTTTTTAAAAACAAATAAATTCTCAGAGCTTTATGCCCTTTTTATTCGGGCAGCAAAGGGGCAGGGAATTGCTTTAGAACTAAAAAGCGGATGCGACCTTTTGCACATTATGGGCAAGGGCTTTACAAAAGAGGAACTGCCCGATTTTGCGCTGTTTTGGGATAAGGACATTCGCTTAGCTCTTTCACTGGAGAAGATGGGCCTAAGGCTGTTTAACTCTGCCCATGCTGTTGCCATATGTGACGATAAAAGTCTGACACATGTGGCATTGGCAGGAAAAATCCCCATGCCTGACACCATTTGTGCACCCATGACCTATGATAGCGTGGGTTACACAGACCTATCCTTTATAGAAAAAGCAGGAGAGCAATTGGGTTGGCCTATGGTGATTAAGGCGTGCTTTGGCTCTTTTGGCAGTCAGGTTTTTTTGGCTCATTCACAAAAAGAGGCAGCGGAAATTGTGAAGAACTTGGGTGCCGCACCTTTTATTATGCAGGCTTTTGTGAAAGAAAGTGCAGGACGGGATGTTCGCTTGCAGGTAGTGGGAGGTCAGGTTGTTGCCGCCATGCTGCGCTACAACGAAAAAGGCGATTTTCGTGCTAATCTCACGGCAGGTGGCAGCATGAAGGCTTATACCCCTACAGAAGCCCAAAAAGAAATGGCCATTAAGGCGTGCCGTGAGCTGGGACTTGATTTTGCAGGGGTAGACCTTTTGTTTGGCAAAAATGATGAGCCGATTTTGTGTGAAGTTAATTCCAATGCACACTTTAAGAATCTGTATGATTGCACCGGTGTTGATATTGCAGAAGCGATTATGAAGTATATTGCCCAAACAATAGATGCAGAAGAATAAAAAAGGAGTGAAGGTACATGACTTGTTGGTTGATTTACACTCGCGAAGAAGCAGAGAGAAATCATCATGCCATCTCTTTTTACCAGCAGGCGTGTGATAAACGAAACATTCAGATGTTCCTTTGCTATTATGAAAATTTTGTATGGGGCACAGCAAACAGTCGCTCCTTTTTGTCTTATGAAAATAAAGAAATAAAAAAGTTGCCCGACTTTGTGATTATGCGGGCAACCGAACCATTTTTTTCAACCCATTTAGAGACCATGGGGTGTCGTGTTTTTAACAGTGCACGGGTTTCAGAGATTGCCAACGACAAGCTGAAAACCCTGCAGTTTACCGCTTCTTTGGGTGTTCCCACGCCAAAAACACGGCTTGCTACCCACAAAACAGCGGAGGCTATAGGCACAGAACTTGGTTTCCCTCTGGTGATGAAACCTCGTGACGGTCATGGTGGTCAGGATGTTTTGTGGATTGAAAGTCTTTCTGATTTATCGGCTAAACTTATGGGCTATGACCATGAAAACTTTTTATTGCAAAAGCCGGTTGCCGATTTGGGTCGCGATTTGCGGGTTTATGTTGTGGGCGGTGAGGTTGTGTGTGCCATGCTCCGCATGCGGGATGATGATTTTCGTAGCAATTACTGCCTAGGCGGCAGGGCAGAACAAAAAACGCTGACCCGAGAGGAGATGCACATTGTCCGCATCATAACCGACCATTTGCCCTTGGACTTTGCCGGTATTGATTTGCTCTATTCAAACGGTCAGCCCATGTTGGGTGAGATTGAAGATGTTGTGGGCGCAAGAATGCTTTACCATTTGACAGATTTAGATGTGATAGACCAATATGTAGCGTTTATGGCAAAAACTGTTTCACTGCATTAATTTGGCAAATTCAATTTTAAGTCGGCCGATGATGCGCTTTTCCAGTCTTGAGATGTAGGACTGGGAAATGCCCAGCTTGTCGGCCACTTCTTTTTGTGTTTTTTCGTTGCCCGAGCGAAGTCCAAAGCGCAATTCCATGATTTGTCGCTCTCTTGAGGATAAACGGTTGATGGCACTATATAAAAGCTGACGGTCAACTTCTTCTTCAATGCGGTGAGAAATCTCATCGGTATCGGTGCCCAGCACATCGGACAGGAGTAGCTCGTTGCCGTCCCAATCGGTGTTTAAGGGCTCGTCGATTGATACCTCGGTTTTAAGGTTATGATTTTTGCGCAAATACATGAGGATTTCGTTTTCAATACAGCGTGAGGCATATGTTGCCAGCTTGATGTTCTTGCCCGTATCAAAGGTGTTAATGGCTTTAATCAGGCCGATGGAGCCGATGGAGATTAAATCTTCAATGTAAACCCCTGTGTTTTCAAATTTTCGGGCGACATAAACAACCAGCCTCAAATTGCGTTCAATTAACGTTTTTTTAACCTCCGATGCGTCGGAGGTTAATTGTTCTAAAAGGGCGGCTTCTTCACTGGGTGAAAGGGGAGCAGGCAGAACTTGATTGCCACCAATATATAAAACAGGGTCATCATCACCCAAGGTCCATTTAAAAATAGCAGAATACCTCCGGGTAATCAGGTTAAATAATCGCTTGAGTTCTTGATTCATCATTTTCCACTCCCTCAAAATTGTGGGGCAAAATTGTGTCCCAGTTATGATAATAATTTAGTGGCTCATCGGTGACGGCCACATAGCAGGGTGCAACGGGAATTAATCTTCGTCCCTCCTCGCGATACATGGCGTCGGGCAAAAAGCCCTGCAGTTTGCCGTGGCCCTTTAGTGTTTTAAAATGGAATTGAGCCAGAGAAGTTTTTAAATTTTTTTGACTTTCAAAAAGCGGGACCACCCGCTTTTTTTCGGTTATCATTACACCACGCCCGTGGCGGTCTTGCAGCAGGTTGCCGCTGTCGTAAAAGCCCCGCAGCGTTACTATGCGCTCGCCCAAAACAACATGCAGGGTGATGATTT
Source organism: Clostridia bacterium (assembly GCA_017549205.1). Classification (GTDB taxonomy): domain Bacteria; phylum Bacillota; class Clostridia; order UBA1381; family UBA9506; genus UMGS755. The sequence goes on along the minus strand of JAFYVH010000020.1, from coordinate 2,110 downwards.
GCTTACCCACGGCATTCATTTTGGCACCCAGTGAAAAGGCAACCTTTAAGATGCCGTAGCAAAGAGCAAATAAAATGAGCAAAAGAGAAACGGGCAAATTCATGTAAAGTGCGCCGTTACGATAGAGAATGCCTTGCAGGGCCGTCTCACCGTAAAAAAAGACAAAACTTAAAGAAATGCCCCCTAAGATAAACACAGTCGCAAAAAAAACACAGCTGCATTTAAGCCACGCCAAAAGAGAATGGGGACGATAGGTGAGCAAAACCATAAGCATGCCGATGAGCAGCTTTCCCGGCAGGGCATAAAACACGGCCACAGGCAGAAAGAAGATGCACACGGCATAGAGCGCACCAAAGGCGGCAGAAAAAAGCTGTCGGCAGGCTCCTGCATGCTGGCGGAGCAATATGCCGGTCATCCAAAGCAGCAGATAATTAAACAGAAGATTAATGAAAAACAAAACATCTACATATATTTTAATTTCCACAAAGCTGTCCTCCGCATATGTATTGGTCAAGTGATATAATAGGCTCGGATACATGATTATTGTAACACACAAAGATGGAAAAAAATGTCATATTATGAATGGAAGTTTAAAAAATTTATACAGCGACCTAAACATATAAAAAGACTCACCCAAAAACATTGGGCGAGTCTTTTTATATCAATCCACCGGTCTTATTTCGGTTGCTTTTTGCGAAATTTTCCCGGAGAAATTTTGTTGATTTTTTTAAAGGTTTTAATGAAATAGCTCAGGTCGTTAAAACCGCAGGAATAGGCAATGTCAGTTACGCTCATGTCGGTATGTAAAAGCTTTCGAGAGGCTTTTTCAATGCGGTATTCAATGAGATAATCAATCGGCGTTTTTCGTGTCATATTCTTAAAGAAGGTGCCAAAATATTTAAAAGAGATGCCGGCCGTTTTGGCCATGTCCTCCAAGGTGATATTTTTGTTATAGTTCTCTCGCATGTAGGAGAGGACTTTTTTTAATTTAACAATGTTTTTATCCACCACAAGGGTTTTGTCATTTACCGTGGAATGATACATGTGCTCATCGGCAATGATCCCCAAAAGCATGTAAAAAGCAGCAATGGTTTTAAATTTATAGCCGGAAGACTGACAACTTAAATGGTGAAACGCATCACCCGCAGCTTTGTGAAATTCATCATTTTTAAGTGGATGAAATTCGTTCACCACATTTCCACCGCTTAAAATGCTTTCGATGAAATAGCGGCAGCTTAAAGTGTCGTTATATAAAAAGTTAATGTGAAAAACAATGCATTCATAAACACATTCATCGGGAATGGCCTGATGCAGTGTTTCTGAATTCACAAAAACAATATCTCCCGGCCCGGCAAGGTATTCATTGTTATTCAGCTTAATCTCAAGATGCCCCTCAAGCACTCTTACCAACTCAATTTCGCTGTGCCAATGAGCCGACATGTGATATCGGGGATGATGCTCGTCAATGTGGAAAAACTCCACAGGAAAGTCAGAAGTTCCTCTTTGCTCCAGTTCATTATAGGCCATATTGTACCTCGATGTGGAAATAGTTATACTTTTTATTATTATAACACAAGTATTCAAAAAAAGACAAGTATATAATTATAGTATAAGCAGAGTTGGGGAGGAAAAATAAATGAGTAAAAACAGATATATAGGGGAGTATCCCGTCATTGGCATACGACCGGTGATTGATGCCAGAAGAGGTTCGCTGAAAGTTCGGGAATCTTTAGAAGAACAAACTATGAACATGGCAAAAACAGCAGCCCGGTTAATCACCCAAAATTTACAATATTCAAACGGCGAGGCCGTAAAGGTTATCATTGCCGATACGACCATCGGTCGTGTGGCAGAGGCGGCGGCCTGCGAGGCAAAATTTAAAAAGGAAAATGTGGCCATCACCTTAACGGTGACTCCCTGCTGGTGCTATGGCTCTGAAACCATTGATATGGACCCTATGACAATCAAGGCGGTTTGGGGCTGTAACGGCACAGAAAGACCGGGAGCGGTTTATCTTGCATCCGTTTTGGCGGCTCATGCCCAAAAGGGTCTGCCGGCTTTTGGCATTTATGGTCACGATGTTTGTGAGGCGGATGATACAACCATCCCT
>JAFYVH010000019.1 GCA_017549205.1 Clostridia bacterium | reverse complement strand
TGGCTATGCCTGCAACGAAACACCGGAATATATGCCGCTGGCCATCAGCCTTGCGCACAAACTGACACAGCAGCTTTCTGCCGTTCGTAAATCCGGCGAGGTCGACTTCATTCGTCCCGACGGCAAATCCCAGGTAACTGTTTGCTATGACGAAAATGACAAGCCTGTGGCCATTGACACCGTTGTTGTTTCAACACAACACAGCGACACCGTTTCACAGGAGGAGCTTCACAGGGCTGTGATGGATAAAGTAATTCTGCCGGTGCTGCCTGCAGACTTATTAACAAAAGATACTAAATTCTATATCAATCCCACCGGCCGCTTTGTTGTTGGCGGACCCCAGGGCGATTCCGGTCACACCGGCCGCAAGCTCATTGTGGATACATATGGTGGTTCTGCCCGTCATGGCGGTGGCGCTTTCTCCGGCAAGGACCCCACAAAAGTGGACCGCAGCGCAGCTTATGCCGCTCGCTATGTGGCGAAAAATGTTGTGGCTGCCGGCCTTGCTGACCGCTGCGAACTGCAGCTGGCCTATGCCATTGGCGTTGCAAAGCCCGTATCTGTCCGTGTGGATACTTTCGGCACAGCAAAAGTACCCGAAGCAACCATTGAAGCTTTGGTTGCTAAACACTTTGATTTGCGTCCGGCAGCCATTATCCGTGACCTTGATTTGCGCCGTCCCATTTACAAGCAGACTGCGTCTTACGGTCATTTTGGTCGCACCGATATTGCGCTGCCTTGGGAGAGAACCGATAAAGCAGAAATCTTGGCAAAAGAAGCCGGCACAACCATGCAATAAATCAAGTCTATACTGGATTAAATAAGGGGGTTTGGTCAATGAAAATCTTAATCGTTGACGATGAAAAACTGCTAGTTAAAGGAATAAAATATAATTTTGAGCAGGAAGGCTACACCGTTTTAGCCGCCTATGACGGCGAGGAAGCCATTAAAATGGCTTATGACAAGAGCATTGATTTAATCATTTTAGACCTGATGCTGCCGAAAATTGACGGCTTAAGCGTTTGCCAGAAGGTGCGCGAATTTTCTAATGTTCCCATTGTGATGCTCACTGCCAAAAATGAAGATATGGATAAAATTTTGGGCTTAGAATATGGCGCTGATGACTATTTAACCAAACCCTTTAACATTTTAGAATTAAAAGCCCGCGTTAAAGCGGTTTTGCGTCGCATGACCCCTGCCGATGCTACCCGCACCAAAGAAAGCACCGTTTCTATCGGCGGTGTCAAGCTCGACTATAACCTGCGCCGCATTTCCATTGGCGACAAAACTATTGATTTAACCGCAAAAGAATTCGATTTGATGGATTTGTTTGTGTGCAATGCCGGCAAGGTATATTCCCGTGAAAATCTTTTGGATATTGTTTGGGGATATGACTATCCCGGTGATGTGCGCACGGTGGATGTTCATGTGAGAAGATTGCGTGAAAAGTTAGAGCCTAATCCGGCTGAACCGATTTATATTCACACAAAGTGGGGAGTGGGTTATTATTTTAAAGAAGCTTAATATCTCCTTTTTAAACATTCGCTGGAAAATTGTTTCAACCTACATGATTATCATTGTGGTTGTTTTGTTGGTGCTCAGCTCATTTCTCATGAACACCCTTTATTCCTATCTTTTTGACCGCAAAAAGATGGAGGTGTTAACCAATGCCAACATTATTGCCAGCATTATTTCAGAAAACTTTACAGATGAATATATTAATCTTCGTTTGCCCCAGCTTCCCTTAGAAAAAAATGCCCGTGCTATTGTGGTAAACACCGACAGCACGGTTATGTATGACTCTTACAAGGTAACCAGCATTAAAGATAAAACCTTTATTAACGCTGCTATCACCGATGCGCTGTTGGCTGACGGAAAAAACTCCTCAAATGCATATAAAGAAAACGGCAACTGGTTTATTGATGCCGCTGTGCCGATTATTAAAAATGCACAAACCATTGGTGCGGTTTATCTAATTCAGTCCGGCGATTCAACAGAAGATACCATTTTACATATTCGAAACGCTCTTTTTATGCTGGGCGGTTTGATTATTGTTTTTGTTGGTATTTTCAGCGCCTCAATGGCCAGCCTTTTAACCCTGCCCATTGAGCGTTTTACCAAGTTTATTAACAACATGCCCAAAGATAGTCTGCAGCATGTGCCGGTGACCAGCCGTGACGAAATTGGGCAGCTTGCCATTGCCTTTAACAGCCTGATTGACCGGATGGCAGAGGTTGAAGACAAGCGAAAGGTGTTTGTTTCAAATGCCTCTCACGAGCTCAAGACCCCTCTTTCAATCATTAAGCTTTTGTCCGATTCTTTAATTCAGACAGAAAATCCTGATCCTGAATTTATCAAAGAGTTTTTGACCGATATGAACAAAGAGGTGGAAAGACTCACCCGTATCATTGAAAAGCTTTTGAATATGACACAAATGGATTCAAGCCAAGCCAATATGCAATTTATCCATGCCGATGTGCGCTCTATTGTGCAGGAGATTTATGAAAAGCTCATCCCCCTTGCCCGCAATAAAGACATCGAATTGACTTTAATTCAGCCCGATGACGAGGTGATTTTGCCCATTGAACAGGATACACTCACCGAAGCCATCTATAACATTGCTGATAACAGCATTAAATACACCGAGCCAGGTGGCAAGGTAGACATCAGTGTCAGCCGCGATTTAGGTAATGTTTATATTGATGTAAGTGATACTGGTATCGGCATTCCCAAAGAAGAGGTGCAAAAAATCTTTGACCGTTTTTATAGGGTTGATAAAGCCCGTGCCCGTGAAACCGGTGGCTCCGGTCTTGGTCTTTCCATTGCCTTGGATGCGGTTAAGCTGCATAACGGTCACATTGAGGTAAAGAGCGAGGAAGAGGCAGGCAGCCGATTCACCATTGCACTCCCCTATAGCGAGGAATCCCTATGATTTATTTAGATAACAGCGCCACCACACGTCCTTTTGATGAGGTAATTGCGCTGGTGGCAGATATGCAACAGAATAACTTTGGCAATCCATCTTCACTCCATCATGCAGGTGTGGTGGCAGAACGGGCCATGAAAGAGGCACGAGAGCGTGCGATGTCTGCCTTTGATGCTGACGGTGGCACCTTTGTGTTTACCGCCGGCGGTACCGAGGCCAATAATCTGGCTATTTTGGGTACAATGCTGGGTCGTGTGCACCGCAAGCCGCAGATTATCACATCAAAAATTGAACACCCCTCTGTGATGGAAACTGTTTTATATTTAAAGAGCCTGGGTGCTGACTGTCGCTTTGCCGAAATTGATAAAGACGGCATGATTGACACAGAGCATTTTAAATCACTTTTAACCGAAGAAACGGCACTGGTCAGCATTATGACTGTTAACAATGAAATTGGCAGCGTGCAGGATATCGGCGCTTTAGCAGCGCTGACAAAGGCTAAAAATCCCTCTGCTCTGTTTCACACCGATGCAGTGCAGGCTCTGGGCAAAGTGCCCCTTTCCATGCGCCAATCTAAAATTGATATGATTTCGGTCAGCGGCCATAAGATTAACGGGCCCAAAGGCACCGGCGGTTTAATGATTCGCAAGGGTGTTCATGTAAAGCCTATCCTCTATGGTGGCGGTCAGGAAAACGGTTTGCGCAGCGGTACACAAAACACACCGGCAATTGCAGGCTTTGGCTTGGCTGTTGCCATGACACAAGCACAGATTAAGGAAAACGCTGAAAGAATGAATCATTTGCGCAAAATGCTTTCAGAGGGACTTGCATCCATTTCCGGTTGCCGTGTTATAGGCACACAAAAACCGGCACCCCACATTGTTTGTGCCACCTTCCCCGGCATTCGTTCCGAAACCTTGCTCCACGCCCTAGAGGCAAAAGAGGTTTATGTTTCCAGTGGTTCTGCCTGCTCATCTAACAAACCACAACTCAGCCCCACTCTGTTGGCCCTGGGCTGCGACCGCAAAGAAATTGACAGTGCTATCCGTTTCAGTTTGGGGGTACAGACCACCGAGGCTGATATTTTGGCTGCGCTGGAAATTGTTAAAGAACAGGTTGACTTTCTGAAAAATTTTTGACGCTATCTATTTTAGCTTTCTCCCAGAAGAGAATAAATCGTTAGCATACACCCGAAAAAACTGCAAAAAGCAGCATGAAAGTAAAATCCGCCACAGCGGACAGAGGTGTAAAAACATGAAAAATATTGTTTTAATTGGATTTACAGGCGTTGGCAAAACAACCATTGGTCGGCGGGTTGCCGCAAAACTGAAAATGGAATTTTGCGATACTGATGAAGCAATTTTTCGTTGCGAAAAAATGCCGGTGCATGAGCTTTTGCAAAAGAAAGGCCCAAAGTATTTTGAGGGGGCGCAACGCTTTGCCGTTTCGACTTTGGCGCAAAATCAAGGTGTTGTCATTTCTACCGGCGGTGATACCGTTATGGATGCTTTTAATGTGGCCGCTTTGCAGGAAAACGGCATTTTGTTCTGGCTAAAGGCGGACAGCACAAGCGTGTATCAAAACACTCGTCGTTCTGTTGCACGCCGCCCCGGTCTTGCAGGTGCCGGTCTTTTAGAGATTGAGACCATGATGAATGAGCGTGAGGTTCACTATCAAAAAGCGGATGTTACCATTTCAGTTGTGCAAAATGATATTGATGCCATAGCTGATGAAATTATTGCAAACTATAAAAAACTGACAGAAGGAGAAAACAAATGACAGACTGTATTTTTTGTAAAATTTTACAGGGAGAAATCCCCTCTAAAAAGGTTTATGAAGACGAACTGGTTTATGCCTTTTACGACATTGCTCCGGCTGCGCCCGTTCATGTTTTAATCATTCCCAAAGAGCACCTTTGCTGCTTGAATGAGGCAGAGCCTGCACATAAGGCCCTGCTTGGCCACATTTTGCTCACCGCCAAAAAATTGGCAAAGGATTTGGGCGTGGCTGAAAGCGGCTACCGCATTGTGAACAACTGTGGCGAAAATGCCGGTCAAACTGTGTTCCATCTCCACTTTCACCTGCTGGCAGGTGATACCTTCTCTAAACTGGTATAAAAAATTATTACAAATAAAAAGCGACTGCATTAAAATTATGCAGTCGCTTTTATTATGCTTTATAAGCTGTCAATCTATTTAAGAAGCCATTCGCTCCATTTCTCTTTTTAAGCAAACATATGCTCAACTAAAATCTTTATACCCATTAAAATCAGCAACACACCGCCGCCAATTTGGGCATGCTTCCCAAGTGCCTCGCCAATTCGTTTGCCTAAAAGCACACCGGCCGTTGAAAGCACCAAGGTAATCAAGCCAATCACCGCAATGCTCGTCCAGATGTTCACCGTCATGAAAGCAAAGGTGATGCCGGCTGCCAAAGCGTCAATGCTGGTAGCAATAGCAAGCATCAATAAAACACGAAAGCAGGTGCTGCCCGAGGCAGAATCTTCATCCCCCGCCTCCATAATCATCTTAATGCCGATATAGGAAAGCAAAGCAAAGGCAACCCAGTGGTCAAACGCAATGATATAATCACTGAATATGCGGCCGGCTGCCCAGCCAATCAGGGGCATTAATGCCTGAAAAGCACCAAAGAAAACGCCAAACTTAAGGGCATCCCGCAGGCGCAGATTTGAAATGACCATGCCATTTGAAACAGACACCGCAAAAGCATCCATGGCAAGACCAAGAGCTATTAAAATCAATTCTAAATTGCTCATTTTTCCGCCTCCTTGCCGTCATAGGCTTCGTTTTCACAAGCAACCTCATTGGATATCTCTTTTTTAATTGAGCGGTTTGTACCCATAAAAACGCCGCCCTCCTCAATGACCAATGAGCCGGTTTCAATGTCGCCCTCTAAGGTGCCGGTTTCTTTAATCAAAAGCTGGTCACTTGCTAAAGCATTGCCAAAAAGCTTGCCGGCAACAATCAGCGAGCTTGCACGAACATCGCCCTCTACCTGCGCATTCTCAGTTAAAATCACTTCACGGGTGGTGGTAATGTCCCCTTTAACCATGCCGTCAATTTTAATGGCACTTTCAGAGACCAAATCGCCGGTCAGCTTGGTTTTTTCACCAATTAAAACATCCACGCTGACATATTTAAACTTTTTAAAATTCATAGCCATAATTCCCCTTATCCTCCGTCTGCTTTTATCATTGATTTTTTTTGATAAAAGCAAAGCTTTTCGCAAGGCGAAAAGCTTTGAAAATTATTATGGTAAAAATCAGCCTAATTCGAACTTATCATGAATGGCACGAACAGCTTTTGTTTCGCAGCCTGCATCAATCAAAACAGAAACTTTAATTTCAGAGGTTGCAATCATGTGAATGTTGATTTGTGCTTCATAAAGAGCTTCGAACATTTTTGCTGCAACGCCGGGGTTAGAAACCATGCCGGCACCAACAATGGATACCTTTGAAACATCCTTTGTGTAGTCTAAAGACTGGTAATCAAGGACAGCTTTGTTCTCTTCTAAAATCTGCAGTGCTTCTTCTAAACGGTCTTCAGGTGTGGTGAAGCTGATGTCCTTCATGTTGTCACGACCAATGGACTGCAAAATAATATCAACATTAATGTTTTTCTTTGCAAGCAAAGAGAAAATTTTAAAAGCTTTACCCGGTGTGTCGGCTATACCGCAAATTGAAATACGCGCCACATCAGAGTCTTTAGCAACGCCTCTAACTAACATTTTTTCCATATCAACGACCTCCTTAACGATGGTGCCCGGTGCCTTGGTCAAACTGGAGCGGACACAAATATTAACATTATATTTTTTACCCATTTCAACAGAACGGTTGTGAAGCACATTGGCACCTAGGCTTGCCAGCTCCAACATTTCGTCAAAGGTAATTTCTTCTAATTTGGATGCATTGGGAACAATGCGGGGGTCTGTGGTGTAAACGCCGTCTACATCGGTGTAGATTTCGCACAAATCTGCATGAAGCGCAGCTGCCAAAGCCACAGCAGAGGTGTCAGAGCCACCACGACCGAGGGTTGTGATATCGTCATAGCGGTTGATACCCTGGAAACCTGCCACAATGACAATGTTTTTCTTGTCTAATTCCTTTTGCACACGTTCCTGCTCAATTTTGCGAATGCGGGCCGCCGAATAGTTAGAATCAGTGTGCATACCTACCTGCCAGCCTGTCAAAGAAACTACAGGGAATCCCAGCTTTTCAATGGCCATGGCAAGTAATGAAATGGAGATTTGTTCGCCGGTTGAAAGCAACATATCCATCTCACGCTTTGAGGGTGAGGGATTGATTTCTTTTGCTTTTGCAATCAGGTCGTCGGTTGTGTCGCCCTGGGCAGAAACCACAACAATGACCTGGTTACCGGCTTTATAGGTATCGGTGATGATTCCGGCCACATTAAAGACATGCTCTGCATCTTTAACAGAAGAGCCGCCGAATTTTTGTACAATCAGACTCATAAAATCCGTCCTTTCTTATTGATATTGCAGCACATGAGCATGCTCACGGCTACTATAATCTACTAAATTAAAATGCATCCTTGCGAACCATTAACAGACCTAAAGTGTTAGGACCGCAGTGAGATGAAATGGTACAGCCGGCACGAGTTAGAAGAAGTTCTTCAAAGCGTCCGTCTTTTTCTACCATACCTTTAACAAACTGCACAAGTTCAGGGTCGCAGCCTGCATGGGTTATAACAGCACGATGTGTATCTAAATTGGGAATAGCAAGACAATCTTCAATATATTTTCCTAAAACCGCCTTAAATTTGCCTCTGTATTTTTTACCCACATCCATTTTGCCGTCTCTGACTTCAATGCAGGGCTTAATGCTTAATAAGTTTGCGCCAAGTGCCGCTACCGTACTGCAACGGCCACCCTTATGCAAAAATTCTAATGATTCAATGACAAAAGAGGCATCTACGCACTTTACAAATAAAGATACATCTTCTAAAATTTCTTGGGCAGTAGCGCCTGCATCCAGCATGTCTTGTGCATGCAGAATGGTTAAAGCCTCACCGGTCGATAAATTCATGGTGTCAACATTAAAGACACGGCCCGGAAACTCTTCTGCTGCCAGGCAAGCGTTCTGATAGGTGCAGGAAAAACACGAGCTAAGGGAAAAATGTATAATCTGGTCAGCTTCTTCCAAAAGATTTTTAAAATGAGTCACAAAATCACCAATGGAAATAGCCGCGGTTTTCGGCAGCACACCCTCTTTTTCATAGCGGGCATAAATCTCATCAGGAGTGATTTCGAGACCGTCTAAATAAGTTTCTTCACCAACGGTGATATATAAAGGGATTTGCCGGATGTTGCGCTCTTTTAAGAGTTCTTTTGGCAAATCACAGGTGGAGTCAACAGAGATTAAAACTTTGTTCCCCAAAACAATCCTCTCCTCAAGATAGCTATGTTAAAATGATAGCATAAAATCGTAAAAATATTTTACCATATCATTATAATATACGAAATAAAAAATGTCAATATGACACTGTGAAAACAAAGAAAATTCATGGATTCAGTATAATTTTTTGAGTTTATAGAGAAATAAACTGTTATTTTTGTAGTAAGTACTGCGGAATGACACACAGGTCATTCCCTACGGTTTTTCACCTCATCCCAGCGACTATGTCGCCCACCTTCTCCTCAAGGAGAAGGCTTAAATGTGCAAAGCTAAAAGCTTTTTGGAACGAAGGGCTATGCCCGTAGTATTCGTTAACACAACAAAAAAGGAGCATGGCATTTGCCATGCTCCTTAAAAGTAACCTAAAGGTTAATTAGTCAACTACTACAGCTGTGCCGAAGTTAGCGTCAACAGTAGCTGTTGCGATGCCACCTTCAACTTTTGCATACTTGTAGGTAACAACTTCGGTAACAACACCGTCATCAGTCTTAACAAGTACTACATATACATCAGATGTATATTTGCTGTCAGCAACCTTAGCCTTCTTGATGTAGGTTGTGCTGCTGTAACCCTTGATTGCTTTGCTTACAGATTTAGCGGTATCAAACAGAACGTTTGTGCCGTTGTCATCCAGATCCCAACCATAGCTTTCGCCAGTAGCCAGGTCGATGTAAGCGCCGGTAACGTCAGCTACAACACCAACACTGTATTTAACAGTTGTGCCATCAGCAGTCTTCACCAGTTTAGCTTTTGCAAGGTCAGAGTTCATGTTGAGTACGAGGTCGAGGTCATTGATTTCGCCTGCAGCGTTGGTGGTGTACTGGAATACGTCACCGGCAGTCAGGTCAGAGTAATCATATGCACCGATGAAACCTTCATTAGCCTGAGGCAGGCTCTTCAGCTCGCCAGCCTGGAAGAAGTTAATGATGTTAGCGGAGTCATCGCCAGCTGCATTCAGACCTACGGATACGCTTCTTACAACAGCCAGAGCGTTAGCTTTACCAGCAAAGCCCATGCTATTGGTGATTAATGCTGCACCGATTGCTCTGTCAGCATCAACATCAAATACGAAACCATTGTAGAGAGCATCAGAATCCAGGCTGTTTACTGTGTAAACCTGAATCTTATCTGTGTTGATTGCACCAGCTTCAACAGGAGCGTTGAAGATTACGGTGTTTTCTAACAGGCTTAAACCAGCAAATCTGTTGGTCTTATCGTTGTACTTAGAACCGTCATCAATTACATTGTAGTTGAATACTTTGTCGCTGCTTGTGTTAACAGCAAAGCTTAATTCGGTAAGTTCAGAATCGTTAGCCTTGAAGGTTACGAATCTCTTGTAGAGATCGTCAGCATCAACAGGAGTAGCATCAACTAAAGCTTCGATAGCTTCGAAAGGAGCATCCAGGTCTTCTTTCTTAACATTTACGGTATCATAAGCTTTGTCAAGGATACCAGCAGGAGCTGTGAAACGAACGCCGGAATTTCTAGCATCCAGTGTTACTTTTTCGTTATCCTTGGTTAACAGTTTGATCTGCCATACAGAACCAAAACCACTTGTTGTTTCAGCAACATCAATGATGAATGCATAGTTGCCGATAGTAGATCTGGTCAGGTCAGCATCATAGATGTAACCATCGATTGTCAGGTAGAATGCACCGGAAGCACCAGCTTTCAGAGCACCAACCAGAGCGCCATCAGCGATCCAGTAGTCATTACCATCGATTGTGTAAACGGTTTCGCCGTTTTCAATTCTTGTTTCAGCAATAGCTGCTTCAACAACTTCGTTTGTTACATAGATGTCAGCAAAGGTCCAGTCTTCGCTAGAATCAGCATCAGCAACGATGTTCAGCATGTCGCCTTCAGCGATTTCAGCAAATGTAACCAGTTCGCCATCTTTGTAGATGTTGCAAACAAAGTCATCATCATGATCTTCGGGATTCAGAGTGTATTCTTTAGAACCAGCGCAAGCAAGGATCATAGCATCTTCGTCGATTTCTTCAACGATAGCATATTCATACTTGCTGAGCATCATGTTGTAAACTTTGCCATCAGCTTTGTTTACTAACAGAGTTAAAGAGCTAAAATCAACTAATTCAGACAGTTCGTCAATACCACCAGCGATTACGCCAGCTTCTTTGCCGTTGTTATAAACTTTAACGGAAGCAGGAGCAGCGAATTTAACTGTTGTGGTCTTGTTGTCATCAAGATTTTCCCAATATTCGAATACTACTTCGCCATCTTCGATAGCATATTCGTCAACTACAGCACCGATGTTGTTGATAGCGATAACTTCAACAGACTTGGTGTCGGGAACGATAGCCAGGATTTCGTTTTCGCCATCTTCGTTATAAGTAACATAAGCGTTAACGGTGTAACCTAACATATCGAGAGCTGTATCATCATTGATTAAAGCTTTGAAGCTGTAAACTTTGGTATCTTCGTCATAAGACAGAGCGATTTCGTTAGCGATATCTGCAGCGTCAAATTTGTAGAAACCATTGTTAGCAACCTTCAGTTCAATGCTCTTTTTACCATTTCTGATTAAAGAATCATCAGTTCTGTAGGTATCTAATACTACAGCTTTAATTTTGTAGATGTCATGATACTGAGACAGCAGAGTACGTCTTTCGTAGTCAGCAGCTTTGCCACCATCATAGATTTTGTACTCATCATCACCGGAAAGAGTGATGAAAGCTGCATCCATCAGAGGAGCATCAAATGCGTTGTAAACCAACTGAGCAACGCCAGCACGGCTAGCAGCACCAGTAGCAGGAGTCATAGCGACACCATTCTGGATACCATAGGTGTTAGCAATTGCCATGTAACCTGTGGGATAACCGCCTCTGTTTTCAGCCAGAGGAGCAAAGCCCATAGCAGCAACGATCATTTTAACTGCTTCCTGATATGTAACATTTGCATCAGGATCAAATGCGCCGTTACCACGACCATTTACGATACCTGCATCAGCAGCCCAATTGATGTAACCTGCAGCCCAGTGGTTAGCAGCTACGTCATTGAACTTAACGCCAGCGCTGCCAGTAGCAGCTGCTTCAGCGTTCATAGCTCTGCAGATAACAGCAGCAAACTCAGAACGTTTGATGTTTGCTTCCGGATCGAAGTTACCTGCCTCTTTACCTTCGAGGATATCGAGGGCAGCTAAAACTTCAATTGCTTCGTAAGCACTGTTTGTTTCCTTGACATCTGTAAAGGTGGCTGCGCTTGTGCTAACAACTAAGCTCATCAGCATAGCAACAGTCAGAATTACTGACATCAGCTTTTTGAGATTTTTCATTTTCTCAAATCCTCCCTTATAATAATTTTTTATTTTTTATCGAAAGAGTTATGGATTACCATGTAACTCATTCCTCTTTCAAAAATGAGAAACACTTTGCGGAAAGGGACAGAGTTCTATCCACTATCCATGCATTGATTATATCACTTGTTTTTGTGATAGTCAATGCCTGATTTGCAGTTGTAATAAAATTGTAAAATTATATAATTTAACAACTCTATCAAACTGTAAAATCTATGCTAAACACGCTTTTTTAGCGAAATTGCATCATGGAAAACTTTGACTTTTTGCTGAAATAGTTGCGAAATACTGTTTCAGCTTGAATACAAACTGTTTACCATTTCGTTTCATACTCGCGTGTTATTGCCTTTTAAAGTCTCTCTTAAGTCTTTGCCGTGCCTTTATTTTCTAATTTATATGCCAGGCTGTGTTTAACAAAATCAGCAAAGAGGGGATGCGGCCGGTTGGGGCGTGATTTAAACTCGGGATGGAACTGCACACCAATGAACCAACGCTTATCGGGGAGCTCTAACATCTCACACAATCTGCCATCGGGAGATTTGCCCACAAAGTACATGCCGGCTTCTTCTAAACGGTCACGATATGCATTATTGATTTCATACCGGTGACGATGGCGCTCATCAATCACTTCTTTTTGATAAGCTTCAAAAGCCTTGGTGTTTCGCATCACATGGCAGGGATATTTACCCAAACGCATGGTGCCGCCCAACTTATCAGCTTCTTTTTGGTCGGGCATAATATCGATAACCGGATGAACAGTTGACGGGTCAATCTCTGTTGAGTGAGCCGCCTTTAAGCCTAAAACATTTTTAGCAAATTCAACAACAGCCATTTGCATGCCTAAACTGATGCCGAAGAACGGCACATCATGCTCACGGGCATAACGGCAAGCCAGAATTTTGCCCTCTACCCCACGGTCACCAAAACCGCCGGGGACCAGAATACCATCTGCATCGCCTAAGGTTTCATCCAGGTTTTCTTCATTTAATAATTCAGAATTAATCCATTTAATATTCACTTTTGCATCGTTGGCAATGCCGCCGTGCTTTAATGCTTCAACAGCACTTAAATAAGCATCGTGCAGGGCTACATATTTACCAACTAAAGCAATGTTCACTTCGTGGCTTAAGTTTTTGGTTTTGTTAACCAACGCCTTCCATTCATCCAAATCGGGACGATATTCGGGCAAGCCCAGTTTTTTCAAAGTAACCCGTGCCAAGCCCTCTTTTTCTAAAAGCAGGGGCACTTCATATAAAATCGGTGTGTCGGGGTTGTGAATAACCGCATCGGAAGAAACATTGCAGAACAAGGCAAGCTTGTTGACAATGTCAGCATCTAAAGGATGGGATGTGCGGCAAACCAACACATCGGGCTGAATGCCAAGGCTTAACAATTCCTTCACGCTGTGCTGTGCAGGCTTTGACTTAAGCTCGCCACTCATTTCAAGATATGGAATGAGGGCCACATGCACATACATAACATTTTCGCGGCCAACATCGTTTGCCACCTGACGAATCGCCTCTAAATAAGGCTGGCTTTCAATGTCACCAACAGTACCGCCGATTTCGGTGATGACGATATCATTCTCGCCGGATGCACCGCTACGGTAAATGCGCTCTTTAATTTCGTTGGTGATGTGGGGGATAACCTGAACGGTGCCACCTAAATAGTCACCAGTTCTTTCCTTATTAATAACAGACCAATAAATTTTGCCTGTGGTGATGTCACTGTTTTCATTTAAGTTTTCATCAATGAAGCGCTCGTAGTGACCTAAGTCAAGGTCGGCCTCTGCACCATCATCAGTTACAAAAACTTCGCCATGCTGAATGGGGCTCATTGTACCCGGGTCGATATTAATATACGGGTCAAACTTCTGGCTTGTAACTTTGAAACCGCGGGCCTTTAAAAGACGACCCAGCGAAGCTGCTGTGATTCCTTTTCCCAGGCCGGAAACAACGCCACCTGTAACGAATATATATTTAGACATTTAAATCCCCCCATTATCTAACACATAAAAATCCTACCTTATACATTGTAAAACTTTTTGTCTATATTGTCAAGGTTTTTTTTATAGTTTTATGGGTTTTTTAAAGGTAATTGTCGACTGATTATTGCATTTTTTTCTTTGTTGCGATATAATTGACATTGCATAAAAAATTATGCAAAGGAGTGACTATGATGTCAAAAACTTTTTATGTGATTCATGGGCCTAATTTAAACATGCTGGGCATTCGCGAGCCTGCGGTTTATGGCTACGAAACCTTGGAGGATATTAACGCCGAGATTGCCGCGTTGGGCAAAGAGCTTGGGGTGACCTTAGAGTTTTTTCAATCAAATTCTGAGGGGGCACTCATTGACCAGATTCAAAAGGCATACAAAAAGGCAGACGGCATTATCATCAATCCCGGTGCATACACCCATTACAGCTATGCCATTCGCGATGCTTTGGCCTCGGTGGACCTGCCTGTTATTGAGGTACATCTTTCTGATATTTATAAAAGGGAAGAATTTAGAAAAATCTCTGTTATCAATCCTGTTTGCTGCGCACAAATCAGTGGTTTGGGCAAAGAGGGCTATTTGCTTGCTCTGCGAGAGATGGTTACCAAATATGCCCTTTAAAACAATGCTTTTAAAGGCACTGTCACTTATCTTTCCTGACCAGTGCATCTTTTGCGGCAGCATTTTGGGCTATTGCAAGTCACAGCTTTGCATTTGCCCTGACTGTGCAAAGAAGATTACCTTCTCCGATGAGGTCGATACCTGCCGTCTCTGCGGCAGACAAATGCCGGACGAGGAAATGCCCCTGTGCCCTACCTGCCAAAGCCATCGGCACTATTTTAACCGGGCAGTGTCTTGCGCTAGCTATAAAGATGACATTCGTGAAGCTGTTTTGCGGTTTAAGTTTGGCAACTGCACTGATTATGCCCGCACCTTTGCTGCCATGATGGTGCGGCGGATTCGTCCCTTGTGCAAAACATATGGTTTTGACCTAACGGTGTGTGCTCCCCTTTCAAAAGCTTCCATGAACGAGCGGGGCTATAACCAGGCAGCGCTTCTTGCAAAGCCCATTGCCAAGGCCTTGGGTTTGGCATATTGCGAAAAGGCTTTTATCAAAACAAAAGAAACACCCAAGCAAAGCACCTTAAATTATATTCAACGAATGAAAAATGTGGAAAATGTTTTTGCACTTGATAAAGACCCCTCTTACTTTGCCGGCAAAACCATTTTGCTCATTGATGATGTGCTGACAACAGGCGCAACAGCCGATGCACTTTCAAAACTGCTCAAGGCAGCAGGCGCTAAAATTGTAGTCGTGGCCACCCTGGCATGTACGGAAAAAGACAAAAACAACGAGCTGACGAATGAAGACTGGAAAGAAATTACTTTTTAAACTTTGATCATTCTTTAAATAAAAAAACCGATGTGTTTTGCAATAAAACACATCGGTTTTTGTTTTTACTTTATTTTACAACAAAGTTCACAAGTTTATCGGGAACACAAATGGTTTTTACAACCGTTTTGCCGTCTAAAAGCTTTTTAACCTTTTCATCAGCTAAAACAGCCTGCTCTAAACCGGCTTTATCAAGACCGGCAGCAACCATAATCTTGTCTTTTAACTTGCCGCAAACCTGCAGAACAATTTCAACGGTTTCGTCCTTTGTCTTGGCTTCATCATAGGTGGGCCACTTAGCCTCGTGGAGCTTGCCCTCAAAGCCTGCCAGCACCCACATTTCCTCTGTGATGTGCGGTGCGGTGGGATTTAAAAGAAGCAGGAAGGTTTTAAGCTCACCACGAGTGATGCTGCCTTTTTTGTAAAAGTCGTTAATCAGCGCCATCAAAGACGCAATGGCTGTGTTAAATTTCATGCGTTCAATATCTTCTGAAACCTTTTTCACGGTTTTGTGCATGGTGGTTTCCATATCAGCAGAATAGCCCTCTTCATCAGTTAAGAGACCCTGCAGATTCCACACACGCTCAATGAAACGATAGCAACCCTTAACGCCGTTCATGGACCAGGGAGTTGCCTGGTCAAAGGCACCGATAAACATCTCATAAGTACGGAAGGTATCGGCACCAAACTCATTCACAATGTCATCGGGGTTAACAACATTACCGCGGGATTTTGACATTTTTTCATTGTTCTCACCCAAAATCATACCGTGAGAGGTACGCTTTGCATAAGGCTCGGGGGTGTTAACAACACCAATGTCATATAAGAACTTGTGCCAGAAGCGAGAATAAAGCAAGTGGAGTGTGGTGTGCTCCATACCGCCGTTATACCAATCAACCGGCAACCAATAATTAATGGCTTCCTGTGATGCTAAGGCGTCATTATTCATGGGGTCGATATACCGCAGGAAGTACCAAGAAGAACCCGCCCACTGGGGCATGGTATCGGTCTCACGGACAGCGTGACCGCCGCACTTGGGACAGGTGGTGTTTACCCAGTCTTCAATTTTGGATAAGGGCGATTCACCATTATCGGTGGGTTCATAATTATCCACTTCAGGCAAGGTTAAGGGGAGTTCCGATTCAGGCAGCGCAACCCAGCCACACTTGTCGCAATGAACCAGGGGAATGGGTTCACCCCAATAACGCTGACGGGAGAACACCCAGTCACGCAACTTGTAGTTCACCTTTTTCTTGCCAATGCCCTCTTTTTCTAAATAATCGCGAATGGCACTGATGGCTTCTTTCACTTCCATGCCGTCTAAAAAGCCGGAGTTAACCATGATGCCGCTGTCTGTATCGGTGTAAGCTGCTTTTTGCACATCTTCACCACCGGAAACAACCTCAATGATGGGCAAATCAAATTTCTTTGCAAAATCCCAGTCACGATCATCATGTGCCGGCACAGCCATAATGGCGCCTGTGCCATAGCTCATTAAAACATAATCAGAAATGAAAATGGGGATTTCTTTCTTATTCACAGGATTGATGGCACAAAGACCCTCAAGCTTAACACCTGTTTTTTCCTTTGCCAACTCGGTACGCTCAAATTCAGATTTGCGTGCTGCTTCTTCACGATATTGAACCGCAGCTTCATAGTTTTTGATCTTATCCTTGTATTTATCAAGGTAAGGATGTTCCGGCGAAAGCACCATATAGGTGGCACCAAACAGCGTGTCGGGACGGGTGGTATATACCGTTAAGATATCGTCAGTGCCGCTAACGGCAAACTGAACTTCCGCGCCCTCAGAACGACCAATCCAGTTCTTTTGCTGAATTTTAACTTTTTCTATGTAGTTAAGGTCGTCCAAATCGTCAATGAGTCTCTGGGCATATTCAGTGATTTTAAGCATCCACTGGCTCTTGTTCTTGCGGACAACTTCGCTGCCACAACGCTCACAAACGCCATTAACAACCTCTTCATTTGCAAGACCAACCTTGCAGGAAGTACAGAAGTTAATGGGCATTTCCTGCTTGTAAGCAAGACCCTTTTCAAACAGTTTTAAGAAAATCCATTGTGTCCACTTGTAATAAGCAGGGTCGGTGGTGTTAATCTCTTTTGTCCAGTCAAAAGAAAAGCCGATGCTCTTGAGCTGACGCTTAAAGTTAGCCACATTATCTGCCGTTACCTTTTTGGGATGAATTTTATTGGCAATGGCAAAGTTTTCTGTGGGCAAGCCAAAGGCATCCCAACCGATGGGATATAAAACATTATAGCCATCCATACGGCGTTTTCTAGCTACGATGTCCAGTGCTGTATAGCTTCTGGGATGTCCCACATGCAGTCCGTGACCGGAGGGATAGGGAAATTCCACAAGAGCATAGAACTTGGGCAGAGTTTTATCGTCTAAAACTTTAAAGGTGTTTTCCTTTTCCCAAATTTCTTGCCATTTTTTTTCAATTTGCTGAAATTGATAGTCCATCCTCTTTAGTCCTCCTCCAAAATATCTTCTAAGGGCAGTTCTTCGGCATCGGTCCATAGTTTTTCAAGTCCGTAAAACTCCCGTGTTTCCTGATAGAATATATGCACAATAACATCAGAATAATCCATTAAAAGCCAATTAAGTCCCTGCTTGCCTTCTTTTTGCAAAACCTGTTCGCCTAAGGCTTCCATCTTTTCTTCTAAGGTATCGGCCAGGGCTCGCACCTGCGTGGTGGAAGTGGCCGAGCAGATAACAAAATAATCTGCTAAAATGGTCAGACCTGAAACCTTTAAAGCCTTAAGGTCGCGTGCCTGTTTACTGTCTAAATGCCGCACAATATGTTGCATTCTTTCTGTTGCTGTCATAAGGTAACCCTCTCTTTACATAGAGTCAAAAAATATTGCTGGGTCTCCAGCGTTTGACTATGTAGCTTTTTGTGACGGTGCCGCACATAATCAACAGAGCGGTCAATGGCAAAAAGCATGGCACAGTCTAGGTTGCTTTCACAAAGCTGACGCAAAGTGTCAATGCCTTCGTAGGGTTTGCGGTTTGGCTCAATCACATCGGCCAGATAGAGAATTTTTTCTAAATCCGTCATGTTCGCCCGACCCAGTGTGTGATATTTAACTGCATTAATAATTTCAGAGTCTTTTATGCCAAATTCCGTTTCCAGCATCCTGGCGCCTAAATCGGCATGAATAAGCGAGCGCTGTTCTCGTTTCACCGGGTCAAGCTCTACGCCCATTTTATCGCAAAGCATCAACATTTCGTCTTTATCAATATCCTTTGCACAATCATGCAAAAGTCCGGCAAGGCGAGCTTTTGTTACATCAGCGCCAAAGCGGCGCGCCATTTTTTCTGCCGTTTGCATAACACCCAAAGAATGTTGATAGCGCTGGGGTGTGAGCATGGTGACCAGTTTCTCTTCTATAGCTATGATATCAATTTTTTCTAAATCCATTGTCTCCTCCATTGATATATAGGCTGTGGGTTTTAATAAATGTTAACACCGCCGGCGGCACTAAATGGGAAACATCTTGCCCGCTGCCTGCCATTTGGCGAATTTCAGTTGAAGAAATATCCATAGGAACATCTTCTAAATAGAAAACCCGTGGTGGTTTTTCATCACCGACAAATCGGTCCAAAAGTGTTTCTTTATCCACATCAGGTCTTGCTACAACCACAAAGGTGCACAGCTCTAAAAGTTCACGGTAATGCCACCAGAGAGGCAAATCACGAAAGGAATCAGCACCAACGATGAAAAACAGCTCATCCTGGGGATAAACTGACCGAAAATGCCGAAGCATGTCCAGACTGTAGCTTTTCTTTTCCTGCCGGACTTCCCAGTCAGATACCTGAGCGCCAACAATGTTGGCTGCCAACTGCGCCATGTCAAGTCGTGTAAACTTATCTGTTATCACCTTATCTGTTTTGTGGGGCGGGTCTCCTGCCGGAATAAAAATAACCCGGTCAAGATTTAAAAGCCATTTCGCCGATTGCACAACCTGCAGGTGACCATTATGAATAGGGTCGAAAGTACCCCCGAATAATCCAGTTCTCATAAAACCAATCCTTTTTTTATAAAGTGGATTTGTTTTATATCTCTATTTGCTTATTATCTCTTGACTCTCTGTATAAAACAAAGCGGGAACCAATGGCCTGCACAGGCTCAGCCCCAAGCTTTTCTGCCACATAGCCGCAGGTTGCCTTTGTGTTCAGCATCGCCGTTTCTAAAACAGTGATTTTAACCAACTCCCGCGCCTCCAGCGCATCGTCAACCTGTTTTAAAAAATTATCACAAATGCCACCCTTGCCAATTTGCAAAATCGCCGGAATGCCATTTGCCATACCCCGTAATTTCGCACGCTGTTTACTTGTAATCATAAAGTGTTTAGCTCCCCTGTCATTATTATCAAACTGTCAATATCATCTGTTTATCAAAGCGCCTTTTGCAACATTTCTTCAAAATGTACTTTGGGATAAGCACCGGAAACCTGGTCTATAACCTCACCATTTTTAAAAATCATAACAGTGGGAATCACCATAACATTATACTGAAGCGCCAGCGCCTCTTGCTCATCAATGTTCACTTTGCCGATAGCAACCTTACCTGCATATTCTTCAGCCAACTCATCAATCACAGGTGAAACCATGCGGCACGGGCCACACCAGGGCGCCCAAAAATCGACCAACACAGGCTCTGTTGCCTCTAAAACCTCTTTTTCAAAATTTTCTGCTGTCAATACACGAACCATTTCTTGTGCCATTTCTATTCACCTCATCATCATTTGACTTTAGTGTGTACAATACTAAAAAAAATACACCCATTATTCTCTATATCATACCATAAAACCAAATTTTTGTAAACAAAAATGTTGGAAAATGCAAAAATTTCATAGTACTTTTATAATTTTAGCATTTTTATCTCTTTATTTTCGTTCAATATGTAAAGATATAGTGCAATAACAAGGCAAATTTTAGGCAAAAAAATAAACAGACACTCTGTAAATGCTTGACAAAAGTCCGTTCATCATATACAATATATGAGTCTGTAGATGGCACTTGTGGGGCGATTGCATTCAAACATATCCCCCCCATTCTCCAAATTCTTCATCATAACAATTCCATACACGGACAGGTATCGAAGCGGTCATAACGGGGCTGACTCGAAATTGTTTCAAACTTTTAGAAGTTGTTGGAACACAATTCTCCGCAAACCCTGTAACAGTGCGGTTTTCAGCAAACGGTGCTAACAAAACAAAAATTCTTTTCTAATGGAATTTCTAATAAAACTTAATATTTGCTTTAAACTTTGAAAAAAGTTTATATAAATTTGGAGATGTACCCAAGTGGTTGAAGGGGTCGGATTCGAAATCCGAAAGGTCGGTCATGCCGGCGCGGGCGTT
>JAFYVH010000018.1 GCA_017549205.1 Clostridia bacterium | reverse complement strand
CACACCGCCCGTCACACCATGAGAGTCGATAACACCCGAAGTCAGTAGTCTAACGCAAGAAGACGCTGCCGAAGGTGGGATTGATGATTAGGGTGAAGTCGTAACAAGGTAGCCGTATCGGAAGGTGCGGCTGGACCACCTCCTTTCTAAGGAGCATTAAAACTTCGGTTTTAATAATCTTAGGTCGATAGCTCTGCTCTGTTCAGTTTTGAGGGTTCATGAAAACCTATGTAGTGTCCTTTGGGACACTATTTTTTTGTCCTTTTTTGCGCAAAAAAAGCGACAGAAAAATCTGTCGCTTAAAATTGCGAGTTTTTATTCAGCTTTTTTGTTATCTTCAAGGTATTTTTTCATGGCGTTAAAGGATTGTTCGCTGATGACATGTTCCATGCGGCAGGCGTCTTCATCAGCTGTTTTTTCGTCTACGCCCATGAAAACGAGGAGGTTGGTCAGCACAGTGTGCCGCTCGAAAATTTTGTTCGCGGCGTCTTCACCGAAAGGGGTAAGAGAAATATAACCCTCTTTATCCACGGTGATATACCCCTCTTGCTTTAAAAGGCCTACAGCACGGCTCACGCTGGGTTTAGAAAAATTCATATGTTCTGCCACATCAATGGAGCGAACATTTTTTTTTGAATGACACAAAACATAAATGGACTCAAGGTACATTTCTCCTGATTCCTTCATGGATATCAGCTCCTTTTTTTCAAGTTCCGCTTACATTTTATCATATTTTGCAGAAAAAAGCAAGAAGCGAAAGTTGTCAGGAGTCTTGCAGGGTTACAAATGGGATTTTTTGTATAAAATAGTTACAAATCTGTCTATTAAGTTCTTGACAAACGGTTTTTCCTGTAGTATAATAGTGTCTAGCGCATGAGCGAGTGTGCTGGAACTGGCAGACAGGCACGTTTGAGGGGCGTGTGTCCATGACGTACGGGTTCAAGTCCCGTCACTCGCACCACGTCGAAGCAAAGTTCGCTTTGCTTCGACTTTTTTTATGAAAAAAAGTCGTTCGCCCGCTTTCTTGCTTCTCCTCTTTCGCAAAAAGGCTCGTTCCCGTTGGCTAACGGCTTGTAAAGGCGCCGTTTTGACGCCAACCTGCTCACTATCACCTTTTTGCGAGTTTTATATTTATAACCGGAGCTACCCATTAGGGTGGCTCTGTTTTTTGTTGAAGGGGACTCAAGCCCTAAGAGGGTTTTTGCGTTAAGAAAAATATGCCGGCGGCATGTTTTTTAGCAAAAAGGTGCGCAGTCCGGTACCGAAAAAACAGAGTTTGTGATATGATTGAAAAACAAAAATCCTCCCGAAAAATTCGGGAGGATTTATTCTTTGCAAATAATTTTACAGTTTTCTCTCAAAGTCGCATTTTTCGTTGTAGCAAACGATTTTTTTAGCACGACCGGTTTTCTGTAACAGCAGACTGCCGCATTTGGGGCAGGTTTCTTTTTTTACGGGGGTATCCCAAGTCATGAAATCACATGAGGGATTGTGTTCGCAGCCAAAATATTTTTTGCCGCGTTGAGATTTTTTCTCTAAAACCTTGCCGCCACATTTGGGACAGAGAGTGCCGGTTTCTTTCACAATGGGCTTTGCGTTGCGACATTCGGGGAAGCCGGGGCAAGCCAAGAACTTTCCAAAGCGACCCATTTTATACACCATAAGGCGACCACACTTTTCGCAGACCACATCTGAAACTTCATCGGCAACCTTAACCTTTTTCAGCTCGGCCTCGGCCTTGCCTAAATGCTCGGAGAAGGGTCCGTAAAATTCGCGGATGATGTTGACCCAGTCCACAGAGCCTTCTTCGATGGAGTCCAGCTCTTTTTCCATGTTGGCGGTGAAGGCCACATCAACAATGTCGTTAAAGTGCAGAGCCATAATATCGGTAACAACCTTTCCCAACTCCGTGGGGAGAAATTGTTTTTTCTCACGGGTGACATAACCTCTTGCTGTGATGGTGGTTATGGTGGGTGCATAGGTACTGGGGCGACCAATGCCCTTTTCTTCTAAGGTTTTAATCAGCGTTGCCTCGGTGTATCGCGGTGGCGGCTGTGTGAAATGCTGAGAGCTTACCAACTTTTCTTTTTTCACAGTTTCACCGATGGTGAGGGGTGGCAGTTTTGCATTTTGCTCTTCTTCTGCCTCGTCGCTGCCCTCTACATAAAGAGCCATAAAACCTTTAAATTTCATTTGACGGCCGTTGGCTTTAAACACATAAGAGCCGGCGCCGATGTCGGCGTTAACGGTGTTATAAACGGCAGACTCCATCTGGCAGGCAACAAACCGCTCCCAAATTAATTTATAGAGCTTATACATATCGGCCGTTAAGCAGCTTTTGAGCTCTGCAGGTGTCAAGTCGAGATAGGTAGGACGGATGGCTTCGTGGGCATCCTGAGCGCTGCTGTTTGTTTTGTATACCCGTGCGGATGCAGGCAGATATGCGTCGCCATACTGGGACTTGATATAAGACCGGGCTTCCATAACGGCTTCTTTTGAGATGCGCAGAGAGTCTGTTCTCATGTAAGTGATTAAGCCCACGGTGCCGTGGCCGGGAACAGTCACACCTTCATAGAGGTTTTGTGCTGCCATCATGGTGCGCTTGACGGTGAAGCCCAGCTTGCGGGAAGCTTCCTGCTGCAAGGTGCTGGTGATGAAGGGCGGAGCGGGATTGCGCTTTTTTTCCCCTGCTTTAACATCTAAAACAGTGAAGGCTGCCCCCTCTACCTGCTTTAAAATTTCGTCAGCCTCTTGCTTTGAAGTGAGCTTAATTTTCTTACCTTTTTTGCCATAAAACTCGGCGGTAAAATCCATGCCGGATTTGGCATCTTGCAAGAGAGCATCAATTAACCAATATTCTTCTGCCTGAAAGTTTTCAATTTCTTTTTCACGGTCGCAAATCAGCTTGCAGGCCACGGATTGCACGCGACCGGCAGAAAGACCTTTGCGAACTTTTTTCCACAGAATAGGGCTAATGGAATAGCCCACAATGCGATCAAGTACGCGGCGGGCCTGCTGTGCATCCACCAAGTCTAAATCAATAGCCCGAGGCTCTGTGATGGCTGTTTTAACAGCGGTTTTTGTGATTTCGTTAAAGGTTATGCGGCATTTTTCTCTTTCGTCAATGCCCAAAACCTTAGCTAAGTGCCAGCTGATGGCTTCACCCTCGCGGTCAGGGTCAGTTGCGAGATACACTTTTTTTGCTTCTTTTGCTGCTTTTTTCAGCTTTGCAAGCAAATCGCCTTTGCCGCGAATGGTAATATAATTGGGTTCAAAATTGTGTTCAATGTCAATGCTCATTTTGCTTTTTGGTAAGTCACGCACATGGCCGAAAGAAGCCATGACGGTGTAAGACTTGCCCAAATATTGCTTGATGGTTTTTGCCTTGGCCGGAGATTCCACAATCACCAAGTTGGTTGCCATTATAGTGCCTCCTTTATGTCTTCGTTAAAAACGGAATTTTCTTTTTGTGGGGCTTATTTTTGCAGGCAATACTGCTTGCCGGGCAGAGCCCGAATCATGCCCTTGAGCTCTAAAGTGGTCAGGGTTGCCGCCAGCAAACCGGGGGACATGCCCTGCTCTATTAAAGCATCGATATGGGTCGGTGTTTCTTTTAAGAGTGCGAGTACATCTTTTTCCTGCTGTGTTAAAGATGCGGTCTTCTCTTGTGAGGGCTGTGTCACAGGTACAGTTTTTGCTGCCTGGATGGACAGGTTTTGCGCCTCAATTTTTTGGTTTTTTGCCTTTTCATTTTTTGAAAAGGGTATGGGGTCTTTTTCCGGTGTGACGCTTTTGCCAATCCAACCGTTATAGGCGGGGAAATTGGTTTTCAGCGCATCTTCGGTGGGACGATTTTGCTGTAAAAGGTCAGAAAATCTGTCCTGATATGCACAAAGGACATCTTCAGCCGAAAGAGCCGGCTGAGCGCCTTCTGTTAACAAACGGTTAGAGCCTTGGGAAGTGCTTCTGTTCACATCGCCGGGAACTACAAAAAGTTCACGGCCTTGCTCTGCTGTCCAGTTAGCAGAGTTGATAGCACCGCTGCTTTGGGGTGCTTCTACGATAACGGTTCCGTAGCTTATGCCGGTGATAATGCGGTTTCTGGGTTTAAAGTTCCAGGGAAAAGGTCGCTCGCCCGGCGGATATTCTGAAAGGACTATGCCGTGTTCTATGATTTGCTTCATCAACTCTTTATGCTCAGGGGGATAACAAATATCCAGTCCGTTGCCCAGCACGGCAACCGGAACGCCACCACCCCGCAAAGCGCCTACGCTGGCAGCACCGTCGATACCCCTTGCCATACCGGTCACTACGGTGATGCCCTGGCGAGCCATATCAAAGGCAATGGTTTCTGCCATGGTGATGCCGTAGGGCGACGAGGTCCTCGTGCCTAAAACAGCCACGGTCATATGGTCATTTAAGTTTATTCTTTCCTTGCATTTTGCGTATAATACATAAGGCGGGTCATATATGGTTTTTAACAACGCCGGATAATAAGGGCTGTCAAAAGTGAGCACACGAATGCCGTGCTTGCGGCAGCTTTCTGCAACCACTTCTGCCCGATGCATGCTGCGGTCAGCCAGCACCCTGACATCTTTGCCCGAGAGACCTTCTACCTTTAAAAACTCTGCCTCGTCGGCACTGTAGATTTCTTCAGGGGACTCAAAGTGCTCTAAAAGAGCAGTGATTTTAGAACTGCCGATTCCCTTTTTAAGTGTCAGCCAAAGCCAAAATCTTATATCGGACATCAGACCGGCCTCTCTTCTTAATTAAATGCACATCAAAAATGACTTCTCATAATACACTACTACAAATCACAAAAATTGTAAAGTGATTTTTTGGGGAAAGATAAAATTACAATCGCACGATTGTAATTCTTTGTTTTGGTCTTTATTTCCCCTTATTGTTATAAAAAAGAGTTGAAAGTTGTGCACGCATATGGTATAATTGTAGCGGAGAGTTGTACCTTTTGGTTTTCTTAATCTTGTGCGGATTGTGTGCAAGAAAAACCGATGAAATTCTCGGGGTGCTCTTTTATTTGAAATATTGATAAAAGTTGCACTTTTAAAGGCCACACAGGGTGGCACATATTGTTTCATTTTTGCGTTCAGCGCGCAAGCGTTGTCGGCCGGGTCCTGCGCAATTCGAGCCCGTGAACCTCGTCAGGTGGGGAACCAAGCAGCGATAAGCGGAATCTTGGATGTGATGCAGGATCACCCGGTGTGAAACGACCATATTGATTCGCTCAATCCGCCCAACGAGCGGGTTTTTTCGTATAAATGCAAAAAGTGCAGGCAAAAGAGGTAGGTGTAAGCGGTGGCATATCAAGCCCTTTACAGAACATGGCGGCCCATGACATTTGACGATGTGGCCGGGCAGGAGCATATCACAAAAACCCTGCGAAACGAAATTAAAACCGGCAATCTGGCCCATGCCTATTTGTTTTGCGGCACTCGTGGCACAGGCAAAACCTCGACGGCTAAAATTTTAGCCCGTGCGGTGAACTGTCTTCATCCGGTTGATGGAAACCCCTGCAACGAATGTGAAATTTGCAAGGGTATTTTAGATGACAGCATTTTAGATGTTGTGGAGATGGACGGTGCCTCCCGCAATAAAGTTGAAAACATTCGGGAAATCATTGATGATGTGGCCTTTTTGCCTACCCGGGCACGAAAAAAGGTATATATCATTGACGAGGTGCATATGGTCACAACACAGGCCTTTAATGCCCTGCTCAAAACCTTGGAAGAGCCGCCGGAGCATGTTTTGTTTATTCTGGCAACAACGGAACTGAACAAAATTCCGCCCACAGTTCTTTCCCGCTGTCAGCGGTTTGATTTTAAAAGAATTACCCAGGGCGAAATTAAAGCCCGTCTTTCTCACATTGTCCAGGCGGCAGGTCGCAGCGTTGCCCCTGAAGCTTTATCCATGGTGGCAGAATTGGGCGATGGCTCTATGCGAGATGCCTTAAGCCTTTTAGAGCAAGTGCTGGGCTATACAGAAGAGGCCATTAGCTATGAGGATTTGTTGAAAATCATCGGCATGACGGATTATGACGCGCTGTTTCAGATTTGTTCTGCATTTTGCGAAAATGACGGCGGTACGGCGCTTTTGGTTTTAGACTCGGTAATTGAAAACGGCAAGGAGCCGGAAGTGTTTATGTCACGCCTGACCCGGTTTTTGCGGGATTTGCTGGTGGTTAAGCTGACGAAAAATCCAAAGGATATGCTGAATTCCTCTGATGAGCAGCTTGCCCGTATGGAAAAGCTTGCAAAGGGCTTTACCCGTGAAAAACTGATTTATGCCCTAAAGCTGATGAATGAGGCGGTTGTTGCCGCTAAGAATTCGGGCTATGGCCGCACTGTTTATGAGCTGGCTTTGGTGAAACTTTCTGAACCTGCCTTTGACCAATCGATGGAAGCGCTTTTTGCCCGCATGGCAGATTTGGAAAAGCAGATTGCAAATGGTGCCGTGGTTGTAAAAGAAACGGCTGACACAACTTTAGCTGCAACACAAGAAGAAAGCAGCGACGAAACATTTGATGATTGTCCCCCCTGGGACGAGGTGCCGGCAGAAGCAACGCCACGGCAGAGTGAGCCTAAAGAGGAGCCCGCAGAGCAAGCTGCAGAAGAAAAGACAGATGCTCAAAAACAGGCGGACGCCAAAGCAAAAGAGGGCGACCCGGTTTTGAGCCGGTTTGAAGAAATTAAAGAATATATTCGTTCTCATGGCGGTGTGCCTGTTCTGCCCCATATTGGCAGAGCAACGCCCATGATACTGCAGGGCAAGCTTTCTTTGGTGTTTCCCAAAGATGCTATGATGAATAAAACCGTTGTTGCCCGCCCGGGCAACATAGAGCTTTTGTGCGAGGCGGTTGAGAAAGTGACGGGGCAAAAAATGGCGGTGCAATGTCTTTCTGAAAAGGAAGCAGGCACCGATCAGGAAAACGACGCCTTTGACCGATTGCTTGCCTTGGGCAAAGAGCATAATGGAATTGAAATTATTTAACCAATAGAGAAAACAAAGCCTTATTCGGCGGAAACGGAGAGAAAACATGGCAAAAGGAAATAAATTCACCGGTGGCGGTGTGAATCAAAATAAAGCGGCTATGCTGCAGCGTGTGCAACAAATGCAGGCAGACATGGAACGCATGCAAAATGAGATTAATGAGCAGACTGTGGAAGTGACTGCCGGCGGCGGCGCCGTGACAGTTGTGATGAAAGGCAGCCACGAGCTTGTTTCGGTTAACTTAAAGCCGGAAATTGTGGACCCAGATGATATTGAAATGCTTGAGGACTTAATTGTTGCTGCTGTTAACGAAGCCAACGCCAAAGCAAATGCCCTGGTGGAAGAAGGCATGGCAGGTATCACCGGTGGCCTTAATATTCCCGGATTGTTCTAAACCGGTCTTTCAAAAAGAAAGCGTGAGGTAAATGAAAGTTTTGTTTTTATCTGTCCCCACGGGGCAGGGTCATCACCAAACGGCCAAGGCTGTGCAGGAATATTTTAAAGATAATGAAGCGGTGGAGTGTCGGTTTTTGGACATTATCGATTATGTAAGCCCTGTCTTAGCCGACTCTTTGCAAAGAGGCTACCTGCTTTCTACCAAGGTTACACCAAAGGTGTATGGCACCATGTATGACCTGGCTGACCGACGGGACTATTCAAAGGACTCCGGCGTGGGTAAGCTGGTCAAATCACTTTTGAATAAAAAACTTTTAAAATATTTAAAGCAATATAATCCCGATGTGATTGTGGCGACACATATCATTTCGGCCCTTGCTATAACCTATTTGCGCAAAAAATATCCCCTTCGGGCAAAGACGGTTGCCATTGTGACTGACTTTACGCTGCATCCTTATTGGGAAGATGCGAATGTGGATTATTATGTATTGGCATCGGAGCTTTTGACCTTTCAGGCATTGAAAAAAAGGCAGCCCATTCACAAGCTGAAGCCCTTTGGCATTCCCATTCAGCCCCGATTTGCTGAAAAATTGTCGCAAAAACAGGCGCGGGCACAGCTGGGACTTGAAGACAGTTTCACAGTTTTGCTCATGATGGGCTCTATGGGCTATGGCAACGATGTGTTTGATGCCATTCGCAGCTTAGACCAAATGGAAGAAGATTTTCAACTGGTGGTTGTTTGTGGTAACAACAAAAAGCTTAAGGGCCGAGTGGATGCCATGAGCAAAGAAAAAACCATTATTACCTATGGCTATACAAACGAGGTGAGCACCCTTATGGATGCTGCCGATTGTATTATCACAAAGCCCGGTGGCCTTTCCACCTCTGAGGCGCTGGCGAAAAACCTGCCCATCATTATGATGGACCCCATTCCCGGGCAGGAGGACCGCAACAAAGAATTTATGTTAAATAACGGCCTTGCCCTTTCGGTGAGTGAAACTTTTTCTGTGGCGGAGGCGGTTTATCAGCTGATACACTATCCTTATAAAGCAGAAATGCTAAAACGAAACATGCAGCAGGTAGCAAAACCCAATGCTGCAGCGGAATTAGGCGAATTTATGCTGACGCTTTGCGGCGGCAAATAATTATATAGCCGCTTTGCGGCAGAATGGAGGTTCTTATGAAACTTGTATTTGCAATTGTTAACAACGAAGATGGTAACCTGGTTATGCGGGAACTGAACAAAGCCGGTTTTTCTGTTACCAAAATGGCTTCTACCGGTGGATTTTTGCGCGCCGGTAACACCACGCTTTTGGTTGGTACAGAAGAAGATCAAGTGCAAAACGCTATGGATATCATCGCAAAACACAGCATGAAGAGAAAGCAAATCATGTTTACACCTGAACCCTTTATCGGTGTGGCTGGCAGCGATTATTCTTCTTATCCCGAAGAGATTGAAACCGGCGGTGCCACAATTTTTGTAGTGGATGTAGAGCGCTTTGAAAAAGTTTGATTATGAATCGGTTGTGGGTCATGACCTGGTTTGCACAAAGCTGCAGCAGGCAGTGGCCTCTGACCGAACGGTAAGTGCCTATTTAATATCCGGTCCTGAAGGTATAGGCAAAAAAACGGTGACCTATCCCTTTGCAGCGGCTCTGCTTTGCGAGTCTCCTCAAAATGGCAGGGCCTGTTTGCAGTGTTCATCCTGCCGATTGCTGGCAGGGGGGGCTCATCCTGACCTTTTCTTTTTGACTGTTCCTCCAGACAAGAAGTCAATCGGCGTTGAGGAGGTTCGGGACCAACTGATTAAAGAGGCCTATGTGCGCCCTTTCTCTGCGACCCGTAAGGTTTTTGTGATTGAGCAGGGAGAGTTGATGACCCAAGGCGCGCAAAACGCCCTGTTAAAGATTTTAGAAGAGCCGCCGTCTTATGCTGTTTTTATCATA
The DNA here is from genome assembly GCA_017549205.1 of Clostridia bacterium. GTDB lineage: Bacteria > Bacillota > Clostridia > UBA1381 > UBA9506 > UMGS755. The sequence goes on along the minus strand of JAFYVH010000018.1, from coordinate 37,239 downwards.
TTAGCCAGCGCCCAGGACCAACTTTTAGAAACCATTCGTTCCCGTTGTTTAAAGCTGCAGCTTTTGCCCCTGTCGGCTAAGGATTGTGCTGCATATTTTGGCAGGATGACAGAGGGGGCGGAAAAAAGGCGCGCCTTATCGGCTGCTTTTAGCCAGGGCAATTTGGGACGGGGTCAACGCATGCTCTGTGATGATAGCTATTATGCCCTTTATGTTGAAACGGTGGATAAGCTGCTTTGTATGGCGAAGCGACCTTCCGGCCTTTCAGACATGCAAAGACATTTGGCAGAGCACAAAGATGCCGCCGCCGATGTAATTGATTTTTTGCTGGTTTTTCTGCGGGATTGCATGAGACGCAGCATATCCCCTGACGCTCTATTGATTTGCACAGACAGAGAAAAAGAGAGCCTTTCTTTTGGGAAAGAACTAACGGCCAAGGGACTGGTTTGTGTGATGGAGGCTCTGATTCATTTTAGAGACCGCCTGCAAAAAAATGCCGGCTACACAGCGGCGTGCTTAGAACTTTTAACGAGGATACAGGAGGAAATTCATGATTAAGGTAATTGGAGTCCGATTTAAATCTGTGGGCAAAATATATTATTTTGACCCGGGTGAGCAGGACTTTTCATCGGGTGACGGCGTTATTGTTGAAACAGTGCGCGGTCTTGAATATGGACAGGTTGCTATGACAGCACGGGAAATTGACGAGACAAAGTTTTCGATTCCCTTAAAGAAAATTGTTCGTGCAGCCACAGAAGAAGACACCAAAACTTTGGAAGAGAATAAGGCAAAAGAGAAAGAGGCCTACAACATTTGTCAGGAAAAAATTAAGACAAATAACCTGGAAATGAACCTGATTGATGTGGAATATACCTTTGACCGCAGCAAAATTCTTTTTTACTTCACGGCGGAAGGTCGAGTGGACTTTCGTCAGCTGGTTAAAGACCTTGCCTCTGTTTTTCGTACCCGCATTGAATTAAGACAAATTGGTGTTCGTGATGAAGCGAAAATGCGCGGCGGTTTGGGTATTTGCGGAAGACCTCTTTGCTGCTCTCTGTTTTTGGGCGACTTTGAGCCTGTATCCATTAAAATGGCGAAAGAGCAATCCCTTTCTTTAAACCCCACAAAAATTTCCGGAACCTGCGGACGCTTGATGTGTTGTTTAAAATATGAGCAGGATGCTTATGAAGCCTTGATTCGTGAAACACCGAATGTTGGCGCTGTGGTGGATACCCCTGCTGGTCGCGGCGTTGTTACCTCAACCAACCTGTTAAAAGGTCTGGCGCAGGTGAAAATGAATTCGGGTAACGAAAACACCATCAGCGAATTTAAGGTTGCTGATTTGGTGGTTATTAAAGACAGTGCCAGACGAAACCAAGAAACAGAAATTGACCTTTCTACATTGAAAGAATTGGAAGAATAGAAAATATGTGTCGCTAATGGCGGCAGAAAAGGAGAAACAAATGGCTAAAAAAGAAAAGGAAGTCTTAATTTACGGTGGCAAGCCCCTTTTGCGTGAGGATAATGTTTTATACTATGGTGATTTTAACGAAAACTTTATTACCCGTTTCACCATTTTGGAAACGAAAGACCTTCCCGATTTAACCGTTGCTTCTAAGGTTTGTGTTGAACTTTTAGAGAAAAACGGCGACGATATTAAGAGTGCCCGTTTGGTTAAGAAGGCAGAGCGGGAAGGCTTATATGCCGCTTTGGATATCGGCGTTTATTGGCTGGAAGATATTCTGGAAATGGAACGGGAGTTTTTAAACAAGCAAAACGCCTGATTTGAAAAGGTTTGAATCTTGTTTTTCACAACCGATTGACAAAGGAGCCATCTTATGTATGACGCTGATTTAGTTGCTGGCAAACTGCGACGCTGGCGGAACTATTTGCACACCTACACCCTGCCGGAGTGGGAACAAATTCCGGACCTGGGGCTTTATATGGACCAGGTGCTGACGCTGTTATCACAATATCTTTCTTTCCTGCCGGCGATAGACGGCGAGCAGGTGATTACCACCAGCGCTATTAACAATTATGTGAGAACCAAGCTGATGCCACCGCCTAACAAGAAAAAATATATGCGCATGCACATTGCTTATCTGATTATGATTTGTTCCTTAAAGCAAGCTATGTCTATGTCTGAAATTCAAAAGATGATACCCGTTTCCTTCCATGAACAGGACATGAAAAAGGCATATACGGAGTTTAGTCATCAATATGCTGAATTTGTGAAGATATTCATTGAACTGTTGGAAAAAGAAGCAGAGAAAATGTCTGACGGACCGGAAGAAACTTCTTTAAACACGGAAAGCTTTATCCTTTTAAATGCCGTTATTGCCAATTTCTCAAAATTGATAACCACGAAGCTGTTGGGGCTTCAGGGGCAGCCATTTTCTGAAGAGGCAGTGGCTGACAAAATATAAAAAACAGAAGAAAACAGACCGCAACAAGACAGTTGCGGTCTGTTTTTTGTATAAAAAAAGGGGGATTTAATCATAAAGCAGGTCACGAATGGCAGTTGAGTCTATGTTGTTTTTATCATACCATTCAAAACCGGTGTCAATGTTTTTTTGCACAGTTTCGCCCTTGTGGGCCCGATAAGCTGTTTCCACCGCTTTATAGCCCATTTGATAAGGATTTTGAGTTACGGCGCCCACCAGGTTGCCGTTGCGAATATAATCGGTCTGTTTTTTGCCTGAATCAAAGCCCACGACCTTGACTTTGCCCACCTTGTCAAGCTCTTCTAAGGCTTCCATAATGCCAACAGCGGTGTCCTCATTTGAGCCAAATAGTCCCTTTATCTCCGGATGAGCTGACAGAATGGCTTTGGCAGCATTGGCCGGTTTAGCGTGTTCGCCGGTGGCATATTTAATTTCGACAATTTGGACATTGGGATATTTTGTTTCAATGCGGTTTTTAAAACCGTCACGGCGGGCTTTTCCTGTGGTGCTGGTTTCGTCGTGAATTACCATGCCGATAGAGCCCTGACTTTCTACGGCTTCGGCTAATTTGTCGGCAGCCAGGGCGGCTGCAGCTTCGTTATCGGTTGCGGCGGTGGCCACAATGGCATGACTTTCGGCGTCAGAATCAAATGCCACAATGGGAATGCCGCGCTTTTGCGCCGTTTCTAAGGATTTTGCTACGGATTTTGAATCGATGGTGGCAAGGCAGATTGCCACAGGGTTTTTAGCCAAAGCAGACTCAAACATTTTCACTTGTTCTTCCACTTTTGACTCGACATCCGGCCCCTCAAAGGAAAGGGACACATCTAAATCAGCTGCAGCTTTTTCGGCGCCTTTTTTCACTGCCTGCCAATAGTTGTGTTGGGTGCCTTTTGCCACCACGGCGATGTGAGGCTTGTTATATTCTGTGGTCATGTCGTTTTTCATGGTGCTGCATCCGCAGGTACAAAAAAGCAACAGTGCTACGGCGGTTAATGCAAGTATTCTTTTTTTCATACTTTTTTTCCTTTCTTGCTGCACATTAAGGCGGGCATCCCATGGTTGAATGGGTGGTGTGTTGCCGCCCTGCTTGCGCTTTGTGACAGTTATTATGTGTTTTTTATGTAAATTCATGCATTCATAAAAAAATTGTTGCACTTATTTGAAAAAAAAGGTATAATAAAGGTTGGTTCCACATAAAAAATGGTGGTTTCTCACATACTGTTAAAAAAGGAAGGGAGAAACACCATGCAGGACGAAAATACAAATTCAAATGAAACAAACGACCAAACCTCATCGGAGGAAACGGCGCAGAACATTAAAGATTTTGGCATGTCGGGGGTGAGTAACCCACGAGGTAACATTCATTGTCTCACCGTTGCCGGTCAGGTGGAGGGACACATGCTTTTGCCGTCCCAAAACAAATCCACAAAATATGAACATGTTATACCCCTTTTGGTATCCATCGAGCAGGATGAGCGGGTTGACGGTCTTTTGGTGGTTCTAAACACGGTGGGCGGCGATGTGGAGGCAGGCCTTGCCATTGCCGAGATGATTGCCAGTATGCAAAAACCGGCTGTTTCGCTGGTTTTGGGTGGCGGTCACAGTATTGGCGTGCCCTTGGCGGTTTCGGCCAAGCGTTCTTTCATTGTTCCTTCGGCCTCTATGACCATCCATCCCATTCGCATGAATGGTACGGTTATCGGCGTTCCCCAAACCTATGAATACTTTAATAAAATGCAGGAGCGCGTGGTTAATTTTGTGGTAAAAAATTCGCACATCCCTAAAAAGACATTTACAGAAATGATGATGAAAACAGGGGAGATTGCCAATGATGTGGGTTGCATCATTTTAGGCGATGAGGCGGTTAATCTGGGTTTAATTGATGAGGTGGGCGGTCTTTCGCAGGCGCTGGAATGCCTGTATGCCATGATAGAAGAGGCTAAAAAGGATAAAGAAGAATCCACCTGAACAATGGAATTGATAAAGGATGGGGGCGGCTGTGCCGCCCCGGAATGATTTTTGCATTTTTAAAGAAAAGAGTGATACATATGAGCAAAGAATTGACCCTTGGCATTCGTGGACGGATTGACATTACCGTCGATGCTTCTGTCAGCGCTAAAAAAGCTGCCAGCGGCGAAATGGATGTTTTCGGCACACCCTATGTGATTGCCCTGATGGAGCAAACGGCCGACAAGAGTGTTCGCCCTTATTTAGAGGACGGCTGTGCTACTGTGGGCACCATGGTTAACATGCGTCATACAGCGGCAACACCCATGGGTATGAAGGCCTATGCCGAATCGGAGCTTGTTGAGATTGATGGTCGGCGTTTGGGTTTTCACGTTGCAGTTTATGATGAGGTTGGCTGTGTTGCAGAGGGCACACACGAACGGTTTATCATTTATAAAGAAAAGTTTATGGAAAAAACAAATAAAAGAGGGAAGGAATAAAAGACATGAAAAGCGATATTGAAATTGCACAGGGTAAAAAACCTGCACACATTAGAGACATTGCAGCAAAGCTTGACATTCCTGAAGAAGCTCTGATTTATTACGGTCGTGACAAGGCCAAGCTTGACGAGTCCTTTTTGAAAGAGCTGGAGAAAAAACCTCAGGGCAAGCTGGTTTTGGTAACAGCCATTAACCCCACCCCTGCCGGCGAGGGCAAAACCACCACAACAGTTGGCTTGGGACAGGCAATGGCTAAAATCGGCAAAAAGGCCGTTATTGCTTTGCGTGAACCCTCTTTGGGTCCTGTTATGGGCGTTAAGGGTGGTGCTGCCGGCGGCGGCTATGCCCAGGTGATTCCCATGGAAGACATCAACCTGCATTTTACAGGTGATATGCATGCCATCACAGCGGCAAACAACCTGCTTTGCGCCATGATTGACAATCACATCACCCAGGGCAACGCTTTGGGCATTGACCCCACCCGCATCGTATTTCGCCGCGTGCTTGACATGAATGACCGCGCGCTGCGTCAGATTGTTGTGGGTCTGGGCGGTAAGAAAAACGGAAATCCCCGTGAAGACGGTTTTATTATCACCGTTGCATCGGAAGTTATGGCCATTTTGTGTCTGGCTGATTCTTTAGCCGATTTAAAGGCAAGACTTTCAAGAATTGTGGTTGGTTATACATACGGCGGTGAGCCTGTTACAGCAGGTCAGTTGGACGCAGCCGGCGCCATGACAGCACTGCTTTCACAAGCCCTGCAGCCTAACTTGGTGCAGACTTTGGAAGAAACACCCTGCTTAATGCATGGTGGTCCTTTTGCCAACATTGCTCATGGCTGTAACAGCGTTCGTGCCACAAAGGCTGCGCTGTACATGGCAGACTATGTTATCACCGAGGCAGGCTTTGGTGCTGATTTGGGTGCTGAAAAATTCTTTGATATTAAGTGCCGTGTTGCCGGTCTTTCTCCCGTTGCAACCGTTTTGGTTGCCACCGTTCGTGCGCTTAAGTATAATGGCGGCGTGCCCAAGGCAGAGCTTGCAGGAGAAAATCTTGATGCCTTAAAGAAAGGCCTTTGCAACTTAGAAAAGCACATTGAAAACTTAAGACAATTTGGCATTGGCGTTGTGGTTGCCATTAACCGTTTCCATACCGATTCTGACGCAGAGCTTGCTTTGATTGAAGAATGTTGCAAAAAATCAGGTGCTGCTTTTGCGCTCTCTGAAGTGTTTGCCAAAGGTGGCGACGGTGGTATTGAACTGGCAGAAAAGCTGGTTGAGATGATTGAAACACAAGAAGCTGATTTTCATCCTATTTATGAAGATGAGCTTTCACTGGCTGATAAAATCCGCACCGTTGTTACCAAGATTTATGGCGGCAGCGGTGTGTCCTTCTCTGCTGAAGCAGAAAAAGAACTGGCATGGCTGGAAGCAAACGGCTATGGAAAGCTGCCGGTTTGTATGGCAAAAACTCAATACTCTTTATCGGATAATGCGAAGCTTTTGGGTCGCCCCGAGGGCTTTACCCTGCATGTGCGCGAAGTTCGTCTTTTTGCCGGTGCCGGCTTTGTTGCGGTTTATTGCGGCAACATTATGACAATGCCGGGTCTGCCTGCACATCCTGCGGCGGTTGACATTGATGTTGAAAACGACGGCACCATTGTGGGCTTATTCTAAAAACGGAGGCGACAATATGGTGCAGTGCACGGATAATCAGGCACTTATGAAGCTTTTATTAAAAGCCGGTCAGCTTTTGCTTGAATCAGGTGCTGAAACCTATCGGGCAGAAGATGCAGCCCTTTATATGTTTCGGGGCATTGGACAGGGAGAAATCAGCATTTTTGCTGTTCCCACCGTGTTGATTGTGGAAATTATCACAGAGGATGGCACTGCGGTTTCGGGTTGCAAACGAATCAGAAGACGAGCCATTGATTTGGATAAAATCTCACAGATTAATAATATTGTCAGAAAAGTGTCACAAAGAGAAATAGATGCGGCGGAAGCCTTGGAGGCCTTAGAAATTTTGGATAGACAGCCTGGCGGCAAGTTTGTACCGGTGCTTCTTTCCACAGCGGCGGCTGCCGGTGCCTTTTCCCTTTTGTTTGGCGGCAAATTGCCGGAGCTTTTCTTGGCATTTTTCAGTTGTCTTCTGGCACAGCTGATTGGTTTGTTTTTCCGCTCGGTCAGCATGCATCAGTTCTTTAACAGCTTAATTGCCGGTCTGGTGCCCACCTTGATTATGGCAGCGGTTGGTCGGATTTTTCCGCAGATTAACGAACAGGCTGTTATTGTTGGCTCTATGCTGCCTCTCTTCCCCGGTGTGACCATGGTTAATGCCATTCGTGATGCCATTAACGGCGATTTGGTTTCAGGTGTCTCCCGTGCGGCAGAAGCCATTTTAATCGCTGCGGGGTTAGGCATTGGCGCTTCTTTGATTTTTCTGCCGGGGGTGATGTAGATGAATTTTATTTACATTTTTCTGGTTTGTATCCTGGTTAGCTTTTTCATCGGCATTTCCATGCATGCAAAGCCCTGGGTTTCTTTCTTGGGCGGTTTGGTTGGTGGTGTTGGCTATTTGGTGTATTTGATTTGCCCTTCACCAAGAGCAGGTTATTTACTCAGCGCTTTGGTTTTGACCCTTTTGTCTGAAATCTTGGCCCGCCTTTGCAAAATGCCTTCAAATAATTTCTTGGTGCTGGGTATTTACCCCCTGGTGCCGGGAACGGCGCTATATCAAACCATGGCTTATGCCGTGCAGGGTGATTACCTTAAGGCTTTGGAGAAAGGTGGCGAGGCCTTAGTTTGCATTGTGCTGATGACGGTTTCGATTGCGCTTGTCCCTACCGTTTTTCGCATTGTGTTGGGAGAACGGAAAAAAAGAAGCCGTAGGCGGCTGCAAATGAATGAAGATTGACAAATCGAAAAAAAAGAGATACAATAACATAAGTTGATTAACAAAAAGGAGGATATATCTATGAACATTAAAATTACTAAAACAACAGCCCCCAAGGCGAAACCGCCGGTTGATTCTTTGGGCTTTGGCAAAATTTTTACTGACCATATGTTTGTGATGGACTATGCTGTGGACAAAGGCTGGCATGACCCACAAATTATTCCTTATGGTCCCCTGGCCCTTGACCCTTCCTGTGCAACTCTGCACTATGGTCAGGCTGTTTTTGAAGGCTTAAAAGCCTATAAAGGTGCTGACGGCAACATCTTGTTGTTCCGTCCCTATGACAACATGAACCGCATTAATGAATCTAACGAACGCCTTTGCATTCCGAAGATTGATGTTGATTTTGCAGTTGAGGCCATTAAGACCTTGGTTGAATTAGACCAGGAATGGATTCCCAACGGCGAGGGTACAGCGCTCTACATTCGTCCCTTTATTTTTGCAACAGACCCCTTCTTGGGCGTTCATCCTGCTGCTACTTATAAATTCATTGTTATCCTTTCGCCCGTTGGTGCTTATTACAAAGAGGGATTAAACCCTGTTAAAATTTATGTTGAAGATGAATATGTTCGTGCCGTTCGCGGTGGTATGGGCTTTTCTAAAACCGCCGGTAACTATGCAGCCAGCTTAAAGGCGCAGGAAGAAGCAGAAAAGAAAGGTTACACCCAGGTTCTTTGGCTGGATGGCGTTGAAAGAAAATATATTGAAGAAGTTGGCGCCATGAACATCTTCTTTAAAATTGACGGCAAGGTTGTAACACCGGCATTAAACGGCAGCATTTTGGCCGGCATTACCCGTAATTCCTGCCTGAAGGTGTTAAACGCCATGGGCATTGATGCAAAAGAAGCAAGAATTTCCATTCAGGAAGTTTATGAAGCATATGAAAACGGCAAGCTGGAAGAAGTTTTTGGTACCGGTACAGCTGCTGTTATTTCCCCTGTTGGTGAGCTTTGCTGGGCAGGTAAGAAAATGATTATCAACAACAATGAAATCGGACCCGTTTCTCAAATGCTGTATGATACTATTACCGGTTTGCAGAGCGGCAAAATTGAAGATACTTTTGGTTTTACCGTTAAGCTGTAAGCGATAGAGAAAACAGTAATTAAGGCACCATCTCTTGTGGCGTTTGTCACAAGAGATGGTTTTTTTGTATAAATTTTTTTGTAATGAAAGAGTTTGCATAGGGTGTGACTAATACTTTATAAAATGTTTACAATAAAGAGTGGCAAGCATCTTGACAGAATTTGTAATGCGTGATAAAATATATCGCATACAATATAATTGCAGGGGGCATATATGTATAAAAATCCATGGCTTTTGCGATTGATTAAACAAATTAACACAAAAGCGCGAAACGATTTGAATAATAACTTAAGAAGATATGATGTTACCGATGCGCAGCTGGAAGTTTTGATGTATCTGATTAAGCACAAGGAAGAATGCATTAATCAAAGACAAATTGAGGGCGCGCTCAGCCTCAGCAACCCAACGGTTGTCAGCCTTTTAGACCGTCTGGAAGAGAAAAAGCTGATTATGCGTCTGCCCGGCGCTTCTGACCGCAGACAAAAGCAAGTGACCATCACAGAGAGTGGCAAGAGCTTGTGTGATGCGCTTTATGACGACTTTTGCAAGAAGGAGCAATCCTTGCTTGAGAGTCTTGACAAAGAGGACCAAAAGACCCTTAAGAGATTGCTGGATTCCTTATTGGAGAATATTTTAGAGAGCAAGGGGGACATACAATGATTAAAAAGCTTTTAAGGTCGGTCAGAGAATTTAAAAGACCGACTATTTATACATTTATTGCCATGGTTGGCGAGGTGGTTATGGAATGTCTGATTCCTTTTATCACAGCCAATCTGATGAACCAGATTAAAGCCGGTATAGAAATTAAAGCCTTGCTCACAACAGGCTTGACCTTGATTTTAATGGCGGGCGTTTCTTTGATGTTTGGTGGAACGGCAGGCTTTACCAGTGCCAAAGCTGCATCGGGCTTTGCACGGAATTTAAGAAATGATTTGTTTGAAAAAATTCAGGGTTTTTCCTTTGACAATGTGGACAAATTTTCTTCTTCCTCTTTGGTGACGAGACTCACCACGGATGTTACCAGTGTTCAAATGGCGTTTATGATGTGCATCAGAACGGCCATTCGTTCGCCCCTTATGTTTATTTTTTCCATTGTGATGGCCTATGTTATGGGTGGCAAGATGGCCATGGTTTTTGTTATTGCCGTTCCCATTATTGTCATTGGCTTGTTCACAGTGAGCAGATTTGCCATGCCTGCTTTTAAGCGGGTTTTCAGAAAATATGACAAGCTGAATGAAACCATTGAAGAAAATATCCGCGGCATGCGGGTTGTTAAGGGCTTTGCCAAGGAAGAATATGAAAAAGAGAAGTTTAAAAAGGCAGCCCATGACATTTGTGTTGATTTTACCAAGGCAGAAAGAATTGTGGCATTTAACCAGCCGATTATGCAGGTTTGCCTTTACATCGTTATGGTGTTTACCTTGTCCTTTGGTTCATACATGGTCATTTCAAGCTATGGACTTGATTTGGATGTGGGACAGATTTCGGCCATTTTGACCTATGGTATGCAAATTTTAATGTCACTCATGATGCTTTCTTTTATTTATGTTATGCTTTCTATGTCCCTGGAGGCCATGAAGAGAATTTGTGAGGTTTTAGACGAAGAGTCAAAAATTGTGAATGGAGAAAATCCCATACAGACGGTTCGTGATGGTTCTGTTACCTTTAAAAATGTTGACTATAAATATGCGCAGGAGTCTACCAAGTATGCCCTGGAGGGTGTTAATCTGACCATACAGTCCGGCATGACAGTTGGTGTGATTGGCGGAACAGGCTCAAGCAAATCCACCTTTGTTCAGCTGATTCCCAGACTGTATGATGTGACCAACGGTGAAGTTTTAGTGGGCGGAGAAAATGTTAAGAATTATGATTTAAAAGTGCTCAGGGACAGCGTGGCCATGGTGCTTCAAAAAAATCAGCTGTTTTCGGGCACCATTCGCGAAAATCTTCGTTGGGGTAACCCCAATGCCACCGACGAGGAAATGGTTGAGGCTTGCGAGTTTGCGCAGGCTGACGAATTCATTAGAGCCTTTCCGGAGGGCTATGACACCTACATTGAGCAGGGAGGCACCAATGTTTCGGGGGGACAAAAGCAGAGACTGTGCATTGCAAGAGCGCTTTTGAAAAAACCAAAGGTGCTGATTTTGGATGATTCAACCAGCGCCGTGGATACAAAAACTGATGCGCGCATCAGAAAGGCCTTTAAAGAATATATCCCCGAAACTACCAAGATTATTATTGCGCAGCGCATTGCTTCGGTTTTGGATGCTGACATGATTATCGTGATGGATAACGGCAGGGTTTCGGCCTATGGCACCCATGAGGAGCTTTTGGCGAGCAGCGAGATTTACAGAGAAATTTATGAAGAACAGACAGGAGGAAAAAACGATGCAGAATAAACGACCCATGGGTTTTTCCTCTTTAAAAGGGGTTATAAAATCCTTGTTTAAGGCTTATCCAAGGCTACTTTTCATTGTGATTGTGTGCCTTGTTATATCCTCGGTGACGGCGGCTGTTCCGGCGGTTTTTCAGCAACAGATTTTATCGGACATCGGGCGATTTGTTTCTTCGGGTGATTGGAAGAGTGCCTCACAAGTGATTATCCCCAAGGTGCTGATTTTGGTGGTGCTGTATGTTATCTCTTTGGCAGCCATTACGGTCTACACGCAGCTTATGGCAATTATCACCCAGGGCTATCTTGACAAAACAAGATGTGCAATGTTTGAAAAAATGCAAAACATGCCCATCAGCTATTTTGATAGCCACAAGCATGGCGACATTATGAGCCGCTACACCAATGATATTGACACCCTGCGGCAACTTATTTCGCAGGCTCTTCCCACCTTTTTAAGAGCCGGCGTTGTTATCATTTCAGTTCTTGCCATTATGCTTTATTACAGTGTGTGGATGACGGTAGTGGTTCTTTTGGGCGTTTTCATGATGATGCAAATCACCAAAATTGTGGGCGGTGGTTCGGCAAAATATTTCCGGCGGCAGCAGAAATCAACAGGCGCTTCTGAGGCCTACATTCAAGAAGTGATGAGCGGGCAGAAGGTTGTTAAGGTTTTTAACAGAGAAGAGGCCTGTGCCAAAGAGTTTAAATCCATTAACGAAGAATTGTATCAAGACAGCTTTAAGGCACACGCATTTGCCAATGTTTTGGGTCCGGTTATTCAGAATGTGGGTAACATTTTGTATGTTGTGATTGCAGTTGTCGGTGGTCTTTTGCTGGTTGCCAAAGTGCCGAATTTGGCTATATCCAATTTGGTAACAGGCGGCATTTCAGTTCTTACCATTGATGTTGTCATTCCTTTTTTGAATATGACAAAGCAGTTTACCGGTAATGTTAACCAGCTTTCTCAACAGATTAACTCCATTGCTATGGCCGGTGCCGGCGCAGAGAGAATTCATGAGATGATTCAAACGGAAAACGAGGTTGACGATGGCTATGTCACCTTAGTTAACGCTTTTTTTGATGAGCAGGGAAATCTGCAGGAAACCAAAGAGAAAACCGGCATTTGGGCATGGAAGCACCCGCACAAGAGCGAGGGCACAGTGACCTATACCCAGTTAAAAGGCGACATTACCATGTCTGAGGTTGACTTTTCTTATGTTGAAGGCAAACAGGTGCTTAAAAACATTAGCGTTTATGCCCGGCCCGGTCAACAGGTGGCTTTTGTGGGTGCCACAGGCGCGGGAAAGACGACAATCACCAACCTTTTCAATCGTTTTTATGATATTGAAGATGGCAAAATCAGATATGATGGCATTAACATTAATAAAATTAAAAAGAGCGATTTGAGGCGCTCTTTGGGCTTGGTTTTGCAGGAAACCAATCTTTTTACAGGAAGCGTTGCGGACAATATCCGGTATGGAAAATTAGATGCGACAGAAGATGAAATTAGGGCGGCGGCAGCTTTAGCCGGTGCTGACGATTTTATCTCCCGTCTGCCCAAAGGCTATGACACCTTGATTACGAATAATGGTGAAAACTTAAGTCAGGGGCAGCGTCAGCTCATTGCCATTGCAAGAGCCGCATTGTGTGACCCGCCGGTTATGATTTTAGACGAGGCTACCTCGTCGATTGATACCCGTACAGAGCAGATTGTGCAAAGAGGTATGGAAAAGCTGATGGAGGGCAGAACGGTGTTTGTGATTGCGCACAGGCTTTCCACGGTTAAAAATTCAGATGTTATCATGGTTTTAGACCATGGTGAAATCATTGAACGTGGCACACATGAAGAGCTGATTTTGGCCAAGGGAACGTACTATCAATTATATACAGGTGCATTTGAGCTTGAATAAACTGCATTTTAAAAAAGGGAGGGGTCCTAAGCCCCTGCCCTTTTGCTCATTTGTTTTTTGAGGTGGAACATTTTGCTGAGAGAGTTATTTTTTGATAAAAAATTTTGGAAAACGGTGACAAAGCTTGCCATTCCCATTGGCATTCAAAATTTGTTGACCAGTTCTTTTACCCTGGTTGACACGCTGATGGTGGGTCAGCTGGGTGATGTGAGCCTGGCGGCTGTGGGTATTGCGGGTCAATGGAGCTGGCTTTTAAACATGCTCATTTTTGGTTTTTGTTCGGGTGCTTCGGTGTTTTTTGCCCAGTTTTTTGGTGAAAACAATAAAAAGGGCATTGTTCACACTTATAGCCTTGCCTCTGTTTCGGGCCTTTTTTGCTCCTTTTTGTTTATGCTGGTGGCTGTTTTTACACCGGGTGCAGTTCTGCGGGTTTTCAACCGTGATGCTGCGGTTTTGGAAAGTGGCGTGGCCTATTTGAAAATTGCGGCATTTTCTTATCCGGCCATTATGTTGAACATGCTGGCGAACACAGTGCTTCGGTCGACACAAAGAGTGAAACTGCCCATGTATGTTTCGTTTTTCACCACGATTTTGAACGCTTTTTTGGATTATGGTTTGATTTTTGGAGCCTTTGGTTTGCCGGCTATGGGCGTGCGGGGTGCGGCCATTGCAACCGTGATTTCAGCCTGGTCGGGACCGATCATTATCCTTGTTCTTATGGCATTTATGCAGGATGACATTTTCTTTGCGCCCTTAAAGGATCTGTTTGGATTTCCCCGGGGATTTGCAAAGGAATTTTATCGCCGCTCCACCCCGGTTGTTTTAAATGAAACCCTGTGGGGCCTGGGTACCGTTGCCTATAATGCCATTTTCTCTAACATGGGTTATGAATATACGGCGGCGGTTTCGATTTTGAGAACATTTGAAAACATTGCTTTTTCCTTTGTGGTGGGACTCACAAATGCCTGCTGCGTTATAGTGGGTCAGCACATTGGCAGTGGCGACATTCGTGAGGGCATTAAAAATTCCACTCGTTTTATGATTTTAGAACCCGTTGTGGGACTAATTATTGGTACCGTTGTCATTCTCTTTCGCAACGAGCTGGTGGGAATTTTTAATATGGGAAACAGTATTTCGGAAAAGACTTTGATGGCAGCACAGAGCATTATGCTGATTTACGGTGTGGAGATTGCCATTCGTAACATTCCCTATGTTTCCATTGTGGGTGTGTTCCGCTCCGGCGGTGATACAAAAAAAGGTATGGCCTATGAGATGCTCAGCCTTTGGGCTGTTTCCGTGCCCATGACATTTTTGGCGTCGGTGGTGTTTAAACTGCCTTTTGTGGCGGTGTTTGCCTGCAGCTATCTTTGTGAGGACTATTTGAAAACCTTTTTGTGTCTTCGTCACTTTAAGTCGAAAAGATGGATTAAACCGGTTACCGAAACCGGCAAAAAGGCCCTTTCTGTTTATCTTGATGACGAGAAAAAGAAGTAAAAGCGTAAATAAAGAAAACCGTAGCGATTTGCTACGGTTTATTTTTTTGTGCAATATTTTCGATATATTCTGCCACTACGGTGACGAGTACGGTATCTTCATCGATGACGGTGTGCTCGGTGCGGCTTTCTTTCAGCATTGAATCGGTTGTCGTCTCTTCGTCAATGGCGGTGGATAGTTCCAGTGCACCCTTTTGCACGGTGCTTTCGACTGTGTTTTTTTCGTAAGTGATGTTTTGCTCTTTAAAAATGGTACTGCTTATGCCCAATCCCAGATAATAACCGAAAAAACTGAGCTCTTTTTCGATGGATTCTTTTGAATAGTCAGAAAAAGTGGTTTCGGCAGAGTGAAACAGATTAACATCCTTGCCAAAAAGGTGAAGGGTGTGCTTTTTTTCTGTTTTGCCGGTTTCGTTTTGCACGGGTGACAAAAGGGAGAAAGCTTTTGTTTTTTCGTACCAGACCCGCGCCCTGACTTCGCCCTCGGATTGTACCTGACGGGGCTCGACCCCCTTTTCGCTTAAAATGAGACCGCTGACCAGCAAATCACCCTGGCGGACCGTATCACCCAAAGAAACCATGGGCACGCCGTTTTTTATGACCATAGAGTGTATGACTCCGTCTTTTGCAGCAATCAGGTCGCAATAGGCGCCGGCATCATACATATCCGGGGGCATGATGCGTTCTTTAATCTCTACGGTGACCTTTGAGCCGCTTTTATTCACCCAAAGCCATGCAAGCTCGGGAATTTCAATAAGCATGCGATTTTGAATCTTTTTTTCGTCAATATAGGGTCGGAAAGCGCCCACCTTTAAACCATAGTCAGAAAGCTTTTGTGTAAGATGTGCGCCGGATAAGTTTTCGCAGCCGACGATCTCGATTTTCCAGATAAACTGATTTAAAACAATGACAGAAAGCATGGTGACAGCCAGACCGATTAAAAACAGTTTTCGCTTTAGGATCCTGACAAAAAGCAGAGGAAACCCACGCTTTTCAATGATTTTAACATGCACGGCAGTTTTGCAAATAATAGGCGGCAACAAACGAAAACCACGGATGCTGACATGGCACTTTAAAACATTACTGCCGCAGGGAAACACATCCCAGATTAAAATGCGGCGGGTGGCACAAACACTTAAAAACCGTTCCGGATAAGGACCGGAAACGGTGATGACCACATAGCCATAAAGCCACCTTAAAAATCTTGTGAGCAGCAAAAAAATTCCTCCCTTTTAAACAAACGATAGCCCGCAAACTGTGCCCTGTATTAAAATTTCATCGTTTGTAATGGCGATGATTTGCAGGCTCTTTCCGGTTATAATAATGCGGTAGTTTTTGCTGCGCAAAATGATTTCGTCAGGCTCGTAACCCTCGATGCTTTTATAATTTTCAACGGAGAGCTCCCGATTGTCATTCAATGTGATTCGCGGCACATCTGCCACCATATCTAAGGGAATCTCTAAAAGAGATGACAGTCGCTGGGTGCGGCTTTTTTTATTTTCGACGCGTTTGGCCGGTCTTGTTTTTTTCACTAAAAACCACCTCATGTGTTATTTTTATGCACCATAAGTCATATTCATTACCATAGAATTAAGGAAAAGAGGGCGAGGGCGTGAAGGAACATTTAAAAGGCATGCTGTGGATTAAAAAGAGTGGGGCTTATGGATTGATTCTGGGGCTGATTTTTTTGCTGGCGTGGCAATCGGAGGCGGTTATCTCGGCAGCTTGTGAGGCGATGGTTCTTTGTTATCGCTCGGTGATTCCCTCGTTGTTTCCCTTTTTTGTTTTGTCGGGATGGTTGGTTTTTTGCGGTTTTGCAGACCTTTGTGCCAGACGCCTTTCACCTTTGATGATGCCCGTGTTTTGCGTGGGGGGTGCCGGCTCTTTAGCTTTGGTTATGGGACTTATCAGCGGATATCCAACAGGGGCAAAAATGACGGCAGAGCTTTACAGTGTGGGACATTTGAGTTGCACAGAGGCAGAGCGATTGCTGCCCTTTTGCAATAATTCAGGACCTTTATTTGTCGTTGGGGCAGTGGGCAGCGCTATGCTTGGCAGCCGTTTTTATGGCATGGTTTTGTATGTCGTTCATGTGGCGAGTGCTGTTTTGGTGGGGGTTATCTTTCGGTTTTATAAAAGAGGCGAGCCGGTTATGGTTAGCAGGAAACGGCAAAGAACATGTGAGGTTATGGGAATTTTAAAAGGGTTTTCAACCTCGGTAAAAGACAGCGTCCAGACCATGATGCAGGTTTGCGGATACATTATTTTGTTTGCGGCTTTAGGAACAGGCATCATGGCTGTTTTAAAAGAAGTGGCACCGTCTTTTGTGCTTTTTGGTTTTCGCATTTTGTTGGAGGTGGCAGGGGGCACTTTTTTTATCACCCAATCGGCGTTACCTCAAAGGGTAATGCTCTCACTTTTATCCTTTTGCATCGGCACCGGTGGATTGTGTGTGATGATGCAGACGGCAGGGATTTTATCTGACAAAGGATTGGGATTTAAAACCTATGTGCCGGGGAAGTTGTTGCAGGGGGTTTTGTCGGGTGTGATGACCTATTTTATATATCCCTTTTTGCCAATGGAGGCAGCAAAAACACAAAATGCGGCAACAGCAGTATCTGCCATTTTGTTCAGGGAACAAACAAGGTGGCAGGAGGGATGGATTTTTTTGTGCATTGCTTTTTGTTTTTTGAGTGCTGCTATTGTTTTATGGAAAATGGTAAAGTCCGAAAGATAAGGAATATTTTTGAAGAATTATGCATACATATATAGTTATACTATGTGCTATGACCGTGGGCAAAAACTATGACAGAAAAAGGATGATGCGACCGTGACCAAGAAAAAGAGCTGCACAAAGGGCGGGACAGTAACAGAAGCGTTACGCGCCTTTCACCGAGGTGAAAACTTTAATGCCTACGAGGTGTTAGGGGCGCACCCTTTAGAAGAAGGCGGTTATGTTTTCAGGGTTTGGGCACCTCATGCCAAAGGGGTTTCGGTTGTGGGTGGTTTTAATGATTGGGACGCAGAGGCTCATCCCATGACGCGCGTTACACAAGAGGGTGTTTGGGAAGCAAAAATTGAGGGACTTTCTGTTTTTGATTTATATAAATATTCCATTAAAACCCGGACGGGAAAGCGGATTTTAAAAGCGGACCCCTATGGTTTTCACTTTGAGACCCGACCGGGCACAGCCACTAAAATTTATGACCTTTCGCATTTTTCGTGGACAGATGCTGCGTACATGCGGGCAAAAAGGAAAAAAGACCCGCTATCGCGCCCTATGAATATTTATGAAGTGCATTTGGGGTCGTGGAAGCAATATGCCGACGGAACTGCTTTTAACTACGAAAAGCTGGCTTGTGAATTGGTTATGTATGCAAAGCAGATGGGTTATACCCATATTGAGATTTTGCCGGTGAGTGAGCACCCCTATGACGGCTCGTGGGGATATCAGGTGACGGGCTATTTTGCACCCACAGCCCGCTATGGAACGCCCCATGATTTTATGAAGTTTGTGGATATTTGTCATGACGCAGGCATTGGCGTTATTGTGGATTGGGTGGCAGCGCATTTTCCCAAGGATGCCATAGGGCTTTATGAATTTGACGGCACATGCTGTTATGAATATGAGGACACCCTTTTAAATGAGCATAAAGAATGGGGCACACGGGTTTTTGACTATGGAAAAAACGAGGTGCAATCTTTTTTGATTTCCAATGCCCTCTTCTTTTTGAAAGAATATCACATTGACGGCATTCGGGTGGATGCGGTGGCGTCCATGCTTTACAGAGATTATGGTCGAGGGGGCGGAGAGTGGCGACCCAATGCCTTTGGCGGACGGGAAAATTTAGAGGCAGTCAGTTTTTTGCAAAAGCTCAATAAAGCGGCATTTGCTTTTGACCCAAAGGTTTTGATGATTGCAGAAGAATCAACCGCCTGGCCTATGGTGACAAAACCCATAGAGGCAGGGGGACTGGGCTTTTTATTTAAATGGAACATGGGCTGGATGAATGATGCTCTTTCCTACATGTCCCGTGACCCGTTTTTCAGAAGCGGGGTGCATAACAAGCTGACCTTTTCCATGACCTATGCTTTTTCTGAAAACTATATTTTGCCCCTTTCTCACGATGAAGTGGTGCATGGCAAGTGCTCACTCATTTCTAAAATGCCGGGGGCTTATGAACAGAAATTTGCAAATTTGCGAGCCTTTTTAGGATACCAAATGGCACATCCCGGTAAAAAGCTTTTATTTATGGGCGGAGAGCTTGGGCAATTTATTGAATGGGACTATCACAAAGAGCTTGACTGGCTTTTGCTTGACTATGAATATCACGATAAATGCAAGGCCTTTGTGCAGGATTTAAACCATTTTTATTTAAGACACTCGCCCCTTTGGGAGATCGAGGACAGTTGGCAGGGGTTTTTGTGGCTGGTGGCGGATGATGACAAGCAGAACATTATTTCTTTTATTCGGCGGGACAAAAAAGGAAAAGAAATTTTGTGTGTGTTTAATTTTTCGCCGGTAAAAAGGGAAAACTATCGAATGGGGATGCCCCACAAGGCCAAGGTGCGCAGGTTGTTTTCGTCTGATGAGGTGAAATATGGCGGAGAGGGTCATAAGCAAAAGCAAGTGACCACAGAACCGAAGGCATCACATGGGTTTGAGCAAAGCATTGTCATGAAAATTGCGCCTATGTCGGCGACTTTTTATTCTGTAAAACAAGTTGGAGAATTGGAGGGAACATGATGAAAAAGAAAAAATGTATTGCCATGCTTTTGGCCGGCGGTCAGGGCAGTCGACTGGGTACTTTAACGAGGCACATTGCAAAGCCCGCCGTTCCTTTTGGCGGCAAATACAGAATTATTGATTTTACCTTGTCAAACTGTGTTAACTCAGGCATTGATACGGTGGGGGTTTTGACACAGTATAAACCGCTAGAGCTGAATGATTATATTGGAAACGGTCAGCCCTGGGGTCTTGACCGCAACCGTGGCGGTGTACACATTTTGCAGCCATATGCCAGAACAAGTTCAAAATCGTGGTATGAAGGTACGGCAAATGCTGTTTTTCAAAATCTTACCTTTATAGAGCGCTATGACCCCCGCTATGTTTTGGTTTTATCCGGCGACCACATTTATCGGATGGATTATGGCAAGCTGGTGGCTTTTCACGAGGAAAAGGAGGCGGACTGCACCATTGCGGTGATTGATGTTTCTAAAGAAGAGGCAAGTCGGTTTGGCATTGTGGAGGCAGATGATGCAGGGCGGATTGTCGGCTTTGAAGAAAAGCCGAAGCACCCTAAAAGCACAAAGGCATCGATGGGTGTTTATGTTTTTAACTGCGAGGCGCTGAAGCGCTATTTAACAGAAGATGACAAGCAGGACGCCTCAAGCCACGATTTTGGCAAAAACATCATCCCCGCCATGCTGGCCGGGGGCTGCAGGCTCGTGGCAAAAGAATTTTTGGGATATTGGAAAGATGTGGGTACAACAGAAAGCCTGTGGGAAGCCAACATGGATTTGCTAAATCCCACATGCGAGCTTTATCAGGCAGATGAGAACTTGCGTATTTATGCACGAAATGAAGAAAGACCCCCCACTTTTGTTGCCGAAGGGGCGATTTTGGAAAATGCCATCGTCACAAAGGGCTGCGAGATTTATGGGCAGGTTACCGATTCGGTGATTTCGGGCGGCTGCGTGATTGAGCCGGGAGCGGCGGTGCTCCATTCGGTGCTTTTGCCCGGCGTTTATGTTGAAGAAAATGCCAAAGTGCAAAATGCCATTGTGGGCAAAAATGCAAAAATCGAATCCGGCAGCCTGGTGGGAGAGGACAATGACGATGGCAAAAAAACACCCATCACTGTGGTTGCGGAAAAGAGAAAAAAGGTAAGTAAAACTGTGTAAAAAGGAGGTGGCGCCATGAACATGATGGGTATTATTTTTTCTAACATTTATGATGAACGGCTGGGGGACATTACAAGGCGGAGAACAATGGCATCGTTGCCCTTTGGTGGACGCTATCGCCTGATTGATTTTGTGCTGTCGAACATGGTGAATGCAGGCATCACCAATGTGGGCGTGATTACCAAGCAGAACTATCAATCTTTAATGGACCATTTGGGCAGCGGAAAAGAATGGGATTTGGACAGAAAGGTTGATGGTCTTTTTATTCTGCCGCCTTTTGGTGACGGGCAAAAGAGCGTCTATCGGGGTAAGGTGGAAGCCCTGTGGGGAACAAGGCGGTTTTTGGAGCGTTCAAACGAAGAATATGTTTTGCTGGCCGACGCCAACATTATTTGCAACATAGACTATCAGAAAATGCTCTCTGAGCATGTGGAGTCCGGTGCACAAATCAGCATAATTACAAAGCGTGAGAGTATTATGGGACAAAAAGACGCGCGGGATGTAATCGTTCGCAGTGACCTTTCGGGAAAGGTTAAAGAGGTGCTGATGCATTATGGCATTCCTGGGGTGGCAAGCTGCGGCATTGGCATGTATATCACAAAGCGTGAGTTTTTGCTCAAATTGCTTTATGAGGCAAATTCTTATAATCTGGTGGATTTTGAGCGGGAAATTTTGCAGGCAAAATGTGGAGAATTAGACATTCATAGCATAGAATTTGACGGACGCATTTTGCGGATTGGTTGTGTGGAGGAATATTTTTGTGCCAATCTCGCCCTGCTTGAGCCGGAGGTGCGAAAAGAAATTTTCTTTCGTCATGGGGCAGTGTATACCAAAATTTTAGATGAGGTGCCCACCCGGTATTTAAAGGGTTGCAGCCTGAAAAACAGCTTGGTTGCTGATGGCTGCACCATTATGGGCGAGGTGGAAAATTCGGTGCTGTTTCGTGGCGTTTATGTGGGAACCGGTGCCAAGGTGAAAAACTGCATTATTATGCAGGATACAAAAATTGAAGACGATGTTTCTTTAGAATATACCATTTGCGATAAAGATGTGTGCGTGACAAAAGGTCGGCTTTTGGCCGGTGCTGCCGGTCATCCGATTATCATTAATAAAGGCAAAACAATTTAACGGGGAGGAAAAAAGGTGAAAATTTTATTTGCATCAGCAGAGGCTGCCCCCTATATGAAGGTGGGTGGACTGGGAGATGTGGCATATGCCCTGCCGAAAGCTTTGGCAGGACAGGGAGAAGAAGTGGCGGTGGTGATGCCCCTTTATAAAGGCATTAAAGAACAGTTTGTGGGCGAACTGGAGTTTGTTTGCGATTTCGGTGTGCCTCTTGGCTGGCGACAGCAATATGGCGGGGTTTTTCGTCAGATGTGTGGCGATGTGACCTATTATTTTATTGACAATGAATATTATTTTTGGCGAGACGATGTTTATGGATATCACGATGATGGAGAACGGTTCGCCTATTTTTGCAAAGCGCTGCTTGAAATGCTCCCTCATATTGATTTTTTTCCCGATGTGATTCATGCAAATGACTGGCCGTGCGCCCTGGTGCCCCTGTTTTTGAAACACTTTTATCAGCAAATAGAAGCATATCGCCCTGTGAAAACTATGTTTACCATACATAACATAGAATATCAGGGAAAGGCACCTCTTACTTTTGCTACAGAGGTTTTGGGTCTGTCGGAAGCAGCCATACAGGAGCTTGCTTTTAACGGCTGCCTGAATTTTATGTTTTCAGCCATCTGTCTTGCGGATAAAGTGACAACAGTTTCGGAAAACTATGCCGGGGAGTTGCAAACGGACTATTATGGTGGCGCCCTAAGTTCAGTGCTGCAGGGTGTATCGTATAAGTTCTGCGGTATCACCAACGGCATTGACACGGAGCTTTTTAACCCTAAACAAGACCCGCATCTTTTTCATAGGTATGATGTGAAAACTATGGCGGGTAAAAAGATTGGAAAGCGAAAGTTGAGAGAGCATTTGGGACTTTTGCCGGAGGAGGATGTACCCATTGTGGCCATGGTCAGTCGCTTGGCGGGGCACAAGGGATTAGAGCTTTTGGCCTATGTTCGTCACGAATTGATGCAACGACGATTGCAGCTGGTTGTGCTAGGCACGGGTGATGCAGAATTTGAAAACATGCTGCAGGAACTTGCCGGGACGTATCCCGGGCGGGTCAGCGTTAATTTGCGGTATGATGCTGACCTTGCCAGCAAGATTTATGCCGCGGCTGATTTGTTTTTAATGCCCTCTAAAAGTGAGCCATGCGGGCTGGCGCAGATGATTGCCATGCGCTATGGAGCCATTCCCATTGTTCGCGAAACGGGTGGGCTTTATGACACGGTGGCTCCGGTTGATCCCGAAACGGGTGAGGGGCAGGGTTTTACCTTTAAAAGTTATAATGCCCATGATATGCTGGATGCAGTTGACCGTGCCCTTTGGTTTTATTATGAAAAAAAGCCTGAATGGAAAAAAGTGGTTTATAGCAACATGGAAAGGGATTTTGGCTGGGGAAAATCAGCAGAACGATATAGAGCCATTTACCATTCGATGCATTAAAAGCTTCTGTCTGCCTGCAGGCAGAAGGGAATTTTAAAAAGTGCCTGCAGGCAGAAAGGTGAAAAAAGCGATGACAGAAAAAGAGCTTTTGAAAAAACAGATAATAGATTGTATTTTGCACCGGTTTGGCTGTGGACCGGAAGAAGCCACCGGCTTGCAATTTTACAGAGCGGTTTGTGAGGTAATCAGAAACAGACTGGCAGCAAAGCGAAGTGAGTTTTGTGCCCTACGAAAAAAGCAGGACGCAAAGCAGGTATACTATATGTCCATGGAGTTTTTAACGGGTCCATCACTGAAAAACCACGCGTTTCATTTAGGGCTGACAGATGTGCTGGATGAGATTTTAAGTCCCTACGGCGTGGACTTTGAAAGTCTTTGCAAAATGGAGCCTGATGCGGGATTGGGAAATGGTGGTCTGGGACGACTTGCCTCTTGCTATTTAGATGCCCTGACAACCGGAGGTTATGGGGCGACGGGCTTTTCCATTCGCTATGAGTTTGGCATTTTCAGACAAAAAATTGTGGACGGATGGCAAATGGAATTTCCGGATAACTGGCTGGAGCGGGGCGATGTTTGGCTGATTCCCAGACAGGAGGACAAGGTGCATGTGTCCTTTGGGGGCACGGTGGAGGAAGGTTGGCAGGATGGCGGGCACTTTGTTTCTTATCATGGTGCAAATACGGTAGTTGCTGTGCCTTATGACATGCTGATTTCGGGTTATGAAACCGAGGCGGTGAATCGATTGGTGCTGTGGCGGGCCACCTCGGAAGAGAGCCTTGACATGGACCTTTTTTCCCGAGGGGAATATGCAAAGGCTATGGAGGAAAACTCGATGGCAGAGGCTATTTCAAAGGTGCTTTATCCTGCTGATGACCACGAAAGAGGCAAAGAGCTTCGCCTAAAGCAGCAATATCTTTTGGTGAGTGCGTCAGTGCAAAGCATTGTCCACGATTTTTTAAAGGAGCATGACGACATCAAGCTTTTGCCCAAGAAAGTGGCCATTCACATCAATGATACACATCCGGCTCTTTGTGTGCCGGAGCTGATGCGGATTTTGCTGGATGAACACAATCTTGCCTGGGAAGATGCCTGGGAACTTGTGACAGAGACCTTAAGCTATACCAATCACACCATTATGAGTGAAGCTTTAGAGGTTTGGCCGGTGCATTTGTTTTCGCGGCTGCTCCCCAGAATTTATCAGATTGTTTGTGAGATTGACAGGCGTTTTTTTGTTTTTATCCAGTCGCAATATGGTAATGACACAGGCAAACTGAACTATATGAAAATTATTGAAAACAATCTGGTTAAAATGGCGAATTTATGCCTTGCTTGTTGCCACAAGGTTAACGGCGTTTCGGCGCTTCACAGCGGTATTTTGAAAGAAGATGTTTTTCGTGATTTCCACCAGATTATGCCCGGCAAGTTCACCAATGTGACAAACGGAATTGCCTATCGGCGATGGCTGTGTCAAGCAAATCCTGAACTGACGGCATTTTTGCGGGAATTAATCGGCGACGGTTTTTTAAAAGACGCACGGGAGCTTGAAAAGCTGAAAGCTTTTGAGCAGGATGCAGGGGTTTTAGACGCTCTGCAAAAAATCAAGCTGAAAAACAAGTTGCGACTTGTGTCTTATATCGAAGAGCATAACGGCGTGCATGTGGACCCTGCCTCGTTGTTTGATGTACAGATTAAGCGCCTGCACGAATATAAACGGCAGCTTTTAAACGGCTTGCATGTTTTGTCTTTATATCACAGCCTGCTTGAGCATCCTGAACAGAATTTTCAACCCCGCACCTTTATTTTTGGTGCAAAGGCATCGCCGGGATATAAAATGGCGAAGCAGATTATTCAGTTTTTAAATTGTCTTGCAAAAGAGGTGAACACCAATCCTCTCACCCGTGACAGACTGAAAGTGATTTTCTTAGAGGATTACAGAGTTTCTCTGGCTGAACTGATTATTCCTGCGGCAGAAATTTCGGAGCAGATTTCGGTGGCGGGCAAAGAAGCCTCGGGCACCGGCAACATGAAGCTGATGATTAACGGCGCGGTGACCCTGGGCACATTAGACGGCGCCAATGTGGAAATTTTTGAGGCAGTGGGCAGAGAAAACATGTTTTTATTTGGTATGAATAAAGAAGAGGTGATAAAAAGAAAGCGGGCGGGCTATCAACCCGCTTCGGTTATGGAGCAGGACCCCCTGGTGCGTCAGGCTATCCGCTATTTAGAGCAGGGTGTTGGAGGTGTGCAGTTCCACGATTTACTCTATGCGTTGACGGGCTCGGGGCAGGATGCCTTTATGACCCTGGCGGATTATTCAGATTATTGCCGTGCCCAGAGTCTTGTGCAGGCGGCATACAGCGACCGTCAGCGGTTTAACCGCATGTCGCTGAATAACATTGCCAAGGCAGGTATTTTTTCGGCTGACCGCAGCGTGTCGGAATATTGCGAGGGCATCTGGCATCTGCCTGTGATTACAGGAGGCAACAATAAATCATGATGGTTTTATTTGATAGCCGAAGTCTTTTGTTTAAGCGGCCCTTTGGTTGCGCAAAAGAAGGAGAAACACTTACGCTCAACATTTATGTAAAAGATGCAGAGGAAGACGGCGCTTTCTTTCTGATTGAAAAAGACGGCGGCAATATAGCGGACATTCCTATGTACTTTTTAAAAGAGCAAGAGGGATATCGTGTATATTCTTTGCAGCATCGGATGACAGAGACGGGGCTTTATTTTTATCACTTTGCTCTTACGGCATGTGGCGAAAGGGTTTCGGTTTTTCGTGATGGATATAACAGCGCTTGTTTTGAGGGCGGCGGGAAGTGGCAGTTGACCTGCTACAGAGAGTGTGAGCCTGTTTCTAAGGAACTGTATGGGCGGGTGATGTATCAAATTTTTCCTGACAGATTCTATAGGGTGGGGCAGTGTGATTTGCAGGAAAAACTAACCCCTTTCATTTTTCATGAAAATGTAGAAGAGCTGCCCTTTTATGAGCCAAATCATGAGGGACAAATTTTAAATAATGATTTTTTTGGGGGCAATCTTTCGGGGATTCGGGCGCGGCTTGATTATCTTTATGAATTGGGCGTACGAGTGCTTTATTTAAACCCCATTTTTATGGCTTTTTCAAATCATCGATATGACACGGCGGATTATATGCGCATTGACCCCATGCTTGGCACATGTGAGGATTTCAATCGGCTGTGCGAGGAAGCACACAACTTGGGTATGCGGGTTGTTCTTGATGGCGTTTTTTCTCACACAGGAAGCGACAGTCTTTATTTTGATAAGAAAAACCGATTTGGAAATGGTGCTTATCACAATGCAAATTCACCCTATCGGGCCTGGTATCAGTTTCGGGAATATCCCCATGTATACACAAGCTGGTGGGGGATTGATACCTTGCCTTGTATCATAGAGGAAAATCCTGACTACCTGCAATTTATTACAGGGGAGGAAGGGGTGGCAAGATATTGGCTGCGTCAAGGAGCTGACGGCTGGCGACTGGATGTGGCCGATGAGCTGCCTGATGGTTTTTTGCAGGCGTTATATGCTGCCGTTAAGGCAGAAAAGCCGGAGGCTTTGGTCATTGGTGAGGTTTGGGAGGATGCCTCAAACAAAATCAGCTATGGAAAGCGGCGCCACTACCTGCAGGGTGGTTATTTAGACAGCGTGATGAATTATGTGTGGCGGGATGGCATTATCCGATTTGTTAAGCGTGAAATTACGGAAAAGGATTTTTGTGAAATCGTTATGTGTCTTTGTGAGCATTATCCCGAGTCTGCGCTGCATAACATGATGAATGCCCTGTCTACCCACGATACCCCACGAATTTTAACGGCGCTGCACCAGGGAAGAATGCCGCAAAGCAAACAGGAGCAGGCAGAGTTTTATCTGAATGAAAAAGAGCTTAAAGCAACCATGGAAAAGCTGCAGGCTGCCGTTTTTTTACAGTTTACCCTGCCCGGTTGCCCCTCCATTTATTATGGAGATGAAATTGGCATGGAGGGATTTTTTGACCCCTTTAACAGACAGTATATGGGAGAAAAAGTGGGGAACAGGGAGATTAAAGAATGGTACAGGCGGCTGGCGGCTATCAAAAATAAGCGCAGCGCCTTACAAAAAGGCAGAACGGAAGTGGCTTTATGTGAAGAAGGCGTTTTTGGGTTTTGGCGCTTGTGTGAGAAAGAACGGGTCTTAGCCATTGTGAATGTTTCAGGCTCGCCAAAAGAAGTGCTCTTTAAGGGAGAAGTCTTATATGAGCACAATGTTTTGTATGATGAGGAGCGCAAGGTGCTGTTACCTTATGGCGCATTGATTTTTTTGATGTAGTTAGGTTTGTTTGCACAGGGACAAGGTACGCGGCATACAATATAGGGGAGTTATCCGGTGCGAGGTGGGAGCCATGCGGTTAGGTGAAAAACGAAGAATTTACATTCGTGGAAGCAGGGAAAAAAGGCGAAAAATCTCGGTGGGTCTTTTGGTGTGTCTGTGTGCTATGGCTGTTTTTGCAAGTGCTTTATACATTTTGAAAATTATGCAGCCCCTTATGGTAGCGCAGGCACAAAACCGCACAAAAGTTTTGGCAGAGCAGGCGGTGTTCCGTGCCGTCGGCCAGATTTTTGAAGATAAAAATTATGGTGATTTTATCAACCTTTCCCGCTTGGAAGACGGAACTATAAGTGCCGTGAACTCTGACATGGCAGAAATGAACCGGTTAAACGCAGAAACGGCAATGGCCATTCAAAAAGAAATTGATGCAATTAGCGAAACGGAAATTTACATTCCCTTTGGAAGTGTTAGCGGCTGTGCTTTTTTATCCGGCATAGGCCCTCTTTTACCTGTGCAGCTGATGCCTTATGGACACACACAGGTAGAATTTTCAAGCAAGCTGACAGAGGCGGGCATTAACCAGACCCATTATGAAATGAGCCTCATTGCCACCTGCTATTTTAATCTGGTTATGCCGGGCTATGATGTCAGCAGTGAAATTAAAACCGAACTGCCCGTTGTGCAAACCATTATTGTGGGCAAAATTCCCGATAACTATGTAAACATCGACCGGCTTGGAGAGGAATATGAGGGAGATGTTTTGGATATTATTGGGTAAAAATTGAAATACGGAATGAAAAAACCCTCCGTTTTGGAGGGTTTTTTCTTGTATCAGTGCTTTGGTTTATATTCAAAGTCAGGGATGCTATGCCAGCGGTTGCGGAAGTAATGGGCGGCTAATTTGGGGCGGCGGTCGCGGGTGAAGATGCCCTTTTTGTTGCCGTCTACCCGCATGATGCCCTGAATGGTTGCAAAATCGGCAAAGTTCCAGACCTGCTCGCCAATGAAAAAGTCATAGCGGTCTGTGACCTCGTGCACAGCCTCATAAAATTCCACCTGATATTCTTCTGTGAACATGGTTGGGGTGGCGGCGTGAAGACCTGCCACAGTATCGGCGCCGTATTCTGTGAACATTAACGGTTTACCCAGCTTTTTCCAATAGTCCAGTTCCAGAGCAAGTGCCTGCTGGGCTGCTTTAAGATCGCCGCCGTAAACATACCAGCCGTAGTAACGGTTTAAACAGATAACATCGGTTATGGGCAGGGTTTTATCTTTGGTAAAGTCGTTTTGAACGCCCACAATGGTAACGGGTCTGTTTTGCGGGTCCGAGGCGTGTGCCAAATCATACAGTGGCTGATAGTAAGAAAGGGCACTTTCGGGATGGGTGGTGGTGTCGGATTCGTTGGCGATGGACCACATGACAACGCAGGCACGATTTTTATCCCGGGCAATCATGTCGCGAATCACTTCTTCGTGGTGCTCTTTGACGCGAAGAATTTCATAGGTATCCTGGGGTTTGCCACCGGCGGCAGCACCGAAATTTAAGTTGACACCCACGGCGGGGGTTTCATCGATGACCACAATGCCCTCACGGTCGCAAAGGAGCATCATTTCTTCGGCATAGGGGTAGTGACTGGTGCGAAAGGAGTTGGCGCCTATCCACTTTAAAAGGCTTAAGTCTTTTACATTTGCCACTTCGTCTAAACCGCGACCGCGAAAAGGGGTATCTTCATGCTTGCCAAAGCCTTTAAAGTAAAAGGGTTTGCCGTTAATTAAGAAGGTCTGTCCTTTCACCTCTACCGTGCGGATGCCGAAGTGTTCGGTGTAGCAATCGGTATCAAACTTGATTTCGGCACGGTAGAGATAGGCAGCTAGCGGTTGCCAAAGGTGTACGTTTTCAAGCGTGAAGGTGCCGGCGCCTCCTTTGGCTACGGCGACGGGTTTATCGTCTTCGTCGTAAATTGTCAGGCTGACATCGCCCACACCCACCGTTTCAATAGCATAGGAGACCTGTGCGGTGCCGCCATTTACTGTGTAAGAGAAAGTTACATCATCAATATAATTTTTTGGCGTGGTGTAAATTTTAACGGGGCGGGGAATGCCGCTGTAATTAAAGAAATCGAAGTTGGGATAGTTTTGTTTTTTGGGGGTTACGCCGGGAAGGTCGGGGATGAGCCCTGAGAGCATGTTGCCCCCTTGCTCGCTGCCCACCGGCAAAGTGGAAAAATTAATACGGTTATCCACCGCTACCGTGAGGCAGTTTTCGTCAGGACAAAGAAAATCGGTGATTTCAACCTCAAAGGGCAAAAATCCGCCCTTATGTTCACAGATGAGCCTGTCGTTTAAATAAATCTTTGCCGTGTGAGTTACGGCACCGAACCGGAGGACAACTCTCTGGGTTTTCAGACAATCGGGAATGGAGAAAGAGCGTCTGTAAAGCACCCAGCCATAGTGGTCACGAAACGATTCCCCTTCTTTTTGGTCATTGTAAGAGGCGGGGACAGCGATGGTCATGGGGTCTTTTAAAGGGTTTTTAATATCGGCGTCGGTTACCTCGTCTGCGTGGTGCAGAGAAAAATCCCAAATGCCGGAAAGGTCAATAAGGGCACGGGAAGAACTCAGTTTTGGGTATAACATAGAAACATCCTTTCGTTTATGATTTAATCTTGTGTTTGTGAGGGTTAATTCTTATGGCGGCGCGCTTCAATCAGCCGTCGATTTTCTGCTATTTTCTTGCGGGAAAGGGGATAGAAGAAAATTAAAATCATGGCCACCACAAAATAGCAAATGGCCGGAAAGAGGGTTGAAACGGTGTAAATACGATTGGTGACCTGAGTTGTTTGCACAACATTTTCTGTTGAGGCGACATAGCCAATGATGGAAAGGGCATAACCACCCAGACCGCCGGCAAGAGCCTGACCGATTTTGCGGGCGAAGGAATAAACCGCATAGATTGTGCCGTCATCACGGGTGCCAATGTGGGCCTCCTGGTGGTCGATGACATCGGTGATGAAAGCCCAAATCATCAGGTTAAAAAGTCCCACACCCAAGTTGCCGAACACAAGAAGCAGACAGAAAATCCAGGGATTGTAAAGCCGCAAGAAAAAGAGCAGAAAATAGATGCCGGAAGCAAATAAAACGGCAATACCCGAGGCTTCTTTTTTGCCGATTTTTTCCGTGATGGTTGTAGAAAAAGGTGCCAGCGCCAGTGTGCAGGCGGTTTGCAAAAGACCTGCCACGCTCATGGCCTCTTTGTTTTTAAAGTAGTCCATGAACAAATATAAATTCATGCTGGCAGAGAGTAGGGAAGAAAGCAGCAAAACAATGGCAGCGGCGATGAGAGCCCACAGGGCACGGTTTTTGGCCATGTTTTTAAGTGCGACAAAAAAGTTGCTGGTTTCTCTGGTTTCATTTTCTATGGTAATACGCTCGCAGGTCAGACTGTAGCAGAGCCAGTAACAAAGGAGAGCCATCAAGCCAAAGACGAGAGTTAAAGGTAAAAAACGATCACCTAAAATTAGCTGGTTGCCCTGGTTGTCATAGGTATAGATAATCTGGGGGACGCCGGCGCTCACCGCCACACCGGCAATGGCAGCACCAATGGAACGAAAGGTGGAAAGGGAGGTACGCTCCACAGGGTCATCGGTGATAACGGAGGCCATGGAGCCATAGGGAATATTAATGGCTGTGTAACAAACGCTACCCCACAAAAGATAGGACACATAAATGTAAATAAGCTTGCCCCAATATGGCAGGTTTTTGGCTGCAGGGATGAACATGAAAATACCAGCCAGCACAACGGGGATGGCCATGCGGCGAATCCAGGGACGGAAACGCCCGTTTTTTTTGGGCTTTGTGGTGTCTACAATTCTGCCCATCGTTACATCGGTAAAGGCATCTACAAAGCGGGCCACCAAGAATAAGGTGCCCACGACTGAACCGGCTATGCCCAGTACCTTTGTGTAAAAAACTATTAGATAAGAACTGGCTAATATAAAGAAAAAGTCATTGCCCAGGTCTCCGAACATGTAGCCCAGCTTATCAGAAAGTCCAAATTTTTTCATTTCGAACACTCCTTTTGTGTGTTAGTTTTACCCGTATTTCATAAAAATACTAATATTTTTTTAGGCGGAAATAGAATGGAATGTCTGTTTCATGCGAAGAATGAAAATAAAATTCATTAAATTTGTTAAATTTCGACGAAATTGAAAGTTTTAAACAGCGGTTATTGACCTTGGGAAATTCTTATGATACAATATATATTGCCATATTTATTGGCATATTATTTAGTAAATGTTTTCGGCTGACGAAAAAAGATAAAGGAGCGAAAAAGATGGATAAGGAAAAGATTATTACCAAAATTTGCGACACCGGTATTGTGGCTGTTGTTCGTGCCAATGATGCAGAGCAGGCTATAAAAATTGCCGATGCCTGCATTGAAGGTGGCGTGCCTGCCATTGAACTGACCTTTACCGTGCCCGGCGCACATCATGTTATTGAAGAACTGGCAAAACGCTATACCCCCGATGAAATTATCTTGGGTGCCGGAACCGTTATGGATTCTGAAACTGCCAGGATTGCGATTTTATCCGGTGCACAATATGTTGTAAGCCCTTATTTCAATCTGGAAACCGTTAAGCTCTGCAATCGTTACAGAGTTGCCTGCATGCCCGGTGCTATGACCATTAAAGAGGTTGTGGAAGCTATGGAAGCCGGTGCAGATATTGTGAAACTGTTCCCCGGCGAAGCAGGTGGCCCCAAAATGATTAAAGCAATTAAAGGCCCCATTCCCTATGCAAAAATTATGCCCACCGGCGGTGTGGATGTTAACAATGTGGCTGAATGGATTAAAGCAGGTGCTGTTGCCGTTGGTGCGGGCGGTGCCCTGACAGCCGGTGCGAAAACCGGTGACTATGCGGCCATTACCGCTACCGGTCGTGAATTTGTTAAACGCATTAAAGAGGCAAGAGGTTTATAAAAAACCTTTGGAGAATTGTTGAAACGAATTTGTGCATAATAATTACTAAAAAATAAATTTGACAATTTGGAGGTATTCTAATGGCTAAAGTAGTAACATTTGGTGAAATCATGCTCCGTTTGCAGACGGTTCGTCATCAGAGAATTATTCAGGCAACAAATCTTGAAGCAACATTTGGCGGCGGCGAAGCCAATGTGGCTGTTTCTCTGGCCGGTTATGGTCATGAGGCTTATTTTGTAACCAAGATGCCGGATAACCTGATTGGTGCCTGGTGTCAGTCTGAATTGAAAAAATATAATGTTAAGACAGACTATATCGCTAAAGGCGGCGAAAGACTGGGTGTTTATTTTGTGGAAAAAGGCGCTTCTCAGCGTGCTTCTACCGTAACTTATGACCGTGCCCATTCTTCTATTGCCACAGCCGAGTCCGGCGATTTTGACTGGGATGCTATTTTTGACGGTGCACAGTGGTTCCACTTCACCGGCATTACCCCGGCCCTCTCTGACAGTGCAGCAGCGCTGTGCTTGGAAGCTTGTAAAGCTGCCAAGGCAAAGGGCATTACCATTAGCTGTGACTTAAACTTCAGAAAGAAACTTTGGACCAGCGAAAAAGCCGGTAAGGTTATGAGCGGCTTGATGGAATATGTTGATGTGTGCATCGCTAATGAAGAAGATGCCGAGAAGGTGTTTGGCATTAAAGCTTCTGCAACAGATATCACCTCCGGCGAGCTTTCTGATGCAGGATATCGTGATGTTGCAAAACAGCTGGCAGATAAATTTGGTTTCTCCCATGTGGCTATCACCCTGCGTGAAAGCATTTCTGCCTCCATTAACAACTGGTCAGCACTTTTATATGATGGTAAAGAATATTATAAATCCAAGAAATACAACATTAACATCGTGGACCGTGTTGGCGGCGGCGATTCCTTTGGTGGCGGCTTGATTTACGGCTTTTTGGAAAAATACAGCATGCAGGATACCATTGAGTTTGCCGTTGCGGCTTCTTGCTTAAAGCACAGCATTGAGGGTGACTTTAACCTGATGAGCGTGAAAGAAGTTTTGAGTCTGGCAGGTGGCGATGGTTCCGGTCGTGTACAACGATAATTGGGCCCATTTAACGCGGTTGGCTTTGCCGACCGCGTTAATGGTTTTTTAGCGATGGAAAATTTTGTTGTAGGAGAAAAATCTATGAGTGAAACTAAAATGCTTACCTTGTCTGATAAAGCGAAGGAAGAATGTGGCGTTTTCGGTATTTATGACAACGACGGTTTTGATGTTGCCAGACTTACATACTACGCCTTATATGGCTTACAGCACAGAGGTCAGGAAAGTGCTGGTATTGTGGTGAACGATGACGGAAACTTTTTAACCCACAAGGATTTGGGACTGGTGCCTGATGTTTTCAGCGACCGGATTTTAAACAGCTTAAAAGGTACGATTGCTGTGGGTCATGTGCGCTATTCCACCAAGGGTGGCAACTATCGGGAAAATGCGCAGCCCCTCGTTTATAAATATGTGAAAGGAACACTGGCGCTGGCCCACAACGGCAATTTGATTAATTCGGGGGAAATGCGGACAGCTTTTCAGAAAAGCGGTGGCATTTTTCAGACCTTGATTGACGGCGAAGTGATGATGTATAAAATTGCACAGGAGCGAATTGCCTCTCACTCTATTGAGCAGGCGGTTTTGAATGCCATGGACAGTTTTCAGGGCGCATACTCTCTGGTTATGATGAGTCCTCGGAAGCTTTTGGGCGCCAGAGACCCGTATGGTATTCGTCCTCTTTCTATCGGTAAGCTGGAGAACTCTTATGTGCTTTCGTCGGAGACCTGCGTTTTTGATAACATCGGCGCGGAGTTTATTCGTGATGTGGAGCCGGGCGAGGTTGTTTGGGTTGATAGGGACGGCTTACACTCTATCCGACATGAAAAAGCGCTAAAGCGGGCAAAAATTTGTGTTTTTGAATATGTTTACAATGCTCGTCCTGACAGCGTGATTGAGGGAGCCAGCGTTTATGAGGTGAGAAAAGCCATGGGTCACGAGTTGGCAAAGGAATTTCCTGCCGATGCAGACCTTGTATTTGGCGTGCCGGATTCCGGTCTTTGCGCAGCCATTGGCTATGCAGAGGAATCGGGACTGCCTTATGGCAAAGGCTTTATTAAAAATAAATACATTGGAAGAACCTTTATTTTGCCTACACAGGCACAGCGCGAGGCAGCCGTTAACATTAAGCTGAATGTTTTAAAAAGCAGTGTTTGCGGCAAGCGCGTGGTGATGATTGATGACTCCATTGTTCGCGGTACTACCTGCGCAAACATTATTCGTGCCTTGAAAGAGGCGGGAGCAAAGGAAGTGCATATGCGGGTGAGCTCACCGCCGTTTATGTGGCCTTGCTATTTTGGAACGGACATTCCGTCAAGAGAAAATCTTATGGCGGTTAAATATTCTGTTGAAGAAATCAGACAGAAAATTGGTGCAGACTCTTTGGGCTATTTAAGCATGGAGGGACTAAAAAGAGCCACAAAATCCTTAAACTGTGATTATTGCCACGGCTGCTTCTCCGGCGAATATCCCATGGAAGTGCCTTTGACAGTTGACAAAGTAGAGTTTGAACATAAAAAGGAGAGAAAGAAATGAGTACAGCTTATAAAGCAGCAGGTGTGGATGTAGAGGCCGGCTATGAAGCGGTTAAACTGATGAAAGAGCATGTTAACAAGACCTTTACCCCCGGCGTTTTGAGTGGTCTTGGCGGCTTTGGTGGCTTGTTTGAGCTGGGACAAGGATATAAAAATCCCGTTTTGGTTTCCGGTACAGACGGCGTGGGAACAAAACTGCGCATTGCGTTTTTGATGGACAAGCATGACACCATTGGTCAGGACTGTGTGGCTATGTGTGCTAATGACATTGCCTGCTCCGGTGCGAAACCCTTGTTCTTTTTAGATTATCTGGCAGTGGGCAAAAATGTGCCTACCAGAATTGCTGAAATTGTTAAGGGCGTAGCAGATGGTTGCCAGCAGGCAGGCGCTGCCTTGATTGGTGGCGAAACTGCGGAAATGCCCGGTTTTTATGACCCTGAAGAATATGATTTGGCCGGTTTTTGTGTGGGCGTTGTTGATAAGGATAAAATCTTGGACGGCAAAAACACAAAGACAGGAGATGCCTTAGTTGGTATTGCATCTTCCGGCATACATAGTAACGGCTATTCTTTAGTTCGTAAAATTTTTAATTTAGATGCCGAAACGGCCAAGGCACATTTGGCAGAAGTGCCGGCAGGCTTGGGCTGCTCTTTGGGCGATGCCTTGCTGACACCCACAAAGATTTATGTAAAATCATTGCTTTCTGTTATTGAAAATGTGGGCATTAATGCTGTATCTCACATTACAGGCGGCGGTTTTTATGAAAACATTCCCCGTATGCTGCCTGAAGGCTTGTGTGCTAAAGTGAAGAAAGACAGCTTTGAAATTCCTGCCATTTTCAAACTGATGGAAGACAGAGCAAACCTTTCAGAGCGTGACTTGTTTAACACCTTTAACATGGGCATTGGTCTTGTGATGGCAGTGGATAAAGAGAAAGCGGATCAGGCAGTGAGCCACTTGAAAGCCTTGGGTGAAAAGGCGTGGATTATTGGTGAAGTGGCTGCCGGTGAAGCAGGCGTTGCCATAGAATGACACAAAGAGGACACAGATTATGACGACACAGACAAAAAAACGGATTGGTATTTTGGTTTCGGGTGGCGGAACCAATTTGCAGGCATTAATTGATGCGGCAGGTCGTGGTGAGCTTGAAAGTGGTACTATTTCGGTTGTGGTGTCCAGCAAACCGGGAGCCTTTGCCTTGGAGAGAGCCAAAAAAGCCGGTATTGAGGGCGTTTGTGTGGACAGAAAGGCGTTTTCTGACCGGGCGACTTTTGAGGAGGCTCTTAGCGGAGTGCTGCGTCAGCGAGATATTGATGTATTGGTGCTGGCAGGCTTTATGCTGGTACTCAGCGACCAATTCATCCGGCAGTATCCCGACCGGATTGTGAATGTGCACCCAGCCTTGATTCCCTCTTTTTGCGGTGATGGCTTTTATGGTCTTCATGTGCATGAAAGAGCTTTGGAATATGGCGTGAAGGTAACAGGTGCCACCGTCCATTTTGTTAACGAAGTGACAGATGGCGGTGCCATTATTCTGCAAAAGGCGGTGGAGATTCCCGAGGGAATTGATGCTGAAGCTTTGCAGCAGAAGGTTATGGTGGAAGCAGAGCACATTCTGTTGCCGCAGGCAGTGGAACTTTTATGTGCCGGACGCCTGGAGCGTGTGGGTCGTCGGGTTATTATACACTAATATAAAATTTTGACAAAGGAGCAGATTAACATGGCAAAAAGAGCATTACTTAGCGTATCAGATAAAAATGGTATTGTAGAATTTGCAAAAGGCTTAATTGATTTAGGTTTTGAAATTGTTTCAACAGGCGGAACAAAGCGGGTGCTGAAAGAGGCAGGCCTTGCGGTGACAGGTGTTTCTGACATCACCGGGTTTCCCGAATGTTTAGATGGTCGTGTGAAAACATTGCATCCGAAAATTCATGCAGGTATTTTGGCTATGCGTGAAAATCCTGAACACATGAGCCAGTTGGAAGAATTAGGCGTTGACACCATTGATGTTGTGGCAATTAACCTGTATCCCTTTAAACAAACCATTCAAAAAGAAGGCGTGACTTTAGAGGAAGCGGTTGAAAACATTGACATCGGT
>JAFYVH010000002.1 GCA_017549205.1 Clostridia bacterium | reverse complement strand
TTGGTAAAAACAATCGCTTGCTTTTCCTGGTTCTCGGAATTACATGAGTCTTCTTCTAAATTGTATTCCCTTTACGGAAAAACTAAATTTAAAAAGATTCACTTTGTTCAGTTATCAAGGTACATTCGGTGTTAATACACCTTTCAACAATTAATCACTTAATCGCTGAAACCTATATTAACATTTCAAAACACGGCTTGTCTCAATGCTCTTCAGCTCAACACGCTAACCTAAATTATTATAGCACAAACTTTAGCCCATGTCAACACTTTTTTTATTTTTATTTTTGTCCAAATTCTCAACAATCAGGCACTGAATGTTAACCGGCGCAATTGGTGAGCGGATATTATTATAGCACAGCCAAAATACCTTTGTCAAGAGTTTTTTATACTTTTTTTGACTTTTTTATAGCACCCTTTTTTCGCTATTTCGAGTCCGCTGACGCTTTCTGTTTTTCTTTTATTTACCTTCTAAAATTGTGCGGGCGTTTTTACCATGAGGACGGTTATAGCGTTTTAATTCAAACAGACATGCAGGGTCTGCATATAATCGATTAACCCCCTCTGCACAGCCCAGCGACATCTGAAAACCGAGTTCTTCAATTACGCGTTGAGATGACTTAGAGATAAACCCAAAGGGATAGGTATAACACAAAGGCTCTTTCAAGCCATGTTGTTCCATTGCCTCTTGCAACTTTGACAAATCCGCTTTTAGCATGGACTGATATTCTGCATCTGATTCCCCTTTTCTTTGCATGCTTCCTTGCCTTTTACCATTCTGATGCAGGTTATAGGTATGGTTCCCCAGGTCAACCCTGCCACTTTTTTCTAAATTGCAAAGATCCTGCCAGTTTAAATAGGCATAGGTAACATGTCTGTCCTGATTTTCTGTATATTCATCTGTGTACGCGCCCACTACGGACAACACTGCACGCAAGTCATATTCTTCCAAAAGCGGCAAAACATATTCATTAAATGATAAATGTCCGTCATCAAAAGTAATCATAATCGGTTTTTCCGGCAAAGGTGCACCCTCGTTCACAAAGTCAATGACTTCACGGACGGAAACTGCCGTATAGCCTTTTTCTTTTAAATACTGAAAATCCTTTTCCAGCTCCTGTGGCGAAACAACATAAGCACCCAAAAACTGAGGTGTTTTTAACACCTGATGATACATTAAAATCGGCAACTTCACCCCGTCTGTATTGGCTGGGGTCGAGGGTTCTCCGAGCCACACCACCAAGCACTGAATAAAAAGAATAAAAACCGAAACCAATGCCGCCAACTGACTTCTGCGAACAAAATAAAGATGCACAATGACACACTCCCAAACACAAACATTAACTTACTATCATTTTATACTTTATCGGGTCATATATTACTCTGGGAGGTGTTTTTTTGATTTTCAAAATTATAAAATTAAAAACTATTGTGTGGGTCATTCTTTGCATCAGCCTTTTGACTGTATTAATCACAACACCCATAGCCATACACACCGCTGTCACAGAGGAAACAAAGGAAAAAAAGTTCATTAAATGGGTAGACTTTAATGTTTGTTACGAGGCCTTAGCCGACGCCCTGGCCATTGATATTCAATCTCATACAGATGAAAACACTTCCTCTTATTCCTGGATTGACCTGCTTGCCTATCTTGCCTCAAAATATGGCGGCGATTTTTCACATTATAAAAAAAGCGATTTAACCAAGCTGGCCGAACAGGCGGCATCCAATCAAACCACCATTGATGAGATGGGTGCCGATCTATCGACATATGCCTATTTTAAAGAGGCTTACGGGGCCGTTTTAGGTGGATTTGTGGGACCTTATTCCATAGAAACTCCCGACCCCGATAATAAAGAGAATAAAATCACAACCAAAACCTATGGTCTGAAAGTTTTTTCTCCCATTGCAAAGGGATATAGCTATAGCCATTTTGATGATTTTGGCAATGCCCGTTCTTACGGCTACCGCAGACGCCATTTGGGTCACGATATGATGGGCAGCATCGGCACACCCATTATCGCCATTGAATCCGGCGTTGTGGAATGTGTAGGTTGGAATCAATACGGAGGCTGGCGCATCGGCATACGCAGCTTTGATAAAAAACGCTACTATTATTATGCACATCTGCGCAAAGACCACCCTTATAATGATATGTACGAAGGAAAAATTATCACCGCAGGCGATGTCATTGGATATCTTGGTATGACAGGTTACAGCACAAAAGAAAATGTAAACAACATAAACACCCCTCACCTGCATTATGGCATTCAGCTTATTTTTGATGAAGAAACACAAAAAGACGGCACAAACCAAATTTGGATTGATTTGTATGCCATCACTAAATTATTAGAGAAAAACCGTTCGGCTGTATATCGGGACGAGGAGGCAAAAGAATTTTATCGCAAATATAATATGTTTGAGGAGGGCACCGAGGAATGATCCGAAAAAACGAACAACCAAACATTAAAATTGAATTTGATGCAACCTTGGTGTGTATTGCCGCTAAAAAGAACAATACCGTGGCCATGGCAGCTTTGTTTGATGCCTTGGCTCAAGACAGCGTTAATGTGGATGTCATCAGCTTAATTCCCTCCCACCCTTTTTGGGGTGGTCTTTCCTTTTCGGTTTATGACTGTGACTTTGCAAAGGTGTTAAAAAATATCGCACAACTCAAGCAGCTTTATACGCCGGTTGATATTGAGGTTTGTGGCGGCTACACCAAAATTGTTTTGCGGGGTGAAACCTTTCCCCGCGAAACCGGCATTGTTGCAAATTTTTTTAAATCAATGGAAAAAGCCGGCACAGAGCCGGCTCTCATTTCTTCTTCCGATACAACCATCGCCGCCCTAATCCGCACGGAAGAGCTAGATAAAACCGTGGCCGCCTTAGAGTCATTTTTCCCCAATGCCACCGTTTGTTATGACAACCCATGAGCTATCGCCATTAACGTGGCGAAAAATCCATTCTCCAAATCAATCTCTTCCAAAAAAATATTTTTAAAAAAAGCTTGAAATTTAATTCAGGTTGTGGTAGAATGTCTATGTTGTGTGGATAACACACGCAATTGGCCTGTTGGTCAAGCGGTTAAGACGCCGCCCTCTCAAGGCGGAATCGGGGGTTCGATTCCCCCACGGGTCACCAAAAAAAGCGTACTGAATTTTTTCAGTACGCTTTTTTTCAGCTAAATTCGCTAACGCGAGCTAAATTGAACAAGTCCAGCTAAATTACTTGCAGCAGCTAAAT
Source organism: Clostridia bacterium (assembly GCA_017549205.1). Lineage (GTDB taxonomy): Bacteria > Bacillota > Clostridia > UBA1381 > UBA9506 > UMGS755. Next base: position 63,099 of record JAFYVH010000002.1, on the reverse strand, counting down.
GTGCTTCGCACGCTTAATGACGAATTTAATCGTAGGGACCGGCCTCCCGGACGGTCCGCAAAGCTTTTATTCAGAAACAGACAGTCGAGGACGCCTGTCCCTACAAGGGCAGAGCAATAATTTCGCTTTGCAACTTGTTGCAAAATTTAGCTAAAATACAATACATCTTTATTGTTCTGTTCTTTTAGAAAAAAACTGTCAATCTTGATACAAGATTGACGGTTGTTCATTGTTTTATTATAATACCCTCTCACTTTTGATTACCTGCTGTGTTTTCAGCAGGTTTTTTCATTGTGAGAGAAATTCGTTTTTTATTAACATCCACGCCCAAAACCCAAACGGTGACAATGTCGCCCACCTTCAGCACTTCAGAGGGATGCTTAATGTAACGATTGGTGATTTGCGAGATGTGCACAAGTCCGTCCTGATGCACGCCGATATCCACAAAAACGCCAAAATCAATCACATTCCGCACTGTGCCCTTGAGCTCCATGCCCTCTTTTAAATCTTTCATATCCATAACATCGGTGCGGAGCATGGGTGGTGGCAATTCGTCGCGCAGGTCACGGCCGGGTTTCATCAGTTCGCCCACAATATCACGCAGGGTAGGCACGCCAACACCGCATTTTTCTGCCACCTGGCTTTCGCCCGCTGCCTTTACCTTGTCTCTTAATTCTCCCAATCTGCCTTCTGCTACATCTTGATTGGTGTAAGAGAAAATGTCCAATAGCTGTTTTGCTGCCTCGTAAGACTCGGGGTGCACTGAGGTGTTATCCAGCACATTTTTAGCCCCGGGAATGCGCAAAAAGCCTGCACACTGTTCATAGGCCTTGGGACCCAGCTTGCTTACCTTTTTAAGACCATTCCTTGCTGCAAAAGCACCGTTTTCTTCCCGATAGGTCACAATGTTTTTCGCCACCGCGCTGCTTAATCCGCTGACATGGGACAAAAGTGATGCCGACGCTGTGTTTAAATCAACGCCAACCCGGTTCACACAGTCTTCAACAACACCGCCTAAAGTTTCATCCAGTCGTTTTTCAGAAACATCATGCTGATATTGACCCACGCCAACGGATTTCGGGTCGATTTTCACTAGCTCTGAAAGGGGATCTTGCATGCGTCTGGCGATGGAAACGGCACTTCTTAAAGAAACATCAAAGTCAGGGAACTCCTGTGCGCCCAGCTTTGAGGCAGAATAAACAGAGGCACCTGCCTCATTCACAACCATGTATGCAACCTCTTGGTCAAGCTCTTTAATCAAATCGGCAACAAAAATTTCCGATTCTTTTGAAGCGGTACCGTTACCAATGGCAATAGCCGTAACCCCGTGTTTTTTTATGAGAGCTTTCAGTTTCGCCTTGGCCTCTTCAGTTTTGTTTTGAGGCGGCGTGGGGTAAACAACGGTTGTATCCAGCACCTTGCCTGTTGCATCCACAACAGCAATCTTGCAGCCGGTACGGTAAGCCGGGTCAAGCCCCAGAGTGATTTTGCCTTTGACCGGTGGTTGCATTAAAAGCTGTTTTAAATTCACACCAAAAATTTTAATGGCCTGCTCCCCTGCCATATCAGTGAGTTCTGAACGCAGCTCGCGCTCCATCGAGGGAAAAATTAACCGTTTGTAAGAGTCAGCAATCGCATCTTCCATAGCTTTTTTCCCAACGCTCTCACCTTTAATAAACATGGTAAAAAGCATGGAAATCATGGTTTCTTCGCTCACATCAATGCTCACTTTTAAAAACTCTTCTTTTTCGCCGCGGTTCATAGCCAAAACCCTGTGAGAGGGCACCTTTGAAACCGGCTCGGCATAGTCATAATACATGGCATAGACCGAGTCCTCTTCTTTGGCATTAACCGAGCGAATCACCGCTGATTTATGCATATATTCCCGCAGCATAGCCCGAGCCTCAGGGCTGTCTGACACCATTTCGGCAATAATATCCATAGCGCCCAAAATGGCTTCCTCTGCAGAATTAACCCCTTTTTCTTCGCTGATGTAGCGGGCGGCAAATTCTTCTAAACTTCCCTCTTTTTCCATTTGCAGATAAATGAGGTTAGCAAGGGGCTCAAGGCCCTTTTCTTTGGCAACAGTGGCACGGGTGCGACGCTTTTGCTTGTAGGGGCGGTAGATATCTTCAAGTCTTGCCAAAGTGGTAGCCTCATAAATGCTCTGCATGATTTCATCCGTCATTTTTTCTTGCTCTGTGATGGATGAAATAATCTCTTCTTTTCTCTTTTCTAAGTTGCGCAGATAGGTCAGCCTTTCATTCAGTTCACGGAGCACCTGGTCGTCGCAAGAGCCTGTCATTTCCTTACGATAACGGGCAATGAATGGAATGGTGTTATCTGCATCAATCAAATCCACAATGTTTTGCGTGTAGGTTTTCTGAATTTTAAATTCCTCTGATAAAATTTTAATAATGTCCATCTTTTTTCTCCGTTTCTACTGTTTAAAAAAGCTTTTTCGAGTCTAACAAAAGTGTGACGGGACCATCATTTAAAAGTTCCACCTGCATATCGGCACCAAAAATGCCATGCTGCACCTTGTACCCCTTTTCCTCTATATAAGCAATGAATTTTTCATACATAGCCTCAGCATAGTCCGGCTTGCCCGCGGTGGAAAAACTGGGCCTTTTCCCTTTTCGGCAATCGCCAAACAGAGTGAATTGCGAAACCACCAAAATGTCGCCCCCCACATCTTCTAAGCTTAAATTCATTTTTTCATTTTCATCTTCAAAAATGCGAAGACCCAAAACCTTGTCAGCTAAATAACTAATGTCGCTTTGGTCGTCTTCATCACACACGCCCAAAAAAAGCAGAAGACCCTTACCGATTTTGCCCACAAGCTCTCCTTCAACCTGAACCGATGCGTGATGTACTCTTTGTAATACCGCTCTCATACTGTTTACCGTCACTTTCTGATTATAGTTTAGCCGCCTTAACAAACCCTCTTATTACATAAGATTAGGCATTGTAAGACCATGAAATAAAATGCAAATGATAATGCTGATGGCATTGGCAACGCAAAGCCACCAAAATATTTTACCAAATTTATGTTTAAAAATAATTGTAACACAGAGTCCCTCAATCAGCACATTGGAAAGCATAGCCAAAACATAGCTGAAAAGCCAATGACTGAGATGAAAGGTTGCCGTGTCAAAGGGTATCATTAAAAACTCGCCCATAAATCCGCTTAAGGGGATTAAAACAACGCCCAAAACTGTAGAAACTAAATTCATAACAAAGGCAATTAAAACTGATTTTAAAAAGCTTTCTTTTAAAAAGCATTTAACAAATACAATTTCGATAATCAGACCAATCAAAATCACATACCAGCTTCTTAAACCCTCCGCAATGTAAAGAGAGGGCCAAACCATGTTGGCATGCGCGGAAAAAGGCATTAAAACAAGGGAGAATAAGCAAAAAAGACTATATTTTAGTTTTTCTTTGTTCATATAAATCTCTCTTTTCGTACACTTTTCAAATAACAAAAAATCAGCGTTGCACATAAAAGCTGCAACGCTGAAATTGTATCATAAAACATGAAAAAAGTCAATTCACCTCATCTAAAGTCGGCATGGCATTAATGCCGCCCCGCTTGCCAATGCAATAAGATGCAACCTTATTGGCAAACTCCGTAAACTCCGCAAGATTTTCTAAAGTCAGTTCATCGGGGCGTAAATTGTTTTCGCACAGTTTATATAAAAATCCGCCCATAAAGGAATCGCCTGCTCCGGTTGTGTCCACCACATGCTTACAGGGCTTTGACTCTTTAAAAATTTTACCCGATTTAATGCCAACCATTGCGCCTTTCGCGCCCATAGTCACAACAACACAAGAAACACCCATGCCCAAAAGATAATCAATAGCCTCTTCCGGTGTCTTTTGACCTGTCACAAGTTCAATTTCTTCATCAGAAAGCTTGATGATATCCACATACGAAAGAGGTGAGCGCATGCCGTTGATGGCTGCTTCTTCATTTTTCCAGAGCATAGCTCTGTAATTGGGGTCATAAGACACAATAACGCCGTTTTCCTTAGCGCAGCTAAGTGCCGAAAAAGTGGCTGTTCTAGCGGGCTCATGTGTTAAAGAAAGGGAACCGAGGTGAAAGATGAAGCTATTTTTAATCAAGTCGTAATCCACATCTTCTTTTGAGAGCATAATGTCTGCTCCGGGATTACGTGCAAAAGAAAATGTTCTTTCACCACTCTCTGAAAGGGATACAAAGGCAAGGGTTGTGAATGCTTCATCTGTAGTAATAAGGTTATGGTCATCAATGCCATATTTTTTAACTGTTTTTCTTAAAAATTCACCGTGCATATCATTTCCCACTTTACCAATGAAAGCCGTTTTTTTGCCCAGCTTTGATATTGCTGCCAGAACATTGGCAGGCGCTCCGCCGGGGTTTTGCTCAAACAAGGTCTGCCCTGCTTCGCTTTTGCCGGCATAGGTCATGTCGATTAAAATTTCACCCAATGCCGTTACATCTGTTTTTTTCATTTAAACATTCCTCTTTCCTGCAGGATTGATTCTTTTATCGGTGTAAATATCAAATTCGTCACGGCTCTTGGTTGAAAACTCAGAAACGATGGCGCCTTCTTCGCCTGCTTGGAACCAATGCAGCGTATTGGGGTAAATGGTGTATTGCTCACCGGGATATAAAACAATTTCATTCATGCAGGTAAAGCAGTGTTCCATGCCTTCGGAGATTTTGGCAGAAATTTCACCTTTGCCTTCGCCCTCAACATAAAGATAAACTTTACCATAGCGGCATCTGAAGGTTTCTTCTTTGCCTTCTTCACCGTTAATTTCAGGATGACGATGCTCGGGGCAGGTTTGACCTGGGAACAGAATAAGCTCTTTTGCGCAGCATTTTTCTGTATTGACATAAACAACCAGTTCAAGACCGATGGTGTCTACGCAATCAAGGTCATATTCTGCAACCTGAATGTTTTTCTTTTCCTCTTCTGTAAGTGCAATACCGGCTTTGTCAAGATATTCAAGCGCACGCTTTGCGCATCTTTCATAAACTTCTTTTGTCAGCATGGTTTAAATCTCCTTTTTTAGATTTTATATAAATCATTGTAGCATTTATTGATTTTATATGCTATAATAAATTATACTAGATTCTATAAAAAATTTGTCATACAAAAGGCGTGGTGAAAAAATGAGAGACTATATAATTGAACGGGATGACCATGACGAATACCAAAACGGTATCTGCTTCTTCAGACAAGATTCTCTGCCTCATCAGGTTATTATTAAAGCACATTTGCATAACAGTGTGGAAATTCTTTACATTCAAAAAGGCCATTTCACCATTTACGTCGACGATAAAATCTATCATCTTTTTGCAGGCGACGCCATTTTGTTTCGTTCAAACACCATTCATTATATTATAGCAGGCGAGGAAAAAGACAGCTTTTACTATGTGCTCAAAATCCGACCCGATGCCATTAAAAATCTTGCAACTCCCGCCCACGAAGAAGAATACGCCTTAAGCTTTATCATGGACCGGCAAAACACAAAGTGTGTTTGGAAAAAAGAGGAAATGGAAGGTAGCGCCGCCCATATAAAAGACGGATTTAATCTTCTTATAAACGAATTTGGCAGTGGGAAAAAATATGCAGATGTTTTGTCAAAAATTGCAACGGAAATGATTCTTCTGTCCATGATAAAAAACGGCGGCAATGCAGCTTGCAACACTGACTTAGACCTTCGAAAAGAAACGGCACAAGCCATTTATAAAGCCACAGAATATATCACACAGAATTTTAAAGAAGACATAACCTGCCAAAAGCTGTGCGACATGCTCAACATAAGCTACAGTTACTTCTCCCGCACCTTTAAAGCCGTAACCGGCAACAGTTTTAAAGAATATTTAAATATCATCCGAATTAACTGTGCCGAGAACCTAATTATGAACACCAACAAATCAGCAACTGAAATTTGCCGTGAATGCGGTTTTAACAACGCTGCTTATTTTTCAAAGGTGTATAAAAGCATTAAAGGCTGTGCACCACTTGCTTCAAGAAACAAAAAAATGTGAGCCTGGGGCATATAAAACGCGACCACAAAATTGTGGTCGCGCTTTATTTATTATTCCGTTTTCAGTTTTAAAATCACACCGTCCCATGCACCAACGCTCTTTGCATTGCCATAGATGACTTTGTCAATGCTAAAGCCTTTGGCAAAAGAGATGTCGAGTGCCTTTTTCTCATGAGAATGATTTAAAATAACGGCATATTTTCCGTCTTCGCCATCATGATAAGTTAAAACCATATCCTCATCGTTGACGCAAATGGGATAGGCTTTTGCATATTCAGCAAAAAGAGTTTTATAAATGTCTTCATAATGGGTACCGTTAAATGCATCGTGCTTATCAAGCAGGCCACTTTCAAGAGGGAAGTTCACATAAAAGACACGACCTTTGCCATGATTATACACCGAGATAGCAGGATAGCCTTTATTGTCTTTTGCCAAAACTTGTGCACCGGCAGATTCTGTCATTAAATTGCGTACTCTTGCAAACTCAAACCGTCTGCCTGCAAATTCAGTATAGCCCGCTTCGGCATACTCATAAGAATCAATGGGTTTTAATCCTGTCAGGCTTTCAAATCCGCTGAGGTATCCGCAATCTAAGGACATGTACAAGTCTGCCCCGTTATCGACAGCCTCCAAAAGTTCATTATACCGGTCTTTATTCAAAATGTTAATGCCGTTAACAGAGGGCAAAAGATAAAGATTTGCTTTGGGTATTTCTTCATCGGCATAAGCAAATCGAATGTTAAGCCCACTTCTTCTTGCCAGGATATAGGTCATATAGGCCACGCCCCAATGCGCTTGGTCTCGGCTCAAAAGGCACACAGCATCCGTCTGTGCAGGGGGCAGCCGGAAAGAAAGGCCGTCAAGAAACTCTGAAAAACGCTTCATCTCATCCAAAACAGGCTTTGTCTTTCTATCCGATTTGAACATACCAAGCTCACGCTCTAACATTTCAATGGAATAGGGAAAGGTGGTGAGCTTGTCCTGGTCGTTGGCACACCACCACATAAGACCGCAAGCACCATTTGCCCACAGAGATAAAAGATTGAGTCTTAAAAAGGCCGCTGCATTTTCATCGCTGCACATTATAGGGCTAAAGGTTCCAATTTCTTCTGCCATGCAGGGCACTTTGCCGATTTCAGAATAATATTTTGTCTGGCAAGTGGGATACATCGAGGTGCGATAAGACAAAATCTCGTCAATTCTTGTAAACTCACCACAGAAAGGATAGGGGTGGGTGGTCAACATGTCAGTAAACATACCTTGGTCTTGTATCGTCCATTTTTTATCCATATACAAGCCATGCATGCCTGAAACGACCATGCGGCTGGGGTCTTCTGCACGAATGGCATTGGAAATCATAGCCGTCCATGTTGCTGCTTCCAGTCGGTTTGCTACCTTCCCCATGCAGTTACATTCATTCCCCAAATCCCATGAATGAATTTCTTCTCTGTCTTTAAAATGCGAAACAAAGCCCTTGATGAAAAGCAACTCAAGGTATATCGCTTCTGTATCGGTTATCACATTCTTTCCATAAAGTGCAGGGGGAATAAACATTCTTCCACTCATCCAACCTGTGATGAGGCCCACAATAACCTTAATGTTATATTCCTTGCACACATCCAAAAACTCAGCAAAACGAGAAAGCATCACCTCATCGAGATAATATTCATTTGTGCTTTCTCGCTGACCCTCAAGACAATATTTATAAAATTCGCCACCGCCAGCAAGCAGCGGCATAACCGGTTGAAAGTCACGCCAGTTGGGAAACACCCGGATGTGCTTCATGCAATAATAGGCCATTTGTTTTACATCTTCTTTAATCGCATCAATATCATAATCACGCCACATTTCGGCACCAGCATTGGACGCCCAATAGTTTGAGCCCAAAATAAATTCCATGTTCATCTCTCCTTTTGTGTTATATATTCCATTTTAGCATTGAATGTTTTTATTTAATATAATAAATTTTACTATATTATATAAAAAATTTGTCTTGAAATTTAATTTATAAGTCCACCCCTTCTGTTTCTTGTTTTTCTTGACATTTTTCATAGTTACCGATATAATTTAAATTAGATGATTGCAGATTCTTTGGAGGTATGACAATGAAATATGTTGTTTTTTTAGGGGATGGCATGGCAGACTTCCCTTGTGAAGCTTTGTCCGGCCGTACGCCTTTAGAACTGGCGCACAAGCCCCATATGGATAGATTGGCCCAAAAAGGCACTTTAGGTCTTGCCAAAACGGTGGATGACAGCTTAAGTCCCGGTAGTGATGTGGCAAATTTAAGTGTTTTGGGCTATGACCCTTTAAAGTATTACAGCGGTCGCTCACCTCTTGAGGCTTTATCCATCGGCGTGGAGCTTAAAGACAGTGATGTAACTTTTCGTGCCAATTTGGTCACCCTGTCAGATGAAGCGACTTATAGCGATAAAACCATGGTAGATTACAGCGCCGGTGAAATCACCACAGAAGAGGCTTCGGCTCTTATTTCTACCTTGCAGAAAGAACTTGCCATGCCCGGTTTTTCTTTATACGCCGGCATCAGCTATCGTCATTTGCTGGTTTGGGATGGCGGCACCACAAAGGTGAGTTTAACACCACCTCACGACATTTCAAAACGCAAAGTGACAGAGTACTTGCCCAAAGGTGCGCAAAGCGAATTGCTTTTAGATATTATGGAGCAAAGCCATAAAATCCTGTCCAATCATCCCATTAATCAAGAGCGTGTGAAAAGGGGCAAAAACCCTGCAAACTCCCTGTGGATTTGGGGTGAGGGAACAAAACCCAGTTTAGATTCTTTCATGGGTAAATTTGGTGTTTCCGGCACCATGATTTCCGCCGTCGACCTGTTAAAAGGCATTGCTTGCGGAACGGGTATGCAGGTGGCAGAAGTGCCCAATGTAACAGGCAATATCGACACGAACTTTGATGGCAAAGCCGAAGCGGCTATCCGTGCTCTTTCAAACGGTCAGGACTTTGTTTATATTCATGTGGAGGCACCTGATGAATGTGGTCACCACGGCCAGTGCGACCTTAAGGTGCGTGCCATTGAATTGATTGACGAAAAAATTGTGGGGCCCGTCATGGACTATCTTGAAAAAAGTGGCGAAGATTTTCGCGTGTTGCTTATGCCGGACCACCCTACACCATTAGCCCTTATGACCCATGTGAAAGACCCCGTTCCCTTTGCCATTTATGAAAAAAATCAAAAAGATGGCTCCGGTCTTTCATATACCGAGAAAAATGCTGCCGAAACCGGCTTGTTTGTTGAAAAGGGCTGCAAGCTTATGGAAAAGCTTTTAGCAAAATAGTGATTAAAAGCCAAGGCAGGATGTGCACATTTTACACATCCTGCCTTTTTTATGTTCTAGTTTATAATCCCATGAATATATGTACAAAGCTGCGCAGCAAAAAGCAAAGCAGCATACCCACAAGAGTCGGTAAAAGAAAGCCAACAGCGGTTAAAAAGAAACTACCCGTTTCTTTTTTAATACTGATTAAGGTGGTTGAGCACGGCCAATGGAACATAGAAAAAATTATGGTACAGGCCGCAGTCAGCCAGGTCCAGCCCTGTGCTCGGAGCACCATCTGCAAACTATTAAGACTTTCCATTTCCGTTATAACTCCCGTAGACATATAGGCCATAACCGCAATGGGAATCACAATTTCATTGGCAGGAAACCCCAAAATAAACGCCATCAAAATAACGCCATCAAGACCTAAAAGTCGGGCAAAGGGGTCTAAAAAATCAGCACAATGAGCCAGCAGGGAGAGCCCGCCTATCTGTAGGTTTGCCATGACATAAATGACAAGTCCTGCCGGAGCAGCCATAGCCACAGCCCGCCCCAAAACAAACAGCGTTCTGTCAAAAACCGAGCGAACAATCACCTTGCCTATCTGGGGTCGTCTATAGGGCGGCAGTTCTAATGTAAAGGCAGAGGGTATGCCCTTAAACAGCGTTTTTGATAATACGAACGAAGCAAAAAATGTCATGCCAATACCTAATAAGATAACAAATGCAAGGCAAAGTGTAGCCCAAACCGTAGCAACTATGCCGGTCGTTTTTGCAACAAAAAACATGGTGATAATGGCAATCAAACCGGGAAAACGGCCATTGCAGGGCACAAAACAGTTCGTCAATATGGCAATCGTGCGTTCTCTGGGCGAATCAATAATGCGACAGCCTACAACACCGGCTGCATTACACCCAAAGCCCATGCACATGGTCAGCGCCTGTTTGCCGCAGGCATGACATTTTTTAAAGCAGGCATCTAAATTAAAGGCCACCCGGGGAAGATATCCCAAATCCTCCAGCAAGGTAAATAGCGGAAAGAAAATTGCCATGGGCGGCAACATGACAGAAACTACCCAAGCAAGCACACGATAGACACCTAAAACCAAAGGCTCATAAAGCCATGCGGGCACGTCTACAGCCGCAAATCCCGCAAGCAGATAATCCTGCAACTTGAACAAAGCAGAGGATAACAGGGCTGATGGATAGTTGGCACCGGTGATGGTTAACCACAACACGAATAAAAGCAAAAGAATCATAATGGGAATCCCTGTTGCCTTGCCTGTTACCAACCGGTCAATTTTAAGCTGACGCCGATTATATTCTGTATCTAAATACAAAACCGCCTCCTTGCAAATAGCCTCTGCCTTTTTATAAATATCGGCTACCACCGCATCTCGCAGCCTAACCTCATCAAAACCATTCGCCGCAAGATGCTCTTTAGCCTTTTTAATGGCATCAGCAATTTTGGGTATAGCCATCAGGTCTTGCCCCAAATGGCTGATAAGTGCATGTCGCAAGCTTTCGTCAAGGTCTAATAATTGAAGGGAAAGCCAACGGAGATTTATGTGAGCTTTTAAATTTTTTAAAGACGACATAACCATGTCTATGGCCTCTTCTATTTCCGGCTGATACACCACCCAGCATCCCTTGGGCAAGGCATTCGCCGCAGCTACACGGCTGATTGCCTCGGTCAAAATTTTGAGTCCCTTGCCCTCTCTTGCACTGGTTGCCACAACCGGAACACCAAGCTCTTTTGAAAGTTTTTTGCAGTTAATCTCTATTTTTTTCCGTTTGGCCTCATCCATTAAATTAACACAAACCACGACTTTATTTGTAATTTCCAGGGTTTGCAAAACCAAATTTAAATTTCGCAAAAGGCAGGTGGCATCACAAACCACCACCGTTACATCTGATCCGCCAAAGCATATAAAATCCCGGGCAATTTCCTCTTCGGCGGAATGGGCAGATAAAGAATAAGCCCCCGGTATGTCAACAAGGGTATAGGTCTTACCACTATATGTATAATGTCCCTGAGCATTGCCTACTGTTTTCCCCGGCCAGTTGCCTGTGTGTTGCTTAAGTCCGGTCAAACTGTTAAAAACCGTACTCTTTCCAACATTGGGGTTACCTGCCAAAGCTACAACAACATCATTTGGTGAAGTTTTTTTAATATCCAAATCAAAGGCATTTGCCGAAGAGCCTGTGGAATTGTTTGTCAAACCCATAAAAACGCCTCCCTATTTCACTTCGATTTGTCGTGATTGTTCCGACCGCAAAGCAATAACAGCACCCCGGATTAAATATGCCTTCGGGTCGCCGGCGGGACTTTGATAAAGACAAGTGGCTTTTGCCCCCTTGGTCAGTCCAATATCTAAAAGTCTTCGGCGAATGGTGCCTTTTGCATGTAGCTTGCAAATGCGCACCGTTTCACCTACGGGTGTATTATATAAAGTATGATTTTTCATCATTTTACCTCACTTATTATGTCATCACTTTATTATATGCTTTCTCTTTCGTTGTGTGATGTGTCGGGGTTAAGGGTTTTGAACATAAAAAACGGCTACAGCTTTCGCTGTAACCGTTTTACATTATTTAATACTGTTTACAGTTCCAAGGCCTGCATGGCAGTTTTAACCGCTTCTTCCGAAATGTCGCACTTCAAAAGATAGGCCGGTAGGGTTTCAAGCAAGATGGAAAGAAGTTCTAAATTCTTTTCGCCCAACAGCGGAATGGCAGGCTTGCGAACGGCTGCAAGCATACGCCACACAGCCTCAATGCTATCCATTTTTGTCAACGAGCAGGTTTCGCCCCGTTCAAGAAAAATAATCGCTTTAAGGGGTACCCGCACATTTTTGTGAATCACACTTTTACCGCTCCAGGGCGCTCCGTATAGATAAGGCGTGCCGTCTTCTATGCAGATAATGGGCATGTCGTCATTGACAATCTCAGTGCCGGGCGCATATTTTTTCCAAAGACCCGTGTGGGTGGATTTGCCTGTGCCGGAAGGCGCCGAAAACAGCAGCCCTTGATTTTGATATGCCAAAGATGAAGAGTGAATAATCAAGCCATCATACAACAAAATAGCATAGCGCAAAATTTCTTGAATGATGTAATAAGGCCTGCGGTCCTGTGTTATCTTAAGAAGTTCTTTGGGACAAAGCCAAATCTCTACATTGCGAAAGCCATCATCTGTCACCATTAAGTTAAAAATCTTGTCAGAATATTCAATGATTTTATCATAAAAGAGATATCCGCCATCGGGCGTTGTGCACCAATGCCGTTTGTTAACCTCTGCCACCAGTGTGCATGGGGGAAGCACGATATCCTCACAATTAAAATGCATGGTAATGCGCATGTCAGGATTTTCGGTAGGCTCTGTTTCATAAAAAGAAAGCTCATGCTTTGCTTTTTCATCAAAATAATCTTCAGTTTGCAGCGTTATGCCACCCAGTTTGTAAAAAAGGGACATTCTCAAATCACTCCAATCCTTTTCATTGTACCATTTGCCAAAACGGTTGTCAAGGCAAATAAAAACAACAAAAAACGACGCCTAAAAGGCGTCGCTTTCAAATTCGTTATTTTGCATAGTCAATGGCTCTTGTCTCACGAATGACATTCACCTTAATCTGACCGGGATATTCAAGCTCACTCTCAATTTTCTTAACGATGTCTCTGGCAACCATTACGATGCCTTCATCCTTAATATCATCGGGCTTAACCATGATACGAATTTCACGGCCGGCCTGAATGGCAAAGGAGCGTTCAACACCCTCAAAAGAGTTTGCAATCTCTTCCAATTTTTCAAGGCGCTTGATGTATGACTCAATGTTCTCACGACGAGCTCCGGGACGCGCTGCAGAAATAGCATCGGCTGCCTGCACAATCACAGCAACCAGTGAGTTGGGCTCTACATCACCATGGTGCGCCATAATGGCATGAACCACATCAGGACCTTCTTTATATTTCTTGGCAAGGTCTGCACCAATCATAACATGTGAGCCTTCCATTTCGTGGTCAGCTGCTTTGCCTAAGTCATGGAGCAAACCGGCGCGTTTTGCCAAAGTGATATCGGCACCCAGTTCACCGGCAATCAAACCGGAAAGGTGAGAAACCTCAATGGAGTGCTTCAGCACATTCTGACCATAGCTGGTTCTGTACTTAAGCTTACCTAACAAGCGCATAATTTCAGGATGAAGACCATGCACACCTGTTTCGAAAACAGCATTTTCACCCTCTTGCTTGATTTCGGTTTCAACCTCTTTTTTGGCTTTTTCATACATTTCTTCAATCCGTGCAGGGTGAATACGGCCGTCAACAATCAGCTTTTCCAATGAAAGACGGGCAATTTCACGGCGCACAGGGTCAAAGCCGGATAATATAACTGCCTCGGGGGTGTCATCAATGATTAAATCGATACCTGTCAAGGTTTCAAGGGTACGAATGTTACGGCCTTCACGACCGATAATGCGGCCCTTCATTTCATCATTGGGCAGGTTCACCACGCTGACAGTTGTTTCTGCCACATGGTCCGCCGCACATTTCTGAATGGCACCTGCAATAATGTTTTTAGCATTCTTTTCGGCTTCTTCTTTGGCTTGGGTTTCAATCTCCTTCACCATAAGAGCTGCCTCATGACGCACTTCACTTTCCACATTTTTCAGCAAGAAGTTTTTTGCCTCTTCAACCGAAAGGCCGGAAAGTTTCTCTAAAACAACCAGTTCTTTTTTCTTGACTTCTTCCAGTTCGCCACGAAGTTGATCCAGTTCTTTTTCTCTTGCCTGAATTCTTTCTTCCTTAGCTTCAATGGATTCCAGCTTTTTATCAAGATTTTCTTCTTTTTGCTGAATTCTTCTTTCCTGTCGGGACAGTTCTCCTCTGCGTTCTTTAAGTTCGCGGTCGAACTCCTGACGCTGCTTGTGGTTTTCTTCTTTTGCTTCTAAAAGCAGTTCGCGTTTTTTGCTTTCGCCTTCTTTTTTAGCGCGCTGTACGATTTCTTTAGCTTCTGCTTCTGCGCTTCCAAACGCAGCCTCGGCTATTCTTTTTCTATGAGAAACACCCAGGCGGAACGCAATTAAAGAAGCCAGGGCGACTAATATCAATGCAATCACAGCGACTATGTAGATGATAGTATCTATCTTCGGTACCTCCCTTTTAAAAATATATTTGCAAATTATTATCTGTTTTAGATAACAATATATAGACTATTTTACACTTTTTTTGTCATTCTGTCAATGCTATTTTAAGCATTTTATAAAAATATGTTTTTATTAGTATTAAATAGGAAAAGAAATATAACAAAACTTTTCATTGTTTTTTTGTTAAAATAGCACAGAAATTTTTAAATATTTCACGAACTATTGACAGATATGGCAAAAAAAATATATAATATAAGCCAAGGAGTTATAACATGAAAATTCAATTACCAAATGATGTTTTTTGCATCATTCAAACTTTAAATAAAGCAGGATATCCGGCGTTTATTGTGGGCGGTTGTGTTCGCGACTCTCTTCGTGGCAAAACCCCTGCCGATTGGGACATCGCCACCGGTGCAACGCCGGAACAAACCATGGCACTTTTTCCCCGATGTATCCCCACCGGACTGAAGCACGGCACCGTAACTGTGATGATGAACAAAACAGGGTTTGAGGTGACAACCTTTCGGGTGGATGGCAGCTATGAGGACCACCGCCGACCTGATGCCGTTGTTTTCACAAAGGACATTACAGAGGACTTATCACGCCGGGATTTCACTATGAATGCCATTGCATATCACCCCGAAATTGGCGTTGTTGACCCCTTTGGCGGGCAGGAGGATATTAAAAATGATCTCATCCGCTCTGTTGGTGACCCGTTGGTTCGATTTGATGAAGATGCCCTGCGCATGCTTCGTGCCATTCGCTTTGCAGCCCAAACCGGCTTTAGTGTTTGTGATGCGATTATAGTGGCCATCAAAGAGAGAGCCTCTTTAATTTCTGCTGTGAGCGCCGAGCGCATTCGGGATGAACTGGTGAAAATCCTTTTATCTGACCGACCGGCTATGCTAGAGCTTTTGCATGAAACCGGATTGCTCTCTTTAATTTTACCGGAGGTAGACCGTTGCTTTTATGTGGCGCAAAACTCCATTTATCATATTTATGATGTGGGGCACCACACACTCTCTGTGCTGCGTAATGCGCCAATGGATTTAACAATCCGGCTGGCTGCCCTGCTTCACGACATCGGCAAACCCGATAAAAAAACCACTGACGCAGATGGAAAGGATCATTTTAAAGGTCACGACCTCGTCAGCGTCACTTTGGCAGAACAAGTTCTGGCGCGCCTGCGCTTTGATAACCGCACCAAAGACGATGTCCTTCGTTTAATTCGTTTTCACGATAGGCGCATACCGGCAACCAAAACTTCGGTCCGCCGACTTGCCGCAACGGTTGGTGCAAAGTATTTTATGCCCCTTTTAGAGCTGATGCGTGCCGATGCAAAGGGGCAACACCCTGACCGACTCTTAGACACTCTTCATTACTATGATGAAATTGAAAAAATTTACAATGAAATCATTGCCCAAAACAATCCTCTCTCTCTGGCTGATTTGGCCATCTCCGGTCAAGATGTGATGGCGTTGGGTTTTGAAGGACCCGCTGTGGGAAAGGTTTTGAAACAGGCTTTAAATTATGTATTAGAACATCCAGAAGATAACCAAACAAAACTGCTTACAAAAAAAATACAGGCCGGCCATATTAAAATTGATTAAAATCGCTTTTATAAGGGTAAATAAATCAAAACGGATTTTTTACATGCATGATGCATGAGAATATGGAGGGAAGTAGAATGAAAGACTATCTGGTAGCAAAACTCAGAAATTTGGTTCTCTTAGGTCATGGACGCGCAGGAAAGACCTCTTTAGTTGAGGCTATGCTGTTTTGTGCAGGCGCGTCTGAACGATTAGGCACTACCGCCGCAGGTAACACCGTGAGCGATTATGATGCCGAAGAAATTAAACGACTCTGTTCTATTGGCGCTTCCATGCTTCCGTTAGAATGGGGAGACGGAAAAATCAACATGATTGACACCCCGGGATATTTTGACTTTGTGGGTGAACAAGCCGAGGCTGTTGCGGCAGCAGATTGCGGTCTTTTGGTTGTCAGCGGTAAATCCGGCGTTAGCGTTGGTGCTGAAAAGGCTTGGGATCTTTGCGAGAAAAAGGGCATGCCCCTTATGATTTTTATAAACAAGATGGACGATGAAAAAGCCGATTATCACAAGGTTTTAAATGAACTGAAAGAAAAATTTGGCAAAAAGATTGCGCCTTTCTTTGTACCCATTAAAAACGGTGATCAGGTAGAAGGCTTTGTGAATGTTGTTGATATGATTGCTCGTCGTTGGGATGGCGATAAAATTGTTGATGGTCCTATTCCTGATGGCATGATGGACGAAATCGCCCCTGTTCGTGACATGATTATGGAGGCGGTTGCCGAAACTGACGACGACTTAATGACAAAATATTTTGACGGTGAAGAATTTACAGCTGAAGAAATTCACAAGGGCTTAAAATACGGCACCGTGAGTCGTGACATTGTTCCCGTGCTTTGTGGCAGTGCCATTAAAAATCAGGGAACTCGCCTGCTCCTTGATGCTATCATGAAATACATGCCCGGCCCGGATTCCTTTGATAAAGTTGCTGAAAACGCCGGTGGCGAGCCTGTTGAAATTAAAGCTGACGCTGCAGGTCCTTTGGCTGCACAATGCTTTAAAACCATTGCCGACCCCTTTATTGGTCGTTTGTCCTTTATCCGTGTATATCGCGGCACTTTAAAGAAGGATTCCGTTGTTTATAACGCCAACAAAAAGGCAGAAGAAAAAATTGGTCGCATTTATTTTATGCGCGGCAAAAAGCAAATTGAGGCTGACGCCATTTGCGCCGGTGACATTGGTGCTGTTCCGAAGCTGACAGTAACATCTACTGGTGACAGTTTGTGTGATAAAGCAAATGCCGTTACTTTTGAAGCAATCGAATTTCCTGCTCCGGTTATCAGCATGGCTGTTATGCCGAAAGCAAAAGGCGATGAAGAAAAAATCAGCGCCGGCTTACATAAGATGATGGAAGAAGACAAAACCATCAGCTTGGAAAACAATGCTGAAACACACCAGCAGGTAATCAGCGGCATTGGTGAACAGCACATTGAAGTTATTGTCAGCAAATTAAAGGCAAAGTATAGCGTTGATGTTGAACTGGCCGAGCCGAAAGTACCCTATCGCGAAACCATTCGCAAGGCTGTAAAAGCGGAAGGCAAACATAAAAAGCAATCCGGCGGTCATGGTCAGTATGGTCATGTCTGGATTGAATTTGAGCCCACCGATGCTGAAGACTTAGTCTTTGAGGAAAAGGTTTTTGGCGGCGCTGTTCCCAAGAACTTCTTCCCCGCTGTTGAAAAAGGTCTTCGTGACAGTATGGTGCATGGTGTTTTGGCAGGTTACCCCGTTGTGGGCTTAAAGGCCACACTCTATGACGGCTCTTATCACAGTGTTGACTCTTCTGAAATGGCCTTTAAAATGGCTGCAAACTTAGCATACAAAGCCGGTTTAGCGCAAGCTTCTCCTGTTTTGTTAGAGCCCATCGGCACTTTGACCGTCACCATCCCCAATGCAAACATGGGCGATGTTATGGGTGACATCAACAAGCGTCGTGGTCGTGTTCTGGGCAGCGACCCGCAGCCCGGCGGCAATGTTACCATCACAGCCGATGTTCCCATGGCTGAAATGGCTAAATTTGCAACAGACCTGCGGTCAATGACCCAGGGTCGCGGAAGTTTCTCTTTTGAATTCTGCGCCTATGAACAGGCCCCTGAGCATGTTGCTAAAAAAATTATTGAAGAGAGCGCTAAGGAATAAACTGCAAACGCTGCCGCAGGAGTGCCACGCGCACCCCTGCGGCTTTTTTCTGTATGAATAAAACAAACAACCCGGAGGCTTTATGAAAAAGAAAACCATCTACATCGTTTTAATCGCAGTTGCCGTTTTTATTTTCGGCATTTTGCTGGGCGTTTTGCTTGCATCCTGCGAGACCAGTTCTGTGCAAGGCCCTCTGTTTCCCCATATGGAGTTTTATAAAGACGGGCAACTGGCAGAAAGCGTGCAACCAACCGATTTTACCAATGCCGACATAAAAGAACTGCATTACAATAGTGAAAAATTGACTTACATAAGCCATCCACACGGGTTTTCTATTGATCTACCTGCCGATTCCCAGCCGGATTTTTCCATTGCTGCTCAACAGGTTCGTTTTCAAAGTAAATTGGCTGACATTGTCATCAGCCAAGAGACCGTTCCTGTTGCCTATGAGCCTTTAGACTACATTGAGGAATATATGCACCGTTACCTTTTAGAGCCCTCGTTTTTAGAATATAACCGCATCACTCTGCATAAAAACGCCACTGAAAAGGTTCGGAATATGACGGTGCGGTTCATTGCATTTGAGCGATTGCCTGCACCGGGGTCAACAGTTACAAATAACGCCTATGTCTATTGTTACCTTTACCCCGAGCGAAGCACCTTCTATCGCATTTTATTTAAAGCCCCCGCCTATAACGACGAATTAATCACACAGATTTACAAAACCTTATACTCTTTTACAGACACTTTAGAGAAAAAAGGAACACCAAAAACCACCGCCGATTTTTATCCTGTCTTGCCGGATGGCTGGTCTGCCGAAACACGAGCACTCTATGATGCCATTGCCACATCTGACACGGTGCAATGGGGTGCCTTCATCTCCGGTGCCATACGGGATAACAACCGGGATGTTGTTGAAAAATTAGAACAAAAAATCGACTATAATCTGGAGTATCTTTTGGATTATGTAAACTTTAGCCAGCCTTTCCCCAAAGATGGAATGAAACTTGCAGCTGAAATGGGCAAAACCGTTGAACTCACCATGCAGATTTCAAGTCTGATGAATGAAAACCTTGCCGGCTACAATCCTGCCTTAGAGGTTTTAGACGGTGTGCACGATGAAACACTGCGCAAGTTCGCCCAGGATGCCAAGGAATTTGGAAAACCCTTTTTATTCCGCTTAAACAACGAAATGAATTCTGACTGGGTGAGCTATGGCGCCACCGCCACCTTAAACGACCCGGATATTTTCGTTGCCCTTTGGCATCACATTTACAACATTTTTGAAGAAGAGGGCGTTCATAACGCTATCTGGATTTTTAATCCTAATAATAACTCCTATCCGCCACAGAATTACAACCATTTCCTTGCCTATTATCCGGGCAACGAATATGTGCACATGTATGGCGTTACCGGCTATAACACAGGCACTTATTACATCAAAGAAAATCAGGAAAACTGGCTTTCTTTCCAAGAGCTTTATGACGATATAGAGAAAAAATCGAGTGAATATTTCGGTAAATTCCCCTGGATTATCACAGAGTTTGGCTCAAGCTCCATTGGTGGCAATAAACCACAGTGGATTACAAATATGTTTGAAAATATTAAAAATTATGATAAAATAAAGGTTGCCGTCTGGTTTAATGCCGATGATTTAGACCCACGCCCCGGCAAGAATAACCGGGTGGCACGGCCTTACCGTCTGGACGAAACAAGACAAACAACCGAGGCATTTAAAAAAGGCATTGCCGCCTTTAAATAAAAATAGAACGGAGTTTATTTGTGTTTAAGATTTTAACAACCGAAAACAAAGCCCGTCTGGGCACTTTTCATACTGTCCATGGCGACATCAAGACCCCTGTGTTTATGAATGTGGCCACTGCCGCCGCCATTAAGGGTGCACTCTCTGCCGAGGATTTAAAAACCGTCGGCTGTCAGGTGGCTCTTTCAAACACCTATCATTTGCACCTGCGTCCCGGTGACGAGGTTGTTCGCTCCTTAGGTGGCCTGCACAAGTTTATGAATTGGGACAGACCCATTTTAACCGACAGCGGTGGCTTTCAGGTCTTTTCTTTAGCTGCCATTAACAAGGTGAAAGAAGAGGGGGTCACCTTTAACTCACACATTGACGGACGCCGGATTTTTATGGGTCCTGAAGAAAGCATGACCATTCAGTCAAACCTTGGCTCAACCATTGCCATGGCCTTTGACCAGTGCATAAATTCTAAAACCGGTTACAAAGAAACTTTAGAAAGCACACAAATGACAACAAGATGGCTCAAGCGATGCAAAGACAAGTTAGATGCTTTAAATCGGTCAGAGGGTGCTGTGAACCCTCATCAGCTTTTGTTTGGCATCAACCAGGGCGGTATACACGATGACATTCGAGTGGCTCACATGCAAGAAATTGCCAAGCTTGACCTGCCCGGCTATGCCATTGGTGGCTTGGCGGTGGGTGAAACCCATGAAGAAATGTACCATGTATTAGATGTGGTGCTGCCTCATGCACCCGAAGATAAACCCCGCTATTTAATGGGTGTCGGCACACCGGCCAACATCATTGAGGGTGTTTGGCGCGGCATTGACTTTTTCGATTGTGTGCTCCCTGCCCGTAATGCCCGCCATGGCCATCTCTTTACCAAGCATGGCGTTATGAACATCATGAATAAAAAATATGAAACCGACAGTCTGCCCATCGACCCCGATTGCGACTGCCCCACCTGCCGCATGTTCTCCCGCGCCTATGTAAGACATCTGATGAAAGCAGGGGAAATGCTGGGGATGCGTCTGGCTGTTCTGCATAACCTCCACTTCTATAACAATTTAATGGCAGAAATCCGTGAAGCTTTAGCCGAAGGCCGCTTTGAAGCCTATAGAGAAGCTAACGTGGAAACCCTTGCAAAAAGAATTTAAAAAATCACATTTTTAGCAACGAGTCCGTTTGTGGAAAAGGTTTTTTAAACTGTTTTTTTTACTAAAATTTTAGGGTAATTTTTAGCTATTTTTTTACATTCTATTGCATGTATATTTTGAAAAAAACATTGACATTAAGCCCCCCGCAGTATATAATTAAATTATGGATTTGTTCATCCACTGGATTAATTGATAAACGGCAGGAGGCAGCTCATGGAAATCCGCAGCAAAACCAGTCAGCAAATGATTAAAGACGCCAATTTGAAGCTGGTTTTCTCGCTGATTAGTCAGCATGAGCCAATCTCGCGTGCAGACCTTAAAAAAATAACAGGTTTGTCTGCTACAACGGTTTCTGCCCTTTGTGAAGAGCTGTTTGCCGAAAACCTCATTCTTGAAACAGGCATGAAGGAAAGCACAAAAAGCGGCAGAAAAGCTGTTTTGCTCAGCATTAATCCCGAAGGTGGATATTTTGGTGGCATCAAAATTGGCTCTGCCTTGCGTCTTGATTTATACGATTTGAAGTTTCGGCGTGTAAAGAGTGCGCATTGTCCCATAACCAACTGGAAAAATTTATCTTCGTTAATCGCCAAAACAGTAGAAGAGGCAACAAATGTTTTAGAGCGGCAGGCTCCCCTCTTGGGTTTAACCATTGGTGTGCCGGCTGCCATTGATACACAAAACAGCAAAATTCTCTCATCAACTGTTTTAGAAGAATTGACCTCTGATGAAGACATCGTGGGAGAGCTTAGAAAAATCTTTCCCAACATTCCCATTTTGCTTTGCAATGATTCAAGCCTCATCGCCTATGCTGAAAAAGAATTTGGTGATCATGCCCGCAACTTAATTTCCATAGACATTTCTGATGGTGTTGGTTCCGGCATTGTGATTGATGGCAATATTTATGCCGGTGCAAGCGGTATGGCAGGTGAATTTGGTCACATCAGTGTTGATTTAAACGGACCGAAATGTAAATGCGGCAGTTTTGGCTGCTTAGAATCCATGGTGAGCATTCCGGCCATTTTAAATGAAATAAAAAAAGAAACCAGCCTCATCTTAACGCCGGAAGAAGCCTATGCCGCATGCTCTGGTGGTAACGATAGGGTTAAAGCGGTTTTAGAGAAGGTTGCAAAAGTGCTCTCCTTTGGCATTGGCAATGTTTTAAATTTGCTGGACCCCGAGCTCATTGTGCTCTCCGGCGAAATTAAAGAATTTGGCGATGCTCTGCTTCTCCCCCTGCGGCAGCACTTGGCTGAAAAGACTTTACTTGGCAAAGACATCCCCGTGCAGTTTTCCTCTGTGGAGGGAAATGCCGTCACTTTAGGTGGCGCGCGTTATGCCTTTGATATACGGTTTCAATAATTTTGTAGTTTTTCCGAAGAACGAGCCTGTCGGTTTCATATCGACCGGTCGGTTCATCGGACAAATATATTTTAAAAAATGAACATGAAAGGATGTTGTAAAATGAAAGACGAAAAAGTTGTTATGAATGGCGCCGGCATTGAAGAAATCGGTTTCCCCATGTGGCCCCAATTCGCTCCTGAAACACCTGATCAGGTTGCAGAACTGTTAAAGACCGGTAAGGTTTGCTACTGGACCGGTAAAGTGGGTATGGAATTTGAAGAAGCTTGGGCAAAATGGATTGGCTCTAAAATGGCTATCTCCTGCACCAATGGTACCGCTGCATTGCACATTGCAATCGCAAGCTTAGGCATTGGCCCTGGCGATGAAGTTATCGTTCCTTCTTATTCCTTTATCGCATCTTCCTTCTCTATCGTACAGGCTGGTGCTATCCCCGTATTTGCTGATGTAACTGATGATCACACCATCGATCCTGCTTGCATCGAAAAACTGATCACCCCCAGAACAAAGGGTATCGTTGTTGTTCACCTTTATGGTGTAATGTGCGACATGGGCAAAATCATGGAAATCGCTAAAAAGCACAACCTGAAAGTTATCGAAGACTGCGCACAGTGCTTCGGCGGTGAGTTCAACGGCAAAAAAGCCGGTACAATCGGCGATGTTGGTTGCTTCTCTTTCTGCCAGAGCAAACACTTCACCACCGGTGGTGAAGGCGGTATGGTTGTTACTAACGATGAAGATCTGGGTTGGGAATGCCGTTCCTTCCGCGACCATGGTTACGATGTAAAACAGCGTATGAACATGCTGGCATTAGAGGAATCTCTCCCCTACATCCACAGACGCGTTGGTTTCAACTACAGAATGACTGAAATGCAGTCCTTAATCGGTCTCAACGAATTAAAGAGATTTGACAACTGGAACCTTGCAAGAAGATTAAAATATGCTAAGATGTATGACGAAGCTTTCAAAGATCAGCCCGGTATCGCTTCTCTGCCTTTAAACACTGAAGAAAGAAAGAGCGCTTACTGGTGGTATCCCATCCGCTTAGACCTGTCTAAACTGGATTGCGATGCTCCTGCTATCATCAAAGAGCTTGGCGCTGCTAAAATCCCCTGCTACGGCATTCAGTGGCCTGAAGCTTATCTTGAAAAAGCTTATGTTGAGCATGGTGGTTTCGGTACTGCTAAATTCCCCTTTGAATCTAAGGAATATGCTGATGCATCTGCTACCGATTACACCAAGGTTAACTGCCCCAACGCTCACAAGCTGCGTTTTGAAACTGTTTCCCTGTTCTTACATCCCACATGGGAAGAAATTCACATCGAGCGTTGCATCGAAGGCTTAAAGAGTGTTTTAGCTAAACACTTAAAGTAATTTAAGAATTTATACTTAACAAGGCGCAGGGCATTTGCCCTGCGCCGAAAAGTATCATGAGATGGCATTTTGATTACATCTCATCATCCTTTTATTAAAATATTTTTAGGAGGCCCACTATGAGAAAGATTAAATGGGGCGTTATCGGCTGCGGTGGTATTGCCGACAGAAGAACTCTGCCCGGCATGATGCTGGCTGACAATGCAGAGCTTGTCGCTGTTATGGATGCAAACCCCGAATTTGCTGAAAACGTTAAGGAAAAATACAATGCAAAATATGCATTTACTGATGCAAAAGAGCTTTTGGCTTTAGATGAAATCGAAGCTGTTTACATTGCTTCTCCTGTTGCTTTTCACAAAGAGCAGGCTTTTGCTGCTGCCGATGCCAAAAAGCACATTTTAATTGAAAAACCCGTTGCTCTTACCGCCGCTGATGCAGAAGAAATTGAAGCTTATTGCAAAAAAGCAGGCGTGAAACTGGGCGTTGGTTTTATGATGCGTTTCCATGCCTATCATCAGGCTATCAAAAACATCATTGCCGAAGGCAAACTGGGTAACATCGTTTCTATGCGCGGTCAGTTTACCTGCTGGTACCCTGAAATTGAAGGCGCTTGGCGTCAGAAGTTCGCTACCTCCGGCGGCGGTTCCATGGTAGACATGGGCGTTCATGCCATTGATGTTCTGCAATATGTTTCAGGCTTAAAGGCTAAAACCGTTGCAGGCTTTGCTTCTAACCTCGTTTTCAATTATGAAGTTGAGGATTCTTGCAACGCTGTTATGAAGATGGATAACGGCGCTGCTATGTACATCGAAGCAAACTTCAACATCCCCGACGCCGCTGCCAGCTGCCGTTTAGAGCTTTATGGTACACGCGGCAGCATTTTAGCCGAGGGTACATTAAGTCAGGTGGAAGCCGGCAAAGTTGAACTTCGCATCGCCGATGATTCTCTGGGCTATAACGCACAGCAGGATGTTGCCGAACTGAACATTCAGGATCTGGAGGTTACCTTTGGTAACATGTACACCAAGGAAATCGAAGGTTTTGGCAACGCCATCATTAATGATACTGATGTACCTGTTCCCGCTAACGAAGCTATCTTCAATCAGAAGATTGTTGAAGCTGTTTATGAATCCAGCAAAACCGGTAAGTTTGTAACTCTGTAAGTTATCAGCTAACCGTATAGGATTATAATTAAAAGGTGCTATACCAATCGGTATAGCACCTTTTTTATTGCGTCAATCACTGTAAAGCATATTGCCGGATAGCCGCAGCCACTCCATCCTCATCATTGGATAATGTCAGCCTATCAGCCGCCTCTTTCGCCTCCGGCACAGCGTTTTTAACCGCTACGCCAAGACCTGCCCAACGAAGCATGCAGGCATCATTGGCACCGTCGCCAATGGCCATAACCTCGTCCTTGTCAATGCCCAAATGCTGTGCCAGGGCTACAAGACCCGAAGCCTTGTTCACCTTATTCGAGCACAACTCCAAATTATTGATAAAGGCAGCTGTATAGGAAAATTCAGGATGCCCCAAGAACACATGTTGGCGGTTTTTCTTATCCGTCACACTTTTAAAAATCATGTGCAGCTTGTCAATATCGCCCTTTTTCTCCATTACCTCTACAATATCAGGCACAACAATGCGGGTTGCCTGAAACAAGGGCACCTGCTCCGGCGGCATGCCCAGCTCTTCCATGTGTTCATAACAATAAGGGTCGGTATAAGCATCGCCGCTGTAAACCTCTACATACAAGCCAAGGTCAAGCCCTTTTTTTATCATTTTGAGCATCAGTTCCTGATTGGCTGTTTCGTGATATAAAATTTCATCTTCAAAAACATCCTGTACCAGCGCTCCGTTTACGCTCACAATATAGTGAGCAAACAGCCGGGGCAAAAAAGGCTCAAGCTCTCTTTTGCAGCGCCCCGTAACCGGCACAGTGTAAATGCCTTGTTCATGGGCTTTCCGCAGGACCTCTTCCGTTTCTTTTGAAAGTTCGCCATTGGTGCGCAGCAGCGTGTAATCCATGTCAAATGCAATTAGCTTAATCATTTCAGTCACGGCTGAGCATAACCATCATAACGCTCTCGCAAATGGTAATGCACGCCATCTCCTCTGTAAATTCATTGCTGACACCATAAGGGTCTCCCCAGTCCATTTCCGCATCAGAAAGGCTGTAATATAATCCGCTGGTGGTAATGCCCTTCACTTTTGTAACAGGCAATAAAGACAGCTTATAGCCCTCTTTTTTGGCAATTTGCACCCGGTCTTTAAACATAAACATTTCATTATGCTCATCCATTAAACGAATGGTAACACCCTGCATAAGCCCCATATATACCAAAGAGACGGCTGCCATGCTGTGGTCAAGCCTTGTGCCACGGGCACCAAAAAGCAAAATCTCGTCTGCTCCTTTTTCCATGGCATATAAAATGCACTCATGAAGGTCGGTTTTGTCCTTTTCAACCGGCAGAGTTATCACACAGGCGCTCTCGGGAACACCCTCTCTGCAAGAAGAATCAAAATCGCCAATCACGCATTGAGGCGTCACACCGATTTTTGCCGCATTCACATAGCCTCTGTCAGCACAAATCACCAAATCCTCTGATTTAATTTTTTCCTTATAGAAAGCGGGGTCACCAATGGTGCCACCCGCTATCACAATCGCTCTCATATTGTTACCGCCTTAAAATCGCGCACGGCCTGCGCCGCATCTTCACTGCCAAAAACAGCGCTGCCTGCCACAATCACATTGGCACCGGCCGAAACCGGCACATGCAGATTGTGAAGATAGATGCCGCCATCCACCTGAATATCAAAATCAGGCCCCAAAAGACGCCGTGCCTCACTGATTTTATCATTGACATCCATGATATATTTCTGTCCGCCAAAGCCGGCATAAACACTCATAATCAGCAGCATATCAATCTTATCAAAATAAGGAATGGCACGGGAAAGCTCTGCATCGGGATTCAGCGCCAGTCCGGCTTTTTTGCCTAAACTGTGGATTAAATCCAGAGTTTCATCTATGTTACTGTCACTTTCCACATGAATGGTGATGATATCGGCACCCGCTTTTGCAAAAGCTTCAATGTATTTGTGTGGCTCACTGATCATCAAATGTGCATCAAACACCATTTGACTTTTTTTGCGCAAAGACTGAATCACAGGAATGCCAAAGGAAATGTTAGGCACAAGGTGTCCATCCATCACATCCAGATGTAAATATTCTGCACCGGCAGACTCAACCTTTTGAATTTCTTCATCCAGTTTTGAAAAATCCGCCGCCAACAATGACGGCGCCATAATAATCGACATAGTCATTCTTCTTTCTTGTTACCATTTTTTCTGATTTTTTGCCTCGGCATATAAAATGCAGTAGTTGTCATATCGCTCTTTGGCAATAGCACCTGTCTCAACCGCCTCTTTCACGGCGCACCCCGGTTCTGCCACATGAGCACAACCTTTAAAGCGACAATCCGCCTCATAGGGCACCATTTCAGGAAACAGCGAAGAAAGCATTTCCGCTGTAACATGCCCCGCCTCATAAGATGAAAAGCCGGGAGTGTCAAAAACATAGCCACCAAAGGGCAACTTAAAAAGCTCTGTGTGTCTGGTGGTATGGCGTCCTCTTTTTGTTTTTTCGCTCACATCACCTGTGGCAAGGCCCCAATAGTCGCACAATTGGTTTAAGAGACTGGACTTACCCACACCGGAATTACCTGCAAAGGCTGTGGTTTTATCCTTTAAAATCTCCCGAAGCGCCTCCATGCCCCAATTTTCACGGGCGCTGACACTCACCACGGGATATCCCGCTTTTTCATAAATAGATGTGATTTTCCGCCCAAAATCTTCGTCCAAATCAAGTTTGTTTACGCAAATAACCGGACGGACATCTGCCGCCTCTGCTGTTATGGCCAGTTGGTCTACCAGCAAAAGATTTGGCTCGGGATTTTTTGCCGCCACTGTAATAATCAGCTGGTCAATGTTGGCAACCGGTGGCCTTATAAATACATTTTTTCGCGGTAAAATTTCTTCAACACTGCCTTTGCTTGCATCTTCTGCCGTTAACTGAATGTGAACCAAATCACCAACCAGGGGTGTTTCCCCTGCCTGACGAAATTTTCCTCTTGAGCGACATTCAATGCAGCCCGATTCGGTCTTTACATAATAAAATCCACCAATTCCCTTAATAATTGTTCCTGTCAGCATAATTCACCTGTTTGTTTAACCGGCGTTAGGAGGTCCAATCACAATGGGCGGATTGGATGTTGCCGGAGGATTTGTGGTTTCTCCGCTGGGTTGTGGGTCGGGTTGTGTGTTGGGAGTCTGTGTTGCCCGGCTGCCTGAAGAAATACGCAAATCAATGCTTGTCTTTTCCTTCACCTCAACTTCAGCACGAATGGATTGTGAAACAACCACGCCTTTTGCCTTGGTGCTGTCAACCTCTTCAATTTTGCCCCAGGTCAGATTTGCATCTAAAAGCGTTGCCTTAGCTTCGCTTTCGGTAAGACCCAACAGGTTAGGCACAGCAACAGTTACCAGTTCCTTGCCGGTGCTGATGTAAACCGTTACAGAGGTTGCATTGTCAATATATGTGCCCACTTCGGGGGTCTGCCGCACAACATAGCCCTCGGGAATGTTGTCACTGGGCTCACCCACAATAGAATAATGCAGGTTTTTATCGTCCAAAATGCGTTGTGCATCTGACTCTTTGCGATTAATAAGGTCCGGCATGGGGAAATCTCTTCCGCCACTGCTGATAACAACCATGATTGTGGCATTTTCCTTCACCGGCTTGCCTGCCGCGGGACTTTGAGAGATAATGTCGCCGGGGGCAACCGTTTCGCTTTCCACTTCCTTTTCAACAACAATATTGAGCTGGCTGTTAATCACCATTTTCTCGGCTTCTTCCACCGACATGTTAGAAAAATCAGGCAGTTCAATTTCATTGCTGCCGCCACCG
The DNA here is from genome assembly GCA_017549205.1 of Clostridia bacterium. GTDB lineage: Bacteria > Bacillota > Clostridia > UBA1381 > UBA9506 > UMGS755. Next base: position 34,261 of record JAFYVH010000002.1, on the reverse strand, counting down.
CCACCAATGAAATGGTAGCCAACCAAGAATAAAATTACCACAACGGCCAGACCTGCAAAAATGCCGGCCAAAACGCCGATAATATCTTTTTTGCGGTTGCTTTGTCCGCCATCTAAATCTAACAGCTGGTCAGGCACCATGCCTTTCTTTCTTTTCTTGCTGTCAGCGGCCACTAAAGGAATATCGTCCTCAACAGGTGCAACCATGTTCCCTGTATATACCTTTTTCAAATCAACCATCATCTGCGTAACAGAATCATAACGCAGTGCCTGCTCTTTGCACATAGCACGGAAAATGACATTCTCTAAAGACTGGGGAATGTCAGGATTTAACTGGCAGGGAGATGCCGGCTCTTTTTCAATGTGCTGCATGGCAATGGCAATGGCTGTGTCCCCCTGGAATGGCAGATGACCTGTGACCATTTCATAAAGAACAACACCTAAAGAATAAATGTCTGTCTTATAGTCTGTGTAACCGCCCCGCGCCTGCTCCGGTGAGAAATAGTGCACGCTGCCCATGGTGGTGTTGCCGGTGGCAATGGTGCTTGAGCTCATCACCTTGGCAATACCAAAGTCTGTAATTTTCAAAGTGCCCTCACGGGTAATCATAATGTTGTGAGGCTTAATATCCTTGTGGATAATACCTTTTTTATGTGCGCACTCTAAACCCGCGCAAATCTGCGCTGCATAGTCCACTGCTTCACGCCACGGAATAATGCCCTGGGCGTCAATATATTGCTTTAAGGTGACGCCTTCAACATATTCCATGACAATGTAATCTAAATCCCCGTCCTGTCCAACATCATAAATAGACACAATGTTTGGGTGAGACAAGCTTGCTGCTGATTGAGCCTCTGCCTGAAAACGGCTGATAAAATCTTTATCCTCCCTAAATTCCGGGCGCAAGACCTTTAAGGCAACATAACGGTTGAGCATCATGCATTTTGCTTTATACACAATGGCCATGCCGCCTTTTCCTATTGTTTCTACAATTTCATATCGATTGCCGATTAATTTCTCATTCAACATGTATATCAATCCTTTCAGCACATTCCTTTTTCTCTAGTGGGATGAAATCTCTGTTTATTCCACAATACCCAGCACAGCTGTTATATTATCATAACCGCCATGTTGATTTGCGCCGCTCACCAGTTTCTCGGCAACCTCTTCTAAAGAGCTACTGGTGCTCTCTGTCAGCTCCGCTGCAATCATTTCATCCGACAGCAGATTGGTTAAGCCGTCGGTGGTGAGTAACAGCACATCCCCGGCACATACCGAAAATTCATAAATGTCAATTTCAACATCAGTGTCCGTTCCCAAAGCACGGGTAATCACATTTTTTTGGGGGTGGTGCTGAGCCTCTTCTTGTGTAATGCGACCACTTCGCAAAAGCTCTTGCACCAGAGAATGATCTGTGGTTATCTGATGTATTGTTTCCTGTCGATGCAGGTAAGCCCTTGAATCGCCCACATGAGCCACCACGGCTTTATCACCCATTACAAAACAAAGAGTGAGGGTTGTGCCCATGCCGTAATAAGCAGACTCTTCATGGCTTTTTTCATAAATGCTACTATTGGCCTTTTTAATTGCGCGACCCAAAAGGTCTTTAAGTTCAGCCGGTGTTATGCCACGAAAAGCCTCTTCATTTATCATTTCACTAATGGAAAAAATCGCCATGCTACTGGCAATTTCACCGGCCTTGTGACCGCCCATGCCGTCTGCCACAATGGCATAGGACCCGTCTAACGCTTCGCTGTAATCGGAAATGTAATAACTGTCTTCGTTAATAGGTCTGGTTTTGCCCAAATCCGTACAGCCCTTCCAAACCAACATAGTATCACCTCAACTTTAAATCCAAACTATTTATAACTCTTTTTCCTTTTGCACCTGATGGCGCAACTGACCACAGGCGGCACTAATATCAGCACCCAACTCCCGCCGCGTTGTTGCCGGAATACCGGCCTTTTCAAAACACTCTAAAAAGCGGTGGATGTTTGCCTGATGGCTTTTTAAAAATCCCTCACGAGCCTCATTAACCGGAATTACATTCACATGATAAGAAAGACCGCCAAACAACTTCATTAATGCTTTTGCATGGGCCGGGCTGTCGTTTTTATCGCGAATCAAGGCATATTCCAAGCTAATGCGCCGCCCCGTCACCGCCTGATAGTGTTCCAGTGTTTTGGCGAGAGTGGCCAGCGGAAACTTTTTATTCACCGGCATCATCTCGCTTCGCTCTTCATCGAAAGGCGAATGTACCGAAACCGAAAGGGTGATGGGAAGCTTGTGCTCTGCTAACATATTCATTTTATCACATAATCCGCAAGTTGACAAGGTAAAATGTCGATATCCTATGCAAAAACCATTTTCATCATTGGAAATGGCCATAAACTTCAGAACTTGCTCCAAATTGTCCAGGGGCTCACCCATGCCCATCAGCACAACATTACCAATACGGCAGGATAAATCCCGCTCTGCAACCATAATTTGCCCTATCATTTCCCCGGCCGTTAAGTCTCTTGTTTTACCGCCTACTGCCGAGGCGCAAAAACTGCAACCCATGTTACAGCCTGCCTGGGTGGATACACAAATTGTGTTGCCATGGCGATAGGACATAACCACACTTTCAATCACCTCGCCGTCAGCAAGACGAAAGGCATATTTCACCGTGCCGTCTTTTGCCACCTGCTTTCGCTCAATGGTTGGCAAATGCATGGTGCAGGCAGATGCCAGCGCCTCGCGAAACTTTTTTGAAAGGTCTGTCATGTCGCAAAAAGTGGTGGCACCACCATAGAGCCATTTAAAAATCTGCTTGCCGCGATAGGCCTTTTCGCCAAGACTTTGTGCCAACTGTGACAGTTCTTCAATTGTCATGGAATATACATCTAATAACTTTGCCATGGCTACTCCTTTTTAAGCTTCGCAATAAAAAATCCGTCTCCCAAATCTGTTTCGGGATAAAAAGTGCCCATGCCTGTTTGCAGGGTTTTCCGGGCAGTTTCGCCCAAGGAAGAATGTGTGACAGGCACCAGTGCACAATCAGGATGCTTTTGCAAAAACTTTTGAATCATCATTTCGTTTTCCAAAGGGTTAATGGTGCAGGTGCTATATACCATTTCGCCACCCGATTTAAGCAGTTCATAACTCCGCTGCAAAATGGCCTCTTGGGTTTGCACCAGCTCTTCAAAATCCAAAAGCGTTTCTTTATATTTCAAGTCCGGGCGCCGTCTGATGACGCCAAGACCTGAGCAAGGGGCATCAATCAAAATTTTATCCGCTTGTTTTTGCGGCGCAAACGTGCGGGCATCAGTTGCCTTTGTGGTAATGATGGAAAGTCCTAAACGCTTAGCCGTTTCTGCCACAGATAAAAGGCGCTTTTCATAAATATCTAAGGCAAAAATTTGCCCCTCATCGTTCATCAGTTCTGCCAAATGGGTGGTTTTACCGCCCGGTGCAGCACAAAGGTCAAAAACAGTTTCTCCAGAGTTTGGGGCTAAAACAATGGCTGCAAGCTGTGCACTTTGGTCCTGCACGGTAAAGAGTCCTTCATGATAAGCCTCGGTCTTTTGCACATGACCGCCATGAACCAAAATGGCTGAATCCACCACCTTGCCGGCATCTGCCGATATACCCTCTTGCGCCAATCGTCCAAGCAACTCTTGTCTTGAAGTTTTCATTTTGTTAACCCGCAGACAAAGGGATGGCGCCTGATTGTTTTCTTCAAGCAATTTCATCATTTTTTCTTCGCCAAATTGCTGCCTGAGCCACTTTACCAAAGGTGCCGGATGGGAATAACGAATGGCTAAAGTTTCGTCGTCACTTCCTTCGGGCAGGGAAATGCCTTCAGAAGACGCCCGCCGCAAAACAGCATTCACAAAGCCTCTTGAGCGCCCCGCATAGCGACCGGCAAGACGCACCGATTCGTTCACCGCTGCGCTCTCGGGCACCTTATCCATGTAAAAAAGCTGATACATGCCCATGCGCAAAATGCAAATCACATAGGGCGCAAGTTTCCGCAGTTTAACAGAAGAAAAACGGCTAATGACATAGTCTAAGCTCAGCTTATGTTGCAAGCAACCATAAACCAGCTCTTTCACAAAAGACGCATCGCGACCCGAAAGTTCGCCACGGCTTGCATGATTTTGAAAGGCAATGTTCAGATAGGCCTGATTTTTTTCAATATCATATAAAATTTTCAGGGCAATTTCTCTGGGTTGCATAAAAAACCTCACTGCTTAAATACATTGATAAAATATTTTGGTGGCTAAAATGCGATATTAAAAGCTCATGTCAAGTCCGGGCTAAACTTCATTACTATGTAGCAGATACGCCCCTATTACAACAGACCCATAAACCAGATAACAACAAGAGCTGTTAATGTCACTAAGGTATCAATGGTAATACCATAGAACATGGGAGAAAGTCCTGCCTTTTTAAAGTCAGTAATGCTGGTGCCAAGACCAATGGCTGCCAGTGCCGTTACCATTAAAAATTTACTTGCGCTCTTCATAAAAGTGGATATTTCAACGGGAATGAGTCCAACGCTGTTTACGATAGCCAGTGCCAGAAAACCGCCGATGAACCAGGGAACAATTTTCAAGATATTTACCTTTTTGCCCCCGCTGACCGATTGCATCTCTTTTTGTTTTATGCGTGTACCAATAAAGGCAAAAACCAGCACCGTGGGAATGATTGCAATGGTGCGGGTGAGTTTAACCATTGTTGCAAAATCTCCTGCTGCTTCAGAAAAAGCATATCCTGAAGCAACCACGCTGGCTGTATCATTCACAGATGTTCCAGCCCATATGCCATAGGCAATATCAGACATGCCCAGGGCTTTACCCATAATGGGATACAAAGCAACCATAACCATATCAAATAAAAATGTAGAAGACAAAGCAAATGCTATATCTTTATCATCAGCATCAATAACAGGTGCTATGGCTGCCACAGCGCTGCCACCGCAGATGCCTGTTCCTGCAGAAATCAGGTTGCTCAGTTTCCAATTTAAATCAAACAGCTTGCGAACAAAAAATCCGCCGCCAAAGCACATGGCAAAAGTGAAAAACATGACAAAAAAGGTCATTTTGCCAACAGACATAATGGTACCGACAGAAAGAGATGCACCAAGCAAAATAATGGCGACTTTCAAAATTCTTTTGGATGTAAACTTGAGCGCCGGCTGTATCCAATCCGGGTGAAAAAAGCTATTGATGATTGTTCCCATAAACAGTGCTATGATGGATGAACCCAATATTTCTCCGGGAATCAATCGCTCAAGCATGATTGACAGAACTGCCACAGCTATACAGATGGCAACACCCAAGATGAACATCCCGCGTTTTTTCATTTTGCTATTCATAAGAGCCTCCGTTTTGATTGACTATAGCTTTGTCAAATTCAGATTTACCAAAATTATATTGAAAGTTTAAACTAAAATTTCAAGTTAATTTTCCTGCGCAAAAGCCACACACATCTGTCGAAATTAGTCACTTTATCTTTCCATTTGTCATAAGATAAAGCGGAGGTGAAAAATATGATTGAAACAAATTGCAACTGTCAAATAGGCTGCACAGGTAAAGCTGTTATTGCAAGTGTAATCATTGGTATATTGGCGGCATTCTTCCGCTTCACCGCACTTGTAACAATAACACCTGCATTTTTGTGGGTACTGTTTGGAATTGCCATCGGTTTTTTGGGCATAACTCTTTTATCTTCTTCAACCTGTAACCCCGACAAAAAAGGTTGCTGCACAAATCTCGGCACGCTTTTGGCAGGTATTTTAGGAACAGTTTTAACCTCGGTCATTCTCCTGGGAATCACATTTGCTGCAACAAGTGTAACGGGAGCCATTATAACCGGATTATTGCTGTTCTTTTTCTCCCTTTTAATCACAAGTTCAACCTGCTTGATCCGCTGCAGATATAACTGTGATTGATTCAGAAAAAGGCACCGTCAATTGACACAGTGGTCAGCAGACCGTAAAAACCCGAAAGACTTTAGGGGTTTTATAATACCGGACACAATTTAGATTCCAATTTTACCAGGAGTAAAAATGTTTGCTTGCAATGGCGTTTTTACGACGCCGTCAATTGACACGGTGCTCGAAAGAGCACAAAAGAGCGCTAGCTCGTAAGAATTTTATGAAATAAAATTCTGTATGTGTCAATTATAGCATATTGTGTCAGTTTTTACAAACAAAAAAATTAAAACTATGTCCTTTTAACCAAAAATTCCTCCTGCAATTTTTTCTTGCAGGAGGAATATTACTTTACAGTAAGCTTTCCAGCTCATCCATGGTTTTTTTATCAGGCGTAGGAATGTGTGCGAAGGGGAACTCGATGCCCATAGCGTCATACTTTGTCTGACAGATTTTTTTAAAGGGCAAAAGCTCAACTTTATCCACACATGCATGGTCTTTGGCAAGAGCTTTCAGCTTCTCTATGTTTTCCCTGTTATCATTAAGACCGGGAATGATAACCTGACGGAGGGTTGTGGCAATTTTTTGCTCATTGAGATAGCGCAAAAAGTTCAGGGGCAAGTTAAGACTGCAACCCACATTTTCCTGATACAGCGCATCGTCAGTATATTTAATATCCAAAAGAACACGGTCTGTTACCGAAAGCAGCTTTTTCACACGGTCATCAAGAACGCTGCCGGAGGTATCCAGACAGGTGTTAATGCCCTTTTCATGACAAAGCCTAAAAACCTCACAGGTAAAGTCCGCCTGCAAAAGAGGCTCACCGCCCGATAGAGTTATGCCGCCATCATGACCGAAATATTCTTTAAAATGCAAAGATTTTTCCGCAATCTGCTCCGGCGTGTATAAGGTGCCACCTCCCTCTTCCCAAGTATCAGGATTGTGACAGCATTTACACCGAAGACTACATCCTTGCAAAAACACAACAAACCGCACACCCGGTCCATCTAAAGTGCCCATTGATTGAATGGAATGAACTCTGCCCAGTATCTCTTTCATCACATTGCCTCGTGGAAAGTGCGGCTGATAACCTCGCGCTGCTGTTCCCGGGAAAGCTTGCAGAAGTTAACCGCATAGCCCGAAACACGAATGGTGAGGTTTGGGTACGCCTCCGGATTTTCATAGGCTTTCATCAGGGTTTCACGATGCAAAACATTCACATTGATGTGATGTGCTTTTTTTGCAAAGTAACCGTCTAAAATCGCAACCAGGTTGGCAATGCGCTCTTCTTCCGTTCGACCCAAAGCATCGGGCGTGATGGAGAAAGTATTGGAGATGCCATCACGACAATCGTCATAACTGATTTTTGCAACCGAGTTCAAAGATGCCAAAGCGCCGTTTTCTTCACGGTTATGCATGGGGTTTGCACCGGGGGCAAACGGGTCTCCGGCTGCTCTGCCATCAGGGGTTGCGGCAGTGTTTTTACCATACATAACATTGGATGTGATGGTGAGAACAGAAAGGGTGTGAACCGCATTTCTGTAGGTTTCGGTTTTGCGAAGCTCTGTGATGACCTTATGTGTCATGTCTTTTGCAATTAAGTCAACACGGTCATCATCGTTACCAAATTTCGGGAAGTCACCCTCTGTTTCAAAACCGGTGATGAAGCCCTCTTCATTTTTCACGGGACGAACTTTGGCATATTTAATGGCACTGAGAGAATCGGCAACAACCGAAAGACCGGCTACACCAAAGGCCATCAAGCGCTCAACTTCTGTATCGTGAAGTGCCATCTGAATTTTTTCATAGGCATATTTATCATGCATGTAATGAATGATGTTCATGGTGTTCACATAAAGACGGCTAATCCAGCTGATGTATGTGTCAAACCGCTTCATCACTTCATCAAAATCAAGGCTCTCCCCTGCCATGACCGGCATTTGAGGGCCGATATGTATGTTGCTTGATGTGTCATAACCGCCGTTTAAGGCAATTAATAAAAGCTTTGCCAGATTACAACGAGCGCCAAAGAACTGCATCTGTTTGCCAATCTTCATAGCTGAAACACAGCAGGCAATGGCATAATCGTCACCATAAATGGGACGCATAAGGTCATCATTTTCATATTGAATCGAATCCGTGTCGGCGGAAACTTTGGCACAGAACCGCTTAAAGTTTTCAGGAAGCTGCGCCGACCATAGAATTGTGAGGTTCGGTTCAGGCGACGAACCAAGAGTGTAAAGGGTGTTAAGCATGCGGAAGCTGTTTTTTGTCACCAAAGTTCTTCCATCTTCACCCATGCCGCCAACAGCCTCGGTAATCCACATGGGGTCACCGCCAAAAAGCTCATTATATTCAGGGGTTCTCAAATGACGGGCAAGGCGAAGCTTAATCACAAAATCATCCATCAGCTCTTGCGCTTCTTCTTCGGTTAAAATGCCCAGTGCCAAGTCGCGTTCAATGTAAATATCAAAAAATGTGCTGACACGACCAAGGGACATAGCAGCGCCATTTTGCTCTTTAATGGCCGCCAGATAGCCAAAATAGGTCCATTGAATTGCCTCTTTGGCATTTTTTGCAGGGGCAGAAATATCAAACCCGTGCATAGCCGCCATTTTCTTTAAAAGACCAAGAAAGTCAATTTGTTTATAAAGCTCTTCATCAAGACGAATGGTATCGGCATTAAAATCGTAATTTGCAAGATTTTTCTTATCTTTAACTTTTTCTTCAATAAGCCTGTCAACACCATAAAGGGCGACACGGCGATAATCACCAATGATTCTGCCTCTGCCATAAGCATCGGGGAGGCCTGTGATAACATGGCTTGAGCGGGCCTTTCTCATTTCCTCGGTGTAAGCACGAAAAACGCCGTCATTATGTGTGGAACGGAAACGAAATTCTTCTTCAATTTTGTCACTCACCTTATAGCCATAGGCTTCGCAAGCCTGACGAACCATTCTCATACCACCAAAGGGGTTGATGCCTCTTTCTAAAGGGTGATTGGTTTGCAGACCTACAATAATTTCATTTTCTTTGTCAATATAGCCCGGCTCATAGCTGGTGAGAGAGGAAACCGTTTCGGTGTCAACATTCAAAACGCCACCACGCTTTTGCTCGAGCGCAAAAAGCTCTTGAACCTTTTTCATCAGTTCTTTGGTGCGGTCTGTTGCTGATGCTAAAAATGCACTGTCACCTTTATATTCTTTATAATTTTTTTGAATAAAATCGCGAACATTAATTTCATCCTGCCAGATACCTTCGGTAAAACCTGTCCAGTTTTCATGTTTCATATGTATCCCCTCCTCTGCAGTATTTGGCTGGCGTCTAAAAAAGAGCAATCCAGCTTATCATTAAGTTGAATTGCCCAGACGGTCGGCATATATCCATTTACACTCCCCTGCGGTTACCCGCAAATCCGTCAGTTGTGCAAATGGTTTGCTTATAGTTACATTATAATCTACCTGTTATAAATTGTCAAGAAAAAAAGGTTACATTTTTCGGCACGATTAAGCACCTCTGCAACACTAAATTTTAAGTGTTTTTAAATACTGTTTTTGTTCTTTTGAAATTCGAAAACTTTCAGTTGCTTTTTGTATTGTTTTGTTATGTGTCCATGGGTCAAGCACCTTGTTTTCTATAAAGGGCAAGGTTTCTTCATAGCGCTTTGCAAGGCCCGTAGCAAAATACCACGCCCGCATCATATTGATATAATACGCCTCTGACTTGACAGCCGCAACCATTAAAAGATAGCTTTCATCAAAATTGTCATCAAGATAGTAGCTCATTAACAAATTGATGGCATACCGCACAGTATAAACATCGTTTGAGCCAATCCATTTTTTAATGTGCACCAAAAGCTTTTCTGGTTCTTTTTTCAAAACCTTGGGCTTCATGCCATCACAAGTTGCCCAGTTATCCACATATGGCAAAAAGACATTGAGCCGTTCGATGCATTTTTCAAAATTCTGCTCTCTTTCAATTAAAAAAGCATGCAGGTTGTTTTCTTCAAAATATGTATGAGGCAGCTCATTTAAAAATTCTTCATAATTGTCTAAGGTTTTTGCATATCGCCTGAGAGCCGGAACGCGTATGCCTATCACTCTGCTCTTTTCAACTGTAGGCATCAGTTTGGCACTGAATTCTCTGTAGCTTTCTTCGCCCATTGCAATAAGCGTTTTTTGTATGATTGATTTTATTATAATCACCTCATTCGGTTCGTGTCAAGACCGGTCAAAAAACTGTTTTTTACCAAACAAAGGGTATCAGGCGATATTTCACTTTTTTCTTATACGCACAATACCCCTCAAGTTCCCTTTCGAGAGTTTCTTCTTCGTGCATTATTCTTTTGGCAATGATAAATGGATATGCAATAAAAATGAAAAAGGAATATAGTGAGCCCAATACAAGCGGCATTGATAAAAACAAAAGCAAGGTTGCACTATACATTGGGTGTCTTATAATGCCGTATAACCCTGTATCAATTACCTTTTGTTCTTCCAAAACCACGATGTTGCGGCAAAGATATCTGTTTTCCCGAAGCACCTCTGCATAAAGAATATAACCCAATAAAAACACTATCGTCGCAGCAATTACCACACCTTTTGGCAACGCGACCCAATTGAAGCGAACTGTCAATCCGGCAACGATAAACCCTGATATAAACATGAGCCCGCTCAATTTCACAACTGTCCTCTGTGCTTGCTGTTCCTCTGTTGCATGTAGCCGTTTTTTTAACAGCTCCGGATTTTTAAACATCATAACAATGCCTGCAAAAAACATCGGCAAAAACAAAACGGCCATAAGCAATACGCCATTTGCAAAAATAGTTCCGGCAGATAAAAAAAGTAATAAACCGACTAAAATAATACCCAATAAAAATTTAGTTATTGCTTGTGTAAACAGCTTTTTTGTCATATCGGCTCTCCACCAAATTCAAGTTTTCTCTTTAATGACACTTGACCATTCTCCGTTTAAAACCAGCTGGCGATTTAGAAGGCACTGCCGTTTGTCATGGCGTCTAAATGAGACTTTTATGAAGCGAAATTCTGTATGTGTCTATTATCCCACACTCACAGAGAAATTGCAATACATTTTCTTGCTACACAAAAAAGGCGCAGACAAAAGTCTGCGCCTTTTAAACACAACAATTATTCTTCGTCTTCAAATTCAATGCTAGCATTGCAATTAGGACAAACCAAATTGCCGCTGTCAATCATGTTTTCGTCGAAATAAACCTTTTCTTCGCAATGCGGGCATTCAATTTCGTAAAACTCAAGGTCATCATCACAATCGCAATCACAATCACAATCGCAACCACAGTCGCAATCATCATCACAACCACAGTCGCAATCAGAGAAACAATCAGACAACTCTTCAGCAAAATCTTCTAAGTCGTCAATGCGCTCCTCGCAGGTTTCAACAACATCGTTAACCTCTTCAACGGTGATGGCCAGTTCTTCAAGCAAGTCCAGCATTTTGGCAATAACTTTGCCTTCGTCTTTGCTGTCATCAATTTTAAGTCCATCAGCCAAACCTCTTAAATAGGCGGCTTTTTCTGATAAAAATCCCATATGTGTTCTCCTTTCTTGATTATCAATCCCTCACCAAAGCTTGGGAAAAGCAATGTAATGGTGCACAACCAAGTAAAGATGCCTTATACACGCTCCATATATTCACCGGTTCTGGTGTCAACACGGATAACATCGCCTTCATCAACAAACAAAGGCACATTGATGGTTGCACCTGTTTCCAGTGTGCAGGGCTTTGTTGCGCCGGTGCTGGTGTCGCCTTTGAAACCGGGCTCGGTTTCAGTAACCTTAAGCTCAACAAAGGTCGGGGGTTCAACACCGAAAACAGAACCTTTATAAGAAAGAACGGTAACATTCATGTTCTCAGTAACAAACTTAAGCGCATCGCCTAACTGGTCGGGAGAAAGAGGCATCATGTCGAAAGTTTCATTGTCCATGAAATAGAACAAATCACCATCATTATAAGAGTATGCCATATTTTTTCTTTCAATATGTGCTTTAGGCATTTTTTCTGTGGGACGGAAGGTTTTTTCAACCACTGCCCCGGTAATAACATTTTTAAGCTTTGTTCTAACGAAAGCCGCACCTTTACCCGGCTTTACATGCTGAAATTCTACAATCTGAAAAACATTTCCTTCAAACTCAAAGGTAACGCCGTTTCTAAATTCGCCTGCTGAAATCATAATATACCTCCAAATTATATATTCATATGTATATAGTGTAAACGAAAATGAAAAAAAATGCAAGATATAATTCAAAAAAACTTAAATTGCACCCATCAAAACGGAAAAACAGCCTTAAAAAAGCGCTGAAAGATAAAAAAACCGCACGCTAAAAAACGCACGGCTTTTACCTTCTTATCAATCTAAACCCTGCATCATTTCCCTAAAAAGAACAACGCAATAGAGGTTACTAAAAATAAAATAGCAACCACAGATGTCCATTTTTCTAACATCGCATCAATTGTTCTGCCCTTGTTCTTTCCGAAAAAGGTTTCAGAACCACCGGCGATAGAGCCTGACAGGCCGGCCTGTTTTCCGGATTGAAACAGCACGACAACAATCAAGACAATTGTGATGATGATATGCAGAATTTGTACTGCTAACAACATACGCCATTACCTCCATCATTTCTTCCAAGGGTGCCGAAACACATCAAAACCTTATTACTCGCTAAGGCCAAACCGTTTTCTGAATTTCTCAACTCGTCCGCCGGTATCAACCAGTTTCTGCTTACCGGTGAAGAACGGATGACACTTAGAGCAAATTTCAACCTGGATATTTTCTTTTGTTGAACCTGTTTCAATTACATTACCGCAGGCACATTTAATGGTTGTTTCCTTATAATCAGGATGAATACCTACCTTCATTTGTTTCACCTCTTTCAAACATCTAGCATAACGCAGTAATTATAACATACATTTTTTTACTTTGCAAGCTATTTTTCTTTAAAATTTAATATACAACCGAACGATTGTATTAAAACTCTACGCCTTCATCTTTAAGCTTTCGGTCTATATAGGCATCGTAGAAAACAAGCTTGACTACAGCCACTAAGGGAACGCCTAAAATCATACCCAAAACGCCACCGAAGATACCACCCAAGGTAACACCTAAGATAACAAGCACAGGGCTGATGCCCATCTGCTCTGACACAATTTTAGGACCAATCACCACATTGTCTAAAACCTGAATACCAACGGCATAAATGAGCACCCATAAAGCCATAACGGGACTGTAAAACAGCACCAAAACCACGCTGATGAGTCCACCCAAAAACGGACCGAAATAAGGAATCATGTTCATCGCTGCAATAAAAAGTGCAATCAGTGGCGCCAAGGGAACACGAATGGGCACAAGCACCAAAAGTCCCAAGAGGAACATAATGAGGGATTGCAGCAGTCTGCTGACAATGAAATTCATAAAAATGGTGTTGATTTTTTGCCCTGTTTCAACAATGCGCTCACCGCGATTTTTACCAAAAACAGCAAAACAGAACTTTTTAATGCTCAAAATGATGCGTTCTTTACTATATAAAAAATAAACCGAAATAACAAGGCCAAAACCAAAGCGGATGAGCCCCGTTGCAACAGAGCTGACACCGGATGTTACGGCGCCGCCAATGGTAGAAAAGTCGTGATCGCGCAACCAGTTATAAAGTATTTTAAAACCGTCTTCAAACCAGCTTTCTGAAACCAATACCTTAGAACCTGTCTTGCTGCCAAAGTCTGAAACCCATTCCTCAAGAGCAACCATAACAGAAGGGATTTTATCTGCCAGCTCGCGAAAGCCGTTACTTATAATGGGAATAATGGCAACAACAAAGATTGTCACACAACCAATTAGCAATAAGTATAAAAAAGCAATAACTCCTGTTCTTTTTATGTTGCGTGTTTGAGCCGAATCTTTTGTGGATGCAATGAGTTTTTCAAAAAAATTCATTGCCGGATTTAATAAGTACGCCACAACAAAGCCCGAAACAAAATAAGCTATGCAGCTATACAGCGTTTGAAACACGCCGCCAAAAGAGAGTTCGGTGTTATTAACCAGTTTAAAAAGCAAAAAAGCGATGAATAAAACCGGCAACACATTCAGATAGGGAATTTTAATTTTTTTCATAGTTCCGCTCCTTTGTAATGACATGACTTGACTTTATATGAGTGCAAAATATTGGACCAGACCGCAATAAATAGCCCAGGCTACTTGCTTTTGATAGGCTTCATCAAGTAAAAGCTTTTCTTCCTGCGGGTTAGATAAAAACCCACATTCTATTAAAATGGCAGGAATTTTTGCTTTTTTCAGCAGATAGATTTCCTTTCCTGCCTGCTTGATTTCACGCTCTGACACAGGTTTTAAAATGTCGATCATAGACTGTTGCACGGCTCTTGCCGCCATCTGAGATGCCTCGTCATTTTTTGAATAGAACACCTGCGGGCCGCTATACTGCGGCTCTGTAAACTTGTTCATATGAATGCTGACAAACAAATCAGCACCCGATTCGTTCATCAGTTTTTCACGGTTATGTATATCCGATTGTTTTTTTTGCTTAATGGTTTTGCTGTTTGGGTCATAAATGCCCTCGCTGTCGGCACGGGTGACCAAAACCTGAATGCCACCCTGCTCTGCATATTGCTGCACCAGTTGTGCAATTTTTAAATTAAGCTCTTGTTCTAAAACGCCCTGACTGCCCACTGCACCGCCATCGGGATTGCCGTGACCTGCATCTAATACAATCAGTTTGCTAAAACCCGGAGTCGCTGCGGTTTTTGTAACCTTTTCCGGTCCAAGAGCAAGTCCTAAGGACAAAACCCCCAGCAAAAATACGCCAAATAACAGACAGGCATTCCACTTTTTAATAAAGATTAACATCAGACACCGCTCCCAAAAAAGCTTTGGTTTTATTCTATTCCCGGTGTCTTTTTTCTATGCATAGAGAAGCGCCCATTAAAGACTTCCCAACAAGCCTTCTCCTTTACATTCTTTTAAATCAACTGTATGTATTTGCCCAACCAGTTCTTCTGCATTCTCTATATATACAGTTAAATACTCTTCCGTTTTGCCCTCACACAATCCCGAATCCGTAATCTGTTCAAACAAAACTTCTTTCTTCTGACCAATGAAACTTTCACAAAAGTCTTTTTTATGCTGTTCCGTTAGCTTTAAAAGCTGACGGCTTCTTTCTTCTTTTATCTCCGGCGCTATCTGCTCTTTCATGACCGCTGCCGGTGTACCCTTTCTGGGTGAATATTTGAAAATGTGGGCATCTGCCAGACGAAGCGTTTTTACAAAAGCCACCGTTTCGGCAAACTCCTCTTCTGTTTCTCCGGGAAAGCCCACGATAATATCTGTTGTAATGGCCGCATCAGGCATTAATGTCCGAATCCGCTCCACCGCCATGGCATATTCTGCGGTGGTATATTTTCTGTTCATACGCTTTAGCGTTGCGTCGCATCCACTTTGCAAAGACAAATGAAAATGGTGACACACCTTAGAAAGAGCTGCAACACCCTGCACAAAGGCCTCATCACACAAGGTAGGCTCCAATGAACCCAGGCGAATGCGGCAAAGTCCATCCACCTCTTGCAATGCCTTAAGCAGCACCAATAGATTACCCTCGCCACTATCCTTGCCCCAGGAAGCTAAGTGAATGCCCGTTAAAACAATTTCTTTAAATCCAGCCTTTGCAAGCCGCTGTGCCTCGCTGACAGAGTCCGCTATACTGCGGGAACGAATACGACCACGGGCATAGGGAATGATGCAATAAGAACAAAATTGATTGCAGCCGTCCTGCACCTTTAAAAATGCCCTTGTATGCACCTGACCTGTGCCATCAATTTGCAGTGGTTCAAAGCAGGTTTCGGTTTCTAAAACACGGTTGACACGATTGCGATTTTGCAAAAAATCTTCAACCAAATCCACCGTCTCACCTCTGTGACTTGTGCCAATGACAATATCTACATCAGGAATAGAAGAAACCACCTCAGGTGAGATTTGCGCATAGCAGCCCATTACCACCAAAACGCTGTCGGGATTTTTTTGCTTGGCGCGACGAATCATCTGCCGTGACTTTCTGTCGCTCAAATGGGTTACCGTGCAGGTGTTCACCACATAAACCGCTGCTTTTTCTGAAAAATCTACAGACAGGTATCCCCGTTTTGTAAATTGCTCCAGCACGGCCTCTGATTCATATTGATTCACTTTACAGCCTAATGTGCAAAATGCCACTGTTTTTTCCATGGGTTTCTCTCTTTCCTTCAACCAAAACTTAACCAATTTTTTCAAGTTGTTCCCACAAGTAACCTTCTCTGACGCCGCCACGGCACACGCCTAAGCGCTCGCAGCCAAACAAGGCTGCCACCTCACATAAAATTGCCACACCGGGCAGCGCCGCATCCAGCCTCTCGGGGCTCGCTTTTAAAATGCTGGTTTCGGCCAGTTTTTCGTCGTCTAAAAGCCGTGCTAAAAGTGTTTCTAAAGTTTGAATGGCGCCGCCGGCACCGGGATATAAAATCTTTTCAAGCTCCATGGCTGTTCTGGCAGCACCACCAATGCCATAAAGCACTGTTGCTTTTGCCTCTTGCGAAAAGTGGTCTTTAATCATAGAACGAACATAGCTGCGAATGGCCAAAATGGCGTCAGCATGTACCGGACGCTCTTTCACAAACTGCACAAAGGCCGTTAAAGAGCCAATGGGCAGACTGGCGGTTTGCACTACACCGCCGTCTTTTATCAGTACAAGTTCCGTGCTGCCGCCACCAATATCGGCAATTAAGCCTTCGCTGATTTCCTGCTCTTTTGAAGCGCCTTTAAAGGTCAAAAGCGCCTCTTCTTCACCACTTAACACATGCACATCTAAACCAACCCGTTCCCGTATCGCCAAAACAACTGCCTCCGTGTTGGTAATGTTGCGCAGTGCCGCCGTGGCAAACACCAGCGTGTGATTCACCTTTTCATTGCGAATTTGAGCCATTAAAGACTCCAGCGCTCCACACACAGCATCAATTCCTTGATTTGTTAGAGCTCCGTCCTCCACTTTAGACCCTAAAAGAGCCATGACTCGACGATTTAACACCATTTTGGGTTTGCCGTTCTCTATGCGATATAAACAAAGTCGGACGGTATTGGTTCCTATATCGATAACTGCATATGTCATATACGCTCCTCCTTTGTCACTTTCGTCTCTTTTTACAGACTCTTTAACTGCTCGCGCACCTTGCTTTCAATCTCAT
Source organism: Clostridia bacterium (assembly GCA_017549205.1). Classification (GTDB taxonomy): domain Bacteria; phylum Bacillota; class Clostridia; order UBA1381; family UBA9506; genus UMGS755. The sequence continues at coordinate 17,086 of JAFYVH010000002.1, read as the reverse complement.
TGGCAAGCTCCGGATTGTCCAAAAGGTACTTTTTGGAATTTTCTCTACCCTGACCCAGTCTGATTTCGCCATAGTTATACCAGGTACCGCTTTTTTGTAAAATTTCCATATCGGTAGCCACATCTAAAATGCAACCGGCCTTTGAAATACCCTCGCCATACATAATGTCAAACTCGGCTTCACGGAAAGGCGGTGCCATTTTGTTTTTTACCACTTTAGCCTTGGTGCGCACACCAATATTTTCGGTTCCGTTTTTAATAAATTCCTGCTTGCGGATTTCCATTCTCACAGAGGCATAAAACTTAAGCGCACGACCGCCGGTTGTTACCTCGGGATTGCCATACATAACGCCAACCTTTTCACGCAGCTGATTGATAAAAATCGCCACTGTGTTTGACTTGCTTAAGACGCCTGCCAATTTACGCAGCGCCTGACTCATTAAGCGGGCATGAAGACCCACATGAGAATCGCCCATGTCACCCTCGATTTCTGCTTTGGGTACCAAAGCTGCAACAGAGTCTACAACCAAAAGGTCAACTGCACCGCTGCGCGCCAACATTTCGGCAATTTCAAGACCCTGTTCACCGGTATCCGGCTGCGCTACCATCAAATCGGCCACATTAACGCCCAGCTTTTCGGCATATAAGGGGTCTAAGGCGTGCTCGGCATCAATAAAAGCCACATTACCACCCAGCTTTTGCGCTTCTGCCACGCAGTGCAGAGCCACTGTGGTTTTACCAGATGATTCAGGACCATAAATTTCTACAATACGACCTTTAGGAAGTCCGCCGATGCCCAGCGCCATGTCAAGACTTAAAGCGCCTGTTGATATGGTTTCCACATTCATGCGTTCATTACTGCCCAGGCGCATAATGGCACCTTTGCCGTAGGTTTTTTCAATTTGTTTCATCGCCATATCCAGCGCTTCTCTGCGCTCATCTGTATCTCTTTTTGGCATAACCGGTGTTCCAATTTTTTTATCCATCTTTCTCTCCACCCTTTTCTCCTATTTTTTCTTTTGAAAAATATTACTGTTTATTCAGCCAAAATTCGTTTTCGCACATGGTTTAACGCATTAAGCACCGCCGCCTGACGAATTTTTTGACGATTGCCTTTTAAAGTCAATTTTTGGACGGTCACCTGATCGTGATAACAAACACCTACATAAACAAGACCTACGGGTTTTTCCTCTGTGCCGCCATCGGGTCCTGCAATCCCTGTAATCGAAACACCAATGTCCGTTTTCGCCGTCTTTGCTATGCCAACTGCCATCTCTCCGGCTGTTTCAGAACTGACAGCTCCGCATCTTTCAAGGGTTTCGGGCGAAACACCTAAATATTTGATTTTCGCCTCGTTAGAATAGGTCACAATACTCTCATTGAGCACCGCCGAAATGCCGGGAATGTTACCCAATGTTCCGGTTAAGAGCCCCGCCGTGCAAGACTCGGCGCAGGCAATGGTAATTTTTTTTTCTAACAAAAGCCCGGCAACCGTTTTGGGCATATCCTCTTCATCATAGCCATAAATATATTCACCCAAACGGTCTTTAATTGCCTGATGCACAGGCTCAATCAAAGAAAGAGCTGCATCTTTTGTTTCAGCCTTGGCCGCAATGCGCAGGGTGACCTCATGATCTTTCGCATAGGGTGCAACCGTGGGGTTGCTGCCTGCCATCAAATCGGAAAGCATTTCGCCCACTGCCGATTCGCCAACACCAAAAAGACGCAGGGTTAACGATTCCATAACATAATCAGAGCGGGATTTTAAAAAGGGCATGACCTGCTGGGTAAACATGGGAATCAGCTCTCTGGGTGGTCCGGGCAAAAGTACCGCAATTTTTCCCTCTTTTTGTAAAATAACGCCGGGGGCTGTGCCATGGTTATTAGCTAAAACCATCGCCCCTTGGGGAATTTGAGCCTGCTTCATGTTGCTCTCGGGACATTTTCGGTTTTTAAAATAAGTCTTAATGTCCTCACCAATGGCCTCATCATAATAAAGCGGTGCTTCAAAATAGGCTGCCACGGTTTCTTTTGTCAAGTCGTCTTCTGTGGGTCCCAAACCGCCGGAAAAAATAACCAAATCAGCCCGCTCAAACGCTTGGGCAATCGCATCTGTTAGGCGCTTTTTGTTGTCGCCCACCACAGTTTGATAATACATGTCAATGCCCAGTGAAAAAAGCTCACGAGAGATAAACTGTGCATTTGTGTTCACAATGTCGCCCACTAAAATTTCAGTGCCGACAGCAATAATTTCTGCTTTCATACCTTTCCTTCTTTCCAAGGATTCATTTATTCACCGGCGTGGTTTCGCTTATTTCTTTATCTTCTGCATCCACAAAAACGCAACGGGGATTCATTTTTTGCATCGCAGCCAAAAGCTTTGCCGGTGGCTGAAAGGTTAACAAAAGCTGTTCACCATCATGCACGAATAAAATGTGATAAATGCCGCCTTTAGCATAGTCAAAAACCGCATCATATTTTTTAGAAATCGAGGGGGTTTCAAAAGCACTTTTATGGTCAGCATTTTTTGCCGATGCCATCACCTCAATATCCTTACAAGAAAGGCTAATGAGCCGTTTTCGGTTTTGACGGGCCTGAATCACATCAACATCCAAATCGCCGTTTGTGAATATGTATTCAAACTCCAAATTGTAGCGACGGAGCAAAACCATTAAACCATATACCACAGCCACAATGCCAAAAAAGGCAATGGTGCCTAAAATATGTGCCCAGCCCACCAGTAAAATGCAGATAAAAATTGCCGTCACAACCAAAAAAAGTTTGTTTAAAACATCTTTTCCCGTGGGTTTTTTACGCATTAAATATTCTAAAAAAGTGTCCATTTCCATCCTCTTTTCGTTTTGTATAATGTAAGATTTCGTCCTATAAAAGCTTATACATATTTAGTATATCATATTATTTCCAAATTTTCAATTAAGGATTTAAGATTTTACACTTTATTCACAACAAAATTTTGCAAGCAAAAAACGGAATCATCTCGTGCAAGATGCATCAGATAATTCCGATTGTGCTTTAAATTAAACAGCCGTCTTCTGTTATTAACAAGTCCATTTTCACATCAAAGGGATCTGCAGGTAACGATTCAACTAAACAATTACCATAGCAAACGCCGGCAATAACAGCTTTTGTGCACCTGGGCAAAAACCGGTCATAATAGCCACCGCCGTAGCCCAGGCGGTTTCTGCTTCTGTCAAAGCCATAGCCGGGCACAAGCACAAGCTCAATTTCTTCCGGTTTTAACACGATTTCCCCGGCCGGTTCTAAAATGCCAAACCGCCCCGGTGTCAGCTCCCTCACCGACTCAATGGTATAGGCTTCCATCTTTCCGTCTTTTTCACATTTGGGCAAACAGACCCGCACCCCAAGTTCTAAAAGCTTTTCAATAAGCGCACTTGTTTTGGGTTCACGGCGAAAATCGGCATAAACCATCACCGTACCCAAATGGTACCGCATAACATAATCCAAAATGTGATTCGTGATGGAACAAGACCACTCTTCCAACTGTTTTACATCTGTCCCATTGCGCTTTGCCATAAAAAACTGACGCATGGTTTCTTTGCTCACATTAGACAAATGCTTTTCACCTCCAGCGTTTTACCGGTTGCCTCATCCACACAAAAAAGAGCACCGCAAAGCCGTGACTTGCCGTCTGCAAATTCAAACCGCTGGGGTATGCAGGTTTTAAACCGTTCCAAAGTGATTTCTTTTTTCACGCCCAGACAGGAATAAATGGGGCCGGTCATGCCCAAATCGGTAATGTAACCCGTGCCCTTGGGGAGCACCCAGGCATCAGCCGTTTGCACATGGGTGTGGGTGCCGAACATAGCGGTGACACGACCGTCTAAATACCAACCCATAGAGATTTTTTCACTGGTGGCCTCGGCATGAAAATCAACAAAAATCAAGTCGGCCTTAAGGCTTTCCAGTGCCTTATCAACCGCCTGAAAGGGGCAATCTAAATAGTCCATATAAATCCTGCCCAATAAATTCACAACACCAATGCGCACGCCACCTGCATTATAAACATAAGCGCCACGCCCCGGCGTGCCGGCAGGATAGTTTAAGGGGCGGATAATCCGCTCGTTATGAGCAAGCAGGCCGGCTGCCTCTTTTTGCCGGAAGGTGTGGTTGCCCATGGTTAAAACATCGGCACCGCCCTCTAAAAGCTGTTCGGCTTTTTTGCGGCTGATGCCGTTGCCCGTGCAAGCATTTTCACCATTGACAATGCAAAAATCCACGGCATATTGCCGTTTTAACTCATCAATATTCGAGAGGAACATCTCCGTTCCCGCATCACCAACAATGTCACCAATGGCTAATATATTCATGGTTTTAATTCCTTTCTAATGCTCGTTTGCATATCTCCATATCAATTATACCAATTTCCGCCCCATAAGTCAACTAAGGCAAGCTCTTTTAATGGGTGCTTTTTCTCTGTTTTGCTCCAGAAAAAAGGTAAATATTGTATGAACTTTTTTCTTTTTTACTTGACGAAGATAGTTTTGTAGTGTATGATAATAACAAGAATATATTTTTAGGAGGACTGCTACGATGAACACTTTTGATATCATGTTAAATTCCATTAATGATGTTAAGAACTTTGTGAATATTGTCAACAAGTATAACTTTGATGTTGATTTGGCTTCCGGCCGCTATGTGGTTGATGCTAAATCCATCATGGGCATCTTCAGCTTAGATTTAAGCAAGCCCATCAAGGTTGAAGTTCACTCTGACGATGCGGCTGCTTTCATCGCTGAAATGGAAGCATTCAAGCTGAAATAAGTTTGTACTTAAAAAGGGCTGTTTAAAACCTATTGGTTTTAAACAGCCCCTTTTTTTGTTTTTATTCGTTTTCATCCAGCAAGGCATAAAACTCTGCCAGGGATAAAACCGTAACGCCCAGCGCCTGTGCTTTATCCAGTTTGCTGCCTGCCTCTTCACCGGTAATGACATAGTCGGTTTTTTTCGACACGCTGCCTGCCACCGTTCCGCCTTTTTGCTCAATCAGTTCTGTCAGTTCCTGACGGGAAAGCTCCTCAAACCGACCGGTGACAACAAACTTTTTGCCTGCAAGCTCGCCACTTGCATCGACACTTGATTGGTGCACCATATTCACACCGGCTTCTTTAAGCCTTTCAATCAATTCACTGTTGTGGGGATTTTGAAAATAGTCATAAACATTGGCGGCTGTTTTTTCGCCGATTTCATGAATGGCAGAAAGGGTCTCTTTTTCCTGCCGCATTAAATTTTCCATGCTGCCAAAGGCTTTTGCCAGAATTTGTGATGAGCGCTGACCATTTAAGCGGATGCCCAAGGCAAAAAGCAGGCGGGATAAATCTCTTGTTTTAGCCTGACAAATAGCGTCAATTAAATTCTGCGCCGATTTTTCACCAAAGCGCTCAAGCTCTACAAGCTGCTCTGAGCGCAGCGTGAACAAGTCTGCCGCCGAATGTAGCAAACCCGCTTCCATCAACTGTTCGACCACAGCAGGCCCCAAGCCCTCAATGTCCATGGCGTTACGAGATGCAAAATGCTCTAAATTCCGCATAAGTTGCGCAGGACAGTTGCCGCCTGTGCAGCGATAAACCGCCTCGCCCTCAACCCTCTCAATTTTTTCGCCACATTCGGGGCAGGTCTTTGGCATAACAAATGTTTTTTCTTCTCCTGTTCGTTCTTCCTTGATAACTTCCGTAATTTCAGGAATGATATCCCCGGCTTTTCGCACATAAACAGAATCGCCAATGCGAATATCTTTTTCATTAATATAGTCCATATTGTGCAGGGTAGCTCTTTGCACTGTTGAACCGGCAACCCGCACCGGCTCTAAAACCGCATTAGGTGTGATGGCACCTGTGCGACCCACCTGCAAAACAATATCTAAAAGCTTTGTCTTTTTGGTTTCAGCCGGAAACTTATAGGCTAAAGCCCAACGGGGACATTTGCTGGTACTGCCCAAAGCCTTGCGCTGATCAAGGCGGTCAACTTTCAGCACTGCACCATCAATATCAAAAGAAAGGCTTTCACGCTCACTGCCAATTTCAAGCACACGGCCAAATGCCTCTTCTGCCGTGGCATAAGTCCTGATACCGGGTACCACCTTAAAGCCCTGGTCTTTTAAATAGTGCAGGCTTTCACAATGACTCTCAAAAGTTACACCCTCTGCCTGCTGAATGTTAAAAATAAAAATATCAAGATGCCGTTTGGCACAAACTGACGAATCAAGCTGCCGCAGGCTGCCTGCCGCTGCATTACGGGGATTGGCAAACAAAGGCTCGCCCGCCTGTTCTCTTTCTGTGTTTAACTTTTCAAAATCCTCTTTACCGATAAACACCTCACCCCGCACCTCTAAAAAGGGGATGGGAGAGGCCAGCCGCAAAGGAATGGCATGAATGGTTTTAAGGTTTTGTGTTACATCTTCGCCAACATGACCGTCACCACGGGTGGAGCCACGGGTGAAAACACCATCCACATATTCAAGGGAAACTGACAAACCGTCAATCTTATATTCCACTCCATAGGCATAGGGCTCACCAAGAGCATTTTTTACCCGTTCATCAAACTCCATAACTTCTTCACGGCTAAAAGCATCGGTAAGGCTCTGCATGGGCACGGCGTGTTCCACCTGGTCAAAGCCTTCTAAAACCTGACCTACGACACGCTCGGTGGGAGATGCCGGGTCTTTCCACTCGGGGTGTGCCGCTTCAAGCTCTGCAAGTTCCCGCAAGGCCATATCATATTCATAGTCAGAAATTTCAGGATCGTCAAGCACATAATACCGATGAGCGTGATAGTGCAAAAATTCAGTTAATTCCTTCATTTTTTTCTGTGTCATGAGGCTTCTCCTTTTTTCATAAAGAGACTTTAGTAAAAAAACTCTGCAACGATGCCGCAGAGTTTTTAAATATCATTCATGTTCTGACTTAAAATCAAGATTTGGGATTCACAATGTCGCGCCAATCCAAATCGCCCCGGTCCAAACCACGAACCAGCACTTCAGCTGTTGCAACATTGGTGGCAAGTGGCACATTGTGCACATCGCAAAGCCGTAAAAGCGCCGTAACATCCGGCTCATGAGGCTGAGCTGTCAACGGGTCACGGAAAAAGAGCACCAAATCAATTTCATTATAGGCAATTCTGGCGCCAATTTGCTGATCGCCACCCTGGGGGCCGGATAAAAACCGATGAATTTCAAGACCGGTTGCCTCAGTAATCAAGCCACCTGTTGTGCCTGTAGCACAAAGCATGTGCTTTTCTAAAATGCCTTTATAGGCTATGCAAAACTGAATCATCAATTCCTTTTTCTTATCATGGGCAATGAGCGCAATGTTCATAACTTGTCTTCCCTTCTTTTCTGTTGTAATGCTTGTTGCGACTGTTTGGGGCAACACACATGGCATAACCCCTGCTACCAAATTATAAATTTCGTAACGGAAAAGGGATACATTCCGTCTTTTTTATTATAACACATCTTTTAACCCGTGTCTATAAATTTTCATAAAAAATTCACACAAAAAATTCACTTGTTTTCCAATAGTTTCTCACAAAAAAACAGCCGGCAACTCTTTACCCAAAGAATTGCCGGCCATCAACATTATCACCTTAAAAATCAGGGCCACAAGCCACGCATTTTGTTGGCTTCAACAACGCGGCGGATTGCAACTAAGTATGCACCCATACGCATGCTGGTGTTATATTCTTGTGCAGCATCATAAACTTCATCAAATGCGCGTTTCATAATGCCTTCAAGACGGGAATTTACTTCTTCTTCAGTCCAGTACATAGACTGCAGGTTTTGTACCCACTCAAAGTAAGAAACAGCAACGCCGCCGGCATTGGCTAAAATATCCGGCACTAAAACAATGCCTTTTTTAGCTAAAATTTCATCAGCCTCAACAGTGGTAGGTCCGTTTGCACCCTCCACAATGAGTTTTGCCTGAATTCGATCTGCATTGTCAGCGTTAATCTGATTTTCCAAAGCTGCAGGCACCAAAATGTCAACAGGCAACTCTAACAGTTCGCCATTGCTGATGCGCTTAATGCCTGCTTCTTCATAGCTATCTAAAAGCTGACCACGGACAGAAATGTGAGCCAAAATAGCAGGAATATCCAAACCATCTTCTTTGTAAATACCGCCGGATACATCGCTGACTGCCACCACGCGGCCACCCTCTGCTGAAACGAGTTTGGCGGTGATGCTGCCCACATTACCCATGCCCTGGACGGCAATGGTGGATTCTGACAGCTTTTTGCCTAATTTTTCTAAAATATGCTTTGTTGTGAGCATAATGCCACGGCCGGTGGCCTCTAAGCGTCCCAAAGAACCGCCAATGCCAACAGGTTTACCGGTAACAACACCGGGAACGCTGTGACCATTAAGCAGGCTGTAGGTATCCACAATCCAACCCATAATTTCGCCATTTGTTCCAACATCAGGCGCAGGAACATCTTTGTCAGGACCAATAATGGGGGAAATCATGGTTGTAAAGCGTCTTGTCATGCGGCACAGCTCGCCTTTAGACAGTTCAGAGGGGTTAACGATAATACCACCCTTACCGCCACCATAAGGAATATTAACAACGGCACATTTAAAGGTCATCCAAGCAGCCAATGCTTTAACTTCATTAATATCAACATTCTGATGATAACGAATTCCACCTTTAGCAGGACCTCTTACTGTTGAATGTTGCACGCGGTAACCTTCAAAAACACGAACAGAACCATCATCCATTTCGATGGGGATGGACACCTTAAGTTCTCTCTCGGGATGTTTTAAAGTTTCATACTCGCTGGGTTCATAGCCCAGCATTTTACCTGCTGTATCAACTACATGCAGGACATTTTGATAGGGATCGTAAGCCATGATAAACAAAACTTCCTTTCTTTATTTGCGCAACGCAATGCTTTTTGCACTACATTGTTTTATACTTATTATTATGCCATTTTGATGTATTTCGACCGTGTCAAAAACTTCCATCAAATAAAATCTTTTTATATTATACATCAATTTTTTTGATATGTCAATTTATTTTCAACAATTTTTTTACATTTTTTCGCACGAGATTCACACAAAACAGAGACCTTTTCTCCCCCGCCTGTAATGGTTGCACCCTGCATTTTAAGCTGATGCAACTGTTCAATTTCTTCTGTCCCAATTCTTTCACCCGGCAGCAGAATGGGAACGCAGGGCGGAAACGCCGATACGGGCGAAGCACAAATGCGCCCTTTTGCCGCATCAAAAGGCACTTCTTCTGTGGAAATCTTCTTTAAATCACACAAAGGCACCAGGCTTTTGTTCAGCATTTTTTGTGGTGCATACGGCGTCGGACTTAGCTCCATTCCTTTAGATGCACCATTACAGTAATCCAAGGCTTTCTGCAGCAAATCCAAATCCGCCTGTGTGTTGCACCAAGAAACCATCAAAAGCAAACCGCAAGGGGTTGTCATTTCTGCATAGATTCCAAACTTTTCTCTAAAAATTTTGTCTGCATCGGCGGATGACAAATCTTCATAATTAAAGTTGGGCAACAGCTTAAAGGGGTCATCAAGCCGAGGGCAATCAATTTTAGAAAGACTCTTTAGTATCTCTTCTGTTTTGGCTGCTCCCTGCTCTGCACCAAAACAAAGTGCTTGCTCCATCGCAGCCAAAAGCAGATAAGACGGGCTGCTGGTCTGGAACATGTTCACTGCCTTTCGCACCCCGTTAATTTCAAAAGTGTCACTCATATGTAATAATGCGGTCTGATTGGGTGCCGACATGGTTTTGTGAAGACTGGTAACGCTTAAATCTGCCCCCTGCTCCATAGCTGTTTTGGGAAAAAGCTCGGAAAAGGGAAAGTGTGCACCATGTGCCTCATCTACCAATAAAAGTGCGCCATGTTTGTGAAGAACTTTCGAAATGGCACACAAATCAGCCACTTCACCATAATAGGTAGGACTTGCGATAATCAAGCCTTTTGCTGCGGGATACTCATTTAATGCCGATTGCACATCTTCTGCCACAAGCACACCGGGAAGACCCGGAAGCCTTGACGCTCTTGGCGTTATGTAAACAGGCTGAAGTCCCAGCAACATGCACCCGTGAAGCACCGACTGGTGACAGTTGCGGTCAACAAGCACCATATCTCCTGCTGAAAAGGCTGCATAAAGCATAGCCAAAATGCCACCTGTGGAGCCATTTACCAAATAAAAGCTGTGACGGGCACCATAAAGTGACGCTGCTCTTTGCTCTGCCTCCAAAATCGCCCCACTTGGCTGTATGAGTGCATCTGTATCACAAAGTTCAGTTGTATCAAAGCTGAACAAATGACTCTCTAAAGCCGTGCCCAAAAATCCGTTTCCGTTTTTGTGCCCTGGCATGTGAAAGGAAGCGGCTTCCCGCTTTTTATGTTCTTTCAGCATATCAAGAATCATGGAAATAGCTCCTTTCTGCACATTATGCACCCTCTGTTTTACATAACCACCTTATCTAAAATGCCGGACATTTCCGCAAGAAAAATTCCGTAATTGGTAATGGGAACGCCCTGCTCCACTGCCCGCATCACACGGCTCATCACCTGGCGTCTGCCAAACATGCAGCCACCACAGTGAATCACCAGAGCATAAGGCGATAAGTCCTCGGGGAAATTATTTCCCGAAACCACTTGCACTTCAATGTCCGGATGCAGTTTTTTGTGTATTAAGTTGGGAATTTTAACACGACCAATATCGCCGTCTAAAGGCTGGTGGCTGCAGGCCTCTGCAATGAGCACCTTGTCACCGGCTTTTAAGGTGTGCACCGCCGCCGCACCCTTCACATATGCATCAATATCGCCTTTATACCGGGCAAGCAGCACAGAGAATGAGGTTAGACTGCTTTCTGCCGGTTTTTGTGCATACACAAGGGGGAACACCTGGGAATCTGTAATGATTAAATCCGGCGTGTTGTCTGAAAGAGCTGCCGGCAGCTGTGCCGGTGTGACACAGGTGACAACAGCGCCGTGGTCTAACAAATCACGAATCACCTGCACCTGCGGCAAAATCAAGCGCCCCTTTGGCGCCTGCATATCCTGAGGCATCACCAAAAGCACCCGGTCATTTTCTTTAACCAGATGACCCACAATGCTCTCGTTTTCAAAATCAGCCGGTGCTTTTTTCACCAGCTCTTCCTTTAGGAGCGAGAGCCCCTTGCCCTCTTTTGCACTGACTAAAAGGGGTTTCTGCGACAGTGCCTTTTCCACCTGCAAAAGTCGACTGTCTATATTGTCTATGCGGTCAATCTGATTCTGCACCAAAATCACGGGAATATTCCGCTTTTGCAAAGCCAAAAGCAAAGCCTGCTCTTCTTTAAAGTCTTCATTATCAGGGGCAAGCACCAAAAGAGCCACATGGGTTTTATCCATAGCCTCCAGGGTGCGCTTCATCCGCAAAGCACCCAGCTCCGTCTCGTCGCCGAATCCGGCTGTGTCAAGGAGCACACAGGGACCTAAAGGATAGATTTCAATGGGTTTTGCCACCGGGTCGGTTGTTGTGCCCGAAACGGCAGAAACCAAAGAAACCTCCTGCCCTGCCAATGCGTTTAAAAGTGAGGATTTACCACTGTTTGTGCGCCCAAAAAAACCAATGGCGAGGCGCATGGCCATGGGGGTTTGATTGAGAGTTGTTGTGTGCATGGTTTTAGCCTCCTTAGAAGCGGAAATCACGCTTTCCGTCTTCAATCGCTTGTAAAAACTTCTCTGTCATGGCACGAACTTTTTCATTTTTAATGGTTTCAAGTTCTTTTGCAATCAGCTCTTCAGCCGCTTTTTGGGTAGGCTCTGTGCCATAATCTGTTGCAAACTCTTTCAAAGTGATGAGGGCATTGGGCTGACAAACATTGCAAAGCTGCCCTGTTTTTAAAAGGCTCATAAAACGGTCACCCGTTCTGCCTTCGCGATAGCAAGCCGTGCAGAAAGAGGGAATAAAGCCCATTTTAATCAGCCAGCAAACCACTTCATCCAAGGTACGCTGGTCTGAAACCTCAAACTGCTCTGTGTCGTGGGGGCGTTCTTCTTCTGCGTAGCCGCCCACCGTTGTTCTGGAGCCACCGCTGATTTGAGAAATGCCCACGCGCAGCGCCTTTGCCCGCACTTCTTCTGATTCACGGGTGGAAATAATCATACCGGTGTAGGGCACTGCCATGCGAATGCAGGCAATGATTTTGGTAAAGATTTCATCCGAAATGCCATTATCAAACGCATCGGGGTCAACATCTTCGGCGCGTTTTAAACGGGGTACGCTAATGGTATGAGGGCCCACGCCATGAACGGCCTCCAAATGTTCTGCATGCATTAGGAGTCCTGCAAATTCATATTTGTAAAGCTCAAGACCAAACAAAACGCCCAGTCCCACATCGTCAATGCCACCATCCATAGCTCTGTCCATGGCTTCTGTGTGGTAGTTATAATCATGCTTGGGGCCTGTGGGATGCAGAGTCTCATAGCTTTCCTTGTGATAGGTTTCCTGAAACAGAATATAGGTGCCAATGCCCGCCTCTTTTAGCTTGCGATAGTTTTCAACTGTTGTGGCGGCAATATTGACATTCACACGGCGGATGTCACCATTTTTATGGTGTACGCTGTAAATGGTTTTAATGCACTCCAAAATATATTCAATGGGGTTGTGGATGGGGTGCTCTCCTGCCTCAATGGCAAGTCTTTTATGTCCCATATCCTGCAGGGCAATGACCTCTGCTTTGACCTCTTCTTGTGTCAGCTTTTTGCGGGGAATGGTTTTGTTCTGCAAATGATAAGGACAGTAAACACAGCCATTAACGCAATAGTTAGACAGATAAAGAGGCGCAAACATAACAATACGCTTGCCATAAAAAGCCAACTTAATTTCTTCGGCAATTTTATACATTTCCTCAATTTTTTCAGGAATCTCACACGCCAAAAGCACAGAAGCCTCTCTGTGAGATAACCCCTCACAATGAACACCTGTTTCTGTTTTTTGCGGTCTTGCTTTGTCTAAAATGGCATCGATTAATTCCACATCGTTTTTATGCTCTTCGGCATAGGCAAGTGTTGCCAAAATTTCTTCATGATTAATAAATTCCTCAGCCTTACGGGAATTTTTATTATATACTGCCATTTAAATTCACCCTTTCTTTTTATATGCTTTCATCTTTATAAATGCAACAAGGTTTTTGACATTTTTAATTAATAAAAAACTGCATCCTCCACGCAAAAAGTGAAAGATGCAGCTATATTCTGTCTGTTTCCGCAATCCGTCACTTTCACCTTAGCATTTGCTTTAGCGTCAGAGGGATTTTTATTAATTTATAATAGTTAAACCTTGGAATAAGCCGCCTTTGCGGTAATGCCGTCAAGCTTACCCAAATTGCCTGTTAAGGCGTTAATCACATCCTGCGGTGCATCAATAGCAACGCTGATGATGTTAATGCCCTTTGCCTGGTAGGGAATGCCCATTCGACCAATGATATAGGCGCCGTAATCATGCAAAAGTTCATTCAGCCGCCCAATACAATCCGGCTTTTCTACAATGATACTGATAACTGCCACACGGGTCTCCAAAGAAATCCCCTCCCTTATCTTTAGTATATCACAAGAATATTATAAATGCAAGCTCTTTGTTAAATTTTTGTCAAATTTTTCACATATTACATTTTTTACCCATCTAGCAGGCTTTTTATGCCGTGAGAAACGCCGATAAGAAAATCAAAATCAAAAAGAATGGTGCAATATAGCGAAGCATAACTGCATAAATTCTTTCTCTGTCAAAGCTTTCGCCGTTGCTTTTAATTTCATCAATCATCTCTTTGGGTTTTAAAACCCAACCGGCTAAAATGCAAGTTGCAAGTGCAACAATGGGCATCAGCACATTGTTGGATACATAATCCATAATGTCTAAAAGCTGACCGGTTACACCGTTAGGCAAAGTATATTCAAAATAAAGCACATTATAGCCCAGGCAGGTGACGCACGCCAATATCAAAGAGAGCACAAGCACATAGGTGCATGCTTTTTTACGGCTGCAGGAGGGCACTTTGTCAACCACAATGGAAACCACAGCCTCAAGAAGTGAAACTGACGAGGTAAGTGCTGCAAAGGCAACCAAGAGGAAGAACGCCACACCCACAAAATTGCCGGCAAAACCCATTGCTTCAAAAACCTTGGGCAGCGCGATGAACAAAAGACCGGGGCCGGATTGTTCCAGACCGGCTACCCCTTGGAAGATAAACACCGTAGGAACCATAATCATACCGGCCAAGAGTGCCACACCCGTGTCACATATTTCAATCTGGTTAACCGATTTAACAAGGTTTGTGTTCTTCGGCATGTAAGAACCATAGGTAATCATAATGCCCATAGCGATGCTCATTGAGTAGAAAATCTGGCCGGCTGCATCCAGCAAAACCGTAAAAAACTTGCCAACCGTCATGCCGGTAAAATCAGGAATGAGATAAATGGCAAGACCTTCAAAGGCCGTTCCGTGAGGACCTTTTAAGGTCATGGTGAAAACCGCAATGCCAATAATCAAAACAAACAAAACCGGCATGAAGATTTTTGAAAACTTTTCAACGCCCTTATCAACGCCCAAATAGACAATAACAGCACTAATGAGCATAAACACCGCCATCCAGAAAATCGGCGACCAGAGGCTCTTCATAAAGCCCTGAAAATATCCGTCCGCAACGGTTTGCATGCCGTTGCCCACCATAAAATCGGCCATATATTTCATGACCCAGCCACCAATGACGCAGTAATAGGCAAAAATAACAAACGGAATAACGGAGGCTAAATAGCCTAAAAACCTAAAATTTTTATTCAGCTGCGCATAGGCTTTGATGGCACTGCGGCCTGTTTTGCGCCCAATGGCAATTTCGGTTATCATAAGGGTAAAGCCAAAGGTGAGTGCCATGAAAATATACACAAACAAAAACACACCGCCACCATGCTTCGCCGCAAGATAAGGAAATCGCCATAAGTTTCCCAATCCAACCGCTGAGCCGGCTGCCGCTAAAACAAACCCCAATCCGCCTGTAAATGTTCCTCTTTTTTTCTCCATAAAAACCTCAATTCTGCATTTCTCTTATGTTCGCTTTTCATAGACCTTTGTTTTGCGTTATGAAAACAACCTAAGTTTTGCTGTTATAATAGTATCAGTTTTCCCTGATTATTTATTAAATACACATAGCCACTTTGTCTGCAACAAAATAACTTTTCATATTGTATCATATTAATAAAAAGAAATCAAACCTTTTCTTTATAAAATAAAAAACAGAAAATAAAAAAATCGGACACTCATAACAATGAATGTCCGATTCTCTATTTAAAATCCCTGTTATTCCTCTACATGCTCTAACTTCTCAATAACTGTCTTAACATAAACAATCAGTATAACCATCACCAAACATGCAACAAACGAAAGTACTTGTTGAGGATAAACCGTGATGCCAAAAAGCGTGTTGCCGCTTGCCTGCATGACGGATACAACTTTAGCGCCTATTAAGGCCGAAAACAGGCTGATACCTCCGCTGAGCGCGCCCTGAATGGCAAACGCGTCGGTGCGCATCGGAGGCGCCACAAATTCAAACACCATATAGCTAACACCATTGGTGGCGCCGGCAGCATGAATCGCTTCTAAAACAGAAAAAATAATGTACATCACCATACCGTTTACCGGTGTGGCAAAAGTCATCGCAATTGCAGCCAAAGCACTTGCCCCCAGGCAGAGATAAAGGGTCTTGACTCGTGAAGTGCGGTCTGCCATTCGACCAATGGGACGTGAGGCAAGGACACGCACGGTGCATGCAACCGCTGCAATAATCGAAACCGTCGCCAGGCTGATGTTCAGCTCATTGTACAAATATGTACCATAGAAAGGGGCTGCAATGCCAACGGCAACGCTCCAAATCAGTTTCATGTAGGTAATTTTACGAAAGATTTGATCCTTTATTATGGTTTTCAACGTCACAACAAACGAAATTTTCTCTTTCTCTACCTCAGTGGGTTTTAGCTCTTTAATGGGGATAAAACACAGAATGATTAACAGACACAAAACAAAAAGCGTAACACCCGAAAGGATAAAGCCAACGCCGGGTTTTCCTATGCTATTATAGTGGTCAATCAAAAGACCCATCACCCAGGAAAACATCATGCCTCCAATCAGAGAAACTATCTCATTGGTAGCCGTAAAGTCGCCCCAGCTACGCTTATCCACATAGCTCATAGCCCAGCTGGTGTAAATGGGGGCAACCAGTGATTTGGAGAAAATAGCACTTAAATATAAGACAATAAACAAAGTCGTTTTTATCCCCTGCGACACCTGAAAAAACGGAACGAGGTAAAGGGTTATAAACAACAACATTGAACCAATCTGCGTTATAGCGACTATGCGTTTTGGCGAGCGAATACGGCTGGTAAAAAACAACGCCGCAATTTGTGCAAAAGCGCCAAAAGAGGTCAGCGAAGCAACAATGCCGGCCACTGCATCCGGCACACCAATTCTTGTCAGCAAGGATGCCAAGAACACTCCGGAAACTAATATGGATGCAAAATATTCAATAGCACAGATTGCAATGTTGGCAGCCTGCGCATTTTTGTTGATTTTTTGCAGTTCCGACGAAGTCAGTGTCTTTGGATCAATCATGGCGCCGCCTCCTTTCTTGTCATTATGCTCATTTTACAACGGGTTTTTGCAAAATGCAAGAGGAAAAAATAGATAAATTTTAAGAAATCTTTTTGTTAAAAATGATGCAAGAAATCCACTGAAGAAAGAGGGGCTATCTGCATAGCAAAGCCTTATACCAAACACAATAGAACCATCCCTTGTGTCTTTCTTCCTTTTCTGCCTTGCCCTCATCGATAATGTAAGCCACTTGCCCTGCATCATCTAAAATCCCAACCCGACAGTTGCAGTTCGAATGCATCGGTGCAAAATTCTCACCCACCCGTGCTTCACTAATGGAAAAAATCCGACCTGCTAAATGATTACAATCATCACAGTTTTCTCCCTCTGTTAAAAGGCAATAATGGGAAAAGCCTGCATCTTGATAATCCCATAATAGCATATAGTTCTGCTTTTGT
>JAFYVH010000017.1 GCA_017549205.1 Clostridia bacterium | reverse complement strand
GGTCACAACAGAGGCATTACCGGTGATAGCAACACAGCCAACAGATTCACCATAAGTTGTGTTGGGGCAGCCACCGAAGAAAGCACCAAACATGGAGCCAATACCGTCGCCCAACAGAGTTCTGTGGAGACCTGGATCTTCCAGCAGATCTTTTTCAATGATAGAAGAAATGTTTTTGTGGTCAGCAATGTGCTCAGCAAAAACAACAAATGCAACAGGAATGTAAGCAACAGCGATGCTGCCGATGTAAGCTGCGTTCAGCTCGCCAATGCCTTTGAATGCGGTTACAAAGGTAAATTCAGGAATGGTGATAAAGGTGCTGAGGTTTATGCCGTTTTCAACCAATGCGGTAAAGGGAGCAAAGCTGATAACTTTTAAAGCGTCGATATCAGCAATGTTACCAATGATGGTGAAAATAACAGAAACAGCATAACCTGCAAGGATACCTAAAATAAAGGGAATCAGACGAACCATCTTTTTGCCATAGGTGGAGCAGATGATGGTAACAAGCAGAGTGACAATGCCGCAGAGAACGCAGATTAAAGGAGAAGCCGCCTGTGCACCGTCTGCCAGAGCTACCATACCTTTTTGCAGGTCGCTGACAGCGTTACCGGCCAGAGAAAGACCGATGATGGCAACGGTGGGGCCGATTACGATAGCGGGCATCAGCTTGTTAATCCAGTTAACGCCTGCTAATTTAACGATGATAGCAATGACAACATAAACCAGACCGGCAAAAAAAGCACCGATAATTAAACCGAGATAACCAAGAGACATAGAAACACCGCCGGCAAAAGCAGCCAGCATTGAGCCGATGAAAGCAAAGGAAGAACCGAGGAAAACAGGGCTCTTAGCTTTTGTGCAAAGCACATAAATCAAGGTGCCGACGCCGGCGCCTAAGAGGGCTGCTGCAGGGCTCATGCCGTTACCGATGATAACAGGAACGACCAAAGTTGCAGTCATGATTGCGAGCAACTGCTGAATAGCAAAAATGATCAGCTGCCCAAACTTGGGTTTGTCGTCTACATTGTAGATGAGTTTCATGAATATATCTCCTTTGTAATTAAATTTTTGGTTTTTTGTGTTAAATCTCACAAAGAACCTATCATTAAAATTGTATCATATTATGAACAATTTGTAAATATTTTTTTGAAATTTGTCGAATTTTTTATGGCTTTTAAACAAAAATATAAGGCTTTCATCATTAGAAAGCCTTATTTCATATTTTTTTAAAGAGAAATAAAGTAAAGTTGCAAAAAGCTTATTTTGTACCAAAAATGCGGTCGCCGGCATCACCCAAACCGGGAACAATGTAGCCGTTTTCATTCAGCTTTTCATCAACAATGCCACAATAAACCTTCACATCGGGGTGTGCTTCGCAAAGGGTTCTAACGCCTTCGGGTGCGGCGATAATGCACAAAAATTTAATGTCTTTGGCGCCGGCTTCTTTTAAGAAGTCAATAGCTGCAACGGCACTGCCGCCGGTGGCGAGCATGGGGTCTAAAACAACCACTTCTCTTGATGAAATTTCCTGGGGAACCTTGAAATAATACTTAACCGGCTCTAAGGTTTCTTCATTTCTAAAAAGACCAACATGACCAACCTTGGCAGAAGGCATGAGGGATAAAATACCGTTAACCATACCAAGACCGGCTCTTAAGATGGGGATAATTGCCAGTTTTTTACCATCAATCACCTTTGAAACCGTATCACAAATGGGGGTTGAAACCTTTGCATCGCACAGGGGCAGGTCTCTGGTTGCTTCAAATGCGATTAAGATGGCAATTTCTTCAACCAATTCACGAAACTGCTTAGAACCTGTGTTTTTATCTCGCAGCAGAGTAATTTTATGCTGGATAAGGGGATGGGTCATAACCATAAGATTGTCGTAATTTAACATGATTTCCCTCCTGAAATTATTACATAATTTGATATTAATCCAAATTATATCACAAAATGTGTCGGGTGTCTATATTAATTTTGAATAAAATTATGGTAAACTTTACATTCTGTCAAGAAAAATATATAAATGGTATTGCGGCTGCTGTTCGCCTGATGGGCAAAGCGGTTAACTGCATAAATAAAAACCGCCCACAGCATTTTGTGAGCGGTTATCATTGCCAGTATATCTTATGGCATCATTACTTTTTAAATATTTTACCGGTGTCATTATTGCGTACGATTTTAGCTGGATTTCCGTAAACGACCACATTATCAGGAACATCTTTGGTAACCACAGAGCCCATACCGATAATTGAATGTTCACCAATTTTAAGCCCTTCCCTGATGCAAGCGTGTAAACCAACAAAAGTACCTTTTCCGACTTTGGTGTTTCCTCCGACAACAGAAAAGGCGCAAACCTCAACATTATCTTCCAATACGGAATCGTGACCGAGGACTGTATTGCCACGAACCAATACATTATTGCCTAACACAACCTTGGGTGCAACAGCGGCATTTCTGCCAATCATGACACCTTCACCCATTTGTACACTTCTGTGAATTGAGCTCATGGGATTAATCAAATTGGTGAGCCGACATCCATGTGCCTTCAGCTTTTCATAAATAGCCTTTTTTACATCCACTTCACCTATGCCTACCATGAATTCCAGATTTTCCTTCCCGTATGTCTCCAGAACTTTTTCAAAAGTCATAACAGGGTAGCCAAGCAGCTCGCCTTCTTCAGTGATTGCATCATTTACAAACACAAACTGTGACCAACGCTTGTCCACTTCATTAATTTTCTCTGCCAGGCTGGTACATTCCATTCCAAGACCGCCGGCTCCGTAAACAGCTAATACCATTACGACATCCTCCCTTTAATTAAATCAATTTATAACGCCATCCTTGCGCAGCTGTTGCAACTGTTCTTCTGTATAACCGAAGCTCAATAGGACATCCTGCGTGTCCGCACCTACAGGCTTGGTTGGTTCTGTTGTTACCACGCCGACGGAATCCATCTCAATGGGACTTGACGCCACTTTATATGTTACGCCTGATGGGTATGTAACATCATCAATATAGCCATTTGCCAATACCTGTTCATCCTCACCTAACTCGCTGAAATGCTGCATTTTGACCAAAGGAATGTCTGCTTCCCGGCCAAAAGCCAACCACTCATCAGATGTGTGCTTAAGCAAAGCCTCTTTCATAATCAAATAAAGTTCTTCGGAATTTTTTCTCCTTGCATCAGCAGTGCTGAATTTAGGATCTGAAATCATATCCTCTCTTCCGATGATAGAAAACACCTTGGGAATCAATTTTTCGGCATAGCCGGATGCGATATATACATAGCGACCATCTTTACACAGGTAGTCTCCGGATGCCACGCCCAACTTCTGTCTGGGTCTGGGATACACAGCGCCATTAGGCTGTTGCGTTGCAATCTGCATTGCTCCCATGGCAAAAACACCATTGTGGAACAGGGAGGAACGAACATAATCTCCCCTGCCTGTTTTGAGTCGATTGAACAAAGCAGCGCATACCTGGACGGCAAGTGTCATACCGGTAAAATTATCACCAACCGAGGAGGGCGGGAATACCGGATGATAATCCTCTGTAATCGGTGCCATGTCTAACAGAAATCCGGATCTTGCCCAAAAAGCAGTGTGGTCAAAAGCGGGAGCATCTGCATCGGGACCTTTTTCTCCATATCCAAGGCCGATAGCGTAAACAATATTTGGATATCGTTCTTTCATAGATTCATAATCCAATCCTAACCGCTTTAAAGCAGGCAAACGCAGATTGGTGATAAAAACATCTGCACTTTCCAACATTTTATGGCAAACATCTAAACCTGCACTTGATTTTAAGTTTAACACAATGTGTTTTTTTCCGGTGTTATTGATATCATAGCCGGGGTTTTCTTCATCAGTAAACTTTCCCGGGCAACTGGCTTTAGCACTGGCTCTCCATGCGCTGCCGCCGTTCCGCTCAATTTTAATGACCTCTGCTCCCATATCCGCTAAAATACGGGCACATACAGGTACAGAAACATAATCAGCCAATTCAATAACTCTGATTCCATCAAGTGGCTTTCCCATGTTTTCACACACTCCTTTTCAGTACTTATTTATTGATTCAAAAAAGATTCCAATTTACTTTCACTTTCATCTTCAGCCAATCCCGGACATCTGCCTTTAAGTTCTTCTACAAATGCATGTACATTCTTTGGCTTGCAAATCACCATTCTGTGTGATTTTCCTTTGGAATAATATAGTTTCACTTTGTTCTCCTGTAATAGATTAACAAAATTATCTCTGCTCTTTGCTTCAAGATTGAACACTGTCTCATATGAAATGCAGTCAACTTTATAAAAAAAGTTCCAAATCTCTAACGAAGATGCAGTAAAACAGTACCTCTCCGGCAAAATCCCAAAAACAACCAAGTAGAATCCAATTAACACAAGCGGCAAAATCAGAAACCACATATTCAAACCGTGGAGTATTTGGTTGTAAATAAGCACCCCAAGTAACAACACATCACACGCTACCGCACCAAATTCCGTGCGGCCCACCTCGCCGCGAAGGATTAAGATATCACTCATCTTTATTCGGATTATGGATATGGCAGGCTACAAAATGACCTTTTGTAACTTCAACCAATTCAGGTTCGTTGTTGCAACAATTTTCGCAACATTCCTCACAGCGTGGGGCAAAGCGACATCCTTTCGCAAGACCGATGGGGGAGGCAATCTCACCCTTGAGTAAGATGCGCTTTCGGGTGCTGTTAAGTTTGGGCTCCGGAATGGCAGAAAGTAATGCCTTGGTATATGGATGAAGGGGATTTGCAAACAGCTCCTCGGCGGGAGCTTTTTCGACAATTTTCCCCAAATACATCACCGCGATCTCATCTGCAAAATAATAGATGACAGAGAGATCATGTGTGATGAAAATATATGTCAGTCCGCGTTCTCTTTGCAGTTTTTTCAAGAGATTCAGAATCTGCGCCTGTATGGAAACATCCAACGCCGACACCGGCTCATCACAGATAATAAATTTAGGATCAAGAGCCAGCGCCCGGGCAATGCCCACTCGTTGACGACGACCACCGTCCAACTCATGAGGATAGGCATTATACAGTCGAGGAGGCAGTCCTACGGTTTCCATCAACTCATGCACGCGCTGTTCTATCTTTTTTTTGGACATTCTCATTCTCAACATAGGTTCGCTAATCAATTTGTTGATTGGCATTTTTGGGTCCAATGAAGAAAATGGATCCTGAAATATAATCTGCATATCCTTGCACATTTTGCGCATTTCTCTTCGGCTCAGCTTTGTGATGTCTTTTCCCTCAAATAACACAGTTCCTTCGGTAGGCTCTACCAAACGCAAAATAGCTCTTCCTGTGGTGCTTTTTCCGCAACCGGATTCGCCTACAATGCCCAAAGTTTTGCCTTTTTCCAAAGAAAAACTGATGCCATCCACGGCACCGAGCACCCCTTTTGGAGTTTCAAAATGCTTTTTTAGGCCCTTGACTTCCAACAAGTATTCACTCATGTTCTGTCCCTCTCTCAATATGGAAACCTTTTTCCTGATAACGATCACACATCACCATATGTGTGTCACTTAAAATAATTTCCTCCGGATGTTTTTGCCAGCATTGCTCCACTGCATAGGGGCAACGATTCGCAAATGCACAACGGTCACTATAAGAGTCTGTCGGATCAGGGACAAGACCCTTAATAGGCTTTGGTTCATGGGAGCGGTCGGACAAGTCCGGCAGTGAGTTAAAGAGTCCTTCTGTATATGGATGCGCTGTCCTGTTAAATACATCCTCAAGCGTGCCGATCTCCACTATGCGTCCGGCATACATAACGGCAACCCGTTCACAGGTTTCAGCGACGATGCCTAAATCATGGGTAATCAGAATCATAGCGGTTTTAAATTCTTCTGCCATTTTTTTCATCAAATCCAAAACCTGCGCCTGAATGGTAACATCAAGAGCCGTTGTGGGCTCGTCTGCAAGCAGAATTTTCGGATGACAGGCAATGGCAATGGCAATTACGACTCTTTGCTTCATCCCGCCCGAAAATTGATGGGGATAATCTCCGGCTCTATAGCCCGGGATTCCTACTGTTTCAAGCATCTTTTTTGCTAATTTGAATGCTTGCGCTTTGCTGACTTTTTCATGAATTTCAATTGCTTCAGCAATTTGGTCACCGACAGTCATTACGGGATTTAAAGATGTCATTGGATCCTGAAAGACCATAGCCACTTCATTACCGCGCATTGCTTCTAATTCTGAATCAGACATTTTGAGAACATTTTTTCCGTTTACAAGAATTTCGCCCTCTGTGATCGCGCCGGGGTTGGAGGCAAGTAATCTCAAAACAGACAACACGGTGGTAGTCTTTCCGGCACCGGTCTCACCAACAAGGCCAATGGTTTCTTGTTCCCGCAGGTCGAGGTTTACGCCATTAACTGCATAGACCCTGCTATCATCTGTATCAAACCGAACATGCAAATCTTTAATTTGTAAAACAGTTTTTTTCTCCATTTTTTTATCCTCACCGTTTTAATTTCGGGTCAAGTGCATCCCGCAAACCATCGCCAATCTGATTAATAGCCAAAACCAACATCAGAATAGCAAGACCTGGGAAGAACACCAAATGCGGAAACTCACGCATATAGTTTTTAGCATCAGACAGCATAGCACCCCATTCCGGTGTAGGAACGGGAACGCCCAGTCCCAGATAACTGAAAGCTGCAGCGCCTCCAATGCAACCGCCCACGCGAGTTGTTATCTGTACCAAAATCGGTGACAGCGCATTGGGAAGTACATGTCTGAGAATAATTCTAAAATCACTGACACCCATAGCTTTTGCCGCTTCAACATATTCATTATCTCGAACTGTCATTACGGCAGCACGGGCGTTTCTTGTAAAAGTGGGGATGGTTGCTAATCCTTGCGCAAGCAGAAGATTACCAAGGCTGATGCCGAAAGCACTTACGATTACTATGGTCAGCAACATGTTGGGAATCATCAGCAACATCTCGATAATCCGCATGGTAATATTTTCAATCTTACCACCATAGTAGCCGGCAATTGCACCGGCAGTAACGCCCACAAGTGTGGAGATCATGGTAGAACCGATGCCGATCAGCAGAGAATATCGTGTACCATAAAATACACGAGCAAGCAAATCTCTGCCCATGTGGTCGGTTCCAAACAGATGTTCCAAACAAGGCTTCATCAACCTTTGACTGGCGTTCATGCTTGTAATGTCCGTCTTATAATCCCAGATATATGATGATATGATGGCGATTACAATAAAGCCCAGTAAAACAACTAAGCCAAATACACCGCCCTTATTTTTGCGAAATTGTCGCCAGATTTGTTTGTACCGCTTGTAGCTGGCAGCTTTGACCATTGCGACAGTTTCTAAATCCTTTTTTTGCTGTTTTTCCTTTGCACTTTCAATAATTCCCATATTTAACCTCTCTTGTATCTTGCCTTGATCCTGGGATCAACAAAGGCATAAAGCATATCCACGACAATCAGAATTACCGCTGTCATTGTACTAATCAAAACGACATTGCAGGTGGCCGGCATAAAATCGTTACTTCTGATACATGCAACAGTGTAAGAACCCACTCCGGGCCACGAAAACACCGTTTCAATAACGGTTGTTCCACCAATTAAGAATGATAATTGAGTTCCAATAGTCGTGATAATAGGAATTAACGCATTTTTCAGCGCATGACCCCAAAGAACCTTTTTTTCAGATACACCCTTGGCGCGAGCGGTTCTTAAATAATCCGCCCGAATTTGATCTACCATAGAGGAACGAGTCATTCTGGTTACCAATGCCACATTATTCACCGCCGAGCAAAACATGGGCATCAACAAACTGAGTATGGTTCCATTATCTCCGCCAGAGGGAAGCCAATTCAACTTTACCGAAAATAGAACAATAAGCAGCATACCCATCCAGAATGTGGGCATCGATAAACCTAATATAGCTGTGGATGAAAGAAGAGTATCCACCCAGCTGTTCTGTTTTACAGCCGCAACAATACCAAATGGAACAGCGATTGCAATTGTCAGAAGAATAGATGTGATAGCAAGCTTAAGGGTATGGGGAAAGCGCAATGCAAATTCCTTCCAACAATCATCGCCATAAAGGCTCTTTCCAAAATCGCCGTGCAATAAAGCGTTGGACAACCAACGGCCAAACCGCACAGTAATGGGTTCATTTAAGCCCATGGTTTCTCTCATCTGCTCTAGCTGTGCCTCTGTGACAGTATCTCCTGCTATGGTGCGAGCAGGGTCACCGGTCATGCTCATCAACCAAAAAACAAGAAATGAAACAGCTAACAAAACAGGAATTAATGTCAGCACGCGTTTGATAAAATATCGAACCATTTTTTTCTCTCCAACATTCTTTGTTTTTTCAAATTCCCTCAATCTAAAATAGCTCATGCGAATTTTATATCCGCGGTGGGTTGGTAATAAAAAGTATAATCAATTATTTCTCTATCTTACAGATGGTGGACCAATCACATGAATTATTGGAACTACCCAAATAACCGCCACTTACATTGATATTTTTGCCAAGCAACTGATTGGTATAAACCAGAGGGAACAGGGGTACATTCTCGGCTACCCACTGCTGTAACACACCAAACTCTTTCAGCATGTCTTCCCATTCTTTTTGACTGGCAACATTGTTCTGTAATGCTTCATATTCGTCAGAAACAAAACCACCAAAGTTAACAGAACCGTTGCGATGCAAGAAACGATTGAAGTTATATAAAAGTGCTCCACGATATGAGCCGTAATCTACAAATAAGTCATAACCTTCCCGAGCTGCCTTGAATGCCGCCCAGTTAGTGGTATCGATTTGGCGAAGATTTACTTTAATTCCTGCCTGACTTAAAGAAGCCTGAATTGCTTCGGCTGCGATAGCAGGTGCACCGGAAGTGTAGATAATAGTAAGATTATTAACACCTTTTTCTTGCAAAGTCTTCATGCCTTGTTCAGGATTGTATTCCACGCCTTTAACATCGGGAAGATGTCCAACACCGGTAGGCGGGCAGAAGTTATCTGACTTAATAGCCAGGTTTTCCCATGCAACAATTGTCAGATCGTCTTTGTTTATACACTGAGCAAGTGCCTGACGAATCTCTACATCGTTCATATCAGCATTCTTGGAGGTATAGTTGTATCCCATATAATAGGAAGAACAGCCAACTTTCTCTTCAATAGTCAGGTTGGGATCGTTCTTAACTGTGTTGTAGTGAATGCTTTGCAATGTGGTGAAATCAATATCACCGGACTGAAGGGCTGCGACAACACCATTCCAGTCGCCGTAAACTTTAAATCCAATGTGCTTTGTTTTGTAATTTTCAATTCCGCCCCAATATTCGTCGAAGCGGGAAACTGTGTAAATCTGTCCGGAGGTGGTGTTGTCTCGGTCAAAATAGTAGGGGCCTGTACCGATTACGCCACCATCTACTTGTCCAAGGGTTTCAATGGCATTCTTTGAATATACTTTCATTTCCATATACATATGGAAGTCGGGTCTGGGCTGTTTGAGCACAAACTTAATCGTATAATCATCTAAAACTTCTACAGACTCTGCATAAGCACCTGCAGCAAAAGTCTTTACTACATTGACCTCATTGCCCAGGTTTGCGGTATGTAAATAGGTAAACCGAACATCTTCAGCAGTCAGGTGATCACCATTATGGAAATAAACATCATCACGCAGCCAGAATGTCCACTCGTCCTTAGCCTCGTTTGAATCCCACTTAGTAGCTAATTCGGGCTCTACTTCGCCTGTTTCTTCGTTGTAATAAACCAGAGTATTAAATGTCATATTGGTCAGCCATTCAGTACGCGCAGAAGTACTTCCGTAGGGGTCAGCACTATCTAAGTCGCCGGGTGTTGCAGAATATACCCATTCTGCATAATTTCCTTCAGTACCGGCTTCACCAGCACCGGAATTCCCGGAGTTGCCGCAGGCACAGACAGTAAAAATCAGGATTGTCGATAAAAGTAATATCATTATTTTCTTCATTGTATTTCTTCCTTCCTATATTCATAAATATTTTAAAGGGTATGCTGTTGTTCTTTTACAACCATGTCCCTTTTTTTACAAGATGACCAACAGTAGTTATGTAAGCTGGTGTTATGAAATGCTTTTCATTGGTATTGTGAAGTATCTTTTCTTTTGAAACCTTTCATCACCGCTTCTGTTTCAAAAGTAATTCCTTCATGCTTTAAAACAGACATCACTGTTTTCCAGATGATCATAACATCACCAAGGAAGGTGATGTTGCGAATATACGCCACATCCAACTTGAACTTTTCCTCCCAATCGAGTGCGTTACGGCCATTCACCTGTGCCAAACCGGTCAAACCGGGACGCACATCATGGCGATGGCGTTGTTCTTCATTGTACTCGGAAAGATATCTCACCAGCAAGGGTCGAGGACCAACAATGCTCATGTCTCCAATGAGAATGTTAAGCAATTCGGGCAGCTCATCCAGCGATGTGCTGCGCAATATACGACCGTACTTATTCAGTCTGACAGCTTCCGGCAGCAAAGCCCCTTCGTCATTTCTCTTGTTGCTCATCGTACGGAACTTTATAAGCCGGAAAATCTTTTCCTTTCCTGTCTTTGGGTCAATTTTACCCGGGCGGAGCTGGGTAAAGAATGGATTGCCTTTCATCGCAATCGCACCGATAATTATCAACATTAACAAAATAGGTGACAGTACAATCAGCGCAATCAGCGATAATGAAAAATCAATAAATCTCTTAAAAAATTTAGCGTACATCTTATCGCCTTTCATATATGATTCTTATTTGTTTATACTTATGTATGCAGAATTATCTCAACTTTATCATTATAGCATATCGCATTTAAAGTGTCAACTATCTTATGTCAACCATCTTAATAGGGTGCATGCAATGGAGATGTTGAAAATGCAAAGAATATACACCGTCTCTGATTTGGCGTTTATAAGAATGAAACAAAAACTTATATAATTATATGATAAATAGGAATCGGCATATTTGCAGATTCCTATTTATGGGTGCTAAGTAGCAGTTGTGGGGCTGGGCGTATGAGAGGCATACCAAAAAATATCCCCCCCATTAAGCGGGGGGATATTTATTCTGTTCTACACTTACTTTTAAATATCCTAATTTTGACTCAGCCATCACAACCCGCTTTGTAGTTTACAAACTGGTGGCCGTCGTGAAAATAAGTTGCCATTAGGTATCACAGGGATAATTCTGTTGACAATCTTTAAAGTTATTTGCTCATATAATACTTATTCTTTTCACAAGCTTTTGCCTGCACACGGTCTAAGGCTTCACCAAAGCGCTGAAAGTGAACGATTTCACGCTCACGCAAATAAGCAATAACGCGATTGACATCCGGGTCGTCAGACATTCTTAAAATGTTATCATAGGTTGTGCGAGCCTTTTGTTCGGCGGCTAAATCTTCCATTAAATCGGTAATGGGGTCGCCTTTCACAGCAAAACTCATTGAGGTAAAGGCCTGGCCACCAGCGGAAACAGGCCAAACACCCTTGCCATGATCCACATAGTATAGAGCCAGGGGACTGTTTTCAATTTCGCTTGTTGTTGCATTCTTTGTCAGCTGATGCACCAAGGTGCCTACCATTTCAAGATGGGCCAGCTCCTCCGTGCCGATATCCGTCAGAAGCGCTTTTGCCACATCGTCCTGCATGGAATATCGCTGAGACAGATATCGCATAGAGGCGCCCATTTCGCCATCCGGACCACCATACTGGCTGATGATATAGTTTGCTAAAGTTGGATTGGGATGTTTAATGTTAATAGGGAATTGCAATTTTTTTTCGTATTGCCACATAATTGATGGTCCTCCTTTAATTTTCCCATGGCCATGGGCAGTTAACCCAAGTCCAGTCAGTAGTCGATGTTACTTCAGCCGGTGTTAAGGGACCAAAGTTTTCTTTGTAGTATTGTCTGAGCTCTGCAAGCATGGGTGTGATTTTGTGATATTCCTGCAACGCTTTTGTGTTGTTGGGATGCGTGTCTAAAAATAGTACCAAATCATTTTGTGCAAAGGATAAGGCCATAATTTGTTGTAAGACACGACCTCTGTTTTTGTCATAATTTGTCATGATTTTCCTCCTTTATTTCACCAAAGGTCCATAAACGGTTATGGGCAGATCCAATTCGGGAAAGATAGTGCCTCTCTCTAAGCCTTCTTCCGGCGAATATGTTTTGCCAAAGTGCTGAACGGGAACATAAGCATATCCCACTCGCTCACAAGTTTGATATAGTTCTTTCATAAGATCAGGTTCTTCCTTTCTGTGTTTTGATGGGTATCTCTGCTTTATACTATGCAAGAGACAGAAAAAAGGTGAAAAACAGACAAAAACTTACTTTTTACACAAAAAAATTATCCCCTGCTGTAACTACAGCAGGGGATAGAGTGAGTTAAAACATATGTTATAAAAGGGTTAACTGTTGTCCCGGAGCATCTTCGGGCTTTAGATATGCACCACGGGCGGGCAGATTTCGTGTTCTGTAATATTCAAAATCAGTAAACGCCACCTCGTCCAAAGCGCAAACCTTGGCTAAGATGCTGCCTTTTTTCGGCGTGAGAACCTGAACACCTTGAGAGCTTCTCGTAGATTTTACAGGGATTTTCGCAGTATCAAAAACCAGAACCTTATTAATATCGCTCATGGCGACTAATTCAGTATCCTGCATTAAGAAACGGATGTCGGCAACGACCGCCTTTTCATAATAAGCATTTGCCAGCTTTTTGCGATTGGTTTTGGTTTCATAACTTTTTAAAGGCACTTTGGCAATTTTGCCGTTTTCAAAGGCAAAGAGCATAAAGCCCTCATATTTTTCAGTAACAGCCATATATAAAATTTTCTCATCGGCTTCCATGCCTAAAATGTTTGGCAAGTAATCACCCAGTGCGCTGGCTTTGGTATCGGGTAAATCGTAAACTTTCATTTTGTAGCAGTTCTGCTTATTGCTGAAGAATAAAAGCTCATCCTTGTTAGAAGCTTCCCATTCACAAATCATGCGGTCGTCTTCTTTAAGCTTTTGCTCAGAGCTGGCGCGGAGTGAGACCAAGGTGATTTTCTTCAAATAGTTTTGCTCTGTTAAAAACAGCTTGACATTATAGTCTTCAATGAAAGAATCCGCTTCGGGCAAAGCAGCATCTTCACTTTGGATAATTTCAGTTAAGCGGTCTTTGCCATATTTCTTCATTAAAGCGGTAAGCTCGGAAATAATAAGTTTCTTCATGGCAAGGTTGCTTGCCAGAGTTGACTGAATGTCGGCAATTTCAGTTTTTAACTGTTCAATATCTTCTAATCGTTTTAAAATATATTCCTTGTTCAAATGGCGCAACTTAATTTCAGCAATAAATTCTGCCTGAATATTATCAATCATAAAGCCTGTCATTAAGTTGGGTACAACCTCTGCCTCTGTCTTGGTATCACGAATGATTCGGATAGCTTTGTCAATATCCATAAGGATTTTTTCGAGACCCTGCAAAAGATGCAGACGATAATTTTTCTTGTCAAGGTCAAACTCTAAACGGCGGCGAATGCAGGAAAGACGGAATGTTGTCCATTCCTTTAAAATTTCACGAACACCCATAACCCGCGGCTTGCCATCAATCAAAATGTTAAAATTACAGCTGAAAGAATCTTCCAAGGGTGTTTGACGGAACAAACGAAGCATCAGCTTTTCAGGGTCAGTGCCACGCTTTAAATCCAAGGTCAGTTTAAGACCGGATAAATCGGTTTCGTCACGCATGTCTGCAATTTCACGAATTTTTCCCTGCTTAACAAGCTCAATGATTTTATCCATAATGGCTTCTACCGTGGTGGTGTAGGGAATTTCGTAAATTTCAATGCACGAATTCTTTTTATCATAACGGTATTTAGACCGAACCTTAAAACTACCACGACCGGTTTCGTAAACAGCATTCATTTCCTCAGCGCTATATATCAACTGACCGCCTGTGGAAAAATCGGGAGCGATTAAGGTATCGGATAAATTGCAGTTTGCATCCTTTAAATAGGCAATGGTTGTTTGACATACTTCTTTTAAGTTGAAAGAGCATATGTTAGAGGCCATACCAACGGCAATGCCCTGATTTGGATTTACCAAAATATTGGGAAAAGCCGTGGGCAGTAGAACGGGCTCTTTTAATTCGCCGTCGTAGTTGTCAACAAAGTCAACTGTGTTTTTATCAATATCACCAAAAATATCATTACAAAGAGAGTCTAACTTAACCTCGGTATATCGTGGAGCAGCAAAAGCCATATCGCGTGATTGCTGCTTGCCGAAGTTACCCTTTGAATCCACAAAGGGATGTAAAAGTGCGCCGTTGCCTTTGGTCAAACGCACCATGGTTTCATAAATGGCCATATCACCATGGGGATTTAATTTCATGGTTTGACCCACAACATTAGAGGACTTTGTTCTGGGACCATTGATTAAATTCATTTTGTACATGGTGTATAAAAGCTTGCGGTGAGCCGGCTTAAAACCGTCAATCTCGGGAATGGCACGAGAAATAATAACACTCATGGCATAGGGCATGTAGTTTGTTTCAAGTGCCTGGACAATATTTTGCTCGATATAGTTTTCGTGACTCATGGGGTTCTCCTTTGTTGTGATATTGTTTCCAATAATGTAGAAATTACAATGTTATACCTCGCCAACGATATCGCGAACCACGCGGGAGGCAATTAAATAACCGGCAACCGGCGGCACGAAGGATACGCTGCCGGGCGTTCTTTGGGTAGTGTCGTCATCCAAAAGGGATGAATCAGGCTTGCGAGGTGTTTCGGGGGAATATACCACCTGCAGTTTTTTGCAACCACGCTTTTTTAATTCAGTCCGCATAACACGGCACAAGGGACAAACAGAGGTTTTATATATATCAGTTATCTCCAAAAGTTCAGGTCTGAGTTTGTTTCCCGTACCCATGCAGCTGATAACGGGGATGTTTAAAGCCTGTGCTTTCGTTATTATATCAATTTTAGCCGTAACCGTGTCAATGGCGTCAATAATATAATCAAAATCAGTGCTGATGATCTCCTCACTGTCCGGCAAGTAAAAAAGATTGTGTGTTGTAATGCGGCAATCGGGATTAATAGAAGAAAGACGCTTACGCATAGCTTCCGTTTTTAAAAGTCCCGCAGTTTCGTCCGTTGCAATAACTTGTCTATTTATATTAGAAGGATTCACTGTGTCATTATCGACCATGGTAATAGCGCCAATGCCTGAACGAACAAGGGCTTCAGCAACAGAGCCACCCACACCGCCAATGCCGAACAATAAAACATGCGCATCGCTAAGCTTTTTCATGGAGGCTTGCCCTAAAAGCATGCGGGTGCGAGAAAAACGGTCGGACACTGTTTTCACCTTCCTTTATATAATAGAATTAAGCCATAACATGTTTATTTTACCTTTGTTTTTATAATTTGTCAAACTGAATTTAAAAAATGCGATAAACAATGATTTAGTATAGAAAACGAGAGAAAAATTGAGAAAAAAATTAATAAATTAAAATATCGGCGATTTTTAGCTGTTTTTGGACTTGCAAATTGTGTCGAATGGTCGTATAATTAACAAGTCGCCTGTGAACGGGAATGCTTAAAACGGGCGTTTTTTGAACCTTGAAAATTGAACAGAGCAGGCTCTAAATAAATTACTTTGAGTAATTTTGGATAATGAGAAGAAATAAGTCAGTGATGACTGGCTAGGATTTTAAGTTCTCCTGTTTGGAGAGTTTAGAATACAAACTTAATAG
>JAFYVH010000016.1 GCA_017549205.1 Clostridia bacterium | reverse complement strand
TCCACCCGGAGGCACCAACTTTACGTTTGGTTAAGATGCGGGAGTGGCTCAGTGGTAGAGCGTCACCTTGCCAAGGTGAACGTCGCGAGTTCGAATCTCGTCTTCCGCTCCAACTTAAAACTTGCTTCTAAGCCTTTAGAGGCAAGTTTTTTTGTTAACATATGATTCATTTTATGAGTCATTGCATATATTAATATTGTATGGCGCCATAGCCAAGTGGTAAGGCAGAGGTCTGCAACACCTTCACCCCCAGTTCAAATCTGGGTGGCGCCTCCAAAAAAATCCTCGTATGATAGTACGAGGATTTTTACTTGTTAACTTATTCACTGTAACATAAGTACGAAAGACACATTGGAAGAAGGATTTGAAATGAAAACATTATCTTTTATTATGAGCACAATCGCCCTTGCTCTATATTCCGGCAGTTATTTCTTTAACAACAAAAGAAATTATCTGATTTTACAGTTGACCGGCAATGTGTTTTTGTCAATTTCTTATTTTTTGATGGGTGCCTATTTTACTATGGTGTCAGTTGCCATCGGAATTGGTCGAGGATTAATTTGCTATACATATGAAAAAAACAACAAAAAAGTTCCTTTATATATGATTATAGGGCTGTGTTTTGTAACCGTTTTAAGCTATGTCGTAATAAACTATGTTATTCTGTCAGGAAACTCTTCACCATGGGACATTTTGTATATGTTTGCTTCTTGTATGTATGCAATCACATTTGCCATGCGGAATATTAAATTAATGCGATATGTGATTTTAATCCCTCACATAAGCGCAATTTCTTACAACCTGCTTGTTAACGCGCCAATTTCCTCGGCAATATCCTATGGAATTGAGTTTATGATTACCATTGTCGCCATTATAAAATTCCATTTTCAAGAAAGGCATACGAAAAAAATCAGAACAGCTCAGGAATTATAGGAGCTTTACGCTAAAAATCAATTATATTTGAATCATTTGCCTTGCTAAAAACCATCAATCTTGTATCAAGATTGATGGTTTTTTCTGCTCTAATCTCTTCTCTATTAATTGCACTATTTGCTGTGTCTTCCATATATTACATTTGATATTATGCAAACCATATATTATTATATATACAATTGGATATACGAAATATATACGATTGGAGGACCCAAAATGAAAAGAACATTAATTGCACTCATTGCTGCATTGCAAATGATATCAGCATTTCCCGGTTATGCCACATCGATGGTAACCCATAAGGTTGTATCAGGTGACAGCATGTGGAAAATTGCCGTTAAATATGAGGTGGGTTTAAGCGAAATCAAAAATGCAAATCCGCACATTGCAAACCCTGACTTGATTTATCCCGGGCAAATTTTAAACATTCCGAAAACCGATTCCACGGTCACAAGCTACGAAAATGAGGTCATTAGGCTGGTGAATGAGGTCAGAGCCAAAAACGGCTTAAAGGCTCTTGCTGTCGACTGGGAATTGAGCCGCGTGGCAAGATACAAATCCCAGGACATGAAAGATAACAACTATTTTTCGCATACCAGTCCCGTCTATGGCTCCCCCTTTGATATGATTAAAAAATTCGGCATCTCCTACAGAGCTGCGGCAGAGAACATTGCCAAAGGTCAAAGAACACCGCAAGCCGTTGTGGACGCATGGATGAATTCCGCAGGACATCGTGCAAACATTTTAAACGCCTCATATACAAAGATTGGTGTTGGTTATGTAGCCGACGGAAATTACTGGACACAGATGTTTATAAGAGAATAAAATGATAAGCAAATAAGTGCTTTCAGACTGTTTGCCTACAACAAAGCCCTGCTCTGCACAATGTGCAGAGCAGGGCTTTTAAGGTTTTTCCTGATTGAAAGAGGGCTACAGTACAGTCATGTATAATGTGAGGTTACTATCAGTTTCCCCCTTTTTAAAAGGACTATACACAGAAACTCAAATTTTTCCTTTTATTCTTCAATAAGGTCGCCTTCGGTTTCAATAGCCAGTTCTTCACTTATCGCATCTGTCGGCAACTCTAACTCCATGGCAACTTCTTCAAAACCACTCTTATCATGGGTGGTTTTCATCAGTTGTCCATTCATGTTAAGGTATGCGGTATAGCCGTTAATCTGATTATAGAGCTGACAGCCTTCTGCCAGGAAGATATCCTCTTCCCCGGCCTCTTGATACAAAACAAAGTTGTCATCTTCGTAGGCTAAATAGGTCATGGTGTCACCATCAAGGCCAAAAATCATAACCATTTTGTCATCCACCACAGCATCACGATAGGTGCCGTCCATTTCAGCTGCGATTAAAGGCAGCTTAGGCTGACCGGTTGTTTCATCAACTGTTCCATCCACATAATAAAGGGTGTCGCGATGCAGATTAAAGCCATAAATGGGGCCACTGACCAGTTTTTTCAAATCGCCACCGTTACGGTCCATGCTAAACAGTGCGTTTTCTGACATTTCCAAGAAATAGATTCTTCCTTTATAATATATAAACTGATTGATGTCATATTCTGACACGCGTTTTGCCTTTTCCTTGCCGATGGTCAGGTTGTATAACCGATATTGATACATATCACCGCCCTGCTGTGCGATTTGTTCCTGCAGCTCCGGTGTCATATCATCACGGATTTCCTGCACAGCAAAATAAAGGTCGTTGCCCACCAAGGCTAAATTGCCGATGATCGCATCTTCCCCGCAATTATATACAACCTCTTTGGTGGCGCCATCGGTGCTGATGCGATGAATTTCCTGACCGGTTACAATGTCAAGATAATAAACCCAGCCGTCTGACACATTTAAGAATATACCCTCTGCATCACCAAGGCGTGACTTTTCTCCGGTTGCCTTGCTCTCTTTATAAATAGCACACATGGGGTTGATATAATAAATGTTTTCTTCGTCAGCTGCCAAGATGCCTGATTGCAACAGGTTCGCGCTAGTGTTACCCTTTACTTCTTCAGAAATTGTTGCAATTTTACTGTCATTACCCGCTGCTGCAAAGCGCACATATGCTGTCAGTGCATCGCCATTTTTAGCGGCTCTGCTGCCTAAAAGGTTCATAACGCCAATATAACCTAAATACAGCAAACCGCACAAAACAAGCAGCGCACCAAGGCCAATCAAGCCACTGATAACCCGTTTTTTAATTCGTTGCTTTTTAACGCGGCAAGCTTCTTCTTGTGCCTGTTTTTCTGCCTCTTCTGCCAGACGCTGTGCCTCTTCCTGCTCTGCTATGGTTTTGTTTAAAGCATCACGAGAGCCAAACCGGCGCATCACATCTATCTTTTCCCGTTCGCAGCGCACACAACGGTCCACACCGTCAAGGTTAGGCCGACCGCAAACGCAAATCCAATGGGTTCCTTCGTCTTTAGCATAGCAGCAAGCATCTTCGCCACAGGCTGTCATAAGACGCAGCTTTTCTTCATAATCAGGCTCTGTCACCGTGATTTCTACAGGGTCTTTTTCTTTTATGTAGGGGTCCCCCTCGGCAAAGTGAACCTCTAAAAACTCCGTAGTGATGTGCTTTGCTTCTTCCCACTGTGCAAGAGATACAGCTTTAGCCGTTGCAAAAAAATCTTTTGGTTGGCCGGAGAGGTCACTAATGTCCACTCGCATCTTGCCCAGCTCAACACCATAAGCATCGTAGACCCGCATTGTAAACGCAACCGCCTCAACCACCCGATTGCTCAGATTAAAGAATTTAAAAAGAGCATAAGGCTCTCCCGTTTTAGAATTGGTTTTCACAACAACACCCTGATTTTCCACAGGACAATATAAATCAATTTGCATGTTGCCCGCCTCCTGAATCAATTAAATTTTCATTTTGTCGTTATCTATTTTATCACAGTCTGATAAAAAATACAACTTTTTTATACACAAAAGTATTGACAAGTTTCATTTTACAAGATATAATGATATGGTATATGAGAAGTGGTATGCATATAGGAGGTGGAACATTTGCTTAGAACATATCAGCCTAACAACAGAAAACGTAAAAAAGATCACGGCTTCAGAAACAGAATGAGTTCGCGTTCCGGCAGAAAGGTATTAGCCAGAAGAAGACTTAAAGGCAGAAAGGTTCTGTCTGCATAGTTGTGAAACTCAGTCGCTGAGAGCCCCGCGCTTTTAGCGACTTTATTTCATAATTCCCTGGGACCGCAGGTGTCGCATATGAAGCAAACCATCAGTTTAAACAGAAACGAATTGTTCTTGCAGGTATATCGCAAGGGAAAACGGTCATACCACAAAAATTATACTTTGTATTACCTGCCCAATGGCACTGACCAAAACCGGCTGGGCATTAAAGCCGGTAAAAAACTGGCCGGTGCTGTGAAGCGCAACCGAATTCGTCGATTGGTTAAGGAAAGCTATCGTCTGCTTGAGGCCGAGCTTTTGTGTGGCTACGATTTGATTTTTGCCGCAAAAGAAGGCGCCCTCGTTGCCGATTCCCTGGCCGAAACCATGAACGCCATGCAAAAAATGCTGGCCGGTGCTCGTCTGTTTAAAAACCGCCCCACTATAGTGTCGGAGGCAAAGACACAGCCAGGCCCCACAACACAGCAAAACTGATAACATTAACACATTCGGTAAAAAACGGAAGCTTGCATATGAAACGATTTCTAATTTTTCTGATTCATTTGTATCAGCGGTATATTTCGCTGCTAAAAAAACCAAGCTGTCGGTTTTATCCCACTTGCTCGCAGTATGCCATAGAGG
Organism: Clostridia bacterium; assembly: GCA_017549205.1. Classification (GTDB taxonomy): domain Bacteria; phylum Bacillota; class Clostridia; order UBA1381; family UBA9506; genus UMGS755. The sequence continues at coordinate 77,726 of JAFYVH010000016.1, read as the reverse complement.
CTATCACCAAAAAAGGTGCTCTGCGTGGTTCGTGGCTTGCTTTTTGCCGCATTTTAAAATGCCACCCCTTTCACAAGGGCGGCTATGACCCTGTGGAATAAAGCAAAACCGCTTTTGCAAGCTGTCTGCCGAAACTGATTCTACGGTCCATTCGGGACTCTGTTGCCAACAAAGGAGGCAAAATTTTGGGTATTTTTGATATTATCAATATTCCTTTGGGATATTTATTCCGCTACATTTACATGTTTCTCCAGAATTATGGCTGGACACTGGTTTTATTTACCCTAATTACCAAGGCTATTTTGCTGCCCCTGACAATTAAGCAGCAAAAATCTATGTCTAAAATGCAGGCTATTCAGCCTAAGTTGCAGGAATTGCAAAAAAAATATCAGTATGATAAAGAAAAGCTGAATCAGGAAACGATGAAGCTGTATCAAAGTAACGACATCAACCCTATGAGCGGTTGCCTGCCCCTTTTGATTCAGTTCCCCGTTCTGATTGCTTTATACAATATTATCCGCAGCCCCTTAACCTATGTTATCCAACTTGGCAAGCATGGTCTGCCCTCTATTGAAGAGATACACACGGCTCTCACCGCTTTGGGTTCAACCGTTTCGGTTAAAGACCAAATTGGAATCGCCGCAGAAATGACCCGCCTGGCCGACGGCTTGGCTGAGGCTTTTCCGGGCGTGGATATGTTGTACATTGATTTTTCATTCTTTGGTTTAAACTTGTCACAAACCCCATCACTATCTGTGTTATCTCCCCTGCTGCTCATCCCCGTTTTAGCCGGTTTGACCACCTTTTTAACCTCGTGGCTGACCACTAAAATGAACGGACAATCCACCGCAAACAAAGACGGTGCTGCAGGTAGCATGCAGATGATGACCTATTTTTTCCCGCTGATGACTGTCTTTTTTTCAGTTTCATTGCCGGCGGGTCTGGGCTTTTACTGGATTATATCCAACATTGTCCAAATTGTACAGCAGTATGTGATGAAGATTTGTTTTCCGCCAACCCCGTTAGAAGAACCTGTGCAGAAGCACTTCAGGGAGCGCGAGGCTGAAAGGAGAAAAAAATGAGTAAAGTTGTTAAAAAAGCGGCAAAAACCGTGCAAGAGGCTATTGATTTAGCTTTGGCGGATTTGCGGCTTTCAGAAGATGATGTTATTGTAGAAGTTATTGAAGAAGGTTCAAAAGGTCTTTTTGGTTTCGGCAGCAAAGACGCTGTTGTAAAAGTAACTGCAAATGCTGACCCCGAGGCTCGTGCAAAAGATTTCTTGGAAGATGTTTTTGTTTGCATGGGCATGAAAGTAGCCATTGAAACCGAGCGTGCTGACAGAATTTTAAATATTACTTTGTCCGGCAACGACATGGGCCTTATCATCGGCAAGCATGGTGACACCTTAAATGCTTTAGAGCATTTGACCAGCCTGGCTGTTAACCGCGGCGATGGCGACTATGTGAAAGTTATTTTAGACACCGAGAGTTATCGCGAAAAACGCCGCGTTACCTTGGTTCGTCTGGCAGAAAAACTGGCTAACTCTGTTGTAGGCGGCAAGCATAAAATCACTTTAGAGCCTATGAGTGCCAACGAGCGCAGAATTATCCATGCTACTCTGCAGAGCAACCCCGATGTAGAGACATTCAGCATTGGCGAAGAACCATACCGCAAGGTCGTTATTACTTCTAAAAAGAAATAACACCGGATTTTTAAAAATTTCGCATATTACCCGCGAGGGTTTGGGCTGTCAGAAAACCGTCCGGTTTTTTGACAGCTTTTATTTTACAGAAAGGATGGGTGATTTTATGGCCGCTCCACTGGCAGACAGAATTCGTCCTGTGGGCTTAGAAGACTGTGTGGGTCAAGAGCATTTGCTGGCAGAAGGCAAAGTGCTTCACCGCTTGATTACCTCCGGCACAATTCCCAACATGATTTTTTATGGACCCTCCGGCACTGGCAAAACCACCGTGGCCAATATTGCCGCCCGTCTTTCAGGAAAAACACTTTATAAATTAAATGCAACCAATGCCTCTGTGGCAGATATCAAAGCCATCACCGCAGGACTCGATTCCATCGGCAGTCGCGAAGGCGTTTTGCTTTATTTAGACGAGATTCAGAATTTTAATAAAAAACAACAGCAATCTCTGCTGGAATTTATTGAAAACGGGTCTATCACCTTAATTGCCAGCACAACAGAAAACCCTTATTTTTATGTTTATAATGCCATTTTATCCCGTTGTACCGTCTTTGAATTTCAGCCGGTGAAAGCACAAGACATTGAGACCGCGCTGCTGCGCGCCGCCTCACTGTTAGACGAAGAAATGAGCATGGCTATAAAGGTTGACCCTGCTGCCCTTTCCCATCTTGCCGGCTCATCCGGCGGCGATGTCCGCAAGGCTTTAAACGCTTTAGAGCTTTGTGTGCAGGCAGCACCCTTATCGAAAGATGCTCTCACAATTTCTCTTGAGTTGGCTGAGCAGAGCACACAAAAAAAGGCCTTTCGTCATGATAAAGATGGTGACAGCCATTATGATGTTATCAGCGCTTTTCAAAAATCCCTGCGCGGCAGCGACCCCGACGCAGCTCTTCACTATCTGGCGCGACTTTTAGTGGGCGGTGACATGCTTATTGCCTGCCGTCGATTGATGGTTACCGCTGCTGAAGATATTGGTCTTGCCTATCCCCAGGCGATTTCCATTGTGAAATCCTGCGTGGATTGCGCTTTGCAGTTAGGCATGCCCGAGGCTCGTTTGCCCCTGGCAGAAGCCACCATCCTTTTGGCAACGGCACCAAAAAGCAATTCAACCATTATGGCGATTGATGCCGCTATGCAGGATGTGGCAAACGGCGACACCGGTGAGGTGCCTCTTCATTTAAAAGACGCTCACTATAGCGGCGCTCAAAAACTGGGACGGGGCCTTACCTATCAATATCCTCACGATTTTCCCGAGCATTATGTGGCACAGCAATATTTGCCCGACGCCATTAAAGATAAAAAATATTACCATGGCGGTGAAAACAAAAACGAACAAGCCATTCGCCAATACTGGTCACACATAAAACAAAAGAAGGAAGATACACCATGAGCAGTTATCAGGATTTTGCCTTTTTATATGATGCGTTGACCTTTGATGTTGACTATGAAAAAATTGCCGATTTTATTCAATCGCGCCTGAGGGAAAACGGCATCCACAGCGGTCTTGTGTTAGACCTTGCCTGCGGAACAGGTACGCTGGCTCTGGCTCTTACCCACCGGGGCTATGAAATGCTGGGAGCAGACAATTCAGAGGATATGTTATCCGTGGCAAGACAAAAAAAGGGCGCTGAAAAAATTTTGTTTTTAAATCAACCCATGGAAGACTTTGAGCTGTATGGCACGGTTGACGCCATTGTTTGTGTGCTGGATAGCATTAATTATGTAACCGACCCCAAGGCAATGGCAAAGACCTTTGCCCTTTGTGCAAACTATTTAAATCCTGATGGGGTTTTGATTTTTGATGTAAATTCAGAGTATAAATTCACTCATGTTTTAGGTAATGAAACCTATGCCTATGAAACTGATTCCATCTATTATGTCTGGCAGAACGAATATGAGCCTGAAAATCAGTTGTGCCATTTATATCTGACCTTTTTTGAGGAAAAGGAAGAAGGGGTTTACCACCGCTTTGACGAAGAGCACACGCAGCGGGTTTATACTGACGAAATGCTTTGCAAGGCTCTATCAAAAGCAGGGCTCACTGTTGTGGCACGGTATGATGATTATACCAAAAAAGCGCCAAACTCCACCACAGAGCGAATTGTTTATGAAGCAAAAAAATTATAACGGAGGCAAAACATTGAAGCAGCTTGTTTTAATTAAATATGGTGAAATTATTTTAAAAGGTTTAAACCGACCTTTTTTTGAAGATGCCCTGGTTAAAAATATCAAGGCCGCTCTGCCCAAAGATTTTAAGGGCACTGTGCATCGGGCCCAGGCCACCATTTATGTTGAGCCTGAAAATCCCGACACCATCGATGACATCATTCGCCGGCTCACAAAGGTCTTTGGTATCACCTCCCTGACCCGTGCTTTTTGCTTGCCCAAGGATTTAGAAGGCATGCAAAAGGGCGCTGCAGAGGTTTTGGCGCCCACCCTTTCTGCCATCAACAGCTTTAAGGTTGAGGCCAAAAGAGCCGATAAAAAATTCCCCATGACCTCTCCTGAAATTTGCCGTGAGGTTGGCGGATATCTTCACGATGCTTTTCCCCACCTTACAGTAGATGTTAACAACCCCGATGAAACCGTGATGGTAGAAGTGAGAGAGCAATATGCCTATGTTTATTGCGGACGGGTTAAGGGTGCTGGCGGCATGCCTGTTGGCTCTAACTCAAAGGCCACTCTGCTGCTTTCCGGTGGTATTGATAGTCCTGTGGCAGGCTATATGACTGCCAAGCGTGGCGTAAGGCTTAATGCCGTGCACTTTTTCTCTTATCCCTACACAGGCGAGCGCGCCAAAGACAAAGTGCTGACGCTGGCAAAACTTTTGGCTGATTATAATCCCCGTTTAGATGTGCATGTGGTCCCTTTTACCGAGGCACAGCTTGCCATTAAAAAGCATTGTCCTGCTGAACAACTGACCATTATTATGCGTCGTTTAATGATGCGCATTGCTGAAGAGATTGCGGTGAAAACCGGTGCCAAGGCACTGGTAACCGGCGAGAGTATTGGTCAGGTGGCCAGCCAGACAGTTGAGGCGTTAGGCGTGACCGATGCGGTGACAAACATTCCTGTGTTCCGCCCCGTTATAGGCATGGATAAAGAAGAAATTGTGACCATCGCAAGACAAATCGGCACTTTTGAAACCTCCATTTTGCCCTATGAAGATTGCTGCACCATTTTCACACCCAAGCATCCCAACACCAAGCCAAAGCTTGATCGCATTGAGGCCTCAGAAGCCAAGCTGGATATCGAAAAACTGGTGGCCGATGCCGTTGCCGGCACCGAAGTTATTACCGTGTAAAATGGTTTCAACGCCGTTTTGATCCATAAAAGGAGTTTATCATTATGACAAATGCAATTGCCGGTTTTTTTCAAAACATGGGCATTTCCGATGAATTGGTTGTCTTTATTGTCTCCATGCTTCCCGTTGTAGAATTGCGCGGAGCCATACCCTTAGGTTTTTTAATGAATATGGATCCCTGGCAGCTGTTTGCCCTCACTGTAATCGGCAATATTTTGCCTGTTCCTTTCATTATTTTGTGCGCCCGACCCATTGTAAACTTTTTTCTGCGCACAAAATTGTTGCGACCCGTTGGCAACTGGATGGAAAACAAGGTTCGGAAAAACGCTCACAAATTAGGCAAATATGAGCTTTGGGGACTGTTTATCTTTGTTGCCATTCCCTTGCCCGGCACAGGTGCCTGGACAGGCGCTCTTTTGGCGGCGCTGATGGATTTGCGCTTAAAAACCTCTGTTCCGGCCATTCTTTTGGGCGTGGTCACTGCCGGCGTTATTATGGTTTTCGGCAGCACCATTGTTAAGTTTTTAATCGGAATTTTTTAACCCGTTTACTTTATTAAAAGGCAGAATTTGTCGCTTTTTGCAGGTTCTGTACACTTAAGGAGGATACGCTATGTCGCTTCATGTTGAGTTGTTGCAACACACCGGGGACCCGGAAAAAATCATATCTGCTGCGGCAAAGCTTTGCTATTCAAGCGCCGGCGTTGCCGATATTTTAAGCGGTCTGGATGAAGCCAAAGTGCAAAGCTTTTTAAAAATGCTCATGGAAATGGGACACGAAAGCCCCATTGAGCATGTGAGCTTCACCTTTGGTATTGAAGGTGTGAGTCGTGCGCTGCTGGCTCAAATTACCCGTCACCGTCTGGCGAGCTATTCAGTTAAATCCCAGCGCTATGTTAAAGAGGGTCAGTTTGAGTTTATCACCCCGCCGGCTATTGCGGATAACCCTGCGGCTCACAGCCTTTATCAAAAGTCTATGGCTGATGCCCAAGAAACCTATAATAAGCTTGCCGACATTCTTTCAGAAAAATATTATGCTGATTTTATTGCCCAGGGAATGGACGAGAAAAAGGCTAAAAATCAAGCCGAGAAAAAGGCGATTGAAGATGCACGCTTTGTGCTCCCCAATGCTTGCGAAACCAAAATGATTGTCACCATGAATGCAAGAAGCCTGATGAATTTCTTCCATCATCGTTGCTGCAGCCGTGCCCAGTGGGAAATTCAAGCCCTGGCAAACGAAATGCTTCGACTGGTGCGAGAAGTGGCACCCACTCTCTTTGCCCTTGCCGGCCCCTCCTGCGTTGCAGGTCCCTGCCCCGAGGGTAAAATGAGCTGTGGTCGTGCAGCTGCCATGCGAAAGGAATATAAAAAGGAGAATTAAAATGGGTAAGCTGATTGTCATTGAAGGTGTGGATGCCAGCGGCAAAGCCACACAAACAGAAAAGCTCTATAACCGCTTATTTGCCGAATATAATACGGTTAAAAAGATTTCCTTTCCCGACTATGAAAGTGATTTTTCGTTACCGATTAAGCGTTATTTAGCCGGCGATTTGGGTACACATGCCGATGATGTGAACGCTTATGCTGCTTCCCTTTTCTATGCCATTGACCGCTATGCAAGCTTTAAACAAAAATGGGGGCCTTTCTATGAAGATGGGGGCATTTTGGTTGCTGACCGCTATGTCACCTCAAATTTAGTACACCAGGCAGCAAAAATCGAGGGCGATAAAAGCGGATTTATCGGGTGGCTCGATGACCTTGAATATGAAAAGCTCACCCTGCCCCGACCTGATTTGGTGCTGTTTTTAGACATGCCGCCTGCCTGTGCTCGCAAGCTGATGGCAGGCCGTGCCAACAAAATTACCGGCCAAGCAGAAAAAGATATCCACGAAAAAGATGCCGGCTACTTAGAGCGTGCCTATAACAACGCCATGCACATTGCCTCTCTTTGCAATTGGCAAATTATCTCCTGCGCAGAGGGCGATCGCATTCGTTCAATCGAAGAAATTCACGAGGAAATTTATCAAATTGCGAAAATGAACATCGAGCATTCGTGAGATAAAAAGAGAAAAACGAAGAAAAACGGACTTTGTTAAAAGTATTTTAATTTTTTTTAAAATACCTATTGACAAAGTCTTTTTCATGGATTATAATAGTTAATGTTGCATTTTGAAAATAATGTTAAAACGATACAGGAGGTAAGGATTTATGAGTACATTTATGGCTAAAGCCCATGAACTGCAAAGAAAATGGTATATCATAGATGCTGATGGCAAGCCCTTAGGCAGAGTGGCAGCACAGGCTGCAGCAATTCTGCGTGGCAAGCATAAGCCCGAATTCACCCCGCATTGCGATTGTGGTGACCATGTGATTATCATCAATGCAGCTAAGGCTGTTTTAACCGGCAAAAAGTTAGAACAGAAGACCTATTACAGACACACAGGTTACGTTGGTGGCATCAAAGCTGTTCGTTATGACAAGCTGATGAGCGAGCGTCCTGAATTTGCTATGACCAAGGCAATCAAAGGCATGCTGCCCCACAACACCGTGGGTGCTCTCGCTGCTAAGAGACTGCGCGTTTACGCAGGCGATGCTCACGAGCATGCAGCACAGAAGCCCGAAGCCTGGACACAGGAAATTAAATAAGGAGGTTTGTAAGAAATGGCAGAATTATTTTATGGTACCGGAAGAAGAAAAAAATCAATTGCCAGAGTAAGACTGGTTGCCGGTCAGGGCGATATCACAATAAACAACCGTACTTTAGATGATTATTTTGGTTTGGAAACCTTAAAGGTTATTGTTAGACAGCCCCTGGTTGCTACCAAAACCGAAGGCAAATACAATGTAATCGTTAACGTTGTTGGTGGCGGTTTTACCGGTCAGGCCGGTGCAATCCGTCATGGTATTGCAAGAGCTCTGTTAGAGGTTGATGCTGAAACCTATCGTCCCATTCTGAAGAAGGCCGGATTCTTAACCCGTGACCCCAGAATGAAGGAAAGAAAGAAGTACGGCTTGAAAGCTGCTCGTCGTGCTCCTCAGTTCAGCAAACGTTAATTTTGTTTTGTTGTCAAAACCGCAAGCAAAAATGCTTGCGGTTTTTTGTTGTCAGGGCATGCAAAACTAAACCTTTTTCAAATCCCTCCACCACCTTCGGTGGTCCCCCTCCCTTTAGGCAAGGGAGGCTTTGTTCATCCGCTAAGCTTATATAACAAAACCCCTGATGGCACACGCCATCAGGGGTTTCACTTTTATTGGATTATTAAAAGAATAAACCGGTTACAAAAGCCGCTGCGCATGCCCCCATGGCTACAACCAACAAGGAACACCGGCAAACTGCCAAAATCACCGCTAGCACCAGCGCCGCAGCAGCACAAAAGGGGTTTTCCCCCTCATAGAGCATGTGTGGCAGGGTCATGGCCGCCAGCACAGCATAGGGAATGTAACTAAAAAAATACTGCAAAAAGGGCGACTTAACCTTTTGGCGACACAAGGCGAAAGGCAGGGCACGAATGAGGTAGGTCACGCCGGCCATCACAACCAAATACAGTACAAGTTTCAAGCCGCCATCTCCCCCTATTCTGATTTCTCCTCACCATCGTCAAGACCTAAAATCCAATCGGCTGAAGCCTTATAAAAACGGCACAGCTTCATAAGGTGCTCAATGGGTAAGGACCGAACACCCAGCTCATATTTTGAATAAACCTGCTGCCGAATCCCCAACACCTCTGCAACCTTTTGTTGTGTCAGGCGACGCTCTTCACGCAAATCACGGATTCTGTCGTTATAGTGCTTCATCACATCACGCTCCTGTCATTTTGTTATGACTTAATCATGCCTGAGCTTCAGGTGCCTCTACACCCTCTGCCTGTTGAGCGGTTTCTTCAATGATTTCTTCCTCGTCTTCTTCTTTTTCTTCTGTCTTGGCTGCGCTCACAACCTGAACACCGTCTAAACGCATCAGGCGGACGCCCTTGGTCAAACGACCGATACGGCTGACCTCTGATGTCTTCATGCGGATAATGGTACCATCGGAAGTAATCAGCATAACATCATCACCCTCAACCACAACAGAGATGCTGGCAATACGGCCGGTGGTCTCGGAAATACGATATGTATTAACGCCCTGACCGCCACGATTTTGTGTTTTATATTCTGTCAGCGGTGTCTTTTTGCCGTAGCCGTTTTCCGTAACAACCAACAGGTCAGCATCCTCAACAGCCACACCCATACCAATGACATAATCGTCTTTTGATGCCAGACGAATACCACGAACGCCATGGGACACACGGCCTAAGGGGCGAGCGTCGCTTTCATTAAATCGAATGCACATGCCACCCTTTGTAGCCAGCAGAATGTCCTGCTCGCCGTCAGTGAGCGCCACATTGATGAGCTCATCATCCTCGTCTAAAACAATGGCAGCCAGGCCACCTTTTCTGGCGGTGTTATATGCCATGAAGTTTGTCTTTTTAACAACACCTTTGCGGGTTGCAAAGAACAGATATTTGTTCTCTTCAAACTCTTTAACGCAAATGGTGGCAGTTACCTTTTCATCCTGGTCAAGCTGCAACAGGTTAACAATGGCTGTGCCCTTTGCCTGTCTGCCGGCTTCGGGAATCTGGTACGCCTTTAATCGATACATTTTACCCTTATTGGTGAAGAACAGAACATGGTTGTGGGTGCTGGTTACAAAGAGGCGTTCCACAAAATCTTCTTCCCTTGTGGTGATGCCCGTAATGCCGCGACCGCCACGACGCTGGGATTTATAGGTATCCGCCGGCAGACGCTTAATGTAACCAAAGTGAGTCAGGGTAATAACCACATCTTCTTCTTCAATTAAGTCCTCAATATCAATTTCGTCCTCTGAGTCTAAAAGCTCGGTTTTTCTCTCGTCACCATAGCGGTCACGGATTTCTATGAGCTCATCTTTAATCTGTTCCATGAGCTTGGATTTATCAGATAAGAGCAGATTAAATTCTTTAATTCTTTCAGTCAGCTCCATATATTCGGCTTCGATTTTTTCGCCATTTAATCGCTGCAGCTGTGCAAGACGCATATCCAAAACGCTCTGTGCCTGAATGTCAGACATAGAGAAACGCTCCATCAATCTCTCTTTTGCATCGTCATAAGAGCTTCTGATGATTTGAATGATTTCGTCAATGTTATCAAGTGCAATCCGCAAGCCCTCTAAAATGTGCATTCTGGCTTCGGCTTTTTCCAAATCAAACCGAGTTCTGCGGGTCACGATTTCTTCCTGGAAGTCAATAAAGTGGTCTAAAACTTCCATAAGACCCATGGTTTTGGGTCTGCCATCGTGAATCGCCAATAGGTTAACCGAGAAGCTATCCTGCAGTCTTGTGTATTTATAAAGCTGATTTAAAACAACATGAGGATTGGCGTCGCGCTTTAAGGAAATATCCACACGAATACCAACACGGTCTGAGGAGTGGTCATCAATATCAGAAAGACCCTCAATGCGCTTGTCCTTAACCAGCTCGGCAATGGACTCAACCAGCATCTTCTTGTTGACCTGATACGGCAGTTCCTTAATGATAATGGAAGATGTGCCGTCGCTATGCTCTTCAATCTCTGTCTTGGCACGAACAATAATGCGGCCACGACCGGTTTCATAAGCGCTGATGATACCCCGTTTACCCATAATGGATGCACCTGTGGGGAAATCAGGACCCTTTATATATTCCATAATTTCCGGTAGGGTAATTTCGGGATTTTCAATTTTTGCAATAACACCGTCTAAAACTTCGGTCAGATTATGAGGCGGAATGTTGGTTGCCATACCAACGGCGATACCCGAGCTGCCGTTAATCAGCAGGGTGGGAATGCGGGTTGGCAAAACGGTGGGCTCTACTCTCTTTTCATCAAAGTTGGGCAGAAAGTCAACCGTGTTCTTTTCAATGTTTTCAAGCATCACATTGGCGAGCTTGCTCATTCTTGCCTCGGTATAACGGTAAGCAGCCGGTGGGTCACCATCCACGGAGCCAAAGTTACCATGACCATCAATGAGCATGTAACGCATGGAGAAATCCTGCGCCAAACGAACCATGGCATCGTAAACAGAGGCATCACCATGGGGATGATACCGACCAATAACGTTACCAACGGTGGTAGCCGATTTAAAAAAGGGCTTATCGTAGGTCAGGTGTTCTTCATGCATAGAATAAAGAATTCTTCTGTGAACCGGCTTTAAACCGTCACGAACGTCGGGCAGTGCACGGCTCACAATAACGCTCATGGCATAATCAATAAATGCCTCGCGCATTCTTTTTTCTATGTCAATATCAACAATTTTTTGTGATTCAAAATATTCCTCAAAATGAGAATCTTCATATTTTTTATTTTTAGCCATTTCAATCACCTCAATTATACATCAAGATTTGTTACATACTGCGCATTTTCTTCAATGAAGATTCTTCTTGGCTCAACCTCGTCACCCATTAAAATAGTGAAGATTTCGTCTGCCCTTTGGGCATCTTCCAAAGTTACGCGTAACAAAATTCTGTTTTTCGGGTCCATGGTTGTTTCCCAAAGCTCTTCAGGATTCATTTCACCAAGACCTTTATAGCGACTGATGTCAACCTTGGCATTGGGGTCGCCACCCTTCAGCTCTTCGCTGATGGCATCACGCTCTTCATCACTAAAGGCGACCTGGCTCTTCTTGCCGCGTGTCAGCTTGTAAAGAGGCGGTTTGGCAAGATACACATGCCCCGACTCAATCAGCGGCTTCATAAAGCGGAAGAAAAAGGTTAATAACAGTGTTTGAATATGTGCACCGTCAACATCGGCATCGGCCATGATAACGATTTTGTCATAACGCAGTTTTTCTAAATTAAATTCATCGGCAATGCCTGTGCCCAGGGCTTGAATAACCGGGGTCAGCTTGTCGTTGCCATAAACCTTGTCTGCCCGTGCTTTTTCAACATTCAGCATTTTACCCCAAAGAGGCAGAATGGCTTGATATTTACTGTCACGGCCATTTTTAGCAGAACCACCCGCAGAATCACCCTCGACGATGTAAATCTCGGTTTTGCTGGGGTCTTTCACAATGCAATCGGTCAGCTTGCCGGGCAGCGAGCTGGAGCCAAGAGGTGTTTTTCTGTTGGCCTCTCTTGCTTTTCTGGCTGCGATTCTTGCGCGGGACGCCATCAGGGCTTTTTCCAAAATGGCTCTTGCAACTGCTGGATTTTCTTCCATATAGTCTGCCAGCTTTTCTTTAATCATGCTTTCAACAAAGCTGCGCATCACAGAGTTACCCAGCTTGGTTTTGGTCTGACCTTCAAACTGGGGTTCTTCCAGCTTAACGGAGATAACGGCAATGAGACCCTCGCGGATATCTTCGCCTTCTAACTCTTCATTATCTTTCAAAATTTTAAATTTCTTGCCGTAATCCACAAAAACTTTCTTTAAGGCTGCCTTAAAGCCGGTTAAATGCATACCGCCCTCTGTGGTGGCAATGTTGTTGGCAAAGGTTTCGGTTTTTTCGTCATAGCCTGTGTACCATTGCAGAGCAACCTCGGCCATGTTACCGTCCTTTTCACTTTTCACATAAATAACTTCTTCGTTAACAACCTCTAGGCTGTCTTTTCTTGACTTTTTCTCGTTGAAAAGGTAAGAAACGAAGTTTTTAATACCGCCCTCATAGTGCAGAATTTCTTGGTTTTTCTCTTCTCTGTCATCTGTGAAAATAATTTTAAGACCGCCATTTAAAAAGGCCTGCTCACGAAGACGCTTTAACAAAACATTATAATCATAAACAGTTTCTTCAAAAATTTCAGGGTCAGCCCAGAAAGTAATTTCAGAACCGGTCTTATCCGTATCGCCAATCACATGGACCTCGCCATCGGGCACGCCCCGTTTATAGCTTTGATACCAGATTTTTTCACCGTCATGCACCTTAACCTCTAGGCGTGTTGACAAAGCATTAACAACAGAGGCACCAACGCCGTGCAAACCGCCGGACACCTTGTATCCGCCGCCGCCAAACTTACCGCCGGCATGCAAAACAGTGAACACAACATCAATGGTGGAGATTCCCATCTTGGGGTGGATACCATGAGGAATACCACGACCGTTATCCTTAACAGTTATGGAGTTATCCTCATTCAAAGTGACATCAATTTGCGTGCAAAAACCCGCCAACGCCTCGTCAATAGCGTTGTCGACAATTTCATAAACCAAATGGTGAAGACCTTGAGATGAGGTAGAACCAATGTACATACCCGGTCTTTTTCGAACCGCTTCAAGACCCTCTAAAACTTGAATTTGGGATTCATCATATTGCGTGTTTACTCTGTTATCCATTTTTACCTCCGATGATGGCTTTTGCCGAATTACTTTCAAAAATAGCCTTCTGTTATATTATACCATAAAACAATATAAAAAGCAAGGTTTTTATTAAAAAAGAATATAGGGGCAATTTTGGCGGTTTGTTGTTTTTTAGGACAAAAAAATGACACTCTGCCAAAAGCAGAGCGTCATCTTTTATTTTTTTCAAAAATAGGTTAAACATTAAAGCGGAAAAGAACAACATCGCCGTCTTCCATGACATATTCCTTGCCCTCAGACCGCACCAGACCCTTTTCTTTCGCCGCTGCCATGCTGCCGCAGTCAATCAGGTCTTTATAAGCCACAACCTCGGCACGAATAAAGCCTTTTTCAAAGTCGGTGTGAATTTTGCCGGCAGCCCCCGGCGCTTTTGTGCCACGGGTGATGGTCCAGGCACGCACCTCAGGCTCGCCCGCTGTTAAATAGCTGATAAGACCCAAAAGCTTATAGCTTTTTTTCACCAAGCGGTCAAGACCGGATTCGGCTATGCCCAGCTCCTTTAAAAATTCCAATTTTTCTTCAGGCTCCAGCGCCGAAACATCTTCTTCTATTTTAGCCGAAATGGGCATTACCTCTGAACCCTCTGCCTCTGCCATTTCTGTCAGTTCTTTCACCATGTGGTTGTTTTCAATGCCGCCCACGAAATCATCTTCTGAAACATTGGCTGCATAGAGAACGGGTTTTAAGGTGAGCAAGGGCAAATCTTTTAAAATCTCTGCCTCTTCTTCAGAAAAAGCCTTGGCACGGGCGGGCTTGCCTGCCTCTAGGAGCGCTTTTAATTCTTCTAACAAATTGAGCTCCTGCTGATATTTCTTCTCACCGGATTTCATCATTTTCTTTGTTCTGTCAATGCGCTTATCAAGCATTTCCATATCGGCAAAAATCAGCTCAAGCTGAATGGTTTCAACATCGCGCAGGGGTGATACAGAACCCTCTACATGAACAATGTTATCATCTTCAAAGCAGCGCACCACATGAACAATGGCATCCACCTCACGAATGTGTGACAAAAATTTATTACCAAGACCTTCGCCACGGCTGGCGCCCTTAACAAGACCGGCAATATCCACAAATTCAATCACCGCATGGGTCACCTTTTGAGGATGATACATGTCGGCAAGCACATCTAAGCGCTCATCCGGCACGGGAACAACACCCACATTAGGCTCAATGGTGCAAAAAGGATAGTTCGCCGATTCAGCACCGGCCTGGGTGATGGCGTTAAACAGTGTTGACTTGCCCACATTGGGGAGACCTACTATACCTAATTTCATGATCTATCAAAAACCTTTCTTATTAGCAGTGGTATTATTATACAACAAATACAGGGTTTTTGCAACAATAAAGCATACTAAACCAGAAAGAATTTTCTCTTTTTTGTTTGTTGTGCGGCCGCTATCTTATTTATGAAAGAACAGCCACCTCGGCTGCGGCCAAGTCGATTACATAAAAAATACCGGTTTTTGTGTCTTCACAGTGCAGCTCGTCGCCGTCATTTAAGATAAAGTCGCCAAGGGCTGCCTCTTTGGGAATCTGGCTGATAACATTTCGTCTGCCACAGGAATTCTTATTGATAATCCACAGACATGTCTCTGTTTTCTGCTCAGCCTTGTAAGTGCCATACATAATCGTGTACCGCTCACTTTCGCCTCTATAAATCTCTGTGTAACCGGGCAGCGCTTCTACCTGGCTCACCATTTCACCATACTGCAAAAGAACGGGATGGCTATACACCTCATTAAGCCGCAAAAATGTAGCAAGGCATTGCTCACGGGTGTAGGTTCCCTTGGGGTCGAACTCTGTATCTGAAACGCCATGCATCACATCCCATTGGTACATATACCGCACCGCCGTATCGGCCCAGCTTGAAATGGCGCTTACGTCTGAAAAGCTGTCCACACCCTCACTTTTGGGGCCAAGCTTAACACCGCTGCCATAGCAGAAATAAACCCGGAGCAGCATGGTGGCTGCCTCTTCTCTTGTGATGGGTGCATCGGGATCAAAAATACCGTCACCGCGGCCTTCTACAATGCCAAGAGTATACGCCCAGTCGACATAATACGCGTTGGGTGTATCCTTAACATCAGAGAAGGTGTCTGCTTTAAAAGAAAGGGGCTCTCCCTGGTCAACATGCACCTGCAAATAGGTGCTTAAGGCATCTTCAAAGTCCATGTTAAATTTCATAACAGCAAAGAGCACCGCCGTTTTGGCAAATTCGGCACGGGTGATGTTCTCCCGATAGCTATTTTGCAGCTCTTCTGAAACAAAACCCAACCGGGTTGCCTTTTCAATCTCTTCTTTGGCCCACTCTGATGCAGAGTTTGTGGCAAAGGCACAGGTCACGCCGGCACCAAGCACCACAACAAGCAAAATGGATAAAAGTTTTTTCATAAACTCACCTATCCCTTTTTTACGATTCAAATGATATATACTCTGTGGTTTCAAAACAAATATTGCTGCTGCTTTTGCCAATCTCTATTCTGAATTCGCCCTCTTCAAAAACAAAATTACCTCTTCCGTCATAGAAGGATAAATCGTCCTTACTGAGTGTTAAGGTGACTTTTTTCGTTTCGCCTTTTTTAAGGTGAATTTTTTCAAATGCTTTTAATTCTTTGACAGGTCTTGACATGCTTGCAACAATATCGCAAATGTAGCATTGTGCAATCTCATAGCCCTCATGGTCGCCTGAATTGGTAACATCAAAGCTGATTTCTGCCTGCTGACAAGCAGAATTAAAGCGATATTCAAAATTGCTGTATTGGTAATCTGAATAGGATAATCCAAAGCCGAACTCAAAAAGCGGCGTGCTTAACGAGTCTTTTGAAACATAACGATGATGGGTTGAATACCATGCCTTTACATATTCATTTCTTTGATGATTGTAGCAAATGGGTATCTGCCCTGTTGAGCGCGGGATTGTCACAGGCAGCTTGCCCGAGGGATTAAAGTCGCCAAAAATAATTTCTGCCGCAGCCTCGCCACACATGGTTCCGCCGTGCCACGCCCACAAGATGGCATCACAATAGGGCACAATGGAGGTGATGGCAAGGGGACGACCCGCAAATATAACGGCAACCACCTTTTTTCCAAGCTCTTTTGCTGCCCTTATGCAATCAACCTGTCTGCCGGAAAGCTCAATGTTGGAAATGGTGCAGCCTTCTCCCGTGACTTTTTCAGATTCGCCGACAGCAACAATATAGACATTGGAAAAATCATCATTACAGTACATATCCTCTTGCGTACACGGGTGCACAAAAGTATTTTCTTCTCCGTTAATCTTTTGAATGCCTTCACCAAGAGAAACAACATCATCTGCCTGTCCCTCTGCATGCCAGCTGCCTAAAAGTGCCGGTTTTTCCTCAGCCATAGGACCTTTCACGCTAACCTTGGTGCCTTTTGCAAGGGGCAGGACGCCGTTATTTTGCAAAAGCACCATGGCATGCATACTTACCTGCTTTGCTTTTTCAAGATATTCCTTTTTCATATATTCTTCAGGGGAAACATTCTCATCGGCATAGGGGTTATCAAAAAGACCCATTCTGAATTTAATTCTGAGCACACGGCGCACGGCTTCGTCAATGACAGACATGGAAACCAGACCTTTTTCCACCGCACTTTTTAGATTATTTTTATAAAGGCCGTCTGCCATGTCCATGTCCACACCGGCATTGATAGCTAAAACAGCAGAGGTTTCATCGTTGTCTGAAACGCCCTGACAGGTAAGTCTCTTCACCGCATCAAAATCGCTTACAACAAATCCGTCAAATCCAAGCTCACCTTTTAAAAGGTCGGTGAGATGGTATTTGCTTGAGGTTGCCGGCTGTCCGCTGATTTCATTAAAGGCACTCATAACCGTGGCAACATTTTCGTCAATCGCCGCTTTAAATGCCGGAAGAGCGCGGTTTCTCAATGAATAGTCCGACCATTCTGTTCCGTCTTTATCTCTGCCGCCGGAGGACGCGCCATAGCCAATATAGTGCTTGGCACATGCAGCAAGTTTGCCCTTTTCAGACATGTCCTTGCCCTGAATGCCCTCAACAGATGCCTTTGCAAACATCTGACCAATGAGAGGGTCTTCGCCGGGTGTTTCAATAATTCTGCCCCATCTGGGGTCGCAGCAGATATCAAGCATGGGTGCAAAGGTCCAATGAATAGAGTCATAGCTTGCTTCTTCTGACATGACAGATGCAGCATCACGAATCAGGTCATAATCCCATGTGGCAGCCTGCGCCAGCGGAATGGGGAAAATGGTTTTTGACCCGTGGATAATATCGCAGCCATACATAACAGGAATGCCCAAACGGCTTTTCTCCACAGCTGCCCTTTGAATTTTATTCAAATAAGAAACGGAAATGCCCTCCATTGTCACGCTGCCTGCCCAAGGGGTGTCCGTTAAAAGACACGAACCCAACATGCCTTGTTCCGCAAGCTTTGAAAGTTTATCAATGCTCGAGACATTTGTGACCTCCTGTGTCAACTGTCCCAGCTTTTCGTCAAGGGTCATCTCAGATATAAGCTTCTCAATTTTTCTTTCCACAAAATCTCCTCCTAATATTTCGCTTCTTTGACAGGATCTCTTTTATGGCCATTGTAATCCATGCGTCATTTTGTTTAAAGATAAATCATTCTCTCCAAATTACCTTTTCCATTATGTATTCACCCTGAAAAGCTGTTCCGTCATACATCTCTTTGCCATCTGCCGAGACAAAAAAATCTCCAATGTAGGACAAGTGGCTGTTATCCACCAGCCATGAGGCTCGTATTACATAATATTGCTTTCCTTGTGTTTCAACAGCGCCCGAAGTACCAAAGGAAAATATAAATCCAGTTTCTTCGTCTTTCTCCCCCAAAATCAAATGGCATAGCTCTTCTGCTTCTTGTTGTGTTATGCCTTTAACGCTGTCAAGTGGTATTTCAACAATATCACTGTCAGGTTTCATTTCACTAACTGCAATATCTCGATTTGTCGCAGGGGCATCGTTTGGATTTAATATCTTATAACATGAAACGCCACCAATTAGAAAAACCAGCGCCAAAACAATCATAATTAAAAATATCTTTTTCCCCATGTATGCCATCTCTTTTCCACAAATTCCACCTTAAAATCCCTTGACAATTTTCTATTTTGCGGGTGGTGCGTTTGTTTCTTTAGATTTTCTTTTTCATTACATATTCAGTATAACATAAAAAAGCAACCCACACAATAGCACAATCTGCCATTCATAGCACTATCTGTCTTTCTTTAAACATAAAAAAACCGCAAGACTCTGTCTCTGCGGCTTTTTTATGTTTCTTTTTATAACTCTGTAATTATTTCCACCAGCTTTGATTGGCAATGGTGGAAATGTCTGAAAGGTGGGAATTGTCTCCGTCAACGAGCAGCTGAAAACCCTCTTCGCCATGCTCTGCCACTGTAATGGCGGCGTTGTCGCACCAACGGATGTCATTGAGCTGGGTTAAGGGTTTACCCACGCAGTAGCAATTCAGCACCCGCACAACTGTGCCATGAGCAACAATGCAAACCGTTTTGCCGGCATGTTCTCTCATCACCGCCTCGGTTTCTTTGCGCAGCCGTTCAAAAAAGCCCACCATGCTCTCGCCCTCGGGCATTTGCAGAGCGTGTGGCTCGTTAATCCACAGGTCATAACTTTCAGGGAACAGGTTTGGCAAATCATCCCAGGGGTTGTTTTCCCACAGACCGCCGTTAATTTCGCGAAAAGCAGGGCGGATGTCTACTGACAGACCATGATGCTTTGCAATGGTGCAGGCGGTTTCATAGGCACGCTTTAAGTCGCTGGAGCAGATATAATCAATTTTTTCTTTTGATAGTCGCTCTGCCACCCGCTCTGCCTGCATGCGTCCGTTTTTTGTGAGTTCTGAATTGGTAAAGCCGTGAAAAATGCGGTCAATGTTGCCGGTTGCTTCTCCATGGCGGACAAAAATCAATTTTGTTTTCACAATCATCCCTGCCTTTTTTAAAAGCATTTCTTTTGCAAAAAGGGGCTTTCACTAACTAAGTAGTAAAAGCCCACTCTTTATAATCAATATTGTTTTTTTACAGGCTGGCTTTTGCTTTTTCAACTAAAGCAGCAAAGCCTTCTTTATCGCTAACAGCGATTTCAGCCAGCATTTTTCTGTTCATCTCGATGCCAGCTTTTTTCAGGCCGTTCATAAAGGTTGAATAGTTCATGCCGCATGCCTTTGCCTGTGCGCTGATTCTGGCAATCCACAGACGACGGAAATCGCGTTTTTTCTGCTTTCTGCCTACATAAGCATAGGACAGAGATTTCATAACCGCCTGCTTAGCTGTTCTGAACAGCTTGCTCTTGCCGCCTCTGTAACCTTTGGCCAGCTTTAAGATTCGTTTATGTCTTTTGCGCGTATTGATTGCGCCTTTTACTCTTGCCATTTTTCTTACCTCCTGAATTTTCTCAAATCGTGGTTATTATTTGTAGGGAATCAGTTTCTTGATTACCTTGGCGTTTGCATCACAAGCATAGGCGCCCTTACGCAACTGACGTTTTCTCTTAGTCGACTTCTTGTTCAGAATGTGACTTTTGTACGCGTGTTTCATCTTGATTTTACCGTTTTTGGTTACCTTGAACCGTTTTGCTGAAGCCCTGTGTGTTTTAATCTTAGGCATAGTTTGGTACTCCCTTCCACTCTATAATTAATAATGTACTAACGAAAATGTCTCAGTCTTTTTTAGGCGAAATCATCATGCTCATGCTTCGACCTTCAAGCTTGGGTGCCTTGTCGGCTGTGCCGAAATCGGCCAGAGCATCACGAAAACGCTCTAAGCTTTTTGCACCCAGCGCAGAGTGATGAATCTCTCTGCCTCTAAAACGAATCGAAACCTTAACCTTGTCGCCATCCTGCAAAAACTTTTTGGCATGATTAACTTTCGTATCAAAATCATGCTCGTCAATAGAAGAAGAAATGCGAATTTCTTTAATATTAACGACTTTTTGATTTTTCCGTGCTTCCTTATCACGCTTGGCCAGCTCAAATTTGTATTTACCATAATCCATCACTTTACAAACCGGCGGCTCTGCCTTGGGGGCAATTAAAACCAAATCTAAATTTTTCTGATACGCAAGATCAAGGGCTGCGTTGGTGTCCATAATGCCCAACTGTTCACCATCGGGACCTACAAGACGAACCTCGTTAACTCTGATCTCTTCATTAATCTTCATTTCCTGCTTACTAATGTTAAAAGCACCTCCACTCAGTTTTTCAGGATCGTTCCTGAGGACAAAAAAGCGGACAGGCATAGCCTATCCGCAAATATACTCACAAAAAGCATATTGACCATATCGGCTTAGCCTGATGGTGGAAAACCAATGTTTCCGCTTACTCGTACTTTCATAGTATACAACATATGTTTTTGTTTGTCAAGATATTTTTTTCCATTTTTAAAATTTTTATTCACTCATCATGGGCATTAAGAACTTAACCACCAAGCTATAGCCATAGGTGTGCTCCGGCGCCCATTTGTTTCCCAGCTCTTCGACGGTTTTAACGGTGCCTGCCCAGGCCGTGCGGCAAGCTGTGTAATAGCGTCCGTGAGGCTCACCCACAGGCTCAAGACCTAAATAGGCCGACATGTGATTAAAATGCGCCCGGATGCCGTCATCGGGGGTTTCAAAACATTCGTGGTCATAGGTGCCGTCGCCGTTAGCTGTTGCGGTTTTAATACCTGCCCAGTTGTTCTGCTCGGGCAGCACCCTGCCGCCATATTTGCCATAGCCAGTTTCTTTGGCAGCCTGCGCATATAGGATTTCAGGACGAATACCGGTGATTTCACCATATTTCCAATAAATATCCGCCGCATCAATAAACCGCTGATGAGCGCCCCGCTTGGTTGCCCAGGCTTTCGCCTGCTCTAAAGTGACCTGGCTTTCACCCACAATGGGTGTGTTTGTTACAAATGAAATCTCGCCCTTGCCCTCACGAATAAGCATCATGCGGTGAATAAACACCGCCGCTTCGGCACGGGTCACCGGATCGTTGGGTCTTAAAAGACCGTCAGAACCCCGAAGAATACCACGCTCAACGGCAACCGTCACCTGTGTTTTAATGGACTGGCGAACTTCATCAGAATCCGCAAACAGTTCCTCTAGAACCTGCTTGTTAAACACATTGGAAGATGCGGAAAGTCCCAAGCCGCTGACCATAGTGGCTGCCACCTCTTGCCGCAGGAACGGTCTCTCCGGCGCAAAGGTGTTAATGGGGCCCTCTTCTTCTAAAGGAAAGTAATTGCGCACCGCCTCTATGTAAGGAAAAGACCAGCGGTCGCCGGGCACATCGGTGTAGGTCTGAATGCCCTCATCGCCCAGTTCCGTTGATAAGGCAAGTGCCATCATTTTGGCAAATTGCTCCTTTGTCACCTGCTCATCGGGGGCATAAAGACCCTCGCCCATTCCGTCTAAAATGCCCTCTGCCACCAGTTCGCTAATGGCTTCCTGCGCCCAGGCATAGTCATCGGTCACATCGGTAAATTCTATTGTTTTTGGTCGCACGGCGCCTGTCTGTGTCATTAAAAACAGGGCTGTGACCGCCACAAGAAATACAATTTTTTTAATCATAGAAAAACCTCCTCGGCACCCATAACAAAATTACAAATTGCAATATATCCTATGAGAACATGTACAACTTTATGCCATAATTTATGCATTTTCTGTAGAACTATTTAAGCTGCAGTGTACCCAGGCTTGCGCCCTTTAAATAGGCATTGATAAAGGGGTCTAAATCGCCATCCATAACAGCACCGATGTTACCCGTTTCCCAACTTGTGCGATGGTCTTTCACCATGCTGTAAGGGTGGAAAACATAGGAACGAATCTGGCTGCCCCAGGCAATGTCTTTCATGTCGCCCTTTAAGTCGTCAATTTTTTCTTTGTGCTCACGCTCGGCAATTTCCACCAGTTTTGCCTTAAGCATTTTCATCGCCGTATCTTTGTTCTGATGCTGTGAACGCTCGTTCTGGCAGGCAACCACAACACCAGTGGGAATGTGAGTGATGCGGATGGCAGAGTCTGTCTTGTTAACATGCTGTCCGCCGGCACCACCGGAACGGAAGGTGTCAATTTTCAAATCGTCGGGGTTAATCTGCACATCAATGTCATCACTGATTTCGGGCATAACATCCACCGATGCAAAAGAAGTGTGACGGCGACCGGAAGCATCAAAGGGTGAACATCGCACCAGACGATGCACGCCTTTTTCACATTTGGCATAGCCATAGGCATTTTCGCCGTTAATCTGAATGGTAACACTTTTTATGCCGGCTTCATCGCCGGGCAGATAATCAAGGGTTTCAACCGAAAAGCCACGACGCTCTGCCCAATGCTGATACATGCGCAAAAGCATCTCTGCCCAGTCCTGCGCCTCTGTGCCGCCGGCGCCGGGGTGCAGCGAAATAATGGCGTTGTTGGCATCATATTTGCCTGAAAGCAGGGTGTCAAGCCGCAAAGACTCCATGTCTTCTGAAAGCTTTTTATAAGCCTCTTCAATTTCAGGCAGCAGGCTTTCATCATTTTCTTCAATGGCAAGCTCGCACAAGGTTACGGCATCTTCCCAACTGTTATACAGGTTAAAATAGCGCTCAACCTTGGCCTTTAACTGCTTTAGTTTTTGCAAAACTTTTTGCGAAGCTTCCATGTCGTTCCAAAAGTTTTCATCCGCCGACTGTGCCTCTAAGGCTTTTATCTCTTCTTCTTGCCCTGCCACGTCAAAGTGAATCCCTCAATTCTAAAATAACATCCTCCATGGCGTGAAGGTCAAGACGATATTGATCGTACTCTATCATGTTTTCTCAGTCCCTTCCTGGTTAAAAATCAAAACATTAAATTTTTCACTTATATTTTTTCCCTGCAGCACTCTTATTCCTCAGCACCGCAGCATTTTTTATATTTCTTACCCGAACCACAGGGGCAGGGGTCATTTCGACCTACTTTTTCCGCCTTTTGGGCAGGCTTTTTCTCCACATCTCCGCTAAAGCCTGCCTGAACAGGCTGCGCTACCATCTTTCTCTCCAGTGGTGCTTCTAAACGAGCGTGGAACAGATATTTAATGGTATCTTCATGAATGGCAGCAACCATTTCTTCAAACATGTTAAAACCTTCGTATTTATATTCAATGACCGGATCCCGCTGTGCATATGCCCGCAGGTTGATGCCGTTTCTGAGCTGATCCATATCATCAATGTGGTCCATCCACTTGCTGTCAACGGTTTTTAAAAGAACCACCCGCTCAAGCTCACGCATGTTCTCGGGACCAAATTCCGCTTCTTTTATTTCATAAAGCTTCATACCTGCATCATGGAGTCGCTCTTTAAGCTCTTCCTTGGTCATAAACTCCATGTCATCACGGCTGAAGGTCACCATGCCCTCAGGCAGATAAATGGTGGCAAGATAATCCATCAGTCCGGTAAGATTCCAGTTTTCAGGATTCTCCTCAAGCCCGACAAAACGGTCAATGGTTTCATTTAAAAAGCTTTCAAACATATTCAAAATGCTTTGCTTCATGCTGTCGCCATTTAGCACCTGCTGACGCTGACCATAAATGATTTCACGCTGCTGATTCATCACATCGTCATATTGCAGCACATGTTTTCTGATTTGGAAGTTGCGACCCTCAACCCGTTTTTGCGCATTTTCAATGGCGCCTGATAAGAGCTTGTGCTCAATGGGCTGGTCTTCTTCCATACCCAATGCATTCACCATGCCTGTCATACGGTCAGAGCCAAAGAGGCGCATCAAGTCGTCCTCTAAAGAGATGAAGAACCGGGATGTGCCCGGGTCACCTTGACGGCCAGCACGACCGCGGAGCTGATTGTCAATACGACGGGATTCGTGACGCTCTGTACCGATGATAAAGAGGCCGCCTGCATTTCTTACCGCCTCTGCTTCGGGGGCGATTTCTTCTTTATATTTTTTCAAAAGTTCAGAGAACAAAGCGCGAGCTTCCTGAATTTCTGGGTCGTCTGTGTCAGAAAAGCCCATGGCTTCAGAAATCAATTCGTCGGAAAGTCCCTGGCGTTTCATTTCGTGCTTGGCCATGAATTCGGCGTTGCCACCCAGCATAATGTCAGTACCACGACCAGCCATGTTGGTGGCAATGGTAACCGCACCCAATTTGCCTGCCTGGGCAATGATTTCGGCTTCTTTTTCGTGATACTTGGCATTTAACACCTCGTGCTTAATACCGCGGCGCTTTAACATGCCCGATAACATCTCTGATTTTTCAATGGTGATGGTGCCCACCAAAACAGGCTGGCCTTTTTCGTGGCAGGCAGCAACCTTCTCAATCACTGCATGCAGCTTACCCCGTTCATTTTTATAAACGGAATCGGGCATATCAACACGGACCATCTCACGATTTGTGGGAATCACAATAACATCCAGCTTGTAAATATCCTGAAATTCCTCTTCTTCCGTCTGGGCGGTACCTGTCATACCGGACAGCTTTTTGTATAAACGGAAGTAGTTCTGAAAGGTGATGGTGGCCAGCGTCTTGCTTTCACGCTCCACCTTGACGCCCTCTTTTGCCTCAATGGCCTGATGCAAGCCGTCAGAATACCGACGACCCAACATCAAACGACCTGTGAATTCGTCAACAATAATAATTTCGCCGTCTTTATTCACATAGTCGATGTCCCGATGCATAACGCCATGAGCACGGATGGCCTGATTGATGTGGTGCTGCAGGGTCATGTTCTCAGGGTCTGAAAAGTTTTCAAGACTAAAGGCCTTTTCCGCTTTTAAAATGCCCTGTTTGGTCAGGGTTGCAGTGTGTGCCTTTTCATCAACAATGTAATCTGCCTGAATTTCATCGTCTAAGCTCTTATCGTCCGATTCTGCCACACGGTGACAGGTCAGACCCCTTGCAAAACGGTCGGCAACATGATAAAGCTCGGTGGATTTGTCGCCTGCGCCGGAAATGATGAGAGGCGTTCTTGCCTCGTCAATCAAAATGGAGTCAACCTCGTCCACAATGGCGTAATGCTGCCCTCTTTGCACCATTTGCTCTTTATAAATGACCATGTTGTCACGCAGATAGTCAAAACCAAATTCGTTATTGGTGCCATAGGTGATATCAGCTTCGTAATTGGCCTTTCTGGCTTCTGCCGGAATGTCGTGAATGATTAAGCCCACGGAAAGACCCAAAAACTTAAAGACTTTTCCCATCCATTCACTGTCACGCTTGGCCAGATAGTCATTCACGGTGACAATGTGCACACCCTTGCCCTCTAAGGCATTTAAATAAGCCGGCAGGGTGGATACCAGGGTTTTACCTTCACCGGTTTTCATTTCGGAAATGCGACCCTGATGCAACACAATGCCGCCCAAAACCTGCACATAAAAATGCTTCATGCCCAAAACACGCCATGCTGCCTCGCGAACGGTGGCAAAGGCCTCGGGCAAAAGGGCATCTAAGGTTTCGCCATTTTTAAGACGCTCTTTAAATTCAACGGTTTTATTTTTAAGCTCTGCATCGGTCAGCTCTTCAAAATCTGACTCCAATGCCATGACTTTATCGGCAATGGGGCGAATTCTTTTTAGCTCTCTGTCGCTGTAATTGCCCAGCATACGCTCTAACAGTTTTCTCATTTATGTTCATTCCTTTCAACAGTCAGTTACACAAAACTCACTATTATATAGTATACCACAAAAAACCTTTAAGGTAAAGGTATTTTCTTACAAAATCCTTGATTTTCAATAAAAAATAAGATATACTAATGATATGTGACCCGAGCGTCACAAATGCGATTTTATATAAAACAGATGAAAAATGCGCAAAACAAACTGTGCCTCTTTGCTACAGTATTCACCATTTGTGTGTTTTTCATGTGCCATTTAGCATACAACGAAGGAGGACACAAACCATGAGTAAAGTCAGAACAAGATTTGCACCCAGCCCCACCGGCTATATGCACATCGGAAATCTGCGAACCGCATTATATGCTTATTTAATTGCCAAGCACGCAGGCGGCGATTTTATCCTTAGAATTGAAGATACCGATCAGGAGCGCTATGTTGATGGTGCTGTGGATTTAATTTACAGAACCATGGCAGAAACAGGCCTTATCCACGATGAAGGTCCCGATATTGGCGGTGACTATGGTCCTTACATTCAAAGTGAGCGTTTGGGACTGTATCAGGAATATGCCAAAAAACTGGTAGAACTGGGCGGCGCATATTATTGCTTCTGCGACAAAGAGCGTCTTGATGGTCTGCGGGCACAGCAGGAGGCAGCAAAACTGATGCCCAAATATGACGGTCACTGCGCCCGTCTTTCCAAAGAAGAAATTGAAGAAAAACTGGCAAGCGGCGTGCCCTATGTTATCCGCCAAAAAATCCCCCGCCATGGTAACACCAGCTTTTTTGATGAAATTTATGGCAAAATCACCGTGGATAATGCAACTTTAGATGATAATATTCTGCTGAAATCCGACGGCTATCCCACCTATAATTTTGCCAATGTTATCGACGACCATTTAATGAATATCACTCATATCATTCGTGGCAGTGAATATCTTTCTTCAACACCGAAATATAACCTCTTGTATGAGGCTTTTGGTTGGGAAATCCCCACTTACATTCATGTTTCTCCCGTTATGCGCGACGCTCACAAAAAGTTGAGCAAGCGTGAGGGCGACGCATCTTATGAGGACTTTATCAACAAGGGTTATTTAAAAGAAGCTGTGCTCAATTACATTGCCCTTTTAGGTTGGAGCCCGGGCGGCGAGCAAGAAATTTTTAACCTGCAGGAAATGATTGAGGCCTTTGATATTAAAGGTATCAGTAAATCTCCCGCCATTTTTGACCCCAAAAAATTAGACTGGCTCAACGGCGAATACATTCGCAAACTGTCCTTTGAAGAGTTTTATGAAAAAGCCCTGCCCTATATTAAGCAAGGGGTAAAGAGTGACGCCATTGACACCAAAAAGGTGGCAAAGCTCCTCCACGACCGTTGCGAAAAGCTTTCTGATATCCCTGAGCAAATCGACTTTTTAGACGAGTTACCCATCTACGAGCCTGAGCTTTATTGCCATAAGAAAATGAAGACCACTCCCGAAAATTCTCTCACCTCACTGGAAGCCATTCTGCCGGTGCTGGAAGAGATTGAGGATTGGAGTTATGACGCTCTGCACGAGGCTCTGTTTGCTTTAATTGAACGCCTCGAGGTTAAGAACGGTCTCATTCTCTGGCCCTTGCGCGTGGCGGTTTCCGGCAAGGCTTTCACCCCTGGCGGTGGTTTTGAACTGGCTGAAATTCTCGGCAAAGAAGAAACCATTAACCGTGTGAAGAAAGGCATTGAATTGCTGAAATAATGCACATAATAAAAAGGCATACCATCGCGGTATGCCTTTTTTATTTGCTCTGTTTAAATATAAAAAGGAGAAAGTACTTTTTGTGCTTGCTCCTTTAATTTTCTATTCATCGCACAGGTTATGCCGTGGCCTTCACTTGCTCTTTGCGTTTTTTGCGCATCACAATCCCATAGCAAATCATGAGTGCCAAAAGCGTGACAAACCAGGATAGCGGCCAGCTCCAAAACAGCACATTAAGGGTTTGATGTGCCCGAAAAACTGTGTAAATCCATGTCGCACGAAAACCGCAAATGCCCAAAATAGACACAACTGTAGGGGCAAGGGAATAACCCATACCACGAATGGCGCCTGTGAACACCTCCATGAAACCACACAGAAAATAGGTGAAGGAAACGATGTAAATTTCTATCATGCCATAGGCAATAGCCTTTGCATCCTGCACATAAAGCGCAAGCAGGTTTTCGCCAAAAAACCAAAACACCACGCCAATGATTGTGCTCACTATCACAACATAAAGCAAGCACCATCGTACAATTTTTGGCACTCTTTCGGGGGTGCCGGCACCCACATTTTGCCCCACAAAATTAACGCATGCATGGTGCATGGAATTCATAGCAAGATAGGTAAGGCTGTCGAGATTACCGGATGCGGAGCATCCTGCCACGGCCGCCGAACCAAAAAGGTTAATGGAAGATTGAATCAACATATTTGAAAATGCAAACATCATGCTGCTGATGCTGGCGGGCACACCAATGCGCAAAATTCTCCTTAAGAGCCTAACATTAACGCGCAGTTTCTTATACTCCAGACGGTAAATACTGCCCGGGTCTCTTAAATAATGAATAATCAAAGCCGCTGACACGACCTGCGATATGACGGTTGCTGTGGCAACACCCACAACAGACATGTGAAAGACAATGACAAATATCAAGTTAAGAATCACATTAACAACACCGGCAATAATAAGAAAAATAAGGGGGTGTCTGGTGTTGCCCTGGGCCCGCAGGATCGCAGCACCAAAGTTATACACCAGCGAAAAAGGCATGCCCAAAAAATAAATGCGCATATAGATAACCGATAAGTCAACGATGTCCTCCGGTGTGCCCATGGCCTTTAAACATGGCTTGCAGAGAACAACACCAATCAAAGTCAAAAGAAAGCCGCAAATGGCGCCAAGGGTGATGGCTGTGTGAACTGTTGATTCAATGTTTTCATGGTCACGGGCTCCAAAAAACTGTGCCGCCAGCACATTGACACCAACCGAAAGACCCATAAACAGATTTACCATGAGATTGACAAGCGAACCCGTCGCACCCACTGCCCCTAAAGCTGCGCTGCCTGAAAAGCGACCCACAACAATCATGTCGCAAGCATTGAACATAAGCTGCAATACGCCGGTTAGAATAACCGGAACACAAAACAATATTAAGTTTTTTGCCAGAGAACCCTCTAACATATTAACCTTTATTTTGCTCATATTAAGTTTCACCTCTTTGGCTCATTACCAAAAATCGGACGATGTCATGGTTTTCACATCAACACAATTCTGTCTCTTCCTGTGAAACACGGTACTTTTTGAGGGTTTTTCCCATGACAACGGCATAGCAAACAATCAACGCAAGTGTTGTAAGAGCCCAGGAAACCGGCCAACTGATGTAAAGCACTTGCAAGGTTTGATACATTTGAAAAATTGTATAAATCCACACAATACGCAATCCACAGGCTCCCAAGAGAGAAATAACCATGGGGCTAAAGGAATAGCCCATGCCACGAATGGCACCTGTGAATACCTCCATGTACCCGCACATGAAATAGGTCAGCGTGATAATACCGTTTCGAATCAGCCCTTGTTCAATAGCCTGCAGGTCCTGGGTGTAAAGAGAAATCAGGTTTTTGCCAAATAAAAAGCACAATCCACCAATGCCCAAGCCTACAATCGTGACATAAAGCAAACACCACCGCACCACCTTAGGCACTCTGTCGGGACACTTTGCTCCCACATTTTGCCCAGTAAAGTTAATGGCTGCCTGATGCATGGCGTTCATGGCTATATAAATAAAACCTTCAATGTTAGCTGCTGCCGAGCTCCCTGCCATGGCGGCTGAGCCAAACAAATTAATAGAAGACTGAATTTGTATGTTGGCAAAAGAAAAAAGCATGCTGTTCATGCTAGCAGGCACACCAATGCGCAAAATTTTTTTAAAGAGCTTGCCATGAATCCATAGCTTTTTGTAGTCTAAATGATAAACGCTACCGGGATCTCTTAAATAGTGAATAATCAAAGCCGCCGACACCACCTGGGACGCTGCCGTTGCTATGGCAACACCGGCAACAGACATGTGAAGCAAAATGACAAAAATCAAATTAAGAATCACATTAACAACACCGGCAATAATAAGGAAAATAAGGGGTTGCCGGGTGTTGCCCTGTGCACGCAAAATAGCGGCACCAAAGTTATAAACAAGGGAAAAGGGCATGCCCAAAAAATAAAAGCGCATATATGTCACGGATAAATCAATTACATCTGCCGGCGTGCCCATGGCCTCAAGGCAGGGGCGGCAAACCATAATGCCCAAAACCGCCAAAACAGAGCCACAAACAAAACCAAGGGTAACAGCCGTGTGAACCGTTGACTGAATGTTATCATAATCACGGGCACCAAAAAACTGTGCTGCCAAAACATTCACGCCAACGGAAAGACCCATAAAGGCATTCACAAGCAGGTTGGCGAGTGCAGCGGTTGAGCCTACGGCGGCTAAGGCCTCACTCCCTGAAAAACGCCCCACAACAACCATGTCGCAGGCATTAAACAAAAGCTGTAAAATGCCGGTTAAAATAACTGGCACACAAAACAATATTAAGTTTTTTGCCAGAGAACCTTCCAGCATGTTCACTTTCATTTTCGCCATAATACATTACCCTCTTTTTAATGGTAAAAAATCAAATGCAAAAACCGGCTCCCGCTTTTGCGGGACCGGTTTTTATGTAATCCAATTATTCACTCAGCATCAAACTGCAGTCACAATTAAACTTAGAAAGCAACTCGCTTTCTTTAACATGACCGGGCAATTCAATTTGGAAACGAAATTCCATTCGCTTGTTCTTCATGTCTTTCTTAATGCTCACATCGTTAACGGTAATGCCAAACTCACGAAGCACCTTGCAGGCATATTGCTGCATTTCAGGCTCATCGCCACATTGCAAGCGCAACAGCTTAAGTTTCGGCTTTTGCAGCCATTTCACATTACCATGCAGAAGTACCTGCACCAATAAAATGATAATCGTCGCAGCGGCACCCACAATATACATGCCGGAGCCAATGCAAAGACCAATGCCGGCTGTTGCCCAGATGCCTGCGGCTGTTGTTAAACCTGTGATGGTTCTTTTATGTACGAAAATCATGCCGGCGCCTAAAAAACCAATACCGGACACAACTGTAGAAGCCACACGAGACGGGTCTAAGCCTGCAGCAATGACAGAGTTTGCCAGGTCGTCATAGGCATATTTTGAAATAATCATCAAAAGCGCTGAAGCACAGGCTACCAGACAGTGTGTTCTCACACCGGCTTCTTTAGCACGACTCTTACGCTCTAAACCAATTAAAAAACCACAAATGCTGGCTACCAGCAAACGAAAAATAAAATGCAGATCATATTGCACAATCCATTCCATTTTGCAAATTCTCCTTTCGGATTAAATAATAGAATGCTGAAAACATTCAGCGGATTGGCAGCACATAAAGCAAAATGCAGAAATAATGCAAAATGCTGCCTGCTAAAACAAACAAGTGCCAAATACCATGCATGAAAGGCACATTTTTCATAGCAAAAAAGATGACGCCCAAAGTGTACGCAACGCCGCCTAAAAGCAAATATAGCATGGCCGGAATAAAGCCCAAGGCGCGCATCATGGGACCAAAGGCGATAACAATCAGCCACCCCATAACAATATAGCACACCATGGAAAAGACCTTAAATTTTTCAAGACTGATGGCATTAAGCACAACCCCTAAAATCGTCAAGGCCCAAATGATGCCAAATATGGTCCAGCCAAAGGGACCCCGCAGGGTAACCAATGTAAAGGGTGTGTATGTTCCTGCAATCAGCAGAAAAATTGAACAATGGTCAAAAATGCGAAACACTTTTTTGACGGTCTTGTTTGTAAAAGCATGATACAGGGTGGACATGGTGTATAAAATAATCAGCATGACGCCATAAATAGATGCTGAAACCACGCTATATACATCACTATAAAGTGCTGCACAAACAATAGCAATCGCAGTGCCGACTACACCCAAAACAGCCCCTACACCATGGGAGATAGAGTTAAACAACTCTTCTTTTAATTTAAGAGATAAGGCCATAGACTACTCCTCAAAATCAAACTCATCCTGCATGCGAGTTTTAAATTCTTCAAAGGCCATGTCAAGCTCTGCCTCATCTTCTACCAGGTAAAGCGCCTCGTTGCCTTCTTCGTCTACCTCAAGGGTGAAAATCAACACTTCATCGGCTTCGCCATTTTCTACTTCTTCCTCTGTGGGCACTAAAACCACATAGGTTTCGCCGTTAAAGGGAAAAGAGTCAATATGCTCAAAAGCATGCTCGTTTCCATCTTCATCCATCATGGTCACAATGGTAGGTTCTGTGTCCTGGGCTTCTGAAAAATCCTTTTCAAATTCGCTCATTGCTTTGCTCCTTTCATTGTTTTTAGCTGTAAAGCTTCATGCTCTCTAAAACTTTTTCCAGCATTTCACGATATTTTGCTTCTTTCTGGCGTTCCTCTTCAACAACCTTTTCGGGGGCTTTTGCCATAAAGCCCTGGTTGTTTAACTTGCCTTCAACACGCTTGATTTCGCCCATCAAGCGTTCTTTTTCTTTAGAAAGGCGAGCCAGTTCTTTCTCTTTGTCCACCAAATCGTCTAAAGGCATGAAGAGCTGTGCACCTTCAACAACACAGGAAACAGCGTTGGCCGGTGCCACAAAATCTTCACCTACAACAACGGCCTCGGAGGCACTTGCCAGCTTTTCAAAGAACAGTGTGCCCTGACTAAATACTTCGGGCTTTTCTGTCTTAATATATACAGTAGCTTTTTTAGAAGGCGGAATGTTCATTTCGGCACGCTGATTACGAATGGCCTTTAAAGCACTCATAATCAGTTCCATGTTCTTGGCCTCTTCTTTAAAGTCTAAGCTGCTTTTGTAGGTGGGCCAGGATGCAATGACAATGCTTTCACCCTCATGGGGCAGTTTTTGCCAGATTTCTTCTGTAATAAAGGGCATAAAGGGATGCAGAAGTTCCAAAGCACCGGACAGCACATAAGACAAGGTGTATTGTGCGGCTTTGTTGGTGGGGCAATCTTCATCATACAGACGAGGCTTGATTAATTCGATGTACCAATCGCAGAACTCATCCCAGATAAAGTCATACAGTTTGTTAACAGCAATACCCAGCTCAAAGCGGTCTAAGTTGTCGGTTACTTCTTTCACCAAGCTGTTATATTGATGCAAAATCCATTTATCTTCTAAAGTCATTTCTGATGCATCGGGCAGCTTGCGCTCTGAAACCGTCAGGTTCATGAGTACAAAGCGGGATGCGTTCCAGATTTTATTGGCAAAGTTACGGCTGGCTTCAACACGCTCATCGGAATAACGCATGTCATTACCCGGTGAATTACCGGTTGCCAAGGTAAATCTTAAGGCATCAGCACCGTATTTATCAATAACTTCCAGAGGGTCAACGCCGTTGCCAAGTGACTTCGACATTTTCCGGCCCTGTGAGTCGCGAACCAGACCATGAATTAAAACATGGCTGAAGGGCTCTTTGCCCATGTGCTCCATAGCCGAGAAAATCATGCGGGCAACCCAGAAGAAGATGATATCATAACCCGTAACCAAAACGCTGGTGGGATAGAAATAATCCAAATCTTCAGTTTTGTCAGGCCAACCCAGCGTGGAGAACGGCCACAGAGCTGAGCTGAACCAGGTATCCAGCACATCTTCATCCTGACGGACAGGTGCACCACACTTAGGGCAGGTTTCAACATGGTCACGGCTGACAACTGTTTCGCCACAAGCGTCACAATAATAAGCGGGAATGCGATGTCCCCACCAGAGCTGTCTGGAAATGCACCAATCGTGCACATTTTCCATCCAGTTAATATAGGTTTTTGAGAAGCGTTCCGGCACAAACTGAATGGTGCCGTCTTTAACGACCTCTAAAGCTTTTTCTGCTAAAGGACCCATCTTTACAAACCATTGGCGTGATGTGATGGGCTCAACGGTTGTGCTGCAACGATAGCACTGACCAACATTGTGAACATGCTCTTCGGTCTTAACCAAAAAGCCCTGCTCTTCTAAGTCATGAAGCATTTGCTTGCGGGCTTCATAGCGGTCAAGACCCTGGTATTTGCCGCCGTTTTCGTTGATTTTAGCACTGTCGTCAAGCACCTTGATGATGGGCAGGTTGTGACGAGCACCAACCTCAAAGTCGTTGGGGTCGTGTGCTGGTGTAATTTTAACAGCACCGGTACCAAACTCTTTATCAACATATTCATCGGCAATAACAGGAATTTCACGGCCAACCAAAGGCAGAATTAAGGTTTTGCCCACCAAATGCGCATAGCGTTCATCTTCAGGGTGAACAGCCACAGCGGTATCGCCCAAAAGGGTTTCGGGACGAGTTGTGGCAATCACAAAAGACTCATCGCTGTCTTTAACCGGGTAGCGAATGTGCCAGAATGCACCCTGCTGTTCTGCATATTCTACCTCGGCGTCAGACAATGCGGTGATACATCTCGGGCACCAGTTGATAATTCTTTCGCCCTGATAAATCAAACCCTTTTCATACAGGGTGACAAACACTTCTTTAACGGCTTTGGAAAGGTTTTCATCCATAGTGAAGCGCTCACGAGTCCAGTCGCAAGAGCTGCCCAGTTTTTTCAGCTGGTTAATGATGCGTGTACCAAATTTGTTTTTCCAGTCCCAAACCCGCTCTGTGAAGGCTTCACGACCTAAATCATAACGCGTGAGACCCTCTTCTTTGCGCAGGGTTTCTTCAACCTTAATCTGTGTGGCAATGCCGGCATGGTCTGTGCCGGGAACCCACAGGGTTGAAAAACCTGCCATACGCTTATAGCGAATTAAAATGTCCTGCAAGGTTTCGTCCATGGCATGACCCATGTGCAACTGACCGGTTACATTGGGTGGCGGAATCACGATGGTAAACGGCTTTTTATCCGGATCAGCCGTTGGCGTGAAATAGCCTGCATCCACCCAGCCTGCATACAGTCTGTCTTCAACCTCTTTAGGATTATATACTTTATCTAATTGTTCCGACATTCACTTTACCCCCTGCGATGAAAATCATAACCGCGCCGATAATCACCAGCCACAGTCCAATTGTTTTAATAATGAGTAGTGTTTTTTCGTTTGCCTCTGCCGATGTTTTCTTTTTCAAAATCGGCTTGGCTAAAAAGTTGACCAGTGCACCGGCTACTAATAAAATCCAGCCTAAAACTGTCATAGCTGTTCTTCCTTTCTGCCCCCGGATGTATATTGCTTAAATTGTTTATCATGCACAAAATATAAATACAAATAAGTAGCAGCTGCCAGCAGCATAAGCATGGCTGAAACACCAAGCAGAATTTCTTTAACCACCCCGTTCATATCGGGCAGGAAAAGTAATAGCGACATAACCAAAAACAGAAAAACCGTGTTAAGCTTGCCAACGGCGTTGGCTTTCACAT
This sequence comes from Clostridia bacterium, assembly GCA_017549205.1. Lineage (GTDB taxonomy): Bacteria > Bacillota > Clostridia > UBA1381 > UBA9506 > UMGS755. The sequence goes on along the minus strand of JAFYVH010000016.1, from coordinate 42,302 downwards.
ATGTTTTTTTGCTGTATAAGAACACGCCGCCCGTAATCATGGTCACTTCTTTAACAACCAGCAAAAGAATGAACCATCCCGGCACTTGCCCCGCGGTGAACAGAGAAATAATAACCGCCAGCTGCATGCACTTATCGGCCAAGGGGTCCATGAGCTGTCCCCATCGGCTGGTCATATTATACTTTCGGGCTATATAGCCATCTGCCACATCTGTAAGGCTTGCCACAATAAAAATGATTGCGGCAAGCAGGTGCATGTTTTGCTCACTGTGAAACACAATGATAAACAAAGGCACTAACAAGAGTCGAAACAGTGTTAGTATGTTTGGAATGTTCACCTTCAATGCACCGCTACCTTCTTTCTGCAAAACTTTTACTGTCTAAAACGGGCTCACTGAACCGATTCTTTAACCAGGCGTTCTGCTTGTGCTAAAGCTTCGTCTGCACGGCTTGCATCCTTGCCGCCGGCCTGAGCAGAATCAGGGCGACCGCCGCCGCCGCCACCGGCAACCTTGGCAATTTCACGAATGATATTGCCTGCATGAACACCTTTAGCCACAGCATCTTTTGTGGCCATGGTCACAAAGGTCACCTTGCCGCCAGAAACATCGGCCAAAGCAATAAATGAGCAAGGTAATTTTTCTTTAATCGAGTCACCCAGGGCACGAAGGGCATCAAGACCTGCATTTTCAAGCTTGCCTGTTACAACGGACACACCGTTAATTTCAACAGCGTTATCCAGCAGGTCACCGGCAGCACTTTGTGCCATTTTTGCTGTCATGGATTCAATTTGCGCATTGGCAGCTTTTAACTCTTCCTGCAGATTCTTTGCCTTTTGTGCCACATCACGCAGGTTGCATTTTAAAACAGCTGCTGCATTTTGCAATTCGTTCTCTACGCCGTAGAGCTCTTGCATAACGCCCAAGCCGGTTGTGCCTTCAATTCGACGAACGCCGGCTGCAACGCCGCTTTCGGATAAAATTTTAAACAATCCGATTTGAGCAGTGTTTGTTACATGGCAACCACCGCAAAGCTCTAAGGAATAGTCACCCATGGTCACAACGCGGACAACATCGCCATACTTATCACCAAACATAGCCATAGCACCCAGGGCTTTTGCATCGGCAATGGGCATGTTTTCCCATCTAACAGGCATAGCTTTTAAGATGGCCTGGTTTACTTCAAGCTCAACAGCCTTTAAATCTTCTGCTGTGATGGACTGGGTTAAGGTAAAGTCAAAACGCATTCTGTCTTTTTCCACTAAAGAGCCTGCCTGACCAACTTCTGCGCCAAAGCGATTCCGCAAAGCCTTTTGTAAGAGATGCGTCACGCTGTGGTTGCGTGAAACCGCACCGCGAAAGTCTGCATCAACCGCCGCTTCCACTTGGGCACCCTTTTGCAGCTCACCTTCGCAAACTTTAACAATGTGATAGTACTTACCATCTGCGGTCTTTTTGGTGTCAAGCACCTCTACACGACACAAAGCATCGGTAAGGTAACCAATGTCGCCTACCTGACCTCCACCCTCACCATAAAACGGTGTCTGGTCTAAAACAACAATGCCTTCTTCACCGGCACAGAGGCTCTCTGCCGCACTGTCGCCGTTGATTAACAAAAGAACCTCGCCTTTTGCTGTGAGGCTTTCATAGCCAACAAAATTTGTGGGAGCTAAAGGCGCTAACAAATCGGCAACCTTATCGTCCCAACCGGCATCGCCCACATGAGCGCGTGTTGCGGCTCTTGCCCGCTCTCTTTGCTGCTGCATTTCACGGTTAAAGCCTTCTTCGTCAACGCTGATGCCTTTTTCTGCCAGAATTTCTCTGGTCAGGTCAATGGGGAATCCATAAGTATCATAAAGCTTAAAGGCCTGCTCGCCGGAGAACAGCGCGCCCTCTTCCTCGGGCTTGCGACTTTCCATAAAGCCGGTTAAAATCTGAAAACCTGCGTCAATGGTCTGCATAAACCGTTCTTCTTCCAAGCTGATAACCTTTTTAATCATATCGCGGTTTTCAGCCAGTGCGGGATATGCCCCCTTGGACTCTTCGATAACTGTATCGGCCAGCTCTGCCAAAAAGGCATGGTTAATACCCAGCAGCTTACCATGACGAGCCGCACGACGCAGCAGACGGCGCAGCACATAGCCGCGACCTTCGTTAGAAGGACGAACGCCGTCAGAAACCAAAAAGACGGTGCTGCGGATGTGGTCTGTTACAACACGGACAGAAATGTCGGTTTTTTCGTCTTTCTTATATTCCACCTTGGCCATTTCGCAAATTTTTTCGGATATTTTATAAATCGTGTCAACATCAAAGAGAGAGTCAACATCCTGCATGATGCAGGCAATACGCTCAAGACCCATACCCGTATCAATGTTAGGATGGTCTAAAGGCAGATAGGTACCGTCTTCCTGACGGTCAAACTGTGTGAAAACCAAATTCCAGAATTCAACAAAGCGGTCACATTCGCAACCCACAGTACAATCCGGTGAGCCGCAGCCCTTTTCGGGTCCACGGTCATAGTAGAGCTCTGAACAGGGGCCACAAGGACCTGTGCCGATTTCCCAGAAGTTATCTTCTTTGCCCATGCGCACCACATGGTCAGGGGCAACGCCGATTTCCTGTGTCCAGATATCATGAGCTTCATCGTCGTCCTGATATACGGTAACATACAGGTGGTCTACAGGAATTTCAAGCACCTTTGTTGCAAACTCCCAACCCCAGTTAATGGCTTCACGCTTGAAGTAATCACCAAAAGAAAAGTTGCCCAGCATTTCAAAGAATGTGCCGTGGCGGGCGGTTTTACCCACGCGCTCAATGTCAGGTGTGCGGATGCACTTCTGGCAGGTGGTAACACGACTTTTAGGCGGCTTTTGACGACCGGTGAAATATGGCTTTAAGGGCGCCATGCCGGCATTAATCAAAAGCAGACTGGGGTCGTTTTCAGGCACTAGTGAAAAGCTCGGCATTCTGTAATGCTCTTTGCTTTCAAAAAATGATAAATATTTCTCTCTGATTTCGTTGAGTCCCAGCTTTTGCACGATAATCTTCCTCTCAAATGTATACTTAGGACAATATTGTATCACAAATGCACATTTAAATCAATACTTTTAACCATTTTTTTCATATATATTAAATTAAAGACCCGAAGCAAAGACCTTTCATCTTTTTGCTTCGGGCGTATACTTTTTTATGTGATTTTAGCAGATATTTACTATCTTTATTGCACGGCTTTCAGAATTATACCATCTCTTCGGGTCGGAAAACCTCGTCAAATTTTTCCTCTGTCAAAAAACCAAGGGCAATGCAGGCTTCTTTTAAAGAGATGTTTTCCTGATAGGCTTTTTTTGCGGTTTTTGCCGCATTTTCATAGCCAATGTAGGGATTTAAAGCCGTTACAAGCATTAAAGAGTTATGCAGGTTGTGGTGCATTTTTTCCCGATTGGCACAAATGCCCACCGCACAATTTTTGTTAAAAGAAGTAATCGCCTCGGCCATCAATCTTGCCGACTGCAAAAAATTATAGGCACAAACCGGCATAAAAACATTCAACTCAAAATTGCCCTGCGATGCCGCCATGCCCACAGCCACATCATTACCCATAACCTGCACACAAACCATAGTCACCGCCTCGCATTGTGTGGGGTTAACCTTACCGGGCATAATGGATGAGCCGGGCTCATTTTCGGGAATGAATATTTCCCCCAGACCATCTCGTGGACCTGAAGCAAGCCAGCGGATATCATTGGCAATTTTCATCATGTCGCAAGCCAACGCTTTCATGGCGCCATGTGCAAACACAAGCTCGTCCTTTGAGGTCAGGGCGTGGAATTTGTTTTCAGCCGTCACAAAGGGTTTGCCGGTAATGTCTGCAACGCATGCTGCAACCATAGAGCCAAATTCTTTGGGCGCATTTAAGCCTGTGCCCACTGCTGTGCCACCCAAAGCCAGTTCATATAAAGGCTCTAAGGCGCGCTTTATAAGTTCAACATCTTTTTCAAGGCTTGCCCGCCACCCGCTGATTTCCTGACTGAATGTGATGGGCGTCGCATCTTGCAGATGTGTGCGACCACTCTTCACAATGCCTTCGTTTTCTTTTTCAAGACGCCGGAGGGTTTCGATCAATTCAGAAACTGCAGGCAAAAGCTTTTCTTCCAAAGCTAAAACAGCCGCAATGTGCATAGCCGTGGGAAAAGTATCGTTTGAGGATTGGCTCATGTTCACATCGTCATTGGGATGCAAAAACTTTTCTTTTAAAATTTCGTTGCCACGATTGGCAATCACCTCATTGACATTCATGTTGGACTGGGTGCCCGAACCGGTTTGCCACACCACCAAAGGAAAATGGTCACAAAGTGCCCCTGCCATCACCTCGTGGCAAACCTTTACAATGGCATCTTTCTTGCTCCCGCTCATTTTTTCGGGACGAAGCGCATGGTTTGCAAGAGCTGCCGCCTTTTTTAAAACGCCAAAGGCATAAATGATTTCGGCAGGCATGGTTTCAATTCCCGTACCAATTTCAAAATTTTCAAGGCTTCTCTGGGTTTGTGCGCCCCACAGCTTGTCGGCAGGAACCCGGACATCGCCCATGGAGTCGTGTTCAATTCTGTATTTCACAAACATTCTCCCTTTCCATTTTGCACACCTTTTGCAACTGGGCTTTTGCAAAAACAGGCAACCCATGTAACACGAGCTGCCTGCTAATATCTTCTTGATTACCGATTCAGAATCATTTCTGTCAAGTCAACGGGATTTACAATCTCATCGCCTTTATAAACGCGCATGTTGCCGGAGGCAATTTCGTCAATTAAAATAACCTCGTCGCCGTTGTAGCCAAATTCAAATTTAATATCCCACAGGTCGAGACCGATGGTTTTTAAATCGTCTGCCACAATTTTGGTGATTTTTAAGGTTTGTTCCTTCATGCTCTTAAACATGTCTTCACTCATAACGCCTAAAGCTGCCAGACCCTCGGCTGTTACCAGCGGATCACCCTTTTCGTCGTTTTTAAAGGTGCATTCAACATAGCCGCCCTCTAAAACTGTGCCGTCTTCAATATATTCACCATAACGGCGGATGAAGCTGCCGGTTGCAACAAGGCGGCAAATAACTTCAAGACCGTGACCAAACACCTTGCCGGGAAGCACTTCCATGGTAGCATCGTCTACATTAGCGCTTACATAGTGAGTTTTGATGCCTGCCTTTTTCAACAAATCAAAATAATAAACAGAGGTCTTAAGATTTGCCTTGCCAATGCCCTCAATCTGCAGACCAACAGTGTTTTCACCCGGGTCAAACACACCGTCTTTGCCGGTGCAATCGTCTTTAAATTTCAGCAAAACATTGCCATTGTCAAGACTAAATACATCTTTTGTTTTTCCTTCGTAAATCTTTTTCATCACGGTGTCCTCCTAAAATTTATTGGTTAATTGCCAGAGGCATTAATAACTGCAAAAAGGTTAAAGCAACGCCTTGTCGCTTCACCCGTTCCCCTCAAAATATTGTATACAAATTCTTGTTTTTTGTCAAGATTTTTATTGCTCTCTTTAACATGTTCTGCAATTTATGAGTTTTTTCACACTCTTTTAAAACATTGCATAGTATGATTATGTTCAAAAAAAAGAATGTCGAATTCTCTTTTTTTATGACAGTTAAACATATTAAATTGTTTGACTTTGATAATTCAATCTGCTATAATGGTTGAGGTTAAATGTTTATCCAATTAAAGAAAAGAGGTTACATATTCAAAATGAGTACATTACTTTCTGTATCCATCGCCCTGTTTGCAGGGCTTTTAATGACAAGAGTTTTTAAGCGCTTAAAGCTGCCTGCTGTAACGGCTTATCTGGTGGCAGGCGTGCTGGTTGGTCCTTATTGTCTGGGTGCTTTAAAAATAGAAGGCTTAGGTTTTAACTCTGCCGAATCTATGGAAAAGCTTGGTTTAATTGCCGATGTTGCTTTAGGCTTTATTGCTTTTTCCATTGGTAATGAATTTCGCGCAAGCGACCTGAAAAAGACAGGACGACAAGCCTTGATTATCGGCATTGTGCAGGCACTTGTGGCCACGCTCTTTGTTGATTTGGCACTTTATGGTCTGCATCTTTTAATGCCCGATAAACTCTCTGTGCCTCAGCTTATTACCTTGGGTGCTATCGCCACGGCAACAGCACCTGCTGCGACCTTGATGGTTGTTCGTCAGTATAAGGCAAAGGGCCCTCTCACCAGCCTGCTTCTTCCCATCGTTGCTTTGGATGACGCGGTTGGTCTGATTGTTTTTGCTGTTTCTTTCGGCATTACAAAGTCTTTGATTGTGGGTGCGGTTGATACTGTTTCCATTTTCGTTAATCCCTTGGTTGAAATTGTTTGTTCTTTGGGCTTAGGCGCTTTAATGGGCTTTGTTTTAACATGGCTTGAAAAGCTCTTTAACTCAAACACAAACCGCCTGAATTTATCCATTGCTTTTGTATTGCTAACTGTGTCACTTTCCATGCTCGATTTCCACATTGGCGCGGTGCACATCAGCTTCTCTTCTCTTTTGGTGTGCATGATGCTTGGCACCATCTTCTGCAATACCTGTGACCTTTCTAAAGACCTGATGGAGCGGGCTGATAAGTGGACTTCTCCGCTTTTTGCTCTGTTCTTTGTCATCAGCGGCGCTGAGCTTGAGCTGAATGTGTTTGCAGATTATGCCATTGTTATTGTTGGCGTTGTTTACATCGTTTTCCGTTCCCTCGGCAAATACTTTGGCGCATACGCCAGCGCAAAAGCAACAGACTGCGCGCCCTCTACTTATAAATATTTAGGTATCACTCTGTTGCCCCAGGCCGGCGTTGCTCTGGGCATGTGCACAACCGCTATGGCATTGGGTGCTGAAGGCAACTTAATTCGAAACATCACACTGTTTGCCGTGCTCATTTATGAGTTATTTGGTCCTGTATTCACCCGAATGGCATTGACTGCAGCCGGTGATATTAAACCCATGGCCGATGAGGTTAAAAACAGAAGACAGACAAAATTAGAGTTAGCAAAGCTTAACACCGAAGAGAAATAATAAAAAGACTTTGAAAGGGATGTAACTCGTTTTACATCCCTTTTTTAAGGAGAAAAAATAATGGAAAAGACAAAATCATTGATAAAAAGCATTGGGCAATATCCCCTGGCACTCTTTAAATGGCTGGGTGTTTCTGTGATTGTCGGCATGGCTGCCGGCTTAATCGGAAGCGTTTTTCACATTGGCATCGAGCATGTAACCGAACTGCGCTTTCACCTTCCCCAATTAATTTATTTGCTGCCTTTGGGTGGTTTGCTTATTACATTTTTATACAAACTTTGCAAAAAATTTGGAAAATTGGATACAAACAGAGTTATAGAATCGGTGAAAACAGAAAATCAGGTGCCTCTTATTATGGCGCCCTTGATTTTTGTCAGCACCATCATCACCCATCTGTTGGGTGGCTCGGCCGGTCGCGAGGGGGCTGCTCTTCAACTGGGCGGCAGCATTGGTAACTCTGTGGGCAAAATGCTTCGCCTAAATAAAAAAGATATGCACATTGTGGTTATGGCGGGCATGAGTGGTGCTTTTTCTGCGCTTTTTGGCACACCGCTGACCGCCGTTGTTTTCGCCCTTGAGGTTGTCACGGTGGGCATGATGCACTATGCTGCTTTGGTGCCCTGCCTGTTCTCTTCCATCATTGCTTTTTCGGTGGCGTCTTCATTTTCCGTTGAGCCTGTTCGCTTTTCGGCCATCATTTTTCCTGCCTTGTCGGCAGGGATTGTGCTGAAGGTTGTGATTTTGGCTGTTTTGTGCGCCCTGGTGAGCATTCTGTTTTGTCAGACCATCAAAAAAGGTGAGCATTATGTAAAAGTTTATATCCCCAACGCCTACCTGCGTACCCTGGTCGGCTCCGCCTTAATCGTTTTATTAACTTTGGTTTTAGGCACCACCGATTATAACGGCGCAGGCATGCATGTGATTAGCGAAGCTTTGCGGGGAAATGCAAACTATGAGGCATTTTTATTGAAAATTCTCTTCACCGCCATTACCCTTTCGGCTGGTTTTAAAGGCGGCGAAATTGTGCCCGTCTTTTTTGTGGGCTCAACCTTTGGTTGTGTAATAGGTCCCCTATTGGGGCTCGACCCCGGTTTTGCTGCCGCCATTGGTTTTGTTTGTCTTTTCTGTGGCGTTGTGAATTGTCCCATTGCCTCTTTCATTTTGTCAATCGAGGTGTTTGGCGCAAACGGTATTTTGCTTTTTGCTCTGGCTTGTGCCATCAGTTATGTTATGTCGGGCTATACAGGTCTTTACACCAGCCAAAAGATTTTATATTCAAAGCTTGAAGCAACTTTTATTGACCAAGATACAAAATAGCATTTAAAATGGCCGTTTGTCATACACAAGCGGCCTTGTTTTTTGTCATTATTTTGCCTTTTTTAAAAGATGTTGTCGCTCTCTTTATGCTCATTAACAAAATTTTCAAAAAGCACTTGACACAGCTTGTTTCTCGTGATATAATACCCCATGGTTAGCAGAGGCTAACTAATAGGTGTACATAGGCTATGTACATAAAATCTGTTTTAGATGACTGGAAAGAAGAGGCGCATTCACTATGAATCTTATGGAAGCAACAATGGGAAAAGATTACATTATTTCTGCTATTGCAACCGATGATGAAGAATTAAATTCTTTTTTATTTTCTCTGGGATGCTACAGCGGTGAAACCATCTCTGTTGTCTCTCGCCGCAAAAACAGTTGTGTTGTGTCTATCAAAGATGGTCGTTACAGCATTGACCGGCAGCTTGCAGAAGCCATTTTAGTTTAATTGTCTTTTTAAAGTTTTTTATTTTTGCACCAAAGTTAGCAACCGCTAACTCGTGCTTGTTCAATAAGAAAACATAGAAACAAGGAGGAACACACATGAGAATTGCTTTGGCAGGCAATCCAAATTCAGGCAAAACCACCATGTATAACGCTTTAACAGGTCGCAACGAAAAGGTTGGTAACTGGGCGGGCGTTACGGTAGATAAAAAGGAACACCTTATAAAGAAAGCATATGCAGAAAACGAACAGCTTGTTGCTGTTGACCTCCCCGGTGCTTACTCCATGTCCCCTTTCACCAGTGAAGAAAGCATCGCAAGCACTTATGTTAAGAGCGAAAACCCCGATGTTATCATTAACATTGTGGATGCTGATAATTTAAGTCGCAGCCTCTTTTTTACTACACAGCTTTTAGAGCTTGGCATCCCTGTTGTTGTTGCTTTAAACAAAAGTGATATTAATGAAAAAAAGGGTAACGAAATTGATGCCGATGCACTTTCGGCAAAACTGCACTGTCCTGTTGTTAAAACCATTTCTACTTCGGCAGACGGATTAAAAATGCTCATTGGAACAGCTGTTGCACAGGTAGGCAAAAGCCAAAGCGCTCCTTACATACAAACTTATGTTGACCTGACGGATAAGATGGCTGTCAACATGGCCGACCGTAAGCGCTTTGACTTTGTCAATAAAATTGTAGGGGATGTTGAAACCCGCAAAGTTTTTACTAAGGATAAGAACATTGGCGATAAGATTGATGCTGTTCTTACAAATAAGTGGCTGGGTATTCCGATTTTTGCCGCTGTTATGTTCCTTGTGTTCTACATTTCCCAAACCACGCTTGGCACCTGGATTGCCGACGGTTACGAGTTTGAAAACGGAACATTCATTCCCGGACTTGTTCCCATTCTTGAAAGTTTTCAGGGCTGGGTCGGCGGATTCTTTGAAAATGCAAATCCTCTGATTCCTGCCATTTTGGTTGATGGTGTTATTGGCGGTTTGGTTGCCGTTGTTGGTTTTCTTCCTCTTGTTATGGTCATGTATTTCCTCATTGCTCTCTTAGAGGACTGCGGATATATGTCCCGTGCCGCTGTTGTGCTTGACCCCATCTTTAAAAAAGTTGGTCTTTCCGGCAAATCAGTGATTCCCTTTGTAATCGCCATTGGCTGTGCTGTTCCCGGAGTTATGGCAAGCCGTACCATTCGCAATGAGCGGGAACGCAGAGCCTCTGCCATGCTTGCCCCCTTTATGCCTTGCGGTGCCAAAATTCCGGTTATTGCCCTTTTTGCCGGCGCCTTTTTCGGGGACGCCTGGTGGCTTAGCGCACTCATGTATTTTGCCGGCATTGCACTTATTTTTTTGGGTGCTCTGCTCATTAACTTTGTAACAGGATATAAGGCAAGAAAGAACTTTTTTATCATTGAACTTCCCGACTATAGGGCGCCATCACTGTGGGGTGCATTCAAGTCTATGTGCAGTCGTGGTTGGGCTTACATTGTAAAAGCCGCTACCATCATTCTTCTCTGCAACATGGCTGTGCAGCTGATGCAATCTTTTACCTGGAGCTTTTCGGTTGCCGAATCGGCCGACCAATCCATCCTCGCTTCTTTGGCATCTCCTTTTGCCTATCTGCTCTTTCCTGTCGTTGGCGTTCTCTCCTGGCAGTTGGCAGCAGCAGCCATCACAGGCTTTATTGCCAAAGAAAATGTTGTGGGCACTTTAGCCGTTTGCTTTGTTGGTCTTGAAAATCTCATTAATACGGAAGAACTGGCGCTTATGGAGGGTGCAGGCGGCGAGGTTGCCGGCATTATGGCAATTACAAAGGTGGCTGCCCTTGCCTATTTAGTGTTCAATCTCTATTCACCGCCATGTTTTGCGGCCATAGGTGCCATGAATGCCGAAATGAAAAGCGCAAAATGGTTCTGGGGCGGCATTGGTCTTCAGCTTGGTGTCGGTTACACAGCGGCCTATCTTGTTTATACCATTGGCTCTTTCATTGTTGGCGACAGGCTTAATATGGTTGGTGTAATCGGTGGACTGATTGCCGTTCTTTGTATCACCGCCGCAATTATCGTCATGGGGATGCATGCCAATAAAGCTGTAAAAACAAGCCTTACAGGCAAGGAGATGTAAAGACATGAAAACGGCAGTTGCTATCATTCTTTTAATCATTCTCGCAGGGGCAGCACTTTCTTACATTGTTAAGGCCAAGAAAAAAGGCGTCAAATGTATTGGTTGCCCCCACGCTGACACCTGTAACGGCTGTGATTCGCAAGCCGCCATCCTGCAAAAGACCTTTAAAATTGAAGGCATGCATTGTGAGCACTGCAAAGCCCGTGTTGAAGAAATAATTGGGGAAATTGGCGGTCTCTCCGGCACGGTTGACTTAGAAAAAGGCGTTGCTTTGGTTACTTACGAGAAACCCGTGGAAGATGCCCTCATTAAAAACAAAATTGAAGAGGCAGGCTTTGCCGTGGTTGAAATCTGGTAAAGCTTTGCATAAAATAGCTAATAAATATCCACCCGTGCTACGAGCACGGGTGGTTTTTTCTGCCTGTTTTTAATAATTCTTTGCTCTGATTTCAAAATATGCTTTGGGATGGGCACAAACCGGGCAAGCCTCCGGTGCTTCTTTTCCTTTGTGGATATGTCCGCAGTTCCGACAAATCCATACCGCTTCTTCTTGGCGGGAAAACACTTGGTTTTTCTCTAAATTTTCAATCAGGGCTTTGTATCTTTCTTCGTGCTCTTTTTCAATTTCTCCCACCGCAGTAAACAGTCTGGCAACGGAGTCAAACCCTTCTTCCTTTGCCGTTTTGGCAAATTCGGCATACATTTCTGTCCATTCGCTGTTTTCAGCCGCTGCACTTTCTTTCAAATTATCTTTTGTGTTGGTGATGCCGCCTAACAGCTTGAACCAAATTTTTGCATGAGCCATTTCATTTTTGGCTGTCTCTGCAAAAATTTCGGCTATTTGTTCATAGCCCTCTTTTGCTGCTGCAGAAGCATAATAGGTATACTTGTTTCGCGCCTGGGATTCTCCGGCAAATGCCGTTCTTAAGTTTTGTTCAGTTTGCGTTCCTGCTAATTGCATACAAAAAAACTCCTTTGCGATTATTGTTACCATTATTTGTTCCCTTTTTTACTTTTTGTTATACAGTTTCTCTGTGTTTATCCGTTAAAATAAGGATTTTCTATTGACTTTTTCCGCCAAAAAATATACAATAGACTATGTACGCTATATTGAACCTTTTACAATCACACAGAAGTTTAGGAACGGAGTTAACTATGACACAAATTGTAGCCTGCATTTTTTTATGCTTGTTTGTTTTATTGATGGTTTTCATAGGCATCAAAAGCTCTAAGCAGTCAAAAACCATGGAGGGCTTTTTGCTGGGCGGACGCAACATTGGCCCCTGGATTAGCGCTTTTGCTTATGGCACCTCATATTTTTCCGCCGTTATTTTTATCGGTTATGCCGGTCGCACCGGCTGGACGGTTGGCATTGGCGGTATTTGGATTGGTATTGGCAACGCTTTAATTGGTTGCCTGCTGGCCTGGTTTTTGCTAGCTCGCCGTACCCGGCGTATGACCCACAATCTAAACGCCTCTACCATGCCTGAGTTTTTTGAAAAACGATTTCTTTCCCCCAGCATGAAAGTTTATGCCGCTCTTATCATTTTTGTTTTTCTGGTGCCTTACTGCGCCACGGTTTATAAAGGTCTGGGGTATTTATTTTCACAAATTTTCCCCGTCTTTGGTGCTCATGGTGATGTTGTCTGCATGTTCATCATTGCCCTGTTAACCGGTATTTATTTGGTTTTAGGCGGCTATGTTGCCACTGTTATTACTGACTTTATTCAGGGTATCATCATGCTGGTTGGCGTTATTGCCATGGTGGCGGTTATTGTATCAAATCCCGTGGTTGGCGGATTTGCCGAGGGTTTTTCAAGGCTTGCTGCTATTGACCCCTCCTTAATCAGCATTACGGGCGGCTCTAAATGGTCCTTTTTGCTGATGAATGTTTTGCTTACAAGTTTTGGCACTTTGGGTCTGCCCCAGATGATTCATAAATACTATGCCATCAGTGATGAAAAACACATTGGAAAAGCTGCCATTGTTTCGACAACCTTTGCCCTTGTTATTGGTGTCGGCGCTTATATTATGGGCACCTTTGGTCGTTTATATTTAAACAACACGCTCCCCGTCGGCAACAATTATGATGCCGTTGTCCCACAAATGCTTATGAATGCACTTTCGGGCAATTTGTGGACAAACATGATTTTAAGCCTGATTTTACTTTTGGTGCTTTCTGCCTCAATGTCAACCCTTTCATCTATTGTGTTGACCTCAAGCTCTGCCATTGCCGTTGACTTATTGCCGGTGGTAAAGCCCGATTATGATAAAAAGAAACAAATGGTACTCATGCGTTTTCTCTGCTTTTTATTTGTGGCTGCATCCTTTGTTTTTGCAAGCTTTAAAATTGCCTTTATCATGCAGCTCATGTCTTTTTCCTGGGGTGTGGTTGCCGGTTGCTTTATCGGGCCATATTTCTGGGGTTTATATTCAAAAAGAATTACCCGTGCAGGCGTTTGGTGGGGACTTTTATCCGGCCTTTTGGTCGTTGGCGGTTGCACCCTGTATTACACCATAACCGACAGCTTTTTAGCGGCAAGTAATTTATCACAAAACTTTGGCGTTTGTGCTATGGCTGTTTCAGTTCTGGTAACGCCTTTGGTGAGTCTTTTCACTAAAAAGTATGACCCCGCCGCTTTGGATACGGCTTTTGAAGGTCTGTAATTTTTCTAATTTCAACATGTGAGGAGTCTGTATTATGCAATTTTATCAAGAACATCTGGAATGTATGACACGCCAGGAGATGAACGCTCTGCAGCTTGAACGGCTGAAAGAGACCGTTGCCTACACATATGAAAATGTTCCCATGTATAAAAAGAGATTTGACGAAATTGGTCTGAAGCCATCTCATATTCAGACTCTTTCTGATTTGCAGAAAATCCCTTTTACCGTAAAGAGCGACCTGCGGGATAACTATCCTTTTGGGCTTTTTGCTGTTCCCATGAAAAAAATCGTGCGCGTGCACGCTTCCAGCGGTACCACCGGCAAACCTACCGTTGTGGGCTATACAAAGCGGGACTTAGATGTATGGTCTGATTTGATTGCTCGTCTTGTGGTGCAGGCCGGCGGCAGCGACGAAGACATTGCGCAGATTGCCTTTGGTTATGGCCTGTTCACCGGTGCTTTGGGTCTTCACTATGGTTTGGAGCGTTTGGGCTCTACCATCATTCCCATTTCAAGCGGCAATTCTGAAAAACAGGTTATGCTCATGAAAGACTTTGGCACAACCCTCTTGGTCGCAACACCCTCTTATGCTCTCCATTTATCTGAAGTGATGGAGGAAATGGGCTATAAAAAAGAAGACTTTAAGCTGCGTCTTGCCATGCTGGGGTCAGAGGGTCACACCGAAGAGATGCGAGCTGTTTTGGAAGACAAGCTGGGGGTTTTGGCAACAGAGAACTATGGTCTTTCAGAGGTTATGGGTCCCGGTGTTGCCGGCGAATGTATTTATAAAAACGGTCAGCACATTGCTGAAGATTGCTTTATTTATGAAATTATTGACCCCAAAACCGGTGAAGTTCTCCCCGACGGAGAAACCGGCGAGGTGGTTATTACCACCATTAACAAAGAAGGCATTCCTATGCTGCGTTATCGCACAAAGGATATTTCATATTTAATCGATGAGCGTTGCCAGTGCGGTCGTACCAATCGCCGTATGGCAAAAATTCAGGGTCGTACCGACGACATGCTCATCATTCGTGGCGTTAATGTTTTCCCCTCGCAGATTGAAAGCGTTTTGGTGGGTATGGAGCACATTGCCCCTCACTATCAGTTAATTGTCACCAAAAAAGGCTATACCGACCAGTTGGAAGTTCAGGTTGAATTGGCCGATGCCACTCTCTTGGAAAGCTTTACACAGCTTGAAATGGTGGAAAAGAACATTAAGCACAAATTGCAGGTGGTGCTGGGCCTTTCTGCTAAGGTTAAGCTGATGGCACCCAAGAGCATCCCGCGTACTGCAGGCAAGGCTAAGCGCGTCATCGACCAGAGATAGCATCCTTGCCGCTAACAGATAAATCCCTGCTGTTTTGCCAGCCCGATGCAAACAGCCGCACCCAATTTCTTCGGGCAGAAAGGCTTTGAAACTATGAAAAAATTAATGCTTGGCAACGAAGCGATTGCACGAGGCGCCTATGAAGCAGGCGTGCGGGTTGCTTCCTCTTATCCGGGTACTCCCAGTACCGAAATTACAGAGTTTATTGCTAAATATGATGAAATATACGCCGAATGGGCACCCAATGAAAAGGTGGCTGTTGAGGTGGCTTCCGGTGCTGCTATTGCCGGCGCCCGCTCTCTTTCTGCCATGAAGCATGTTGGCGTGAATGTGGCAGCAGACCCTCTCTTTACCATGAGCTACATTGGCGTTAATGCAGGTTTGGTCCTTTGTGTTGCCGACGACCCAGGCATGCATAGCTCACAAAACGAGCAGGACAGCCGCAACTATGCCATCGCTGCCAAAGTGCCGATGTTAGAGCCTGCCGACAGTGCCGAGTGCCGTGACTTTGTAAAAGAGGCATATGCCATCAGCGAAAAGTTTGACACCCCGGTTATGATTCGTCTGACCACCCGTGTGGCCCACTCACAGAGCGAGGTTGAGCTCTTTCCCCGTGAAGATGTACCGGTTCGGGACTATCAGAAGGATGCCTCTAAAAATGTTATGGTACCCGCCAATGCAAGACCCCGACACATCGTTGTGGAAAAACGCATGGAAGCCCTCTCAGAATTTGGTGAAAGCTCCGCTTTAAACCGTGTGGAAATGCAGGACACAAAAATTGGTATCATTACCGCTGGTATTGCCTATCAATATGCTCGTGAAGCATTCCCCGATGCTTCCTTCTTGAAACTGGGTATGGTAAACCCCTTGCCCAAAAACCTGATTGCTGATTTTGTCAGCAAGGTGGATGTTTGCTATGTGATTGAAGAATTAGACCCCGTTTTAGAACGGCAGATTAGGGCCATGGGTCTTTCTGTCAGGGGCAAAGACGAGCTCACACTGTTAGGTGAATATTCCGCTTCACTGCTCCGGGAAAAAATAGCCGGCGAAAAAGCTGCCGAAACCTATTCGGTAGACGAAGAAATCCCCGTTCGTCCGCCTGTTATGTGCCCCGGCTGCTCCCACCGTGGCGTATTTTATGTTTTGAATAAACTAAAGATTGCCGCAAGTGGCGACATTGGTTGTTATTCCTTAGGTTGTGCCAAACCCCTAGACAGCATTGATACCATCATTTGCATGGGCGCCAGCATTTCCGGTCTGCATGGCATGGAAAAAGCGCGTGGCCGCGAATTTGCGCAAAAGTCAGTTGCCGTTTTGGGCGATTCCACCTTCCTCCATTCCGGCGTTACCGGCCTTATGGACATGGTCTACAACAAAGGCACTTCAACTGTAATTATTCTGGATAATTCCATTACCGGCATGACCGGTCATCAGGATAACCCCTCAACCGGCTTTACTATTAAAGGTGAGCCCACTCGCCAGGTGGATTTAGAAAAGCTTTGTCTTGCCCTGGGCGTTGACCTGGTCACCGTGGCGGATCCCTTTGATGTGGATAATTTTGAAAAGGTTCTGCGTGAGCATTTGGCAACAGAAGCGCCCTCTGTTATTATTGCACAGCGTCCCTGCGCATTGCTGAAAAAGGCCGGCTACACCGGTTGCTGCACCATTACCGACGCCTGCAAAAACTGCAAAATGTGCATGAAGCTGGGTTGTCCCGCCATTTCTATGACAGAAAACGGCCCGGTGATTGATGACACCTTGTGCAATGGTTGCGGTCTTTGCGTTAATGTTTGCAAATTCGGCGCTATTGTTCAAAAATAAAGCTTTGCTTAAAATAACACAGCGCTCCCTTTGGGGCGGATGGAGGTTTTTATGAATATTATGATTGTAGGCGTTGGCGGACAGGGTACACTCCTTGCCAGTCGCATTTTAGGTGCCGCTGCTATGCGCGCCGGTAAACAAGTTAAATTATCTGAGGTTCACGGCATGAGCCAGCGGGGCGGCAGCGTGGTAACCTATGTTAAATATGGTGACCGTGTGGATTCTCCCGTCATTGAAAAAGGCGAAGCCGACATGATTATTGCCTTTGAAGAGCTTGAGGCTTATCGCAGCCTGCCCTATTTGAAAAAAGACGGCGTGATGATTGTGAACACCCAAAAAACCAATCCCATGCCGGTTATTACAGGTGCTATGTCATATCCTGAGAACATAACCAAAACTATTGAAGAAAAAGGCATTAACATCATTACCTGCGATGCCTTGGAACTTGCGAAGCAAGCCGGCAACATTAAGGCTGTGAATGTGGCTTTAATCGGCGTTATGGCAAAAAACTCTCCCCTTTCTAAAGAAATCTGGGAGGGTGCTCTTGTGGACGCTGTTCCCGCAAAGTTTTTGGAGTTAAACCAAAAGGCCTTTGCATTGGGATATGAGCAATAAAATGTAGATTTCTCTTTTATTTTTAATATAAGAAAGGACGGAATCATTATGGAACGAGTTAAACAAATTTCTGTATTTGTAGAAAATGCCAGAGGTAAGCTCTCTAAGATTACCACTGCACTGGCAGAAGGCGGCATTAACATTCGTGCGCTGTCTATTGCCGACACCACCGATTTCGGCATTCTCAGAATGATTGTGCAGGACCCGGAAAAAGCAGTTGCAATTTTAGAAAAACAAGACATTATGGTTAAATCAACCGAGGTCATCGTTGTAGAAATTAATGATGAACCCTCGGGACTCAATAAGGCTCTGTGTCTTTTAAGAGATAACGATGTTGCCCTTGAGTATCTCTATGCCTTCGTTAGCAAAAAAGAAAACGAAGCCTATGTTATTATGAAAACAGACAATGCTGACGCTGCTGAAAAAGCTTTCACAAATGGCGGCGTTCGCGTTTTGTCAGCAAAGGAAGTATATACACTTTGATGAATCAGATTATGAAAAATGCCTACGGCATCAGCGACCAAGCCATTGCTCTTTTGCGGCGGGCTGAAGAGGATATGACTGAGCCTTTTCGTCGATTTGAAGCGCTGGCTGAGGCCAATCAGGCAAAGGTGCTTGCTGCCTTTCATGAAGAGGGCGTTAGCGAGCGACACCTGTTAGGTACCACCGGCTATGGCTATGATGATGCCGGCCGTGACGCTTTAGATCGGATTTATGCCTCGGTTTTTGGCGCTGAGGCCGCTTTGGTCCGTCAGCAGATTGTTTCGGGAACCCATGCCCTTGCCGCCTGCTTTTTTGGCGTTTTGCGCCCGGGCGACACGGTGCTCTTTGCCACCGACACACCCTATGACACCTTAGAAGAGGTTGTGGGTCTGCGGGGAGAGGCAGGGAGTGGCTCTTTGGCAGATTGGGGTGTGAAAAGCAAGGTTGTGCCTCTGCTTTTTGACGGCTCGCCGGATTATGATGCCATTAAAGCCGCCCTTGACCCCTCTGTTAAAATGGTGGCCATGCAGCGATCAAAAGGCTATGCTTGGCGCAAATCCCTTTCCATTTGTGACCTTAAAGAGCTCATTGACTTTATTAAAAATATTCGTCCCGATGTGATTTGCATGGTGGATAATTGCTATGGCGAATTTGTTGAAGAAAAAGAGCCAACTGCTGTTGGTGCCGACTTAATGGCCGGCTCGCTCATTAAAAATCCCGGTGGCGGCCTGGCACCTACGGGTGGCTATATTGCCGGTCGCCGCGACTTGGTGGAGATGGCAGCCGCCCGTTTAACCTCCCCCGGCATTGGCGGTGAGGTGGGTGCAACCTTAGGGGTGAATCGTCTCTTTTTCCAGGGGTTGTTTTTAGCGCCTCACACGGTTATGCAAAGCTTAAAATCCGCTGCTTTGGCAGCCCGGGTTTTTGAACTTGCCGGCTATGATGTTTGCCCCACAGCCGATAGTCTGCGCACCGACATTATTCAGGCCATTCGGTTAGGTAGTGCCGAAAAGGTTTGTGCTTTTTGCCAGGGCATTCAAAAAGGCTCCCCCATTGACAGTCAGGTTTGCCCTGAGCCCTGGGATATGCCCGGCTATGAAAGCCCGGTTATTATGGCTGCCGGTACCTTTGTTTCAGGCGCCAGCATTGAAATCTCGGCCGATGCACCCATCCGTGAGCCTTTTGCGGTTTATCTGCAAGGCGGCCTGACCTATGAAAGTGCAAAAGTGGCCCTGCTCTGCGCCTTGGACAAGGTTTTAGCGCAGTAAACTACGGAATAAATCAAACAATAAAAAACACGCTTTTTCCATAAGGGAAAAAGCGTGTTTTTTTATCGAGCGGACAGAGTCGCTCCTCTCTAAGAGCATACTCCTTTCCCTTGCAGCATATACATGGTAACAGATGCCCCGCCGGGCTCACGGCGAGAGCGTTATGCCGTCGGATAAAAATGCAACGCATCTTTCGTTCTGCCGGCTTTTATTTTTGTGAGCCAGAAAGGCTATGAAATCATGAGAATTCTGGTTGTTAACAAGAAAATGCTATTTGCTTATGGCGCCTTGCTCCTCTGTGCTGTTTTGACTTTTTTTTTCAGTTCAAATGCTGCAACATCGGTTTTTAATGAAGAGATGACCGAGCGCTTGTTGCCTATTTACAATGTTGACCGGGGCGACGAAAAGGTTTGCGCTCTGACCTTTGATGCTGCCTGGGACGATGCCGACACCGACCAGCTGATTGAAATTTTAGATACCTATCAGGTGAAAGCTACCTTTTTTATGGTGGGCAGTTGGGTTGAAAAATACCCAAATTCTGTGAAAAAGTTTGCCGACAAGGGTCACGAGATTATGAACCACTCTGACACACACCCTCACATCAATCAGCTTTCTACCCAAAAAGTTAAAGAAGAAATTGCTGGCTGTGCTGACAAGATTGAGGCCGTCACCGGTGTGCGACCAACTCTTTTTCGTGGGCCTTACGGCGAATATAACAACACCGTCATCCGTGCTGCCCAAGAGCTTGGGCACAAAACACTGCAGTGGGATGTGGATAGCCTTGATTGGAAAGATTTAGACACACAAGACATTGTAACAAGGGTTTTAAAACGGGTAAAGCCCGGGTCTGTCATGCTTTTTCACAACGGCGCCAAAAACACCCCTGCCGCCCTGCCCCAAATTATTAAAAAGCTGCAGGAGGAGGGCTATCGCTTTGTAACAGCAACCGAGCTTTTGCTGCCGGAGCCAACCTCCATTAACAGCCAGGGCACACAAATAGCGGCAAAAACCAAAACGCCGGAAGATGCGACAATGGAAAATACCCCGCCGGAGGAACCTTTGCAAGCACCGGAGGACAGTCCCGTCTCTTAATGCAAAACGGCTCCCTTTATTTAAGGGAGCCGTTTTCTTTCTATGTAATCAATTTTTATTTATTGACTTCTGCCGCACCAAAATACTTTTTCCATTGCAAAATGGGTTGAATGCAACACATAATTAAAACAAATCCTATAATGAGCCAACTCAATGTGATGGCGCCCCATCCAAATTTTTCGGCTAAAATGCCAAAACCGCCGCTGGCCGCTACAACACCTAAAGAAGACAGGGCGTTTTTCAGTCCCGCAAAGGTGCCGCTATAGCCATAGCGCGCAAAATAAAGGGTGACCTGCACATCAAAATAGTTGCTAATCTTAATGAGCATCATCATAAAGGCTAGCATGGCAACGGCAACAAACAAAGGAATTGTGCCGATGAATCGTAAAACGAATAAAGGAACAAGACTAACAATAAACAAAGCCATCATGGCAAGAGCGGGATTTTTAACCCTTTTGGCAAAATGATATATACCTGCAAGCCCCACCATTTGCACAAGGATGAGAAAAACAGATTGCAGGCTGGCCCAGGCGGATGAAACGGAATAGCTTTCCATAAGCATAGTGGGAATCCACACCGACGCACCAATGGTGAGCACCGTTGTGCCAAAGGCTGTTATGGCAAGAAGCAGCATGCCGCTGGAAAGAAGCAGGGGCAAAAACCCTTTTGGGCTTTTTGCCTCGGGCGCTTTTTTGCTTATTCTGCCAATATCTGTCGCCTCTGTCGGTCTTCTTTTTTGTACACACAACCACAAAACCAAAAGTGCCACCATTAAGCCTGTGGAAAGACCAAACATGGCACTCCAGCCAAAGTTTTCTAAAATAAACATGGCAGCCAAATAGCTGACAAGCTGACTCACCGGTATTGCATACTGCAAATAAAGGTTTGCCTTTTGCCTGAATTCAGGAAAAACATCAGTGGCCATAATCCGACAAACGCCGGGCCAGAGTCCAAACTGCATAATGCCGCTAAGGCTCCAGACCACAATCACAACGGGATAATATGTCGTGAAGCACAGCACCAAATTGGTCACAAGGGCACTGGCAACGCCTAAGGTCATGAGCCCATAGGGTGAATAGCGGTCAACCATGCGTCCGCCAAACATCTGCCCGATACCATAAAAAATATAAAACGCAGCGGCAACAGCACCGGATTCGGCCTTAGTGAACAAGCCACGGCTGACAATGTAAGCAACGGAAGCGGTATAGTTGCTTTTGGTCACGCTGGTCAGCATGTAAACCAGCCAGGCGGCCACAAACAGTAAAATATTATCTTTTTCCTCTTGATGTAGCTTTGACATGGCGCTCTCCCCTTAAAAGTTCCCCTGCTTTTCAAAAATTTCGCTTTAATTATACAATAGTTAATTATGAAAAGCAACCACTTTCAAGGATTTAATTAATTAATTTATTTAAGGCGGCAAAACCGTTTGCTTTTTTACTGACTTTGTGATACAATATAATTGAAAAAAAGTGAAAGGAGATGCTTTTTTATGGAATTAAAAAACGCAAAAATCTTAGGTCCGGATTTTTCATTTTCTGAAGGCTCTCTGTTTTTTGACGAGCACATTCAAAAAACAGCTGTAGGCGGCGAAGTGATTGACGCAGGCGGCGCTTATGTTGTCCCCGGATTTATTGATATACATACTCATGGTGTTTTGGGTTTTGAGGCCAATAGCGACGATGTGGATTTTGACCGTTGGCAGCAGTTTTTATTGGAAAAGGGTGTTACCACCTTTATCCCCACCACCGTTACTGATACCCATGACCGCATTTTATATGCTATGGACAAGCTTAAAAAGGCTGTGGGCTTAAATTTAGAGGGTCCTTACATTTCCATTCCCAAGCGCGGGGCCCATGTGGCTGAAAAAATCCGTGGCGTTGACCTTGCCTTTTTAAAACAGGTGAAAGACCGGGTTGTGATGACCACCATTGCCCCGGAGGTTGACCAAAACCTGGATGCCATTTCTGCTGTTTGTGACATGGGCATTAAAGTTTCTTTAGGTCACAGCACCGCCGATTATGAAACCGCAAGCAAAGGCTTTGCGGCTGGCGCCACCCAGATTACCCACATTTTTAATGGTTGCCCGCCTTTAGAGCACAGAGAGCCCGGTCTTGTGGGCGCGGCACTGGATAACGAAAGTGTTTTCTGTGAAGTGATTTGCGATGGCATTCATTTGCATCCTGCCATTGTTCGCATGCTGTATCATCTTTTGGGCACGGACAGAATGATCCTCATCAGCGATGCCATCAGCCCCACCGGCTTAGATGATGGCGAATATACTTTAGGCGGTTTGGATGTTTTTGTTAAAAACAGTCAGGCACGCTTGGCTGACGGACGCTTGGCCGGCAGCACCATCACCTTATATGATGCGGTGCGCCGTGCTGTAGGCTTTGGCATTCCTTTGGCCGATGCCGTTAAAATGGCGACCTTAACGCCGGCACGGGCCATCGGCATGGAAAACGCAATCGGCAGCCTTGATGAGGGCAAAGATGCCGACATTGTTGTTTTAAATGAAGACTTATCCCTGCGCCATGTTTTTTATAAAGGCAAGCAAATCCTATAAGGCAAGAGCCTGCCCAATCAAAACAACCAAAAAAATTTGTTTTTATGTCTTTGATTTTATTGTAATTTTTTATTGTAAAACCGCGATAAACATGATAAAATAGAAACATACAAATTTTGTAGAATGAAAAAGTATTTTAGGAGGAATTAACATGAGCAATGTACGGCCCGAATCAATGGCTCGTATCGAGACAAAAGAATTGGCAGACCAATTTATAGCCGAGCAGGTTGCTTTGGTCAGAGAACAAGTTGGTGACAAGAAGGTTTTGCTGGCCTTATCCGGCGGCGTGGACAGCTCTGTTGTGGCTGCGCTTTTGATTAAAGCCATTGGCAAACAGCTGATTTGCGTTCATGTTAATCATGGTTTAATGCGCAAGGGCGAGAGCGAAGAGGTTATTAAAATCTTCCGTGACGGCCTTGATGCCAACTTGGTTTATATCGATGCCACCGACCGCTTTTTAGACAAGCTGGCAGGCATCGATAATCCCGAGCAAAAGCGCAAAATCATTGGTAATGAATTTATTGTTGTTTTCGATGAAGAGGCTAAAAAGCTCACCGATGTTGACTTTTTGGCACAGGGCACCATCTACCCCGACATTTTAGAGAGTGATGGCGTTAAAGCCCATCACAATGTTGGTGGTCTGCCCGAAGACATGCAGTTTGAACTGGTTGAGCCCATTAAGCTTCTCTATAAGGACGAGGTTCGAGTGGTAGGTAAAGCTTTGGGTCTGCCTACAAACATGGTTGACCGTCAGCCCTTCCCGGGCCCCGGCTTGGGTGTTCGTTGTCTGGGTGCCATCACCCGTGACAGACTCCACGCCCTCCGTGAAGCCGATGCCATTTTAAGAGAAGAGTTTGACAACGCCGGACTTTCGCAGCATGTATGGCAATATTTCATTGCTGTGCCCGACTTTAAGAGCGTTGGCGTTAAAAACAGCAAGCGCTATGAGGGTTGGCCGGCTATTATCCGTGCCGTCAACACCGTTGACGCCATGTCTGCCACCATTGAAGAAATCCCTTACAGCGTGCTGCACAAAATTACAGACCGCATCACAAACGAAGTCGACGGCATCAACCGTGTGTTATATGACTTAACACCAAAGCCGATTGGAACGATTGAGTGGGAATAATCCCAAAACCCCGAAAAGCCTTGTATTTCAAGGGTTTTTGAGTTTTAGAAGCCCTCAAAAATAGCGTCTGACGTAAATCTGACGTAAATTGCTTCAAAAAACGCAGAATTAGAAGCGAAAATGCTCTGCTGAAAATAATATAACACCAATGAACCCACAGCAGAATTACTTGCTGTGGGTTCTGTATTTTACGATGCATAAAGTTTATTACCACAAAGGAGATTGCCGATGGAAGACAAAATAACTTGCTTCAAACTGAATTGGTATGACTGTGGATTGTGTTGTGCTGACTCTATGGTTCAAGAAGAAGTGACCATCTATCGCAAAGATAGTCGCTTGGTTTTTAAGGAACTTAATGGGTATGGCGTTATCTGCTCGTGCGAAATAGTTCATATCGAAAGTGATAAGGCTGCGAAGTTTTTTGATTTCTTAGAGAAAATCTATAATGAATGGGAAAACGACTATGCGGTAGAAGTGTGTGATGGTAGCCAATGGAAAGTTCGTATGTGGCACAGTTCGCACAAAATCAAAACAGTTTGTGGAACGATTGAATACCCACCGAACGGAAAGAAAATCGAAAAGCACATTCGCTCGTTTATTGCGGACGGCAAGAGTCTTATAGAACCCCAAATGTTCGGATGCAGATAACTCTTAAACATCAATTTTAACAATCGACAAAAATGCTCTGGCAGAATAGCCAGAGCATTTTATTATAAGCTTATTATAAGCATCAATTCATATATTCGTCTTTGTATATATCCATATACCGCGTAGCATTTGCGTATAGAATATCCTCTTGTTCGTCCATGTCGTAATTACAAAGTCCAAACATGAGCATCTTTACACTATAGTCCTTATGATAGATTCACAGACGATTACTTTGCGCTGACCTTGCCGAACGAGTTGAACACTTCTTCTGCGATTTCTCCTGCTTGGTATGGATATATTGCGTCTCAGATTGTGTTGAACAATCCTATGCTGTTCAGTACCAGTGGTCTGGCAAAATTCTTGCTGCCAGGTGTCAGTGGTACAAAGAATGCAGTTGATAAGCACCATATCTTCCCGAAAAATTACCTGACTCAGATTGGTTATACTACTGACCGTGACAGAAATCAGGCGGCGAACTTTACTTATCTGGACTATGTAACGAACATCGACATTTCTGATGATGCTCCTGCTCTTTATGTCGGTCGATACAAAGATACTCTTGGTGAAGAATATAAGACCCATTGCGAAAATCATGCTCTGCCCGAAAATTTTGAAACGATGGACTACTTGGAGTTCTTGAGCAAGAGAAGAACGCTCATGGCTCAGATTATCAAGAAAGCATTTTCAAGACTGTAAAAAGCAACCCATAAAGGTTGAACGGAGGATATAATATGGATTTTGATTTGTATGTTCTCAATACGATTGCAACGACTGATTTTGATGATTTCGCAGAAACCGAGAGGGAAATAGTTGTTGAACGAGATGTCTACTGGCACGATGGCGTAGAAATAGATGTGCGTAAATGTATACCATCTTCCAAATAAAATTTAGGATATCCTAAAACCTTATTAGAAAAGCCTGAAACGATTTTTTCGTTTCAGGCTTAATGCTACTTATTTGGATTTAACCGTTTTTAGTGATGAAATTAACATTCTGCGAATAGCGCCACATTCATTTTGCATCTTTTCTCTGTTATTGCATTAAGCTCTCTGTTGCCGCTTTTTGCAACTGCAAAAGCTTTGCCTCGGCGTCCTCGCGGCTTTCGCCTACCACCGAGAAATAGAGCTTAATTTTTGGTTCTGTACCCGAGGGGCGCAAAATGAAAAATCCGCCCTTATCAAGCTCAAAATAGAGCACATTGTCAGGTTTTAGGGGTAGGGGTGATTTTTCCCCTGTTTTATAGTCATAGCGAACGCTTTCCTTGTAATTCCGAAAAGCAACACATTCAGCATCGCCCAGCTTGTGAAAGGGCTGCTGTGAAACTGTGGCAAGGAGCTTTTTCATGCGTTCCATGCCGTCGATACCCTCCATGTAAACCGAGTCGGTCTGTTCCAGAAAATAACCGTATTTTTCCTGCAACAGTGCCACGGCATCCGCCAGGGTTTTGCCCTCTCTTTTATAAAAAGCGGCCATTTCGCAAACCAAAAGCGCCGCGCTGACGGCATCTTTATCACGGGCATAGGTGCCGGGCAGATAGCCATAGCTTTCTTCAAAGCCAAAAAGGTATGAGCCTCCATCGGGGTTTTCTTCGTGGTCTTTAATGATGCCGGCAATATATTTAAAACCGGTGTAAACCTGATAAAGTTTCACCTCATAGGCTTTGGCAATGTTGCTCACCATATTGGTTGAAACAATGGTGCTGACAACATAGTCCTCAGGCGAAAGGTCTGTCTTTTGAGATAAAATATAGTCCATTAACAAAACGCCTGTCTGGTTACCGTTTAACACCTTAAACCCTGACTCTGTCCGGCAAAGAACACCAATGCGGTCTGAATCGGGGTCGGTGCCAATGATGATGTCGGCATTTTTTTCTTTAGCAAGTTTTTCTGCCAGATAAAACCCTTCAGGGTTTTCAGGGTTTGGCGACTTGACCGTTGAAAAATCGGGGTCGGGCACCGTTTGTGATTCAACGGGGTAAACCGATGTAAAACCACTCTCTGAAAGCACCCGCATCACCGGTTTAAATCCGGCGCCGTGGAAAGGCGTGTAAACAATCTTTAAGTCGCCCCCCGCTTCTTTTACCAAAGCAGGATTTTGAACACAGGCTTTAACCGCCTCAATATAGGGTCCCAGCACATCCTCACCAATAACGGTGATAAGACCTGCCTTTTCTGACTCATCGGTGTCCATGGTCAACACGCCGGTGAATAAATCTGTTTGATTGATAAAACTAAGAACAAGGGATGAAGCCTCTACATTCAGCTGCGCACCATCCTCGCCGTAAACCTTGTATCCGTTGTAGTTGGCAGGGTTGTGGCTGGCTGTAATCATAATACCCGCCGCAGCTTTTAAGTGCCGCACTGCAAAGGACAAAGCGGGGGTTGGCTGCAGGCTGTCATAAATCCAGACACGAATACCGTTGGCCGCCAAAACACTGCCCGCTGCCCAGGCAAATTCCTTTGAAAAATGGCGGCAGTCGTACGCTATGGCAACGCCTCGTTTTGCGCTGTCATCACCTTTTTGCAAAATATACACCGCTAGACCCTGTGTGGCACGGCGCACGGTGTACATGTTCATGCGGTTGGTGCCGGCACCTAAAATGCC
This sequence comes from Clostridia bacterium, assembly GCA_017549205.1. GTDB lineage: Bacteria > Bacillota > Clostridia > UBA1381 > UBA9506 > UMGS755. Next base: position 15,142 of record JAFYVH010000016.1, on the reverse strand, counting down.
CCTTAGGCCTGCCGTTCCAAAGGCCAGTTCTTTGTAAAACCGTTCCTTAATTTCTGTTTCGTCATTTTTTATGGCCAAAAGCTCTGCTTTTGTGGCTTCATCGGCCTTTTGACACCAGATTTCATATTGCTGTTTATAGTCCTGCATTTTGCTCATCCTTCCTCTTATTTGCTGAACCGTAGTTGTCAGGCAAAAGAAAAGCCCTGGTAAAAGCTTTTCTTTACACGAGGGCTTTTATTCTTCGCCGCTCCACCAATATTGCGACTCATCATCGGTGGGAGGCGCTGTTTGTGTATCTGTTGGCTGTGGTTCTGTTGAGGCAGGCTGCGAATTATCACCCGTTGGCGGTGTAACCACATCGCCCTCTGCCGGCGGATTGTTAGCGCCGGTGCCCGGCTCTACATCGTTTAAGCCCTGGTCTTCGTTTTGAATGTTGTCATCTATCTTGTCTTCAGGCTCAAGCTCCTGATGTGATTCACAGAAGCTGTTGGGCTGTGTGCCGCCTTTAAAATATTGTGTGCGCACATTATCTTCACAATCCGCTGTTGCAATTTTGCCGCTGACCTGACAAATCACGCGCTCAACCACATTAGGCGGGCGGGAAATGGTTTTGGTTGTGGTGTTTTTATGCGCCAAATCAATAACCTTTTTCCAAACTGAAACACAGGGGTTGCCCAGACCTGTCATGCCCCTTGGCGTATCATAACCAAACCAGACCACACCTGCATAATTGGGTGTGAAACCTGCAAACCAACGGTCAATATCGCCGGTGGTTGTACCGGTTTTACCGCCGGCAAAAACGCCGTTTGCCGGGCGGGCTGCAGTACCTGTACCGTAGGTGACAACACCGGACAGCATGCGGGACATGGTGTAGGCTGTTTCTTCACTCATGGCACGGTGGCTTGAGGGCTTGTTTTCTAAAATCACACGACCGTTTGCATCAATAACCTTAGTATATGTCGTGGGCTGTGTATATATGCCCCCGTTTGCAAAAGTTGCATAGGCTGCCGCCATTTCCATGACAGAAACACCATCCGTCAACCCACCTAAACCTAAGGAACTTAAGAACTTATCCGAATAGGTTTTGCCATCTTCACGCTTTTCAGCGCTGACCAGTGAGGTAAAGCCTAATTTGTCTGTCATAAAGTCGAATGACCGTTCAACCGATAATTTGTCTAAAATTCGAACGGCCGGAATGTTTCTCGATTTTTCCAAAGCCACCTGCGCGGTGATGGGACCCATAAACTTATAATCGGCATTACGGGGAGACCAATCTCCAATGGTGAGTGCTGTGTCGTCTACAATGGTGGCGGGTGTGATGATGCCATATTCAATAGCCGGGGCATAAACCGCCAAAGGCTTAATGGACGAACCAGGCTGACGCAGGGTTTGTGTTGCACGATTTAAGCCGCGGTTATCGGTTTTTTCGCCACGACCACCCACAATGCCTTTCACCTGACCGGTTTGAGGGTCGATGATAACCATGGCCGACTGGGGCTTGTTGTTGCCGGAGCCGGGGAAGTTTTTGTCATTTTCAAAAACGGTTTCCATGGCCTCTTGCACGGCAGGGTCAACATTGGCGTAAATTTTTAAACCGCCTTTAAAAATAGCTTTTGTTGCCGCACTTTCGGACATTTTATTCCGTGTCATCAGGTCGTTCATGACCTCTAAAATAATTTGATCCACATAATAGGATTGAATTTGTGCATTTTGTACCTTGGCTGTGCCTTTAACCAGTTTTAGTTCTTCAGAAACCGCTGCATCATGCTCTTCTTCTGTGATGTAGCCCAGCTCAAGCATTTTGGCAAGAACGGTTTCTTGCTTTTCCTTGTGTGCTTCAAAATTAACCAGCGGGTCATATTTGCTGGGATATTGCGTGATGCCTGCAATGGAGGCACACTCAGCCAGCGTGAGCTGTGAAACATCTTTGCTGAAGTAAACATTGGCCGCCGTTTGCACGCCGTGACAGCCCTGACCCAGATAAATGGTGTTCATATACATCTCAATAATCTGGTCTTTTGTCATTTTCTGCTCTAAATTTAGAGCACGCACAATCTCCTGAATTTTACGAATGGGAGAGCGCTTATCATCACCTGTAATGTTTTTAATAAGCTGCTGGGTGATGGTGGAGCCACCATAAGAACGGTTGCCCTTGAACATAAAATTAACTGTGGCACCAAAAGTGCGCTTCCAGTCCACACCGTGATGTTTTTCAAATCGCTCATCTTCAATGGCAATAAAAGCTTTTTTCAGCATTTCGGGTGCGGCTTCAAGGTCGACCCAAATTCTGTTTTGCTCGGCATAAAGCCGGTCATATTCCATGGGTTGACCGCTTTCTTTGTCAATATAATATACCACCGAAGAAAAATCTAAATTATATTCCTGTGCAATAAGGTCTGTGCTGTTGTCAATAAAACCCAGTGTCGCACCGCCTATAACCGCTGCACCCAAAACAAAAAGAACACAGCAGGCTAACAGACCTTTTTTAATGAGGCCTTTAACTTTTGCCCTTTTTTCTTCGACTTTATCCTTTTTCTTTTCGGTGGGAACCGGAATGCGACGGGTTTGTTCATCTGTCTCTTGTCTTCGCAATTTCTCACTTCCTTTTTGTGCCGGCATCTTTTGATATCGGCCATTGGGATATGTAAATCTAATTATATTATAAATAAAAATCTTTACAAAAGTATTAAATTTAAAGGATTTTTATATTAAATTAATAAGACAAGGGGCAAAAGTCGGTATATATCGGCATTTTAAGATGCATAAAATAGAAAAATTTGCACATTATAAGACATATTACCAAATTGGAGGAAAAACATGAAAGTTACCATTATTGAAGGCTGCATTGGTTGCGGCTTATGTGTGGGTGCTTGCCCTGATGTGTTTTGCATGCAGGATGACGGCACCGCCCGGGTTTGCAATGCGCCCACAAAAGAACAGGAATCGGTGGTTAAAGAGGCGGCAGAAGGATGCCCCGTCAGCGTAATTTTAACAGAATAATGCACCAAAAAGCAAAATGCGCAGAGAATGCCCGTCGCTTCCATAGGTTTTTGCCTTTGGAAGCGATATTTTTTGCCGTTTTTCTCTCTTTTAAAGCTTGAAAAACATTGACACTTGCTTTGTAAAATGGTAAAATAATCTTGTTAATTCTTTATTTTTTAAGCACAAAACTGTGCCATGTTTTTAACAAAAGGAGTCTTTACCATGCAAGAAAACAGAAAAACATTAAAAAGGTTAACTCTTGGTGCCATGTTTGCCGCTCTAACCGCCGTCACAACCGCCTACATTTTTCACATACCCATGGCGATTTTTGGTGGTCAGGGCTATGTGCATGTGGGAGACGCTGTTATTTTTTTGGCTGCAAGCTGCTTGCCCACCGGCTATGCCTGTGCGGTAGGGGCTTTGGGCGGTGCTGCTGCAGACCTTTTATCCGGCGCTGCCTTGTGGGCGCCCTGGACTTTTATCATCAAAGCCTTGGTTGCCCTTTGCTTTTCGGCAAAACAGCCAACCCTTTTACATAAACGGAACTATCTTGCTGTCCTGTTTGCCGCGCTGATATCCATTGGTGGTTATTATGTGGCCGAGGGCTGCCTTTATGGTAACTGGATTGCCCCTGTCTATTCCATCATCGGCAATCTTGTGCAGGCAGGTGCCAGCACGGTTTTATATCTTGCCATTGGATTTGCACTGGATCGGATTAACATTAAAAAACAACTGTCTATATAACATCTTTACGGAGGAAAAATATGTATACTGATATTACACAAGCGGCAAAACAGGCTGTTTCTGAATTAATCGAGGCTGCCGGACTTTGTTCCGGTGATTTGTTCGTTGTGGGCTGCTCCACCAGTGAGGTTGGTGGCGAGCGCATTGGCAAAGGCTCAAGCATTGACATTGCCCATGCTCTGTGGGACGGCATTGCGCCCCTTTTGGAAGAAAAGGGTATTTATCTTGCCGCACAATGCTGCGAACACTTAAATCGCGCCGTAATTTTAGAAGAAGCTGCTGCTACAAAGTTTGGCTATGAGCCTGTGAATGTGGTGCCACAGCCAAAGGCAGGCGGCTCTTTTGCTACCACTGTTTATGAACGGATGGATGCTCCCGTTGCTGTAGAAAATGTAAAGGCAAAGGCCGGTATTGACATTGGCGGCACCTTAATCGGCATGCAGCTTAAGGCTGTGGCTGTGCCGGTGCGTCTTTCTATTGACACCATTGGCAAAGCACACATTCTCTGTGCCCGCACCCGTCCCAAGTTCATTGGCGGCACCCGTGCTCATTATGATGAAAGCCGGTTGTAATGAACTGCCACGGCGGTGCATAAGGTGTTTTGTGAGGCATCTTGCTCTTTGTATGGCACAATTTTTTAAAAACAGGAGGTTACCGCATTGGATTTTATAAAAACCCTGATTCTCGGACTGGTGGAGGGTATCACCGAATGGCTACCTATCAGCAGCACGGGACATATGATTTTAGTGAATGAATTTATGAAAACCACCGACAGTTTTCTGGTGACTGATGTTTTTTTATATGTCATTCAGCTGGGCGCCATTTTGGCCATTGTAACCCTTTATTTTCACAAGTTAAATCCCTTTTCGCTGAAAAAAACAAAAGCAGAACGAGATGCAACCTGGGTGATGTGGTTTAAGGTTTTGGTGGCATGCATCCCTGCCGCTGTCATTGGTCTTTTGCTCAATGATTTTATGGAGCATTTTGAAAACCCATGGGTTATCAGCGCAACTTTGATTCTCTATGGTGTGGCGTTTATTTTGGTTGAGCGAAAAAACAAAACAGCCACCACCACCGCCATGAATCAACTCTCTTGGCGCACAGCCCTTTTTATCGGTTTGTTTCAGGTGCTTTCCATTGTGCCGGGTACATCCCGTTCCGGTGCCACAATTTTAGGTGCCATTCTCTTGGGCTGCTCCCGTGAGCTTGCCGCAGAGTTTTCCTTCTTTTTGGCTGTTCCTGTGATGGTGGGTGTCAGCTTTTTAAAGCTTGTCACAAATGATTACATCATGACAGGCACCGAATGGGGACTTTTGCTTTTGGGCATGGCTGTTGCCTATTTCGTTTCCATGGCAGCGGTGAAGTTTTTGACAGACTATGTTAAGCGCCACGATTTTAAGGTTTTTGGCTGGTATCGCATTGTTTTAGGCCTTTTGGTTATTTTGTTTTTCTCAATTTTTCGTTAAGCCTTAAAAATAAATATCCACCTGCACAGTTTGTGCAGATGGTTTTTTTGTTTTATGAAATCAAATCTTCGGGGTTTTGATAAGCCTCTCCTGCCATAACAGCAAAGTGGAGATGCGCCGCATCAAGCATTTCGGCAGAAGCACTGTTGCCCACGGCCGCAATGCCCCGCCCCTTTGTGACGCACTCGCCCTCTTTCACCATTTCAACCGAGGCTAAATTCTGATAAACACTTTTGTAGCCACCGCCATGGTCAATGATGATGGTAAAGCCCATTTGCGAATCCTGATAGGCACGCTCTATAACACCGTCGCCGGCTGCACGAACCTCTGTGCCGCCCTCCGCCTTTAGGTCAACACCTTCGTGTACCCGCCAATCGCCCATGGTTTTTGATTTTATCAGCTTGTCCTGTGAAAACGGCGTGATGATGTCACTCTCAATGGGCCAAATCAGTTCCGGTGGCGTTGTTTGCGGGGCTGATGCCATTAAAGCTGTTGGCTGTTCCGGTTCTTCTATTTTTTCCGGCATAATGGTTTCATTTGGGGTTTGGGTGGGTAAAACCGTTGCCGGTGGCACAGACTGAGGCCTTTTGGTTTTGGGCGATGCCGTTTCATATGGCACCGGCGCAGGCAGAGAAAGAGGAGATTCTTCTTTCATATTCTGTGTTATGGTAGACATGCGAAACAGCGCAATCAGCGCCACGCCGCCTGCAAAAAGCGCCAGCCCTACTTTTATGTAGGAGCCTTTGCTGTTTTGCTTTTGTTTTTTTCTTTGGTTTTTTGATTGTTTCATTTGCATTCAATCCCTTCTTTGTTGCATACTGTTATTTTTGCTTAAGATTGGAAAATTATTCACAAACAGCAGATTTTTGGATAATTTTTTGTATAAACCAAAATCTTATTGCTCATACTGAAAAATGAAGATTGTTATTGCATTTTGTATTGCGACTTGATATAATAAAAATACATTACAGCGTGAGGAGGTTTTATCATGGAAAAATTTGAATGCACCGCCTGCGGATATATTTACGATCCTGAAGTTGGCGATCCTGAAAACGGTATTGAGCCGGGCACAGCCTTTGCTGACCTGCCTGAAGATTGGGTTTGCCCCCTGTGTGGTCTTGGCAAAGATGTTTTTGAGCCTGCCGAATAAGGTTTTGCCTTGGTACAAATTCTAAAAAAACACCAGTCCCATATACTATTAGTAACAATAATATGGGGTGGTGTTTTTTTGTATATTGTTCATTTGGATAAACCCTATACCTATGATGTGCTGCAAGAGGATTTAAAAAATTTATGCCGAGAATATTCTTTTTTAGAGTCATTTTCCTTGGGCCGCTCCGTTTGTGGGCGCTCTCTTTGGGCTCTGCGCTGGGGCACGGGAGAAAAACGAATTTTTTTAAACGGAGCTCATCACGGCATGGAATGGATTACTTCTATGCTTTTAATGCGCATAATGGAAGAATTTTGCCGACAATACAGAGATGGCACCGCCATCGGCAATGTGCAGTTTCAAAAGCTTTATGAAAGCATTCATCTCGTTGTTTGCCCCATGGTGAATCCCGATGGTGTGTCCCTTTCTGTTAATGGTCTTGCCTCTGACCTGCCGCCCATAACAAAAACCCGGCTTAAGTCATATAACGGCGACAGCACCGATTTTTCAAAGTGGCAGGCAAACATTAACGGTGTGGATTTAAATCACAATTATGATGCTGACTTTGAAAAGGGCGTTTTTCATCAGCACCGGCTGGGCATTTATAGTCCCGGCCCCACCCGATATAGCGGCACGGCGCCGGAAAGCGAGCCGGAAAGCCGTGCCATTGCCGACTTTACCCGACAATTTAAGCCCCATCTTGCCGTTGCCTATCACACACAGGGGGAAGTGATTTATTATGATTTTAACGGCATGACCACAGCGCGAGGCAAGGAAATGGCAGAAGCCATGGCGCAAATCAGCGGTTATGAACTTGATCAGACGGAGGGAATGGCCAGTTTTTCCGGCTACAAGGACTGGGTGATTCAAAAAATGCAAATCCCCGCCTTTACCATTGAGGCAGGCCTGGGAGAAAATCCGTTGCCTATCAGCCAGTTTGATAAGATTTTTTTTGATAACCTGCCTATGCTGATGTATTTGGTTTCGGCATAGAAGCAACTGTTTTAACATAGGTTTTCCTGTTGTATTATAAAGGTTAATTTTATGTTATAATTAATACATACACTAATGGATTTTAATAGGTTGTGTTCATTGCTCCATAAAATTCCTTAATTAATCTTAAATATGAAAATTTATGGTATAATAGATTACACAAGATATGAAACGAGGGTGATTAGCATGGCATTTACGCCAAGAGAAACCAAAAAGAAGATTAAAGCCGGATATAAAACGCTTTATATTAAGGACGAACTGGCTGAAAAAGTCAATAATCTCGCCAAAAAGCATGACACCAGCTTTAATAATATTGTCATAAGCATTCTCGAAGATTTCTTTAAGGAAAACGAAGTATAAACATTAAGAATATGAAAATAGCCCACTCAAAAGAGTGGGCTATTTTGTTGCAGTGAAGTTTGTGCGCAAACCTTTCGGAGTTCGATTCTCTCATCTTTCTATAGACACACAAAAAGCACATCATAAATGATGTGCTTTTTGTGTGTGGTGGAGACGAGGAGAATCGAACTCCTGTCCGAAAACACCGCCGGTTCGGGCTCTCCGAGTGCAGCTTGTGATCGGGATTCCTCCCACTGTCAGCTCACAAGCAGGCTGACAGCTTCAGTAGCTTCATTAATACCTGGCCGGTGCAAAGCTTAACCGACTCATGTTCACTGCTAATCGATGCCCTGTCCCTGATCGCAGTCCCTCAAGGCAGGACAGCTGCCTTAATTAGGCAGCAGCTAATTCTGTATTAGCGTTTAAATTTAAAAATTGCGATTTTTAAAGTGGCACCGCACCACTACTCGCTCCCGGACCTTTACTGTCCCCGTCGAAACCGTTGCGTCCCCAAGTGATAGAGATATATTATAACGCCTTTTATGTCGTTTGTCAAGGATTCTCCATAAAAATTCCCCATCTGCAGTTTATTCTTCAAAATATGCCGTTGTATTCATGTGGTTTTTAAAATTTTGATTGCTTTTTGCAAATAGATGCACTATAATGTATACTGTGATATTTCAATTATTTTTATGCATACTATAAAGGAAGAGGTTAACATGGGACATATAACAAAAGCAATGGATGCAGGCGGCAATGTGCGGGTTAGTTTTATTAACAGCCGCGACATTGTTAACACCGCTCAAAAAATTCATAACACTTCTCCGGTGGTAACAGCCGCTTTAGGTCGCAGTCTGACCGTTATGGCGCTGATGGGGGCTCTACTTAAAGAGCCTACTGATAATGTCACTGCCTATATAAAAGGTGACGGTCCCTTGGGCGGCATGGTGATAACGGCAGACGGTGCCGGCATGGTTAAAGGCTATGCCTATCAGCCACTGGTTGACCTTCCTTTAAAAAAGGGCAAGCTGGATGTGGGCGGTGCCATTGGGCGTGGCTCTTTGGCCATCTCCCGTGATTTAGGTCTTAAAGACCCTTATGTGGGCAAGGTGCCTCTTGTGACCGGCGAAATTGGTGAAGATTTTACCTATTATTTTGCCATGTCTGAACAGACACCAACCGCTATCTCCTTAGGTGTTTTGGTGGACACGGATTTATCGGCAAAGCAGGCAGGCGGCCTGATTGTGCAGCTGATGCCGGGTGCTGATGAGAAAACTGCAGAAATTCTTGAAAGCAATCTGCGTAACATGCCCCCCATCACCTCGCTGCTGGAGGAAGGACAAACACCTGAAATGATTATCGAAACCGCTCTGGAAGGTTTTTTTGTTAAATACTTAGACGGTGCAGATTATGAATATCGCTGTGATTGCAGCATGGAAAAAATTTCCCGTGCCTTAATCAGTTTAGGTGCTGAAGAACTGGCTGATATGATTGAAAAGGATGAAGGCGCAGAAATTACTTGTCAGTTCTGCCCCAAGGTATATCGGTTGAGCACGGAAGAGCTCAAGGCTCTTTATGAATCAGCCAAATAGACGATTGGTTAAAAAAGAAAGGTGAATGTAACCATGAAAATCATTATTGTCGGCGACGGAAAAGTGGGTATGACCTTAACTGAATTTCTTTCACAGGAAGGCTATGATATTACGGTAATTGACCACAATCCCAAGGTTGTGAATCATGTCATTAACACCTATGATGTTATGGCCATTAACGGTAACGGCGCAAGCTATGATATTTTGGTTGAAGCCGGTGCTGCCCGTGCCGATCTTTTGATTGCGGCCACCAGCTCTGATGAACTTAACATTTTAAGCTGCCTCATGGCAAAAAAAATTGGGGCTAAAAATACTATTGCCCGTGTTCGTAATCCGGAATATGCACAGCAGCTTGTTTTTCTGCGGGAAGAGCTTGGACTCAGCATGGTTGTTAACCCCGAGCTTGAAGCTGCACGCGAAATTTCACGCATACTTCGCTTTCCTACCGCAATTAAGCTGGATTGCTTCTCTAAAGGCCGCGTGGACTTGGCAGAAATCAAACTGCCTGAAAGAGGCCATCTTGCAGGACAGCGCCTTTGTGAGCTCTATCGAATTTGTAAAGAAAAAATTCTGGTTTGTGCCGTGCAAAGAGAAGAGCGGGTTATCATTCCTGATGGTAATTTTGTTCTGGCAGCAGGGGATAAAATTCACATTACAGGCACCCACGCAGCTTTGGCTTCATTTTTTAAGGCCATTGGCATGTTTAAGGAAAAATCAAAGCATGTTATGATTATTGGCGGCGGCAAGATTTCTTATTATCTGGCGCATCAAATGCTGGATATTGGTGTTGATATTAAAATTATTGAAAAAGATGAGGCCCGTTGCTTAGAGCTTTCAGACCGCTTGCCGCGCGCAACGGTTATTTGCGGTGACGGCACCGACCAAGACACCTTGATTGAAGAGGGCCTTGCCTCTTCAGATGCTTGTGTGGTTTTAACCGGCATTGATGAAGAAAACATTGTTGTTTCTCTTTATGCACAATCTCTTGGTATTGCCAAGGTCATCACAAAAATTGACCGAATTTCTTTCACCGACATGGTAGAAAGTGTGGGTATTGACAGCTTTGTTTCTCCTAAAACCATCACGGCAAATCGTATTATTCGCTATGTTCGCGCCATGCAGGCTTCGGGTGAACACAGCGTGAAAACCCTGTATAAAATCGTTAATAATCAGGCAGAAGCGTTAGAATTTTTAATTCCGCAGGATTGCACATATACCAATATCCCCCTGAAAGATTTGCCCACACGCAAAGGCATACTTTTTGCCAGCATTATCCGTCGGGGTCGGGTGATTATTCCCGGTGGTGATGACCATTTAGAAGCCGGCGACAGCGTAATTGTCATTGCCGTTGCTGAGGATTTTATTAAGAATTTGGAAGATATTTTTATGTAACATGGCAAAATGACCGTTGCATTTTGTATCGGAGGCGTTATAGCAACATGAATTATAAAATGGTGGCATATTTATTAGGCCGTATTTTTATTATTATGGCAGTACTGATGTGCTTGCCCCTTATCTTAGCGTTGGTTCAGAAAGAGGATACCTGCGTCGGCTTTATTGTGGCTGTTTTGGCACAGCTTTTGCTGGGATTTTTCTTGTGCAAAAGAAAGCCGGAAAATAGCGAGATTTATGCAAAAGAGGGTCTTGTTGTGGTGGCCGGTTGCTGGCTGTTAACCTCTTTGTTTGGCGCGTTGCCCTTTTATATAAGCGGAGAAATTCCCTCTTTTATTGATGCATTTTTTGAAACCGTATCCGGATTTACCACAACGGGCGCCACCATTCTAAATGACATTGAGTCCCTGTCAATGAGCGCATTGTTCTGGCGCAGCTTTACACATTGGATTGGCGGCATGGGCGTTTTGGTTTTTGTGCTGGCTATCATGCCAAAATCACACGCCACACAGTCTATGCATATTATGCGCGCTGAGGCTCCGGGGCCGCAAGTTGGTAAGTTGGTTTCGCGTATACAAAATACGGCTCGTATTCTTTATGCTATTTACATCGCTCTCACTCTGCTTGAAGTGGCGTGTTTGTGCTTTGCCGGCTTGCCGTTTTTTGACAGTCTTTTAAATTCCTTTTCCACAGCAGGAACCGGCGGTTTTGCCATTAAAAACGCCAGCATCGCAGCCTATGACAGCGCTGTGGTCGATATGATTATCACTGTGTTTATGTTTTTATTTGGCATAAATTTCAGCCTTTTTTATTTGATGCTCTCCGGCAGCATTCTGCAGGCGTTAAAAAGCGAGGAGCTGCATTGGTATTTGGGCATGATCGGTGTTGCCACCTTGCTGATTACCCTTAACATTTTGCCGCAATATAAAGGATTTTTAAACGCCTTGCGCTATGCCGTTTTTCAAGTGGTTTCTGTCATCACAACCACGGGCTTTATTACGGCCGATTATGAACAGTGGCCGGTATTTTCTCAAACCATTCTAATGATTCTTTTGTTTGTTGGTGCTTGTGCCGGCTCAACCGGTGGCGGACTTAAGGTGTCCCGCGTGTTGATTTTAATTAAGGCTTCTTTTTCACAAATGCGCCAGCAGATTCGTCCCCGCTCTGTAACAGCACTGCATTTAGAGGGGAAACCCTTAGAAGCAGGCGTGGTAACAACGGTGATGGCATATATGTCCATTTATGCATTCACCTTTGTTGCGTCGCACTTGTTACTTAGTTTAGACGCCTTTTCATACGCCACCAATTTCACAGCTGTTGCAACCTGCTTAAACAATGTGGGACCGGGACTGGACGCCGTTGGACCTGTGCATAATTTTTCAGATTTTTCGCTTTTTTCTAAGATTATCTTATCTTTCGATATGTTAGCAGGTCGATTGGAGTTATTCCCCATGATTGCCTTGTTGTCGCCGACAACCTGGCGTCGCCGTTAAATGATTTTTTAGGAGGAAAAAAACATGCCACATATTACACTGAAAATGTATCAAGGCCGAACAGAAGAGCAAAAAATGGCTGCTGTAGAGGCGTTGACTGCAGCTTTGAAAGAATCGCTAGGTTGCAGTGATGACCAGGTGAGTGTTTCTATTTATGATTATGACCCCAAGGAATGGGGTGAGCAGGTTTTTTATCCAGAAATAATGGCAGATAAAAAGCATCTTTATAAAAAACCTAAATATAAGCCACTATAAAAATCACGACAATATGATTGCACCCCAAAAGCAAAAGCTTTTGGGGTGCAATTTTTGTAAATAAAAACGCCTGCAAAATTTTAAGGCTCTTGTCCTTGGTCATAAGCGACTTAAAATAAACATATGATGAAAACAGAACAATGTGTTTGAAAGGAAGTTTTTTGCACATGAAACGAATTGTAATTGCAGGACTTATCTTATCTATCATACTGACAGGAACCGTCTTTGCTGAAACAGAGCCCGTGCTGAACATATCCGCCCCCAGCGCCATTTTAATTGAGGCCGGCTCTGGGCAGGTGCTCTTTGAAAAAAACAGCCACGACCGGCGTCCGCCTGCCTCTGTTACCAAGATTATGACCATGCTGCTCACCATAGAAGCCATCGATAGCGGTCAGATTGCCCTTGATGACATGGTGCGCTGCTCTGAATATGCCGCTTCTATGGGCGGCTCTCAGGTATATTTAGAGCCCAATGAAGAAATGAGCGTTCGTGATATGTTAAAAGCGGTTGCTGTGGCCTCGGGCAACGATGCGGCTGTGGCCCTTTCAGAGCACATCGCCGGCAGCCCTGAGGGGTTTGTTGCCATGATGAACGAAAGAGCAGCGGCGCTGGGCATGGAAGATACTCATTTTGTGAACTGTAACGGCCTTGATGATCCCCAGCACCTAACCAGTGCTTATGATATTGCCCTGATGAGTCGGGAGCTTGTGAAACATCCTTTAATATTTGAGTTTACAGGCATTTGGATGGACTCTTTGCGTGATGGTGCCTTTGGTCTTGTAAACACCAACAAGCTGATTCGCTTTTATGAGGGCGCCAATGGTCTTAAAACCGGCTCAACCAGTGTGGCTAAATATTGTTTGAGCGCATCTGCCGTGCGAAACGGCATGAATTTAATCGCCGTCATTATGGGCGCCGACTCTTCAAAGGACCGATTTGGCGACGCCACACGCTTACTGGATTATGGCTTTGCAAACTTTGCCATTGCTGATTCGCTGCTTTCACCTGAAGAGCTTTTAGATGTTTTGGTAACAAAAGGAACGGCATCCCAGGTGAGCACCGGCACCCAAGAGGGATTTCATGTCCTCGTCAGCAAGTCAAAACTGGGCGCCATTGAAAAGAAAATTACACTGCCCGAAAGCGTCACGGCGCCTGTACACACAGGGGATAAGCTGGGCAGCGTGGAATTTATGATTGATGGGCAACCCATTGGTGGCACTGACATCATAGCAAAAGAAGATGTTTCCAAAGTCAGCCCCTTTGGCATGTTTGGCAAATTGACCAAGCAGCTTTTGTTTGGTAGTCAAAACCGCTACATTCCACCGACAGGGCAATAAAATTGGCGTTTTTTGCATAATCTTTTTCTGCAGGCACAAAATAAGAAAAAGGTTAGAAGGGAGCAAACGCCGTGTACCGTGTACAAAAGAAAGGAAAAGCCGGCATCCTCATTTTGCTTTTGTTTTTATGTGCCTTTGCCATAGGTCTTGGGGTTGGATATGGCAATGTTCAATCAAAAAAGAATCAGACGAAAATTGCCGCACCTGAGGGAAGCCTGTCTTTAGAAGAATCCACGACAGCGCCCAAAGAAACAACACCGCAAGGAAAGCCCGCCTCTCTGCCCTTAGTGGTAGAAGAGGAAACATCAGCCGGGGAAAGCACTTATTTTGTAAAAAGTCAGGATGGCACCGTTTGTGTTTTCATCGTTCTGGAAAACGGCGACCACCGCTTTAGTCACAAGCTCTCTATTGAGCTTGACGCTCTGCGGGAAACTGACAAGATTCTCTTTGAAAAAGGTATTACTGTGCATTCAAAAGAAGAACTGGCAGCGCTTGTTGAAGATTTTTCATCATAATGTAACCCCACACAGACAAAAAAGAAAATGGGGCCGTCTTAAAAAAGACAGCCCCATTTAAGAGATTACTTATTTTGCAATGGCATCTTTTAATGCCTTACCTGCTTTGAATGCAGGAACGGTTGAAGCCGGAATTTTGATAGCAGCGCCGGTCTGAGGATTTTTACCCTCGCGAGCTGCTCTCTTTCTGGTTTCGAATGTACCGAAGCCGATCAGGGAGATTTTGCCACCCTTCTTCAGTTCGTCGGTTACAGCTGCGGTGAAAGCACCCAGCATTTTTTCAGCATCCTTTTTGGATACTTCTGCTTTGCAAGCAATTGCAGCAACTAATTCTGCCTTATTCATTTGTACACAACCTCCAATTTTTTTTAGTTCCTACATTTTATTATACTCTTATAAAATCCATTTGTCAATGCTGTTTTTTCCATATTTTCTATACTTTTTACAAAAAAACCTTGTTTTTTTCTGTTTTTTATGCAAAAATTCCCCATAAAATTGTAAAATTGAGCCGACCTCCTCCTTAGAGTTGCCTGTAATTCTGTCAACCGGGCGTTGCTTTTTGAAGATTTTTAAGTAAAATTGCTCTCAAAACATAATTGGTTAAAACAAGAGAACAACTGATTTTAAATAATTTTAAAAAAATCTCTTGACAAAAACTCCAGAATCTGCTACAATATCTTAGTCAGTAAGTGTAGGCCGTTATTTGCGGGTGTAGTTCAATGGTAGAATCTCAGCCTTCCAAGCTGATTGTGTGGGTTCGATTCCCATCACCCGCTCCAAGGTTTTGTTCATTGGATATGCGCCTGTAGCTCAGTTGGATAGAGCAACTGCCTTCTAAGCAGTGGGTCAGGAGTTCGAATCTCTTCAGGCGCGCCACTTTTGCT
>JAFYVH010000015.1 GCA_017549205.1 Clostridia bacterium | reverse complement strand
GGAATAGCCTTCATTATACTTACGATCTTTTAAGAACGATATGTTTCCAAGCTCATCCTGAATTGTATCTATCAACATATCTCCTGAAGCTTTATCGTAAACAAAAAGCTGAGCATCAAGCTCATCTACAATATTTTTATATCTATCCCCAAGTTTATCAGGTTTGATAACACCATATAATATCCCGACAGTTTCACCATCCACAGTAATCGGTACAGCACTTCTTATGAGCTCATAACCATCTTTTGTAATGTCTTCGATTCTGCCGCTTATGTAGATGCCTTTTGCCTTCTCTTTCTCAAAGGAAATAGAATCTTGCACATCGATAACACCTGCTTTTGTTACAAAAGTATCACCAGGATTTAAAATACCTATATTCTCAATCATGCCGATAGGCTTAAATGACTCAAACAAAAGACTGTAATCACTACCATCTCTATATAGCTTTGCAGCAAAGTTTGCCATTGTTGCAAGGTTTTCCCTGTCAGACGTTAACTGAAGAATAATATCGTCTTTTATCTGTTTGGTCTGAATATGAAGATTTTCATATGCCTCGTTCTCGGCTCTATTATACAAATAAGACACCATACTAAGAAAAACTGCGCATAACAGTATTGCAGTGATAATCGTGTATAGGATAGTATGTTGTTTAGATTTTTTCTTTCCGTACTTTAATGCCATAATCATTACCTCTTAAATATATAACACTTCCAATAGTTACATACATCCGTATAAACTATATCATATACATTTAAATTTTTCAATACTATTTGCTGTTTTTCTATAAAAACCACAATTTTTTAGACGAAAATCATTAGTTTTTTCAGAAGAAAACATTTTGTTGTTTTATTATTCACAAATCTTGCTATGTGTTTAGTGTGTTAATAATATGTTTTTTCTTTTTCACGGCGTAGTCATAGGCGACTGCGGTTCCGCTTCCGACTTCAGGTGGTTTTGGCGCATCCTTTGGAGCATCCGCCGGGGGTTGTTTACCTTCCATACCTTCGGGCATTGCAGGAGGTGTGCCTGCTTCACCGTCGTTCATTGCAAGTGGTTTCATACTGCCCATAGCATCTGCAAGCTTCTGTGCAATCTCTTCATCAGTTACTGCGGTAAAGTGCCAAGGTTGAGTGTTCATAGCACTCGGAGCATTTACACCTGCAGAAAGGATTTTTTCAATGTCCTCATCCGCAACTTTTTCTTCCGTAAAAAACTGTGTTGTTTTAACTTCTGTAAGTACCTTTGCAGCATCGTCATAACTTGCTGCGCCGCTTGTAGCTACATTGCTTGTGCAAGCAGACAAGGATATGGCTAACAGCAAAATGACACCGATTATTAAACATTTTCTTTTCATAAACAAAACCTCGTTTCGTGAATTTATATTTATCCTATTTGATTATATTTCCTTAAAGTTAATGTAAGGTTAAAATATATTTAATATTTCGTGAGATAAAAGACTCAAGCGTTTTTCTTTGTTTAAGGCGTCTTATTTTTTGATATGTCCTTACTATTAGTTTTATTTTTACGCTTACGGTCTTTCCCATACGCCTGTTTCTGCATTCTTTTGTAGTACAAGTTCATATCCGCCTTTTGCTCGTTTGAAATATACCTCTGTATCCGTTTCATTAAGTTCTAAAACAAATTCACTTTTAGCACCGAATGAACTATTCAAGCCTCCAAAAGTCGAATAAAAAGTTAGGTAATGCGGTTTAACGCCTCCGCCATTATCTTTATATCCTCTAATAAATCCCATTGAGGACATAATTCCTGCACTAAATGTTAATTTTGTTCCGTCTTCTGATACGGAATAGTCATACAACAAAACATCCATTCTTTCTAAAAATCCGGTTCCGAAGAAATACAGGCCAGACAATACAACCACAATTGCTAACAAGATTATCAAAAACTTTTTCATTCATTCACACCGCCTTACTCAAAAACATTTTATCATATACCGTCTTTTTTTCAATATTTTAAGAAAACAATTTGTAGTCTTATTTTTTCTAACTGCTGTAAATGGTGATGTTTTTAAAACATTTTCATTGATTTCACAGACATTTTATGGTATAATATTCAAAGTTTGAAATTAGAAACGAGGATAAAGAAAATGTATTTTGAAGAATTTATTTTAGGCTCAAAAACCCAGATTGAGCCTGCTGTTATAAATAAAGATGATATGATTGATTTTGCAAAAAAGTATGATCCTATTCCGCTTCATACAGACGAAGAATATGCCAAATCAACTATATTCAGAGGTCTGATTGCTCCGGGTGTTATGTCGTTTATGTCTGTATGGGCAAAGTATCTTGAAATAGATTTAGCAGGAGATGAATTGCTTGCGGGTAAATCAACTAAAATAGAATGGTTTAAGCCTGTATTTGCAGATGATGTTTTAACAAGTACTTGCACCGTATCAAAGCTCACTAAACGCAATGAGAAAAACGGCATTGTCGAACTCACCTTTGAAGTATTTAATCAAAATGATGAATTGGTATTGACTGATGTTACAGAAATGATTGTAAAATGTAAGCCTGCAAGATAATGATTGTATGCAAGAAGGAATCACTTTGGGTGATTCCTTCTTTTTTTGTTTAAAATAAATTCAGGCTCCCATGGCTTTTAATAAAAAAGTACAAATCCTTTGTATTTTATACTTGACTATCTTGTATTTTTGGTATATAATTTAATCATAGTCCATAATGCTTGTATGTTGGAGGTACATTATGCAAAAATACAGACCACAATCATTTCCTTTAAAGCTGAAGTTATTACGATTAAAGGCAGGAAAGTCACAGGAGGAGGTTTCTGCCCTGCTGTGCATTTCGCGAAGTTGTTTGGCTAACTATGAAACCGGCAAACGCCAGCCCGATGCCGAAATGCTTGTTAAAATTGCGAACTTGTTTAAAGTTACTGAAGCCTATCTGCTTTCCACGCCCTTATATCAGGATGCGCCTCTTCACGAAGCTGATACAGTCCAAACAGATTCTCCCCGCACTTTGCTGAAATCCCACGGAGACAGTTTGGATATCTCTCATCTGCCAATAGAACATCAAATTGGCTTGCTTGGTTTTTATAATTATGTTTTAAACACAGAACGGCAGATGGCACAGATCCAAGGTGCTTACGAAGGCCCATGCAAACCATAAAATTTGTTTTTGACATAAATCAGAGCTTTGTCCCATATATTGATAGTACCTAACGACTAACAACCATAAAAAGGGGGAACCATATATGGAACAAGTTTACAGAAGACGCAGCATTTCAACACACAAAAGAAATCAATCCCACGCCCCACGCCTCACAGGATACCGGGCAACTGTTGTTAAGCAATCCGTTCTTTGCATTATACTGTTCATTTTCTGCCTGGTTGCTATGCTTTCAACAAAGCCAGAGTTGCAAAAGGTCAAAGACAGCATTTCGCTGGTCATAAACACACAAACCGATTTTAAATCACTCCCCCACCAACTTCACGGCTTTATTAAAACATATATATTAAAACAAGAGGACAAGACTTTGACCGGTAAGGAAGTGCTCACCTCCTTGGGCGTGCCCCTAACTGCTCCCGTCACCTCCACTTTTGGACCACGCACGGATGATGCGACGGGGACAGAAGCCTTTCACTATGGCGTTGATATAGCGGCAAATGAGGGTGAAAAAATCAAATGCTCAGCCCCCGGCAAAGTGGCAGAAGCCGGCGAGAGTGCCGATTACGGTCGCTATCTTTTGATCGACCACGGCAACGAGGTTTACACCTTATATGCTCACTGCCTTGAGGTGTTGCCACAATCGGGCGATGCAGTTTTAGCCGACCAAGTGATTGCCACTGTAGGGGCAACCGGCAACGCAACAGGTCCTCACCTGCATTTTGAGCTTCGCAACGGTGATACCTGGCTTGACCCAAGTGAATTTATCACTTTCCCGCAGGCAAATCAAAATGATTAAGATAACACAATTTTTTTACATACATTGGCTGGTCTTTCCCTTAGTTATTCTTGCCGGATTGGTTGGGGGCCTAAACACTCTTTTCATGGCATATGCCATTGTGGCTATTCATGAGCTTTTTCATTTATTTGCAGCGCTTTTGCTCAAAGAGCGGGTTGGTTGTTTTATTGTGCAGCCCTTTGGCATGACTGTGCGTCTTTCTGCCAAGATTATTCAAAACACAAAAAAAGAAATGGCGATTGCATTTGCCGGTCCATGTGCCAATCTTCTCATGCTGGCGCTTTGCCCTCTGTTAAAAGCCTGTTATGGTGAAAACACCATCTCTCTCTTGCTTTTTCAATTTTTAAATCTGGCTACACTCTTTGTTAATCTGTTGCCCTGTCTGCCCCTGGACGGTGGACGCATGCTCAAAGCATTATTGATCGGAAAAATTGGTTATCTTTCTGCCGTTTCCATTATGAAACGACTGAGCCGCATTGTGATTTTTTTGCTGATTCTTCTGGGCATTGTGCTGCTCATTGTCACAAGAATGAACATATCTTTATTAATGGCTGCCGGCTTTTTAGCCCTTCACCTTTCTGAAGAACAGCGGCAAAACGAATGTGTCATTATGGAATCAATTTTATATAACAAAGAAAAGCTTTACCGTCGGGGTATCATGCCGTCCCGCAGCATCAGCGTTGCTGAATCGGTTCGAGCCCGCGACATTTTCAACAAGCTGAGTTATGATAGTTATCACATGATTTTTATTGTTAACCAAAAAGGGAAATTGCTCCGCACGGTCACAGAGGCGCAAGTTGTTGAAACCATTTTGAAAAAAGGATGGAACAGCCGGATTGCCGATGTTTTTTAAATTTCTGTTATGGCGAATCTCTCCCGCTGATACCGGTGGGAGATTTTTATGTATGGGCCGATTTATATTGAATTATGATGAAAAAAAGACAAAGAAGGCGTTTGCTTCTTTGTCTTTTTTGATCAGTCAGCAGATTTTCTGTTTTTCAAACATCCAAAACAATATAAAAACACCACATAAACTAAAGCCGTGCACACAATGCTGCCAAATACCGCAAGTCTTTGATAGCTCACCGTACCAAAAAGGACAACAGAGCCAAACCGCACCAGGCACGCTGCCACAAAAACCGCACTGCAGGGCAGCAAAAGTTCTTGCAAAAAACCAACTTTAAGTTCTGTCACCTTCATCAAACGGTTGATACTTAAAAATCCGTTTAGAAGCTCGGTTATAAAAATAACAGCTATGTATCCGTTTACACCGAAATGCGGTAATAAGGTGTAAATCAAAACAACGCTTACGGCCGAATCAATAATATTGTAACGCATAGAATAAACCTGTTGGTTTAACCCTTTGAGCATAGAGTCTACCACATGGTCTGTATACATAACCAAAACAAGCGGTGCCAAAAATTTTATGAACAAGCCTGCGTCTCCGCTTTTATAGATAGCCATGCCGATTTCATTGGCAAAAAACCAAAAAATGCCCGCCGCACCTATTGAAAAAAACAATGTCGTTCTTAAAGCTTTTGTAGCAATGCGACATATTTGTTTTTCGTTTTTTCGTTTTTGAAATTCGGTTAATTCCGGAATCAACAACCCGGAAAAAGCACCTAGAATAGCAGAGGGAAAAAGCAAAATCGGCATAACCATACCATGTACAACGCCATATTGCGCCAAAGAGGCCGATGCCGACGCACCATATTTTTTTAATCCTCTGGGCACCAATAAATGTTCCACCGTTACAAGACCGGACCTTAAATAGGAACTGATGGCCAAAGGCAGTGACATATGCAAAAGGCGCCGTGTATATCGCTTTTCCTGCTCCCTTTTATTTGCTTTTCTCCTTCTTTCAAAACCGTATAAAACATATAAATAAAAAAATGAGCAAATTTCAGCCACGCTCCCGCCGCCAACCACTGCCATGCAGGCATATTCCATGCCCCTATCTGCATATTGCTTTAGGGCAAAAGTGGTAACTAAAACCTTAACCATTAATTCAAAAATGCGCGCCGATGCACTTTTGGCTACACGCCTGACAGCCATAAAGTAACCATTAAGCGCTGAGGAGAGTGAGAGAAAAGGCAAACTGACTGATAATAAATATAATGGCCTGATGGTTCTTTCATCACCCAGCCAATAGCGTCCTGCAAAAGGCGCAACACTAATGAGCAAACACGCTGCAAGCAAGCCAAAAAACAGTGTGTAAAGCAGACAAACGACCATTGCCCGTCGCGCTCCTTTATCACAGCCTAAGGTTTTTTCTTCTGTAATCAGCCTGGTTGTTGCAAGTTCTGCCCCCGAAGATGCCACCGTTGTTGCCAGCATATAAACAGACATG
Source organism: Clostridia bacterium (assembly GCA_017549205.1). GTDB lineage: Bacteria > Bacillota > Clostridia > UBA1381 > UBA9506 > UMGS755. The sequence continues at coordinate 84,198 of JAFYVH010000015.1, read as the reverse complement.
ATAAGCCCAAACAATCCAATGCCCTCTGCACCGATTCTGTTTGTGATGTAAACATTATACATAACCTCTGCCCCGCGCAAAAACACGGTGGTGCAGGACATAATGAAAGCATTAACAAAAAATCTTTTTGCTCTTTTCACTCCATCCACCTCTGTAACACTATATGAAGAAAAAAAGACAGAAAGAACAAGAGCCGGAGCAAACGCTCCGTCTCTTTTACATTGATTTTATAAATAACATTCTTCATCTGTTGCTTTGGCAATGGGCAGTAAATCCATTTTTTCGGCAATCTGTCTTGCAAAACGGCATCGATACAATTTCCAGCTTCGTTTTGATGCACCCATTTCTCTCCATGTCTGCGAAAACATAACCGAAAAATAGGGATAATCAAAAAAAGCGCGTAGTGGATCCAGTACATCAAAGACATCCCTGCGTCTGCTATAAGACTCCTGCAGTTTTTGAGCAGCGTTTTCTACCAGTCTATGCTGCTCTTTGCGTCCCTTTGTTTCTGTCCTGTCGCCCTCATAATAGTCGCGAATTAAATAAAGCATTTGCATGTATACATTGTGAGGCATGTAATCAGGGTTTTTTCTTTTTGGCATGTAGTGTCTCATTTTCTTTCTCCCTTTGGTTTGTAGTCCTTGACAAAACCATATTTTTCTCTGTCACGCTCCATCTCTTCTTTTGTTTTAAAAAAGGAACAGTTTTCCCGTCGGCAAATCATTTCTGTCATAATATTACAACGACCAATGCGATAAGCAAAACAATCTTTGCGAATTCCCATATTATGTTTCCTCCTGTGTTGCATAAAATTATTATTTTTTTCCCACCTGACAACCTTTTCGCTCTCGCCAAAGAATTTGTCAATATTTCTATCATTAAGTAGATTCATGTCTTTCACCGTCACAGAAAAGTTGCGTATCGCAACACAATTGACACAAAAAATCAACAATTTGGGACAAATGTCACTCAACTGTGCTCCATAAAGAAAAATTCCATGATACGGCTGGGCGGAATGTCCAAAATTTCTCTTATCATTTCAACCTCTTCTAAGGTCATATCGGATAAATTTCTTATTTTTCGACCTAATGTGCTGGGCGAAACACCAATCTTCTGTGACAGACTGTGAAAAGTCAAACCCTGCTCTACTATCTTTCCCTTTAATTTGTTTGTATTCACCATACTGAACCCTCCTAAAAGTCTTGTTGCATTTTGCAACTATCAAAATATTATCACAACAAGGCCGTTTTGTCAATACTTTGAATGACACTTTTCGCAACATTTTTAATAACTTTTAATAAAAATCGTTGCATTTTGCAAGAATATATGATAGAATAATGGCAAAACGGATAACATAATTAAGTATGAGTATAATAAAGGAGGCCATTTTATGGATCAGCTTCGAATTGGAGAACGCATAAAAAAAAGACGAGAGGAAATCGGCCTTTCTCTACAGCATGTGGCTGATAAGCTGGATGTTAACCGTTCCAGCGTTATGCGCTGGGAAAACGGTGAAACAAATCGCATTAAGCTCCCCATTGTTGAAAAGCTGGCACAAATTTTGCAAACCTCCCCCGATTATTTAATGGGATATGCCGGAACTGAAGAAGGAAACAGCATCAGTCGCATCTGTTCCACAGAAGATGCTTGTTTTTTGCCTGTGCTCAAGCATATTCATACAGCTGACCGCCTCTTTGACAGAGAAAATATTATATATTATGAATTAGCTGATGGTCGCTATCGCCACGGTCATTATTTCTATTTGCTGGTCTCCGGCGACTCTATGGCGCCCCACCTGCTTGATGATGACCAGATTTTAGTAAAAGAGCAAAACACATTGACAAATGGTCAGTTAGGTGTTTTCCTTTTAGATGGACAGACTTTTATCCTCCGGGAATACTATCATGGCGAAACAGTTGAGCTCCATGCTTTTAATCCCTATTATCCCGTACTTCGATTAGAAGAAAAGGACGCTGACCGCATTCAGATTATCGGACGAGTGATGGAAAGTCGGCGCCAATGGTAGCAGAATTAAAGACATAATAAAAAGGGCTTTTTAAAAGCCCTTTTTATTATGTCTTTATACTGTAAATTCAGTTATTTTCTTCTAACCATCGGCGCAGGCTCTTTAAGGTTTCCATTGCTGTTTTTCTGCCGATTTGATAAACTCTTTCCAGTTCATCGGGATTTTTTTCTGCTGCCCCTACTCCCAGAGGCTCAGGGGGACGAATGACAAACACTTTTCCCTCTTCTTCCTGCTGCTTTATGTAGGCAAGGGTTTCGTTATAGCGGTTATGTCTGGTTGCTAATGCCTTTATAAAGTATGGATAGCGCCTATATGCCAATTTCATAAGTGGCATTAAGCGATTTGGTTTTTTTGAAAAACCTGCCGGTTGTGTTAAAATGACCACATTGCGCTCATAACCCTTTTCTTCCATAAACTTAAGGGCAATGGAATCAGCCGTACCGCCGTCTGACAGCTTTCTATCTCCAATGAAAACTGTTCTTGCTGCCAGCGGCATTGAAGCAGAGGCGCGCATCCATTCAATGTCTTCCTGTTCACCCGTTGTGCAGTTATGATAAACCGCCTCACCGGTTTCCATATCGGTGCACACAACATAAAACTCCATAGGTGATGCCGAAAAGGTTTCGCGGTCAAAAGGGTCTAAATGGTTGGGAATTTCGTGATAGCTAAATTCAACGCCATAAAGGTCACCCGTTTTGAGCCAGGATGAAAGGCTGACAAACCGTTTATCCCGACAATATTTTTTGTTATAGCGAATAGTTCTGCCAATCTGACGGGATTTATAATTACAACCAAAGGCCGCGCCGGCTGAGGTGCCCACTGCGCCGTCAAATTCAATGTCATGCTCCATTAAAACATCAATTACACCGGCAGTAAACATGCCGCGCATGGCACCGCCCTCCATAACCAATCCTGTTCTCACACACCTCATCCTTTCTGCTATCAGCTTAAATACCCTTGGTCACATATAAAAATTCGGAATAAGCATTGCTTATTCCGAATTGGTGAGGATAAATGGACTTGAACCATCGACCTCTTGCATGTCAAGCAAGCGCTCTAACCAACTGAGCTATACCCTCTTAAATGCAACTACACGATAAATCCCTCTGCTCTCTTTATGTAATTACCAAAGATATTATAACAAAGAATTGAAAAAACCGCAAGCTTTTTTCTCATTTTCATTCCTCTGTTTAAGGGCTATTGTGCCATTGCATAAAAAAATAAAATTCTGATTTCTGCAATCCAACATAACCTTTGACTATTTTGTATAGTCCAAAGCCAGCCAATCACCGCTTTGGCTTTGATGTGAAAGCTTAAGGGGCTGCTTTTCATAACAAGCAAGCACCTCATCACCACGGTCAGTAATAATGCCGGAGGTGATATACACGCCATCATCTTTCAATAAAGGGCTGATGGCCGGTGAAAGTGCAATAATAACATCTGCCACAATATTAGCCAGAATGATATCATATTTCCGGTCAGAGATGGCTTCGACCAAAGCCGCATCTTCTAAAACATTGCCGGCAAAAATACGATAATTTTTGTCACCTATGCCGTTACGGCGGGCGTTTTCCCTTGCAATCCGGGCTGCGTTGGGGTCAATGTCAACAGCGGTGGCAGATTTAGCGCCCAAAAGTAACGCCACCAAAGATAAAATGCCGCTGCCACAGCCTAAATCTAAAATCTCCATACCGGGCTTAATATATTTTTCCAGTCTCTCAAGGCACAGTCTTGTGGTGTGATGAGAGCCCGTTCCAAAGCTCATGCCGGGGTTAATCACAAACACGGTGCGGTCTGTTGGTTCTGTCAGCGTTTCCCATTCCGGCAAAATCAAAATGCGTTCACCAACAGTGAGAGGCTTAAAATATTGCTTCCAGTTATTTGCCCAATCCTCTTCGTCTACAGAGGAAACCGTAACGCGCAGGCTGCCAAAGAGCTTCTCCTTGTCTAAAGAGCGCAGTTCCGCTAAGCTTCTTTCAACTTCGCCCAAGGTTTCTCTGCCGGCACTGTCTGCCGTCACATAAAACTTTATGTTTGTTTCGCCCGACTTTGCCTGCATCAGCGCTTCATCAACATAGTCCCAGGCGGAACGATTTTCTTCTAAAAAGGCTTTAAAATCGGCCTCGTCCTCAATCTCAAGACCATTTATACCCAACTGATATAAGCGGCCACTAACAGGCTCTATGCCTGCTTCTGTGGTGTAAACCACTGCCTGAATCCAACTTGTTCCCATAGCATTCTCCTACTTTCTCTGCTTATGACAAATTCAGCATGTGACTAACAACATCATACATTTCTGTTTTATCGCAGGTAGTGCTGAAAATAATGGGTTTGTTCGTGAGACCGGCCAAGGAAGCGGGAATGGTTAAGCCTGATTTTTCAGCTAAGGCATCCAACAGTTCAAAATCGTCAAGACCCTCTGCTGCCTCTTTTCCTGCAATCGCCGTCAGCACATTGTCAGTGAACTTAAAGGGACTGGCTGTGGAAACAATAACTGTTTTTGTTGCGTCGCCTGTCTCTTCTTTATATTGCTTATAAACACATTTGGCAACGGCTGTGTGTGTATCCATTACATAGCCGGTTTCCTTGCTGACAGCTGAAATGGTGGCCAGAGTTTCTGCATCATCACAAAAGCCGCCATAGAAAATCTCTTTAATCTTTGCCTTTGTCACATCAGGCACTTCATAGCGTCCTGTTTCAGCAAGCTCTTTCATCCATGTAGCAACACGCACATCATCACAGCCTGTTGCCTGATATAAAAACCGCTCTAAGTTGCTGGAAATTAAAATATCCATAGAGGGTGAGCTGGTGGTCTTAAAAGGACGATTTTTGTCATACACACCTGTGCGGATAAAATCAGTTAAAATATTGTTCTCATTAGAAGCACAAATCAGCTTATGAATGGGCAGACCCATTTCTTTAGCATAATAAGCTGCCAAAATGTTACCGAAGTTACCTGTGGGCACAACAAAATTCACCGGTTCGCCCAACTTAATTTCATCGTTTTTGCAAAGATTGCAATAAGCAGAAAAATAATAAACAATCTGCGGCACCAAGCGTCCCCAGTTAATAGAGTTGGCGCTTGACAGCATAAAGTTATTCCGTTCTAATACCTGTGCATATTCTTTATCATTAAAAATCTGCTTAACACCGCTTTGGGCATCGTCAAAATTGCCCATAACCGCCGCAACATCAACATTGTTACCCTCTTGGGTAATCATTTGGCGCTTTTGGATGCTTGATACGCCGTTTTCGGGATAGAAAACAATAATGCGTGTTCCATCAACATCCTTAAAGCCCTCTAAAGCAGCTTTGCCGGTGTCACCGGAGGTGGCCACCAAAATAACAACCTCTTTTGTTTCACCTGTCTTTAAAACAGATTTTTTCAGAAGATGAGGCAAAATCTGCAGTGCCATGTCTTTAAAAGCACAGGTGGGACCATGCCAAAGCTCCAGAAAATAGGTGTTATCTTTCAATTTATATAATGGAGCAATTTCATCTGTTTCAAATTTGATTTTATTATACGCGTTGTGAGCACATTCTGACAGTTCAGCTCCGGTAAAATCGGTTAAGAACTGTTCCAAAATTTTAACGGCTCTGTCAGTATAGCTCATAGACGCCAGTGCGCCAATCTCTTCCTGAGTCATTTGCGGAATTTCATTTGGAACAAACAAACCACCATCCGGTGCCAGACCTGTTTTGATTGCCTCAGCCGATGTTACAGATAGGCTCTTGTTCCTTGTGCTTGTATAATTCATGGTTTCCTCCTTTTACGGTCCATTGTGCTGTTTCGCAGTTAAAATCGCGCTTTAAGTTTTTCTTTTTCACTTTCATAACCCGGTTTGCCCAAAAGGGCATACATATTCTTTTTATAAGCCTCAACACCCGGTTGGTCAAAGGGATTAACGCCCAATAAGTATCCACTGATGCCACAGGCTTTTTCAAAGAAATAAACCAGCTTACCAAAGTAATATTCATTCAATTTGGGAATATTGATGATAATACTGGGCACACCACCGTCATGATGGGCTAAAGTCGCGCCTTGAAAAGCTCTTTCATTAATGTAAGAAAGGGACTTGCCGGCTAAAAAGTTTAAGCCGTCAATATTATCTGCATCTTCTTTGATGATGACATCTTCATCAACATTTTCAACATGTAAAACCGTTTCAAACAAATTCCGCAAGCCATCTTGAATATACTGTCCCACAGAATGTAATTCGGTTGAATAATCGGCAAGTACCGGGAAAATCCCCTTGTGGTTTTTGCCCTCACTTTCGCCATAAAGCTGCTTCCACCACTGGGCAAAAAAATGCAGCTTAGGCTCATAATTCGCCATAATCTCAATGGTCTTGCCTTTTTGATATAAAAGATTGCGCACCGCTGCATATTGATAGCAAATGTTGTTTGAAAGCTCAGCGTCTGCATAAGCGTGAAAGCCATCTATGGCTCCGCGCATGATTTCATCTAAATCAGCGCCGCTGACGGCAATAGGAAGCAATCCCACAGCACTTAAAACGGAATAGCGTCCGCCAATGTCGTCTGCAACAACAAAGGTTTCATACCCTTCTTCATCTGACAGCTTTTTTAAAGCGCCCCGTTCTTTATCGGTTGTAACAAAAATGCGCTCTTTTGCCCCTGCCTTGCCATATTTTTGTTCCATTAATTCTTTGAACACGCGAAAGGCAATGGCAGGCTCTAGTGTGGTGCCGGATTTAGAAACAACATTCAGGCAAATTTCTTTATCCTTGACCAGATTATATAAATCTGATAGATAGACAGAGCTTGTAGAAGTGCCGGCAAAGAGAATTTGCGGCGCTTTTCTTTCGCCCTCCCCCTGCAGATTGTAAAAGCTGTTTGAGAGCATTTCAACGGCTGCTTTTGCACCCAAATAAGAACCGCCAACACCTATGACAATCAAAACTTCTGCCGTTTTTCTGATTTTTTCGGCTGCAACCTTGATGCGTGCAAATTCTTCTTTATCATAGGTTTTGGGCAAGTCTACCCAACCCAAAAAATCACTGCCTGCACCCGTTTTGTTGGTTAAGGTCTCATGTGCCGCTTTTACTTGCTCAGCTATTTTCTCTAATTCTTTGGGTTGAATTGATGTTAACGCTTTGCTGTAATCCAGCGCAATATCTTTCATAGCTCCTCCTATTTCGATTCCACAATCAGTCCACCCGTCAACTCACGGACTGTCTTGATTTGATGTTTCTCCATATAGGTCTTGATGCCATCACGAATTTTCAGGCATGCATAGGGGTCTGTAAAATTAGCTGTTCCAACGGAAATGGCTGTGCTGCCAGCCAATAAAAACTCAACTGCATCATCGCCGTTTGAAATGCCACCCATACCGATAATCGGCAGTTTCACAGCCTGATGTACTTGATATACCATACGAAGTGCCACTGGCTTCACGCAGGGGCCGGACAAGCCACCCACAACATTTGCAAGGATTGGTCTGCGGGTGTTAATGTCGATGGCCATGCCCGTTAATGTATTGATGAGCGAAAGGGCATCGGCACCACCGGCTTCTGCTGCTTTGGCTGTTTCGGTAATGTCGGCCACATTAGGTGAAAGCTTCACAATTAACGGTTTTTTGGCATAGGTCCGCACCGCTTTTGTGATGGCAAGCACCGTATCGGGATTGGTTCCAAAGGCCGCTCCCCCTGCCTTAACATTGGGGCAGGATATATTCATTTCAAGCATATCAACATCTGCTGCTGAAAGCTTTTCTGCCATTTCGCAATAATCTTCAAAGGTGTTACCTGCCATGTTTGCAATAATTTTGCAGCGATGCTTTCTCAAAAACGGAATTTCCTCTTTGATAAAGGCATCCACACCGGGATTTTGCAGGCCCACACTGTTTAATATGCCACCTATTGTCTCTGTTATACGCGGTGGCGGATTGCCTGCTCTGGGTGATTTGGTGAGTCCCTTAACAGAAATAGCACCAATTTCGCTTATATCATAAAACTCGTTATATTCATGTCCAAAGCCATAGGTTCCTGAGGCAGCAATAATAGGGTTGTCAAGTTCAACGCCGGCAATATTAATCTTCATATCCATCACAGAACCACCTCCTGTGACCAAAATACAGGACCGTTTTTGCACACATGCTTGTAATGAGCAGAACCCTCTTCATGTGTTTCGCAGTTGCAAGTGAGACAAGCACCAATACCGCAACCCATCCGCTCTTCTAAAGAGAGCTGACAGGGTACGCCTGTTTTCTCGGCAAAGGCCTGCACCGCACGAAGCATGGGCTTGGGACCGCAAGCATACACAATGTCAAATACTTCTTTTTTGTGGTCTTCTTCCAGCTGTGTAATGGCAAAGCCGGAAACACCATAACTACCATCATCGGTTGTAATGGTGACTTTTTCTGCCACCTGACAAAATTCCTGTTCTAAAGTTACTACGCTCTGATTGCGAAAACCTAAATAAACAGATGCATTTGTCAGTTGTTTGGTTAAAAGATATAACGGATATGTACCAATACCGCCACCAATAACCGCCGGACGCTTATAAAGAGAATTATCCACCAAAAAACCATTACCCAAAGGACCCAACACCTGTACCTTGCCTGTTTGTTCCCGCAGGGCTTTGGTGCCACGACCTTTAACTTCATAAATAATGGTCAGCTCATCGCCGTTGACATCACAAATGCTGATGGGTCGGCGAAGAGGCATAGAAGCCGGGTCGCCACACTGTATATGCAGAAATTGTCCTGGTTTTGCATTTTTTGCAAGGTGGGCATTTTCAAGGCAGCAAGCAATTATATTCGGGGCTATTTCCTGCTGACTGCAAATCTGACAGCTATAATCTTGATAGCTCATAGAACGCTCCTTTTTTATCATAAAACCTGATAACATAAATATCAACTTATCTAACTTGTACATTATATCAAACATTTGTCATGATTGCAAGTTTTTCTTTTTTTCTCTGCTTTTTGGTTCAATTTCAATCCTGGTTAAAAGCGCAAAAAAGGGTGGCCATACAGCCACCCTTACATGCACTAATTTAGTTTAAAATTGCCATTTCTGTTTCTTTGTCAAACAGATGAATTCTGTTGCCCTCTAAAATCAGGTTAATGGTGTCACCTGCTTTAGCAGTTGTTCTGGGGTTAACTCTGGCAACAAACGGTGTACCTTCAACTGTTACATACAGGTAGGTTTCAGCACACATCATTTCGGTAACATCTACATAAGCAGATACCATACATTCAGGGTTCATACCAACCATAACAGCCTCGTCATGAATGTTTTCAGGACGAATACCCATTAAAACTTTCTTGCCGATATATTCGGAGCCTTCCAAAGATTTAGCCTTTGCTTCGGGCAATTTAATGGTTGTATCACCAAAAGCAAGCTGCAGGCCGCCGTCAGCAGCATTCTGCAATTCTGCATCGATGAAGTTCATCGGTGGGCTGCCAATAAAGCCGGCAACAAACACATTGCAGGGTTTTTCATATAAAGCCTGAGGTGTATCAATCTGCTGAATGAAACCATCTTTCATAACAACGATTCTGGTACCCATTGTCATAGCTTCTGTCTGGTCATGGGTTACATAGATGAAGGTTGTCTGCAGTTTCTTATGTAACTTGCTGATTTCTGTTCTCATCTGACCTCTTAACTTAGCATCCAAGTTAGAAAGAGGTTCGTCCATTAAGAATACCTTGGGTTCACGCACGATGGCACGACCCAACGCAACTCTCTGTCTCTGACCGCCGGATAAAGCCTTGGGCTTTCTGTCGAGCAGATGCTCAATATCCAGAATTCTGGCAGCTTCGCTAACGCGTTTTTTAATTTCTTCCTTGGGCATTTTTCTCAGTTTAAGACCAAATGCCATGTTGTCAAATACAGACATATGAGGATACAGAGCATAGTTCTGGAACACCATTGCGATGTCTCTGTCCTTCGGTGCTACATCATTTACCAGTCTGTCTCCGATATAAAGTTCACCTTCGCTGATTTCTTCCAGACCGGCAATCATTCTAAGTGTTGTTGATTTACCGCAACCGGAAGGACCAACCAAAACGATAAACTCTTTATCTTCAATATCTAAATTGAAGTCACTTACAGCTGTAACCCCACCGGCATATCTTTTATAGATACCCTTAAGATTAAGACTTGCCATTACTTTTTACCTCCTAATAATATACATATCAATTACCTTGTATATGATACCATAAATTCCGCAAAATTGTTAGGCTATTTTTAACCAAAAAATATTTTTTTTATTCGTTAACTTTGCACAAAAAACATTTTTATGTCAAGAGCCCGTCATTTTGCTCTTACTGTCCCCTTGTTAAAACGACCTGTACCATACCATAAACCATTTTGGCTGCCTCTTTTCGCGTTGCAAACTGATTGGGATTAAAGCGCCGGTTGTCATCACCGCTCACAATTTTCCATGCATAAGCTGACAGTGCGTGTGGCTGCGCATAAGGCGCAATGGATGCATAGTCTGCAAATACCGTTGAAGATGCGGGCGTTACACTAAGACCTTTGGCAGTGAGAATCTGGCTGATGATTTTTACCATATCCTGTCGTTTAATGTTCATGCCAACACCAAACTCACTGCCGCTGATGCCGTTAACAAACCCATATTGCTTGGCTGCCGCTACATAGGGGGCATACCAGGCATTTTGCGGCACATCACGAAAGCCGCTTTCGGTTGTGTTGGCTTTTAAGCCGAAGAGCTCTGCAACCAGCTTCACGAACTCTTCACGGGTAATGGTATCATTGGGGAAGAATTGTTTTTCTGCCTTTCCGTTAATAATACGGCGGGCATAAAGAGCCTCAACATAGGGTTTGCCCCAATCATTACAATCGGTAAAATAATCTTCTGCCTCTTTAACAAGGTAAACACCCTGTGACACTTCAGCAAGCAGCTTGCCATCTATTTTAAGTGCCATTTTAACAGGCGATAAAACAGAGCCTGATACGGCGTAAACCACCGGCGATGCCATTTGTGTTTCTAAGGCAAGCAGACCGGCTGCTGTAACCTCAAGCAAAAGGCCGTTGCCAACCTGCTCTTTTGTCAAACCATCAACCGTTTCAAGGAGCTGATATGCCGCTACTTGCACAGAGGGCAAGGGCGTTACCGGTTCATTCTGCTCATTGTCTGTTGTTCCGCCGGCTGCACCGCCCTGGCCACCGCCGGATTGAGAAGTGCCCGTGCCTTTGGCCAGAAAATCTATGCGTCTTAAAAAAGGAAGAACCTGTTCTTTTTGTTGTTGAGAAAGGCGTGCGTTTAAACTGCTGACTAAGTTCTCTGAAATCTCACTTACGTCAAAACTGCTGTCTTTTCCTTGCCAGATGGCATTTAGCCCTCTTGCCAAAGTCGCATTGGTATAGCCCACGGAAAAAGATGTGCCGTCCCATGTCATAAGTTTTTGACTGCCGTTTTCCTTAGCATAGGCTTCCAAAAGATTGGCAAGCACACCTGGTGAAATCTGGTGCTTTTCAAGTCCCTGACGAAGTGCAGCTTCTTTTTGATAAACAAGGGAAAGGAATAGCTCTGCACCCTTTGATTCGGTGCTTGTCAGCTTCATAGCTTTCACATTTTGATAAATGTCCTGGCATGTTTCACGAAAATCTTCGCTGAAAAGTCGCAGGCTGTCAAACATGCACCCTAATGTGTCTGCATCCACATATCCCAGCGCCATCTCAATAGCAGGCCCCATAATCATACCGGGGTCTTCGCCTTTTTCATGCTTTTTAAGTGCCGCATCCAGCATATCAAGACCACTGTCAGAAACAACCATAGGCAAAGATGCCGTAACGATACTGCGGTCTATGTCATTGAGCATCGATGCGGCTTTATGAGCTAAGCCCTCGGTAATTGCAAGACTGCTGACGCCTGATAAAACCAAAAGACAAGCCGATAAAATGCAGGCTGTAATTTTTTTAATCATCTTGTTTTCCTCCTTGGAACAGGATAAAAGTCTGAATGAACAGAAAACAGCGGGAGCCGTTTGCCCCCGCTGTCAAAATCAAATCGTAAACTTAGAGAAGACCGGCATAGTGCATGAAGTTGTACAGAATCTTAGCCGCTTCTGCTCTGGTGATGTTGTTCTTCGGCTGGAAGGAGCCATCAGGATAGCCGACAACGATGGAGAGTGTAGATGCTTTTTCTACATAACCCTTAGCCCAATCACCAATTGTATGTGTATCGGTGTAAGTCAGCTTAGTGGTGCTGATGTTGGTGCTGAACATTCTAATGATAACAGCAACCATTTCTTCTCTGATAATAGTTTTTTGCGGTTTGAAGGAACCATCATCATAGCCTTTGAATACACCGGCATTTACAGTCAGGTTAACGGAGCCTTTTGCCCATGCAGCAATTTTATCTACATCGGTGAAGTCGTTAGCCTTTGCTTTTTCAGCCGCTTTTTCCATGTACATAGCGCGTGTCAAAGCAACTGCAATTTCTTCACGGGTGATGCCTAAATCTGGCTTAAAGGAACCATCTTCATAGCCTTTGAAGATGCCACGTTCTGAGAGGGCACCGATGTAATCTTTAGCCCAGTGGTTCGCTGTATCTGTATATACATAAGCGTTGCCTGCAGCGGGAGGTGCTGCCGGTTCTGTCCAGTTTTTAACAGTTGTGGACATGTTGGCTTTATCGCTCTCTGTATTAGGACGACCGTTGCCGCTTGAACTGCTTGAACCACCTGACGGGCTTGAAGGTGCTACATATCTTGTGTAAAGTTCAACCTCTGAGCTGCCCAAAACAGTCTTCATGTTCGCCTTGATTGTGTCATTTGTGGCACTGTTAACTGCATTAATGATAGCCTTAACAATGTTTGTACCGCTTAAATCTGTTTTACCGTTAATGTTTGTGAAATGTTCACTTACATTGGCACTGAGGCGTGTTGCAAAGGTGCTGTCAATGGTTTTTAATGCAAAATCTTCTGTGCCATTTGCAGCATCTGTCAGCATCATCTGACCCTGCAGAGCCAAAACCAGACGCAGAATTGTGTTAGGACCAACGCCATGAGATTCCAGATTGGAGTCACCTTCGTTGCTTACAAATGCTTCATAAACAGAATGTAAAGCAGCTTGGAAAGCAGCATTGGCGTCTACTTTGCTTTCGTCTGCAAAAGAAGAACCCAGGTCAGCTGCATCTTGTGCCGCAATAAATGCATTGATGGCGTCCTCTCTGTTGTCCTCAGGAATGGCTTTAATGACATCTAAAACAAACAAAAGTTTGTCGCCATATGCTGCAAGACCGTCACCACCCAAAGAGGCGTTTAAGCGATTCACAATCGACACTAAATTTTCCGGCATCACATAGCCGGGGTCTGACAAGGCTTCAACGGTATCAATTAAAGTTTGCATACCGGCATCTGTGCTCATATACAAGCTCATAACGCCAAAAACTTCACTTCTTCTTGCTTGTGTTTCCGGCATATTGTCGCCAATCAGGTTGATCATGGTGCCAATGTCAGCGCTTGTAAAACTTACACCTGCAGCTGCACAGGGCATTGCAAACAGGAATGTAGTAGACATTGCCAAAACCAGAACTACGCTTACTAATTTTTTCATTTTAACACTCGTCCTTTCTTTTTCATTGAATTAAGTGTGAATATTTATAATAATAGTCCATGATTTTATCCTTATCTGGTCGAGATAAGTTTTCCTTTATAATCTGATAGGCTTTTGATACCTCTCCACTGGTAACACCATTATTGAGCATACCAATCAGCGCCCGATAATCTGCCCCGGAAAGTCCGGTGCTTAAAATATTTAATACTGCCATTTTATCACTAAAGGCAACCTTTTTCTCAAGCTCTTTAATGGTTTTTGCCGAGAGCAGAACACCCCCGCCTGTTTTGTTTTTTTGCCCGGACGTTTCCGGCGCCGTGTCTGTTTTTTCATCTGCAGGCATATCGGGTGTTTCCTCTTCTGGGGTAAGGATTTCTGTCACCACTTTCGGCATTTCACTTGGTGCCACAGCATCGTAAAACGAATCTGTAAAAATTGAAAATGCTATATTAACCAGACAATATCCCACCACTGCCAATAGCAATAAAATTGCTAAAACAATACCTAAAATAATCCATTTCTTTTTTGGTTTCTTTTCCATTTTGCCTCCTAAACAAGGCCTATGCTTATGCCATTACATCCTCATCTGCTGCTTCTTTTGGTTGGTCGATGGAATAGGTTGTAACCAACTCACCAAGCACCTTTTTAACAGCATAATTGTCGGTCTCAGTAAATGCCTTTTCAAGCTTTGCAAGACCCTCCTGCACGGTGGCAGAATCGATGGCAAAAGGCTGTGTGATAAAAATCTTTTCGTTTTGCGTTGCCACCAAGCCTTCTTCTTCCATCATCAGCTCTTCATAGAGCTTTTCGCCCGGACGCAAGCCCGTTATTTTAATTTCAATATCACGCCCCGGTTTGTAGCCGGAGAGCTTAATTAAATTAACTGCTAAATCATAAATTTTGACTGGCTCGCCCATGTCCAGCACAAAAATTTCACCACCGGCCGCATAAGAAGCTGCCTGCATAACGAGCTGCGCTGCTTCGGGAATGGTCATAAAAAACCGGGTAATCTCTTTGTGTGTTACGGTGACGGGACCGCCCGATGCAATTTGCCGCTGGAACAGGGGAATGACTGAGCCGTTGCTGCCTAATACATTACCAAAACGAACCGCAACAAACTCTGTTTTGCTTCGGGTGTTCAAATCCTGAATAATCATCTCGCAGTAGCGCTTGGTTGCACCCATCACATTGGTGGGATTAACCGCTTTATCAGTGGAAATCAGAATAAACTTTTTAACACCGTGCCGGTCAGCACATTCTGCCACATTGAGCGTACCAAAGATGTTATTTTTAATGGCTTCTCTCGGGTCACTTTCCATCAACGGCACATGCTTATGGGCTGCCGCATGAAATACCAAAGACGGCTTGTGGGCTTCAAAAATTTCCTCCAACCGCTCCCGGTCTCTAACGCTGGCAATCAGAACCCGTTGCTGTAAATCCGGATATAGTACCTTGAGCTCTTGCTGGATGTCATATGCATTGTTTTCATAAATATCTAAAATGAGTAGCTTGCCGGGCTGATATCTTGCAATCTGTCGGCAAAGCTCTGAACCAATGGAACCACCGCCACCGGTTACCAGCACAACCTTGCCCTTCACCAGTTCGCCAATGGCTTCATTATTAAGACGGACAGGGTCACGGGATAACAAATCGCAAACACTGACCTTGCGCATGTGCTCTACAATGGGCTTGCCGGAAATCATCTCGTTGATACCGGGAAGTACATGAACCTGACAATTTGTTCTGTTGCAAATATCCAAAATTTCACGACGAGCCTCACCATCTGCCGTGGGAATGGCAAACAACAGCGTGTCAACCCGTTTCGCTTTGCAAATCTGCGGGATTGCATGGCGGTCGCCCAGCACCTTAATGCCGTAGATGCGACAACCTATTTTGCTTTGGTCATCATCAATCAGACCTATAACTTTATAAGGAATGTTTGGTGACGCTATCAACTCTCTGATAATCATGTGACCGGCATCACCTGCACCCACAATTAAAAGACGCTTATAGCCGGACACATCCATGTGTTTTCTGGCAAAGGGCAATTTAATAACAACCCGCCACAAAACGCGAACACCAATACAAAGCACACCCGTTAAAACCCCTGCCAACAAAAGCTGGCGATTTGGTCCGAAAAAGCGAAACACTGTCCGCTCTGCGCAGCACAACAAACTGGAAACCACACAGGCAAAAAAACAAATAATATACTCTCTTGCACTTGCAAAAGAAATCATGTGATTATAAACACCAAACAGCAAAAACACAAGCAGATAGGTCACGACTGAAATATAAAGCATGACCAACGCTGATGACCAAACGACGGGAATGTCTAAGAAAATATAGGCCCCGCCATATGCCAGTGCAACCATAATGGCGTCTACGATTGCGAGTATGTATTTTTTAAACCGGCCCAGAATATGCATGAATCCAGAACCTCCTGCTGTCTTAACATAATGTGTCAAGCAGTTTTTCTTTTTGTTAGGTTATATGCTGTACAATAGACCATATTAGTATACCATAACTTTTGATAAAAAGAAAGGGGCAAAATAAATTTTTATCAAAAATTATATAAAAACGAATCAATATTTGGGCAATTTGACAAAAGATAGCAAAATTATCTTATGCTTCCTGCTGTTGCCACAGCATTGCAGCACCAATAATGCCTGCATCATTACCCAGGGTTGCTGTCATTAACTTGGCAAAGGGAATCTGATCGGTGTAAAAATAGGGTGTGATAAATTCATTCAAGCGATCTAAAAGGTATTTACCCTCTTTGCAAATGCCACCACCGATAACAATAGCCTCCGGCTGAAGTACATTAATAATGTTAAGCACACCAATGCCTAAATATTCAATAAACTTAGCCACAGTCTTTTCACCGGCACGGTCGCCGAGTTTTGCTGCATCAAAGGCTGTTTTGCCGTTGATTTTATCAGGGTCATGGTCAATCATTTCGTGAATGATGCTGTCGGGATAAGACGCAATCATATCTTTTGTCTGTCTGATAAGAGCTGTAGCGGAAGCATACACTTCAAAGCAGCCCTTGCGTCCGCAGGGACACTGGGGACCATTGAAATTCAGCACCATGTGTCCAATTTCACTGCCGCCATGGTTAAAGCCTGCATAAATCTTTTTATCAATGATAACGCCGCCACCAACACCGGTACCTAAAGTTACCACTACCACATTGTCAATACCTTTAGCTGCACCGGCCAACTTTTCGCCATAGGCTGCTGCATTGGCATCGTTTTCTACAAAAACAGGCACGCCTGGGAAATATTTATGTAATTCATCCTGCGCACTGGAATGATGAATCTTCGGGAAGGAGCTTGCCGCAATAATAGTTCTGTTTTCAACATCGGGTACACCGGGCGAACCCATACCGATGCACTTAATGTCAGCTGCCGTTTTGCCTGACTCATCCAAAAGACGATTAATAAGGGCGGCTGCATCGGCCATAATTTCAGAAAATTCACGCTCTCTGCCTGTGGGGACAGAGCCTTTAGCTATAATATTATAGTCGTCATCCACCAATCCAATTGCAATGTTAATACCACCTAAATCAATACCTACATACATTTTGTTTTTCCTCCTGTAACATAAAAAATTATACTTAACTTCATTTTTGACTTCTTTGTCTCACAATTTCATACATCATCACCGCTGCCGCAACGGATACATTGAGTGACTCGGTTTCACCCAGCATGGGGATTCGAACCATGAAATCGCAATGTTCTTTTAAAAGACGGGAAATGCCTTTTCCCTCCGAACCTACAACCAAAGCAATAGGACCTGTCATGTCACTTTCATAAAGGACTTTTTCGCCGCTCATGTCGGCACCCACCAGCCACAAGCCTCTCTCTTTTAACTCTTTGGCCGTTTGTGCCATATTGGTGACACGCACCACGGATGTGTAATGAACAGCTCCCGCTGAAGCCTTAGCCGTAACAGCGTCCAGTCCGGCTGAACGGTTTTTGGGGATGATAACGCCGTCTGCCCCTGCTGCATTGGCACTTCTGATAATGGCACCTAAGTTGTGAGAATCGGTAATTTCATCCGCCAGAATGATAAAGGGCTGATGACCCCTCTCTTCTGCCTTTTGAAACAAATCCTCTAAAGATGCATATGTCGCTGCACCACAAACCGCTACGACGCCTTGGCTGGCATCTGTTTGGCTGATGCTGTCAATCTTTTTGGGATTGACAAATTGCACCGGCACCCGTTTTTCACGGGCTAGGTCCACCAGCTTTTGAACGCCGCCGGGGCGAACCGTTTCACTAATCCATATTTTATCAATGGGGCGACCGGCTGACAGCGCCTCAAAAACCGAGTTCCGACCCTCTAGGGTGATGCGGTCTCCTCTTTGGTCAGAGGGCTTGTCTGGGTTTTGCACGCGTCGCCTTTTCTTTTTTTCGTCCACAATCATACCTCTCTTTTAACAAATCAGTTTGTCTTTTGCAAAATTTCCAGAGCCTTTAAAAGCTGTGCGTCTTCTTCCGGCTCTAAAAGTGAAATTTGTCCGATTAATGATGCATCTAATGAAACTTTAATATCCGGCTCGATGCCCACCTTGTCGATACATTCACCTTTTGGGGTGAAATAGCGGGCACTGGTTAAATAAAGAGCCGTTTTTGAAGTTATGGGATAAAGCGCCTGTCCCACAGCCTTGCCATAACTCTTCTCACCAATGATGGTGGCAAGACCATGTGCCTGAAGGCTGCCTGCCATCAATTCTGACGCGCTGGCTGTTCCCTGATTAATCAGCACTGCCATAGGCAATTCTAAACACTTGGCATCCGAATGAAAATACTGCCGTTTGCCCTGATTATCCTCAAGATAGGCAATAACACCTTTGGGCAGCAGGGAATCGGTCATTTTCAGAACGCTGTCGGCATAGCCCCCGGGATTGTTACGCAAATCAATAATGAGCGCCGTCATTTTGCGCTCCTGTAATTCGGCAATGGCCGCTACAAAATCCTCTGTCGTGTTGTGAATAAATTCAGAGACACGAATATAGCCAACGCCACCATGAAACATTTTGTGTGTTACCGATTGGCGCTTAACTTCTTCTCTGTGAACGACAAACTCAAGCATTTCTTCACCCCGAAGAATTTTAAGCCTGATGTTTTCGTCTTCACCTGCTTTAATGTAATCCAAGACCGAATTATAAGTCTCGGTGTTTACTTCAATATCGCCCACCTGAACCAAAATGTCCCCGGGCAAAATGCCTGCCTTTTGTGCAGGAGAACCATCATAAGGCGAAACCACCGTCATGGTGCCCTCTTCGCCGTTAAAGTTCACGCTGACACCGATGCCTTTGTAGTTTTCCTGTTTCGTTTCCTCGTATTCATCAAGGTCTTCGGTATTCAAATAGCGGCTGTACTGGTCCCCTAAGCCATAGACCATACCGGTAATGGCCAAGTCGGTCATTTGTGTTTCCTGCTCTTTCGTCAGGGGATTGACATAAACGCTTTCAATAATCCGTTTGGCGCGCATAATCGTGTCGCCGGAATCATAGCCACCAAAGCCCAAAAAGTAGACAGAGCTAACAAGCCATACTATGATGGCTGTGCATATTGCTGTAATGACTAAATGTTTTTTTCCGTACAAAACGCCTGCACGCTCCTTTCATTCACTATTGCAGGTAAGGACGCGGATTGGTTGCCGTTCCGTTGTTTAACACTTCAAAATGCAGATGGTTACCGGTGGAGGTACCTGTTGTGCCCACAAGAGCAATTTTTTGTCCACGGGTAACTTTTTGACCGGCGGAAACCAGCAGCTTGCTGGAATGTCCGTACAGGGTCTGAATGCCGCCACCATGGTCCAAAATGATGCAATAGCCATAGCCGCCGTTCCAACCGGCAAACTTAACTGTACCGTCAGCCGCTGCCAAAATCGGCGATCCGCCCGGCGCTGCCAGGTCTATGCCGGAATGATATTTTTTTGTGCCATAAACGGGATGGATTCGATAGCCAAATTCTGAAGAAACATAGGTGTAACTGGGCGCCGGCCAGCAGAAAACGCCGCCGGAGTATGTAATGCGTCCGGAGCTGCCGACTGTACCGGTGGAAGATGAGCCTGCAATGCTTCTTTTAAGGCTTTCTTCTTCTGCCGCCGCAGCCTTATATAAGCTGTCATATTTGGCTATGTCTTTTTCTAAAGATTTGATATAGCTTTGCTTTTCAGCAATTTTTGCATTCAGTTCATTTTGTTTGGATTGCACTAAAGAACGGGCTTCCTGCTGTTCGTTGCGATAGGCCACCAGTTCATTACGGCTGGCTTCTACCCCTTCTTTTAAGCTAATCATTTCATTAATAATGCCCTGGTCGTGCTCTGTGATTTCTCTGATGGTTTCAATGCGGGCAACAAAATCAGAAAGGCTTTGAGAATTAACCAAAAGGTCAACATAGCCCATGGCATTTGTTTCATCCATGGCACGCAAGCGGGCACAAAAAGCAACCTCATTTTCTTCAATTTGTCTTTCATATTCGGCAATTTCTTCTTCTTTTTGTGCAATCTTTGCTTCTGCTTCTTCAATGATGCGGTCAATCTCCGCCAACTGCGCGCTGATGACTTCTGCCTCATTGTCGAGCTTGGTTACCTGCTCCATGGTGCTTGAAAGCTTTGCCTGGGATTGTGTGCGGTTGGCCTGGGCCTGTTTTTTACTTTCCGCCGCTTGATTCAGTTTATCCTGCAGGCTGGAATTGCCAAATGCCGGCTGGGAACTGCTCAAAAGCGCCGAAATGCCAATAACCATAACAAGCGTTGTTAAAAGTGCACCTGATCTTTTGTTTCGAAAGTTCATGTTTTTCCTCCCGTTCTCAAAACATCTCTGCTGTTTTCTTTGTTATCTGCCTGTTTTTAAAAGCTGATAAGCTCTGTCAAACTGGTCATCCACAAGCACTTTAGCTTCGCTCACGATGTTAGAAAAAAGTGTTTGTGTGTCAATATCCATAATGCCGGTTGCCGGCAGGTTTGCTTTTTCCTGCAATTCTTTAACTGCTAAAGCAAGCTCTTTGTCATATTGGTCGTCTACTTCTCCTACATAGTAGCCCAGAGCGTCAAAGCGCTGTTTTAAGGCTAAAATCGCCTCGCCGGAATCCCCTTCACAAAATGCAGCGCTATACTGCATAGGCTCCATGTCGTCTGTATTTAAAAGCATAGTGCGGTTAGAAACCCAATAATCCGGCTTAAGTCCCACGCCGTTTACTTTGCTGCCGCCGGGCAGGATGTACTCAGCCGTTGTTAATTTAATGCTGCCTAAAGGCAATTCGTCCGTGTTGAGCAGATTTAAAAATTCCTGCATTGTGCCTTTTCCAAAAGAATTAGAGCCCACCAGCTTGCCAATGTTGTGGTCGCGGATATTGCCTGCAAACAGCTCTGCCGCGCTGGCTGTTCCACCATTGATTAAAACAGCAACACGATAATAAGGATTTCTGACCACATCCCCGACACTGCGCAAAGAAGTGTTACGCTGAGGATCATTATATTCAATTTTAACCAGTGTTTTGCCTTGAGGGACAAAATAGCCCAAAACGCCAACGACGCTTAAAAGCTCACCGCCGCCATTATCCCGCAAATCCACAATCACTTTTTTAACCTTATTGGCTCTGAAAAAAGCGTCGGCTTTTTTCATTTCGTCGGGTGTTCCCCCATTGAAGATGGAAATTGCAAGATAGCCAATGTTGCCATCCAAAATGTCATAACTGATGGTGTTTTGCTGAACAGCCGCGCGCATAACATTCACTGTCATCTCTGCTCCGGCGCGTTCAACCGTCAGCGTAACATAGGTACCCGCCTCACCGCGAATCAAAGCGACAAGCCGGTCTAAGGTGGTGCTTGTCACATCGTGTCCGTCTACCCGCAAAATTTTATCACCGGCTAAAAGACCGGCTTTCTCTGCCGGGCTGCCGGCAAACAGACTCTCAATCATCATCGCACCTTTTGTACGGCTGACGCTAACGCCAATGCCTACATATTCAGCATCTAAATAGTTGCTGAAATCTTTCAGTTCTTCCTGCGTGAAATATTCTGTATGGGCATCAAACTGGTCGGCAGTTACATCAATCAGCTCTTCTAAAAGTTCCGGATGTTTAAGGAGAGCCGCCTGTGCCACAGCTTTTGCGATGGACTCGGCATCTGCCTCAAAGCGATAATGATTTAAAAGATTTTCTAAAACAAAGTCATAATACGCGGCTGCGAAGTTGTTATTTATTTCTGCAAATGCTGTCCCGCTACATAAAAGCACCAATGCTGTCAGCAGGCATAATAATCGTTTTATTGTTGTTTTCATTTGCATATTCCTCCGTTTTTCGATAGCCTGACAAACCCGGTGGCTACATTTGTTCCGGCGCAGAAATTGCCATCAGGGTCAAAGCGTTAGAAAGGGCGATGCGCACAGCATTGCAAAGCACCAGTCTTGCATCTGTCAAGCTTCTGTCATCGCTGTTAACCTTGCAGGCTGCATAAAAGCCGTGGAAAGCCGCTGCCAAATCCATGGCATAACGGGTTAAAAGGCTGGGCTCACGCAGCTGTGCTGCCTGACGAATGGTTTCAGGAAAATCAGCCAGTTTTTTCATCAATTCAATTTCCTGTTCTGTGCTAAGCAGCACCGTATTGATATCGGCAACCGGCTTCACGCAAATGCCCTGTTCGGATAAAAGCCGCAAAATACTGCAAATACGGGCATGTGCATACTGCACATAGAAAACAGGATTTTCATTGGATTGCTCAACAGCCAGGTCTAAATCAAAGTCAAAATGGCTGTTGGCCTGGCGCATGTTAAAGAAGAATCGAGCAGCATCAATGCTGGTTTCTTCCAACAAATCTTTTAAGGTGATGGATTTGCCGGTACGCTTAGACATGCGCACAACCTCGCCACCGGAAACCAAGCGAACAAGCTGCATCAAAATGATTTCCAGCCGTTCCGGAGCAATGTCAAGCGCTGCCAAAGCACCTTTTAAACGAGCCACATGACCATGGTGGTCAGCACCCCAAATATTAATAACCGTATCAAAGCCACGGTCAATAAACTTATTTTTGTGATAAGCAATATCTACGGCATAGTAGGTCAAAAAGCCGTTCTGACGCACCAAAACCTCGTCTTTGCTCTCGCCAAAATCGGTAGCACGGAACCAGATGGCGCCATCATTTTCATAAGCATAACCGCGGTCTAACAGTTCCTGTACGGTTTTGCGGGCTTCGCCGTTTTCATGCAGTACACTTTCACGGAACCACACATCATAATAAATTCTGTATTTTTCCAGGTCTGCCTTTAAATCGTCAATATTTTTCTCTAAAGCAAATTCAACCAAAGCTTTTTTTCTGTCCTCACGGTCGACTTCTAAAAGGCCGTCGCCCTTTTGGTCAATATATGCCTGGGCACGCTGGCGAATATCATCACCATGATAACCATCTTCGGGAAATAAAATGGCATCTTCGCCTTTTAAAATCTGAATATAGCGCGCTTCTAAAGAATTACCGAATTTCTCAATCTGATTGCCGGCATCGTTTACATAAAATTCACGGGTTACATCATAGCCTGCCCAGTCTAAAACACTTGCCAGACAGTCGCCCAGTGCACCGCCACGGGCGTTACCCATGTGCATAGGACCTGTGGGATTGGCGCTGACAAATTCAACCATGATTTTTTTGCCCTCGCCCACATTTACGCGACCAAAGCGTTCGCCCTCTTTTTCTACAACGGCTAAAACCTCGCAAATCCATGCAGGGTCTAAACGAAAATTAACAAAACCGGCACCGGCAACCTCTGCCGTTTTGATGTATGTTCCCTCTGTTTTTAAGTTCTTCACAATGGATTCTGCAATCATACGGGGGGCTTTTTTTGCCTCACGAGCCAAAAGCATTGCTGCGTTGGTTGCAAAATCGCCGTGTTCTTTTTCACGGGGCTCCTCTATCACATAATCCGGAATGGCGCCAAAGCTGATTTCCCCTTGCTCCTTAGCTTTTAAAAGGGCTTCGTTTACCTGATTTCGAATCATGTTTTTTGTCTGTTCGTAAATAGTCACGCGTCTTTCCCTACCTTTCGGATTGTTAAATGCAGTCCATTATGCACCGGCATGCTGTTGTTGAGCTCCACCATGTAATCCAGTTCAATTTCGCCACCGTTTTCATCAATGTCAACCCGCATGCTGTTGGTGGTTACGCCCACAGAGAGTCCCCCAAAGGGCGTATCATAATAGCCTACATACTTTTTTTCTTTTTCAAAAATCATCTGCGATGTGGAAGAGCCAAAACGAATCATGGAAACACAATTATCCTTAATTTTTAAGGTGGTGGTTGTGCCTTCATAGCCTGTTAGCTCTGTGCCTTCATAGCTGATATAATATTTATCACCCTTCTTTATGTAAGAACCAAGGGTTGTCAACTCATAAACATCGTTTTCGCCGTCAACCGTTTGGTTGCCGCTTAAAGTAATGAGTGCATTTGTTTCCATAGAAATCCTCCACTTATGAGCCTGCCGCCTTTTAAGGCAAGTTCCTCATATGTATTGTTCAATATCCACCTGCTCAGCAAGACCGCTGATGGACCTCTCTAAAAATAATGAGCCTAATTTAGCAAAATCGGACGGGTCGTCACTGACATAAAACCGATATTGCTCTTTGTGTGGTTCTTCTGCCAATAAACCCTTTTCCCCGAGCATTTCTTTCACTTCATAAGCCGTTGAAACGCCAGGATTGATTAAGGTCACATGCTCACCCATAACCTCCGCAATCACCTTTTTAAGAAGCGGATAATGGGTGCAGCCTAAAATTAAGGTATCGGCGCCGCTTTCAATAATCGGCTTTAAATATTCCTCGGCAATCATTTTGGTTGCAGCCTTCTCGGCATAGCCGCTTTCAACCAGGGGCACAAACAAAGGGCAAGCCACAGAAACGGTTTGAATCGCCGGATTTTCTTTTTCTAAAATTTTGCGATAAGCATCAGAACGAACGGTACCATTTGTTCCAATCACACCGATACAGCCGTTTTTGGTTGCACGGGCTGCCGCACGGGCTGCCGGTGCCACCACGCCCATAACGGGAATGTCATATTGATTGGCAAGGTGCGGCAGGGCAATAGCACTGGCTGTGCCGCAAGCTGTCACAATGGCCTTTAAATCAAATGTTTTCAAAAAATTAATGTCGCTTTTGGTGTATTTAATGACCGTATCGACGGATTTTGTGCCATAGGGAATGCGCCCCGTGTCGCCAAAATACACAATGGACTCATTGGGCAGCAGTTGCATTAATTCTTTCATAACGGTCAATCCGCCCAAGCCGGAATCAAACAGGCCAATCCTTCTGTTATCCATGGTTTTGCCTCCCACATTATTGTGCCAATTCAATTAACTGGCTAATGAGCTCTTTATCCGCAAGACCCGATACACGCCAAAGCATGGGATACATGCTGATGTCTGTAAAACCGGGCAGGGTGTTAATTTCATTTAAGAGGACTGCTCCGCTTTTTCTGTCAACAAAAAAGTCCACCCTGGCAAGGCCCGAACATTCTGTCAGGCTAAAAGCCCGGCAGGCCAGTTCCTTTATGATTTTGGTTGTTTCGTCGTCCAGTGGTGCCGGCACACAAAGCTCTGCTGTATCACTTTCATATTTTGTGGCATAGTCGTACATACCCTCTTTAACAATTTCACCCAAGCAAGAGGTTTGTGGTGCCTCAGTTGTGCCCAAAACAGCACACTCTATCTCACGGGCATCTACAGCTCTTTCAATCAAAATTTTGTCGTCTTCCGTAGCTGCTATTTCCAGCGCATTTGGCAGTTCATCTTTTTTATGTACCATAGTTACGCCAACAGAAGAGCCTGCCTGAGAGGGCTTAACCACAACGGGATAACCAAAGGACTCTGCAATGCTTTTGTCCACTGCGTCTGTGTCATAGGATTTTCTTACAAAAAAACCTTCGGTAACAGGCACGCCGCCGGCAGCTAAAACACGCTTGGTCATCTCTTTATCCATGCAAAGTGATGAACCCAAAACGCCGGAACCCACGCAGGGAATTCCTGCCATGGCAAAAAGGCCCTGAATGGTGCCGTCTTCACCGTTTTTGCCATGCAAAACCGGATACGCCACATCAATGTGTGTTATGGAATAGTCACCATTTTTGTTAAATGCCAAAAGGCCATGGTGCTTAGGATTGGGAGAAGGGATGCATGCCTTTTTGCGCTTCTTTTCCCATGCACCTGATTTTATGTCATCAATTTTTGCCTCTGTTAAAAACCATTCACCTGATTTGGTGATGCCCACTGTGAGCACATTAAACTTTTCCCGGTCAATGTTTGATAACACATTGCTCACCGAAAGAAGAGATATCTCATGCTCTGATGAATCACCGCCAAAGATAATACAAACTGTCTTTCTCATTGCCATCTGCCTCCTATTATAATATTTTTGGCAATAGCTATACTATCTTACCTTATATAATACTATGAAAACAAGATGATTTCAATACATTTTTTGAAATTGTAAAAATTTTTTAATGTTTATTTCTCTTTTTTTCTTCAATTTAAAATCGGGTTAAGCGTTTTTTAGTTTCTATCTTTTAAACAGCACAAAAAAACCGTGAGCCGAAGCTCACGGTTTTTGAAAACTTACTGTTTTAACTTATGCAATCTGCCGAAAATTAAGCGTTTAATCTTGCTTCCAGCTTTTCAAGCTCTTCCTTGATGCCGGCAGGCAGTCTGTCGCCAAACTTCTTGAAGAATTCTTTCTGGCTTTCAACTTCTTCCTTCCAAACAGCCTTGTCAACGCTTAAGAGCTGTTCTAAGGTTTCTTTGTCTAAGTCAAGACCTTCAACATTGATATCTGCTGTTTCAGGCAGATAACCGATAGCGGTTTCTTTTGCATTGGCTTTGCCTTCGCAACGATCCAAAATCCAGTTCAAAACGCGGAGGTTGTCACCAAAGCCGGGCCACATAAACTTGCCGTTTTCATCAAGACGGAACCAGTTAACATGGAAGATTTTCGGTGCATTGGGGATCTTTTTACCCATTTCCAGCCAATGTTCAAAATAGTCAGCCATGTTGTAGCCGCAGAAGGGAATCATAGCCATGGGGTCACGACGAACAACACCAACAGCACCGGCTGCAGCGGCGGTTGTCTCAGAAGCCATGGTAGCACCTACAAATACGCCATGCTGCCAATCAAATGCTTCATATACCAGTGGAGCGGTTTTCGCACGACGACCACCGAATACGATAGCAGAGATGGGCACACCACCGGCTGCTTCAAATTCGCTGGAGATGCAGGGGCACTGAGCAGCGGGAGCTGTGAAACGGGAGTTGGGATGAGCACCTTTAACGCCGCAATCGGGTGTCCAGGGGTTGCCCTTCCAGTCAATACCCTGCTTCGGAGGCTCGCCGTCCATGCCTTCCCACCAAACTGTGTTGTCTTCAGTGTTAAGCAACACGTTTGTGAAGATGGTATTTTTCATTGTGGTAGCCAAAGCATTGGGATTCGTTTTGGTGGAGGTACCGGGAGCAACACCGAAGAAACCTGCTTCGGGGTTAACAGCCCACAGTCTGCCGTCTTTACCAATACGCAACCATGCAATATCGTCACCAACAGTCCAAACTTTGTAGCCTTTTAATGCTTCGGGGGGAATGAGCATAGCCAGGTTGGTCTTACCGCAAGCGGAGGGGAATGCAGCAGAGATATACTTAACTTCGCCCTGAGGATTCTCAAGACCTAAAATGAGCATATGTTCTGCCATCCAGCCTTCTTTGTGGCCCATGTTGCTGGCAATACGCAGTGCGAAGCACTTTTTACCTAATAATACATTGCCGCCGTAACCGGAGTTAACAGTCCAGATGGTGTTATCTTCGGGGAAGTGTACAATGTATCTGTTTTCAGCATCAATGTCTTTCTTAGCGTGCAGGCAACGAACAAAATCGTCACTGTCACCTAATTCTTCCATAACTTTTGTGCCAACACGGGTCATGATGAGCATGTTGAGCACAACATAGCGGGAATCGGTTAACTCAATACCGATTTTAGAGAAGGGGGAGCCGTAGGGGCCCATCAGGTACGGAATAACATACATGGTTCTGCCCTTCATGCTGCCACGGAATAAATCTCTCAGTTTGCTGTACATAACCTGAGGATCTTCCCAGTTATTAGTTGGGCCGGCATCTTCCTTATTCTTTGTGCAGATAAAGGTTCTGTCTTCTACGCGTGCCACATCGTTTTCAGCTGTTCTGTGCAGATAGCAACCGGGCAGCTTTTCCTGGTTTAATTTAAACATTTCACCAGCTTCGCATGCCTCGTCATACAGCTTTTGTTTTTGTTCCTCACTACCGTCAATCCAGATAACCTCATCCGGGGTTGTCAGCTGAATCATCTCGTCCAGCCAAGACAAAACTGCTTGATTTTTTGTCATTTTTTTGTTCTCCTTTCATCAGGTCATTTATCTTTAGAAATTGGATAAACTAAATTATTTTTAACCATCTTACAAACAGTATATGCCATTTTTTTAAAGTTATCACCGTTTGCAAAAGGCGCTTTTTTACAAGCAATGCAAATTGATTTTATGCTAATTGTTCTTATTATACTCTAAAATTGAAAAAAATCATAGCTTTTTGTTGCTTAAAAAATTTTTTCGTCTTTTCTCACTATTTTTCGCCAATTAAGATGTTAGAAATCTGTGCAAACTGTTGAATGTCTAAGGCCTCACCCCGCACATTTTCATTCAAATTCATAGTCAGCAAAATTTCCTTAAGCTGCTCCTTGGTCACAGGCGGTGTAAGCTCGTGACTCACCGAGTTGATAAAGGTTTTTCGTCTTTGCGCAAAGGCGCTTTTAACCAATCTGAAGAAATGCTTTTCATCCAACAAATCTACCGGCGGTTTTTGGCGCGGTACCAAGCGGATAACCGAGGACCAAACCTTTGGCATGGGCTCGAAACATTCGGGGGATACATCCCGCACCGGCGAAACCTCAGCATGATATTGCACAGCCAGTGTCACAGCACCAAAATCCTTGCTACCGGCATTTGCCGAAAGTCTCTGTGCAACCTCGCGCTGAATCATCACCACGATGGATGTAATGGGCACATTTGCCTCTAAAAGTTTCATGATGATAGGCGTTGTTATATAGTAAGGTAAGTTAGCGACAACCGTAACGGGCTTTTCACCAAAATGGGTACGAAACAGCTCTCCCAGGTCGACTTTTAATATGTCCTGATTCATCACAGACACATGGTCAAAGCCCTGCAAATTTTTTTCTAAAACCGGCAGGATGGTCTGGTCAATTTCCACTGCAACAACCTGTCCCGCTCTTTTTGCTAAAGCCTGCGTTAAAACACCCATACCGGGACCGATTTCCAAAACACAGGTTTCAGGGGTTAAAGCCGCTGCCTCGACAATATCTGACAAAACGGTTTCATCTGTCAAAAAGTTTTGTCCCAAACTTTTTTTGGGGCGAAGTCCTTCGCCGGAAAGCTGCCGGCGAACCGACTGCCTTGAAAAATCTCCCCTGCTCATTGTGCCCCCTCCGATGCCTTGGCAGCACTTTCTCTCAACTCTGCCGCCTTATCTTCGGGATAGCCAAATTCATTTAAAATCAACTGATAGGTTTCCTGGGGGTTATAAATATAATAGGAAGCACCGTTAATGTAACTGCTTGCGCCGGGCAACATGTGGGTCGACAGCGATTCAGAGTTTAACTTTTTAAGCATACCCACATATTTTGTGGCGTCTGCCACGGAGAGATTCGTGGTTACATTTTCATAAATTTCTTTAATGAGTTTCGGTGCTTTGCTAATGTAAGACGGCTTTAATTTCTGCTCAAACAGAGCCATCAAAAAGTCTTGCTGAAGCGAAATGCGCTGAAGGTCACCGGCAGCATAAGTTGCACGATAGCGAACCACACCCTCGGCATCTTTGCCGTTTAAAACCTGCAGGCCTTTATTCACATGAATGTGCAGGTTCTGCACCGGATCGTCATAATGCATGTTGATGGGCACATCAAATTCGACACCGCCCAAAATATCAATAACATTGCGGAAGCCCTCAAAACTCACTTCACAGTAATAATGAATGGGCATGCCTGTTATTTGTCTCACCAGAGAAATAATTTTTTCTTCAGGGTTTTTATAGCCCATGGCATGATTGATTTTGTCATATCTGCCGGCAGAAAATTGTGCCCTGGTATCGCGGGGAATTGACAAAACATTGACCTTTTTCATTTTCGGGTCGACCGAAACCACCATGATAACATCGGCTCTGACTCTGTCTTCATCAAGTCCCAACAAAAGAACATTGACTTTATCACCTTTAGCTTTATCTAAATACTTGGCAATCTCTGACGAAAGATTGGTGCCAAAAATAAAATTAGCTGTGGCCAGTCCGCCAACCGTTGTCAAAACCACCAAGACGGTAACTATCATTGATAAAAAGAATTTTTTTGCATTCATATGTAAAGACCTCTCACATCTGCATACCGCTCTAACAATATTTTACAACACGAATGTGAATACTTTGTTAACATACTCTTAAACTTTAATTCAAAGTCTAACGATTTGACAGAAAAACCATTTTTGCCAAATCAAAGCTATTATATCATTTTTAATCTCATTTGTCAAATGCTTTTGTCATATTCTCTATTATAGATTTCTTATAATTTTTAAAAGAAATTCGTAGGGGACGGCGTCCTCGACGTCCCGCTTATATCTGTATCCCCCTGCA
The DNA here is from genome assembly GCA_017549205.1 of Clostridia bacterium. Classification (GTDB taxonomy): domain Bacteria; phylum Bacillota; class Clostridia; order UBA1381; family UBA9506; genus UMGS755. The sequence goes on along the minus strand of JAFYVH010000015.1, from coordinate 53,924 downwards.
CAATCCTTGTAAAAACCATTACAATGTTTTGAGGGACGGCGTCCTCGCTATCACCTACCCTTTGATAAAACAGAAAACCTCACAAAAAAGGCAGAAACGATTTATTTCGTTTCTGCCTTTTAAAATGACTGCTTTAAGGTCTGATGTATTAATCTCTTGCTAAGCGAGCCTTTTCATCTTCTTTCAGTTGTGCCTGCAATTCATCTAAATTGCTGAAGGCTCTCTGCTCACGGATGTTATATAAAAATTCAACTTCCAGCTTTTCGTTATAAACATCTTTATCAAAGCCGATGATATATGTTTCAACACGGATGGCACCGTCACCCACTGTGGGGCTGTCACCTACATTGGTGATGGATTTATAAGGCACACCATCTACATAAGTAGTGGTGCCGTAAACGCCGAATTTGGGAATCAGCTGACCGGCGGCAGGGATCATGTTGGCGGTGGGATAACCCAGTGTTCTGCCCAGCATTTTATCCTGTACAACGGTGTTTCTGATTTTAAAGGGGCGTCCCAGTAATTCAGCGGCTTTTTCAACATCTCCATTTTCAATTAAAGCACGGATTTTGGTGCTTGAGCACAGAAAATCGCCAAAATACAAAGGCTTGATCATGTGCACCAAAAAGCCATATTTTTGACCCAGCTCTCTAAGCAATTTCACATCGCCTTCCGAGTCTTTGCCATAGTGATTGTGAAGACCAACCACAGCAATTTTCATATTTAATTTTCCTACCAGAATATCGCGCACAAAAGCCTCAGGAGAAAGGTCGCACACTGCTTCAAAACTATCAAAAAACAATGTGTCTAAATGGCAACCGGCTAACAGCTCCTGCTTATATTCGTTATCGGCAATCAGTTTTAAGGTGTTATCACCTTTAATAACATTAATAGGATGCTTGTCGAAGGTGTAGGCAACGGAATGCAGGCCATTATCCTGTGACAAATCCATCAAAGCGGTCAACAGCTTCATATGACCCTTGTGAAGTCCGTCAAAATTACCCAATGCCACTGCTGTGCCGTTGCGAGATTCAATTTTTCCATAATCGTACCAAACCGTGTTCATCTGAATTACCTCCTCATAATAGTTTGAATTATATACATTTCCGCTCTCCGAAAACCTTGCCGGAGTTTTGGAAAAAGACCACAATGTTAATAAAAGCTTACCTCAATGGCAAGGACCAAACCCTCGGCGCCGGAAACCGCCTTTGCAAGACAAAGCAGGGTTTCACCCTCATACAGGCGGAATCTGTCCCCCTCTTTTGCCGTAAGGCCCAGTTGCCCTACCCGATACCGCAAGCCGTTTTTCACCCGCTGTGCCATTTCCGGCGGCACATCTACGGCGGGATAGTCCGAAAGCACGGCTTCCGGTGGCAACAACACCTCATTTATGCGACCATTTTCTGCCGCCATTGTCAATTCTTGGGGTGTAACCGCTTCTGTAATGGAAAAAGGACCACTGCGACTGCGCACTAATGACGCCATGCAGGCACAGGTGCCAAGTGTTTTCCCCAAATCGTGACACAAGGAACGAATGTAAGTCCCTTTAGAACAGCTCACTTCCACGGAAAAACCGTCTTCTGTATAATCAAAACAAGATATATCAAAAATCTCTATCTGCCGGGGTTTGCGCTCCACCGTAATCCCCTGCCGCGCCAGGTCATACAGCTTTTTGCCCCCCACCTTAATGGCAGAATACATAGGCGGTACCTGCTCTATTATACCAACAAAACTCTCTGCCCCTTTTTGAATTTCTTCAGCCGTTGGGCGAATGGGGCTTGAGGCTGTAATCTCGCCCGTTATATCATAAGTATCGGTTTCAATACCCAGGCGGACGCCGGCTGTATAACTTTTTGTTTTATCTGTCAACAGTTCTGAAAGGGCTGTTGCTTTACCCACTAAAATCGGCAAAACCCCTGACGCTTCAGGGTCTAAAGTCCCTGCATGACCAACACGGCGGATGCCCAAAGTTCTTCTGACGAAGGACACCATATCGTGTGATGTTTTGCCCGTGGGCTTATTCAAATTGATAATGCCGAGCAAAATGCCACACCCGCCAATCATAATAAAAAAATCGTTGCATATTATGGATATTGAATCCTATGGGACAACGGTTATATTTCTTCATATATAATTATATCATAAATTTTTGGCAAAGAAAAGCTTTATTTACAGAACTTCGAAAAATTTATTTATAAATAGCCATAGGGCAAGACTTTTTTTATGAAAAACCGCCAAAAAATTATTTTTTTTGTATTTTTACGATAATTAGTATGGACTTTCTACGAAATAGATGGTATAATTAATAAGGTTTAGGAATGCAGTTTGTTAATTAATTAACATTCTTTGACAATCCTGCCAAAATTTATAAATTAAAATGGCGGCATGCGAGTGCCGTACAAATAAGACAAGGGGGTAATTTTTGTTGAGTCAACAACAAGCGGTTGCCTTTAACGGCACCAAGGAACAAGAAGCGAAGCTGATGGAAGTTATCAGTCGCTACAAGGGCACAGACGGCGCTTTGATCCCCGTGCTTCATGAAGCACAGAGCATCTATGGCTATCTGCCCGTTGAGGTGCAAGCTATCATCTCAAAAAACTTAGATGTCACCATGGCTGAAATTTATGGTGTTGTCACCTTCTACACCCAGTTCACCACCGAGCCCAAGGGCAAGTATCACATTGGCGTTTGTCTGGGTACTGCCTGCTATGTTAAGGGTTCCGGCGCAATCTTCGACAAAATTAAAGAAAAGCTGGGCATGCCCGAAGGTAGCAACAGCACACCGGATGGTAAGTTCTCTATTGAGGCTACCCGTTGCATCGGTGCCTGCGGTCTGGCTCCCGTTCTCACTGTAAACGATGAGGTATACGGCAAGCTGACTGTGGATGATGTTGATAGCATTTTAGCTAAATATGTAGACTAAGGGCCTATGCTTGAAATTTCATTGCATGTTTTAGACATTGTCAATAATTCTGTCAAAGCCGGAGCTGATTTAATCGGCATTACAATTTGTGAGGACAAGCAACAAAATTTGCTTTCCATTGACATCACGGATAACGGTTGCGGTATGGATGAAGCTTTTTTGCGGTCTGTCACCGACCCTTTTAAAACAACCAGAACCACTCGCAAGGTGGGCATGGGACTGTCGCTTTTTAAGTCGGCTGCCGAGGCAACAGGCGGAAGCCTTTCCATTGCATCGGAAAAGGGAAAAGGAACCAGCGTGCATGTACGCTTTGTGTATGACCACATTGACCGACAACCATTGGGTGACATGGCACAAACCATCACCACCGTGTTATCGGGCAACCCATCCATTGATTTTCTCTACCGTCACACCGTTGACGGCAAAGAATTTTTGCTGGACACCCATGAAATCAGACAAATTTTAGGCGATGTGGAGCTTTCACAACCTGAGATTATCGTCTGGCTGGTTGATTACATCACCGAAGGCTTACAGGAAATTTCCCAATCTGCATAGGATTTAATGAGACTTCTCTTTGCGCAAGTGGTAGCGCAACAAATAAATAACACAGCGGCATGACCACTGTGAGAATGGAGTTGTATTATGAAAAGTTTAGCAGAACTTGAAGCAATTAAAAATAGAATGAAAAATCAAGTCGGCATGCGTAAAGACGATGACACAAACACAACACGCATCGTTGTTGGCATGGCAACCTGCGGTATTGCTGCCGGTGCACGCCCCGTGCTGAATGCACTTGTTGAAGAAGTTGGCAAGCGCAATCTTGCTCATGTTACCGTGGCTCAGACCGGTTGCATCGGCATGTGCAAATTTGAGCCCATCATTGAAGTTATGGCTCCCGGTAAGGAAAAGGTAACCTACATCAAAATGACCCCTGAAAAAGCGATTAAGGTTATCAGCGAGCACATCGTAAACGGTCGCGTTTGCAACGAGTTTACCATCGGTGCAGAACAAGAATAAAGGAGGATAACAGAACATGGATTTTGCAAGATCAACCGTTCTGGTCTGCGGTGGTACAGGCTGTACTTCATCCGGTTGCCAGAAGGTTATGAAAGAATTTGAAGCCCAGTTGGCAGCAAAGGGTCTTGAAAAAGAAGTTAAAATGGTGCAAACCGGCTGCTTTGGTCTGTGTGCATTGGGCCCCGTTGTTATTGTATACCCCGAAGGCGCTTTCTACAGCATGGTTAAACCCGAAGATGTTGAAGAAATTGTTTCTGAGCATCTGTTAAAGGGTCGTGTAGTAACCCGCCTTTTATATGATGAAACTGTTCAGGATGATACAGTTAAATCACTGAACGAAACAAACTTCTACAAAAAGCAGATGCGTATTGCTCTGCGTAACTGTGGTGTTATTGACCCTGAAAACATTGATGAGTACATCGCATTAGACGGTTACAAAGCTTTAGGCAAAGTGTTAACCGAAATGAAGCCCGAAGAGGTTATTGATGTTATCAAGGCTTCCGGCCTCCGTGGTCGTGGTGGCGGTGGCTTCCCCACCGGTATCAAATGGATGCTGGCTGCTAAGTCTCCCAATGTTATCGGCAAATATGTTTGCTGTAATGCTGACGAAGGTGACCCGGGTGCGTTCATGGACCGTTCCGTTTTGGAAGGCGACCCCCATGCTGTTATTGAAGCTATGGCTATTGCCGCTTATGCTATCAATGCAGAACAAGGTTACATCTATATTCGTGCTGAATATCCCATCGCTGTTAAGCGTTTACAAATTGCCATTGACCAGGCTCGTGAATATGGTCTTTTAGGCAAAAATATTTTCGGCACCGACTTCTCCTTTGACCTGGGTATCCGTTTGGGTGCCGGTGCTTTCGTTTGCGGCGAAGAAACCGCGCTGATGACCTCCATCGAGGGCATGCGTGGTGAGCCCAGACCCCGTCCGCCATTCCCGGCTGTTAAGGGTCTTTGGGAAAAACCCACCCTGTTAAACAATGTTGAAACCTATGCAAACATTCCGCAAATCATCTTAAATGGTGCTGAATGGTTTACCTCCATTGGTACTGAAAAGAGTGCCGGTACTAAGGTATTCGCTTTGGGCGGTAAAATTAACAACACTGGTCTTGTGGAAGTTCCCATGGGCACAACCCTGCGTGAAATCGTTGAAGAAATTGGTGGCGGCATTCCGAACGGCAAAAAGTTCAAGGCTGCTCAAACCGGTGGTCCTTCCGGCGGTTGTATCCCCGCTTCTTTGCTGGATGTTGCTATTGACTATGACTCCCTGATTCAAATCGGCTCCATGATGGGTTCCGGCGGTTTGATTGTTATGGACGAAGACAACTGCATGGTTGACATTGCGAAGTTCTTCTTAGAGTTCACCGTTGATGAGTCCTGCGGTAAATGTACACCTTGCCGTATCGGTACCAAGCGTATGCTTGAAATCTTAGAAAGAATCACCCAGGGTAAAGGCACTTTGGAAGATTTGGATAAATTGGAAGAACTGGCCTATAACATCAAAGAATCTGCTCTTTGCGGTCTGGGTCAGACAGCTCCCAACCCCATTCTTTCTACTCTGCGTTATTTCAGAGATGAATATGAAGCTCATGTTATTGACAAAAAATGTCCTGCCGGCGTATGTAAAGCCCTGGTAAGCTACTCCATCGTAGCTGACAAGTGTAAGGGCTGCAGCCTGTGTGCAAGACAGTGTCCGGTTAATGCCATCAGCGGCGAAATCAAGAGTCCCTTTGTCATTGACCAGGATAAATGTATTAAGTGCGGCGCTTGTATTGAAAAATGTAAGTTTGACGCAATTATTGTTCAATAACGAAAGGAGGAAGAATTTAAAATGGAAATGGTTAATATTACAATTAATGGCCAAAGCCTTTCCGTACCCCAGGATTACACCATCCTGCAGGCTGCGCGTCAGGCCGGTATTGATATTCCCACACTTTGTTATTTAAAAGATATTAACGAAATCGGCGCATGCAGAATGTGTCTGGTTGAAGTTAAAGGTGCAAGAACACTGGTTACCGCTTGCGTTTACCCCGTTAACGAGGGCATGGAGGTTTTCACCAACACCGCTCGTGTTAGAAAGGCAAGAAAGGCAGTTTTAGAACTGATGCTTTCAAACCACAACAAAAAATGTCTGACCTGCGTTAGAAACCGTAACTGCGAATTGCAGACACTGGCTGAAGAGCTGAATGTTACAGAGCTTCCCTACGAAGGCGAACAGACTCCTTCAACCATCGATGATTTCTCCCCCTCTATTGTGCGTGACAACAGCAAATGTATCCTCTGCCGTCGTTGTATCGCTGTTTGTAAAAAAGTTCAGACAGTTGGCGTTATCGATGCAACTGAAAGAGGTTTCAAAACCAAAATCGGCAGCTCTTTTGATAAGTCCTTAAACGAAACCGATTGCGCTATGTGCGGTCAGTGTATCAACATCTGCCCCGTTGGCGCTCTGCAGGAAAAGGATGGAATTGCTCCGGTTTGGAAAGCACTGGCTGACGAAACCAAGCATGTTGTTGTTCAAACTGCACCTGCTGTTCGCGCAGCTTTAGGTGAAGAATTTGGTATGCCCATCGGCACACCGGTTACCGGCAAAATGGCTGCTGCATTAAAAATGCTGGGCTTTGACAAGGTATTTGATACTGACTTTGCCGCTGACCTGACCATTATGGAAGAAGGCACAGAGCTTATTAACCGCATTAAAGAAGGCGGCAAGCTCCCCTTAATCACTTCCTGCAGCCCCGGTTGGGTTAAGTTCTGCGAACACAACTTCCCCGACTTTTTAGACAATCTCTCAACCGCTAAATCTCCTCATGAGATGTATGGTGCTGTTTTAAAATCTTACTATGCTGAAAAAGCAGGCATTGACCCCAAAGACATTTATGTTGTTTCTGTTATGCCCTGTACTGCCAAGAAATTTGAAGCACAGCGTGAAGAACTATCCGGCACAGGCTATCCTGATGTTGATGCTGTTATCACCACTCGTGAGCTTGCCAAGATGATTAAAGAAGCCGGCATTGAGTTTGCTAAACTTGAAGATGCAGTGTTCGATTCACCCTTTGGTGATGAAGCTACCGGCGCCGGTGTTATCTTTGGTGCTACCGGCGGTGTTATGGAAGCTGCTCTGCGTACCGTTTCTGAAGTGTTAACCGGCGAAACCTTCGACAATGTTGAATATGAAGCCGTTCGTGGCACAGAAGGTATTAAAGAAGCAACTGTTACCATCGGCGATATGGATGTTAAGGTTGCTGTTGCACATGGTCTGGGCAATGCAAGAACGCTTTTAAATTCCATTCGTGAAGGCAAAGCTGACTATCACTTCATCGAAATCATGGGTTGCCCCGGCGGTTGCGTAACCGGTGGCGGTCAGCCTATCCAGCCCGCAAAACTGCAGGCTGAGATTGACTTAAAGGCAGAACGCGCTAAAGCACTTTATGCTGAAGACAGAGCTCTCACCTACAGAAAATCTCATGACAATCCTTATATTAAGAAGATTTATGAAGAATATCTGGGTGAGCCCTGCGGTCACAAATCTCACAAATTACTCCACACACATTATCAGGAAAGACCGAAATATTGATAATCGTGTAGAATGCATCAAGGCGGTGTCAACCAAGTTGACACCGCCTTTTTCATGGATTTTTCTAAAAATAATGACATATTTGTAAACAAAGTCCTCATCCCTTTGACATCTTGGTCAAATTCCTTTATAATAAAAAAGTAGCAATTTAATAAACCAAAGGAGACAGGCTCATGGCTGACCATACATATAAACCATCGGAGGTCCCCAAAGGACAACGCTTTCAATACTTTTTGGATTATTATAAATGGCCCTTTATCATCACCATCATTCTTGTGATTGGTGTTGTATCCTTTTTGAAATCAACTGTATTCAGACCCAAAACGGATGTTCCCATTTTGGTCACAAGCAGCATTTATGTTTCTCATGAGATTTGGAACGCCGCCACAGAGTCCATGGCAAGCATGCCCCTGGACTTTGATGAGGACGGAAAAAGCCTTGCCACAATAAACTATATTTATTATGATAAAGCTATGGAAAAAACCGACCTTCAAAACTTTTTGGCTCTTCAAACCAAACTGGCAGGCTCTCTTGCCGCCGCGGAAAGCGCCTTGCAGATTTTAGATGAAGAAACCTTTTTGTTTTTTAATGAGCAAGAGCTGTTGGGTACCTACAGCGAACTGCCGGATACCTTTGGCCACGCCGCTGATGAACTGATTAAAATTCCTCTTAAAGAGCTCGCGCCCTTTAACACCATCAATGACCTGCCCGACGGTCTTTACATAACCTTGCGCCCCAAGAATGCTATGCAAATCGGCAACAGCAAGAAAAAGCTGGCATTTTTTGAGCATCAGGTCGAGGCCTTAATGCAAATGATTGCAGATAATCCGAACAATTGAAATAAAGCTTCTATTAGGAAAAACAGCGTCTGTCACAAACACTTGTGACAGACGCTGTTTTTCGTTGATAAATTTAGTTGTTGTAAAATGCTTTATAGGCCTTGTAAGCCATGTAAATATCCAGCTTCGATGCCACTTCTAAAGGTGCGTGCATGGAAAGCAACGGAACGCCACAATCCACAACCTCAACATCTAAATTGGCTACATACTGTGCAATGGTACCGCCACCGCCCATGTCCACCTTGCCCAATTCGCCGCTTTGCCAGAACACCTGGTTTTCATCAAAACAATGACGCACACGGAACACAAACTCTGCATTGGCATCTGATGTACCCGACTTGCCTCTTGAACCGGTGAACTTTGTCAGCACAACACCACGACCAATGTAGGGCGCATTGAGCTTATCATGCACCTCCGGCCATGTGGGGTCAACGCCTGCACTCACATCCGCTGATAAACACTGGGAATGGCGAAAAGTCTTTTTAAGCATGAGTTCGTTATAAGTACCGGTTGATTTTTCCAGCAAAAGTGCCATGGCATATTCAAAAAAGGCAGAACGCATGCCGGTGTTACCCATGCTGCCTATTTCTTCTTTATCTGTCAAAACACAAATGGCAGTTTTCTCCGGCGCCTCTGTTTCTAAAATGGCCTTAAGTGCAGTGTAGGCACACACTCTGTCATCCTGACCATAGGCCGCCACCAAACCTCTGTCAAAGCCTAAATCACGGGCAGAAAAAGCAGGAACCGCTTCAAGTTCTGCACTTAAAAAATCTTCTTCACAAATGCCATATTCAGCTGATAAAAGAGTCAAAAGCGCTTCTTTTTCTGCATCTTTTTCTGCATCCTCGGCAGGCAGGCTGCCTACAACAATGTTAAGAGCTTCGCCGCTGATAATTTCCGTTGCTTTTTTCTGCATCTGGTCTGTGGCCAGATGGGGCAACAAATCGGTAATGCAAAACACAGGGTCGTCAAGACCGTCGCCAATATCAATTTGAATCTTTTTGCCGTCCTTGGTCATAACCACGCCATGAAGAGAAAGAGGAACGGCTGTCCACTGATATTTTTTTATGCCGCCATAATAATGGGTTTTCAGCATGGCAAGACCGCTATCTGCGTAAACAGGATTTTGTTTAAGGTCCATCCGGGGTGAATCAACATGGGCAATAATGAGAGAAACGCCCTTTTCCAAATCCTCCTTGCCTAAAACGGCCAGAAAAATATTTTTTTCACGATTGATGATGTAGACTTTATCACCCGGCTTTAAATTTTCCTTGCTTTCAAGGTCACAAAAACCGTGTGCTTCTGCCATGTGCTTTGCCACGCTCACCGCCAGGCGCTCGGTTTTTCCTTTATCCAAATAATTCTTATAGCCCTCGCAAAAACAAAAAATCTCGTTCTTTAAAGCACTATCTGCTGTTTTCCAGCCACTTTCCTTTTGAAACATAATATCCTCCGTTCCGGCTTTAGCCCGGGTAAATTTCAATCTGTTATGTTTTTTCGTCACTTTTAAAACAACAATTCCATTAAATCATTTGGGGTCATTCCCTGAATATAATCTGAAATCTCCTGGCAAGAAAAGGCTTTTAAGACCTCTTTGGGCTCATGATGCCTGTTGCAAAGTGCCGCCTCTAGCTCCTCAATGGGCTTTTTAGAGAAAAAGTCACCACTGACTTTCGCACTCTCAATCACAGAAGAGCTGTTAATATCTAAATGCACCTCAACCTCACCAAAAGAAAAACGTTTCTTCTTATGATAGGTATATTTGGGAGAATACCCAAAATTCCAGTCCCATGTTGCATATTTTTCATCTCGCAGGCGCTGTATGTCTGCCACATGAGGCTGCAGGTCATAGTATTGACAATCGGCCACCATTTTAGTCATGTAGTCCTTAAACCGCTCAATGAATGCCTCCGGTGAAAGGGACTCATTCAGATAGGGTCTTATATTCGTCACACGACTACGAACCGACTGAATGCCCTTACTCTTAATTTTATCTTCAGAAACCCGAAGAGCCTCTGCCAAATGACTTTGCTCTGTGTCATAAAGCAAAGTGCCGTGATGCAAAATGCGATTTTTGTGCATATACTGGGCGTTGCCCGATATTTTTTTTTCTGCAATCACCAGGTCATTTCGACCCCTAAGCGCAGCATTAGCGCCTAAGCTTTGCAAAAAATCAATGACAGGCTGTGTGAATTTTGCATAGTTACTGAAATCATCGCCCGAGTTCATGATAAAGGTGAAATTGATGTTGCCCAGGTCGTGAAACACCGCACCACCGCCGGACATTCGCCTCACTACATGAATGCCTTTATCTTTTACATAGTCATAGTTGATTTCGGCCAAAGTGTTTTGGTTGCGACCAATCACAATGGTATGGGCATTGCGCCAGAGCATAAAAACCTCTTCCGACAGCTCATTCATTAAAAATTCTTCTGCCGCCAGATTAAAATAGGGGTCTGTACTTTTATTTTCAATAAACAGCATCAGCCTCAGCCCTTCCCGCTATTGCCCCGCATTTTATCAAAAAAGCTTTTTTGATTGGTGTGGTTATTGCCCTTTAAGCTCCCTTCAAACTCTCGCAAAAGGTCTTTTTGCTTGCCAGAAAGATGAGTTGGAATTTCAACCATAACACGCACATATTGGTCACCACGACCACTGCGGCGCAGCATGGATATACCCTTGCCTTTCAAACGGAAGACCGTGCCTGTCTGGGTGCCTTCGGGAATGGTATATTTCACCTTTCCGTCTAAAGTAGGAACTTCAAGTTCGGCGCCCAATGCCGCCTGCACAAAGGTGATGGGCACCTCGCACAGCACGTCAAAGCCGTTTCTTTGGAACAGGCTGTGAGGTAACACCGTTACCACCACAAATAAGTTGCCGGCCGGTGCACCCTTATCGCCCACATTACCCTGGCCGGAAAGAGAAATGCTTTGGCCATTGTCTATGCCGGCGGGAATGTTTACCTTAATGGTTCTTGACTTCCTAATTTTGCCTTTGCCGGCACACTTGCCGCAAGGCTCTTTTACAATTTTGCCCTTACCGCCGCAGGTGCTGCAGGTGCTGACTGTGGACATGTTACCCAAAATGGTACGCTGTGTGCTGCGCACCTGACCGCTGCCACCGCAGGTGCTACAGGTTACAACCTCGCTGCCTGCCTTGGCACCGCTGCCGTCACAATCGGGACAAAATTCTGTTCGATACAAATGAATTTCTTTTTCGCAACCAAAAGCAGCCTCTTCAAAGGTGATGGTCACTTCTGCCTCTAAATCTGAGCCACGCTTGGGCCCACTGCGACGCGCACCGCCACGACCGCCAAAGCCACCGCCGAAAAAGCCTTCAAAAATGTCGCCAAAATCGAAGCCACCGCCAAAGCCGCCACCAAAACCTCCGCCGCCTGCACCGAAATTGGGGTCGACGCCTGCATGACCAAACTGGTCATAGCGCTGCTTTTTCTCCGGGTCAGAAAGCACTTCATAGGCCTCGTTAGCTTCTTTAAACTTGGCTTCTGCTTCTTTATCATCGGGGTTTAAATCCGGATGATATTTTTTGGCAAGCTTTCGGTATGCCTTTTTAAGCTCATCGGCACTGGCGCCTTTATTAACGCCTAACACTTCATAATAATCTCTTTTTTCTGCCATTTATGATTCCCCTCACAAAACAAGAACAAGGGGCTGCAGCAAAAAAACTTTGCCACAGACCCCGATTCTTTTAACTATTTCTCTTAGTCAACAACCTCATAATCGGTGTCAACCACATTATCACTTCCGCCGGGTGCCTGACCGCCTGCTGCGGGGCCTTCCTGGGGAGCACCCTGGGGATTTGCTGCCTGATAAATCTTAGCGCTCACTTCATAAAACTTAGCGGAAAGGGCTTCTGATGCCTTTTTAATCGCCTCAGTATCGGTACCTTTTAAAGCTTCTTTAACCTTGGCAATTTCAGCTTCAATGGCTGCCTTGTCGGCTGCATCAATCTTGTCGCCCAAATCGGTTAAGGATTTTTCGCTCTGGTATACCAAAGAGTCAGCATTGTTACGAGTGTCAATCTCGTCCTTCTTCTTCTTATCCTCTGCAGCAAACTGTTCGGCTTCTTTTACGGCCTTATCAATTTCATCATCAGACAGATTTGTGCTGGCTGTGATGGTGATTTCCTGCTCGTTGCCTGTGCCTAAATCCTTGGCAGAAACATGAACAATGCCGTTTGCATCAATGTCAAAGGTAACTTCAATCTGCGGCACACCACGGGGAGCTGACGGAATGTTATCCAAGTGGAAGCGACCCAGAGTTTTGTTATAAGCCGCCATTTCGCGTTCACCCTGCAGAACATGAACATCAACGCTGGTCTGTCCATCTGCAGCGGTGGAGAAAATCTGTGACTTTTTGGTGGGAATGGTTGTGTTTCTTTCAATCAGCTTTGTGAACACGCCGCCCAAGGTTTCAAGACCTAAGGAAAGGGGTGTTACGTCTAAGAGCACGATGCCGCTAACATCACCGGATAAAACAGCACCCTGAATGGATGCACCAACGGCAACACATTCATCAGGATTAATGCCCTTGTGAGGCTCTTTGCCGGTAATCTTTTTAACAGCTTCCTGAACAGCCGGAATTCTGGAAGAACCACCAACCAGTAAAACCTTGTCAATCTCGCCGGCAGATAAGCCTGCATCACGAAGAGCGTTGCGAGTGGGTTCCATGGTGGCTTCTACTAAGTCGTGAGTCAATTCATCAAATTTAGCTCTTGTCAAAGTCATGTCCAGGTGCTTAGGACCTGTTGCATCAGCTGTAATAAAGGGCAGATTGATGTTGGTGGTTGTCACGCCGGACAGCTCAATTTTTGCCTTTTCTGCAGCTTCTTTTAATCTTTGCAGTGCCATTTTATCGGCCTTTAAGTCAATGCCGTTTTCCTTTTTGAATTCATCGGCTAAATAGTCAATGATTCTCTGGTCAAAATCGTCACCGCCCAAACGGTTGTTACCGCTGGTTGCCAGAACTTCGAAAATGCCGTCGCCCAGTTCCAGAATGGATACATCAAAGGTACCGCCGCCTAAGTCATAAACCATGATTTTCTGGTCGTTTTCTTTATCCATGCCATAGGCCAGCGCTGCAGCTGTGGGCTCGTTGATGATTCTCTGCACTTCCAAGCCGGCGATTTTACCTGCATCTTTGGTGGCCTGTCTTTGAGAGTCATTAAAATAGGCCGGAACCGTGATAACAGCGTGTGAAACCGGCTCGCCTAAATACGCCTCGGCATCTGCCTTTAATTTCTGCAGAATCATTGCTGAAATCTCCTGAGGAGAATAGCTCTTGCCGTCAATATCTACTTTATAGGCTGAACCCATTTCACGCTTAATGGAGCTGATGGTGCGGTCAGGGTTTGTGATTGCCTGACGCTTTGCCACCTGACCAACTAAACGCTCACCGTCTTTAGAAAAAGCCACAACAGACGGGGTGGTTCTGCCACCTTCTGCGTTAGGGATAACGGTAGGCTCGCCGCCCTCGATAACCGATACGCAGGAATTTGTTGTTCCTAAGTCTATACCAATAATTTTTGCCATGATCATTACCTCCTGAGAATGTAAAAAACTTATTATTTCTTTTATTTTGTGCAGCTTACACTGCTTAGTTAGCTACTTTAACCATTGAATAACGAATCACTTTGTCTTTCAGCATATAGCCTTTAACAAATTGCTCCACGATTGTGTTTTCACCCACAGACTCATCTTCAACATGCATCACCGCGTTGTGAAGATTGGGGTCAAAGGGTTTGCCCACAGCCTCAATCTCGCTGACACCCATTTTAGTGAGAATTTCCAAAAGCTGCTTGAGCACCATTTGCACGCCCTCGGCAAGAGATGATGCCTCCGCTGCCTCTGCGGCACGCTCTAAATTGTCAAGCACCGGCAAAAGCTCTAAAATGGTGTTGGCCTGTGCATGTGCATAAAGCTCATCTTTTTCTTTTTGGGTTCTTCTTTTATAGTTTTCATACTCTGCCAGCGTACGCAAGTGCTTGTCATAAAGCTCATCATACTTTTTTTGCAGAGCATCTTCTTTTGATTCTGCTGTTGCTTGCTCTTCTTTTGTTTCTTTGGCAGCTTCGTTTTCTTCTGTTTCTGCCTCTATGACTTCGTTTTCAGCAACAGTCTTTTCTTTGCTCACCTGTGAACCATTCCTTTCTCTGTCATTCCTCTTCTATATATAAGTCATATAAAAGTCTGTTCAGCATGGCTGATATTTGCTTGATTTTGGCAATGGTTTTGGGATAATCCATACGAGTGGGACCAATAATGCCCAGCCGACCCATAACCTGATCGCCAACATAATAATTAGCGGTAATCACGCTTGACTTTTGCATGATGTCCTGCTTGTTTTCCTTGCCGATTCGAACGGTTATACCGCCATCTGAAAAACCGGCTTCCTGCCCGGTGGCAGGCTGCAGAATTTCGGCAACAGCCTCTTTATTATCCAAAAACTCCAAAAATTCTTTTGCCCGGTGCACATCATTAAATTCGGGGTAGTTCAAAATGTTGGTGGCACCGCTTGTAAAGATTTCGGTTTCGGCACGAACATCATCAATGATTTCGGCAATAAAGTCAAGCACCGGGAACAGCAGTTCAAAATGAGCCTGCATAGCCCGACGAATTTCACTAATTTTGGCTGCGCTTATTTCTTCCAATGTCGAGCCGGAAAGTTTTTCCCGCAGCAAATTGGAAAAGCTGTGCACAAACTCACCATCAACTCCGGCAGGGAGCAACACGCGTTTATGCTTCATCACGCCCTCATTCGTCACCAGAATAATCAAAGCCGATGCACTGTCAACCGGCACGAGTTCTACCGTTTTAATAGCACCGCGACGCATCTCCGGTGTTGTGAGCACGGCTGTGTAGTGTGTCAGCTCTGAAAGGAGCACCGAGGCCCTTTTGATAATTTTATCAATCTGGCCCATTTTCCACTCCAAAACGCCGCCAAAGTCGCTTAGGTCGCTCACAGTCAGTTCATAATCATTCATCAGCGAATCAACATAAAGCCTGTACCCCTTGTCAGAGGGAATGCGGCCGGCAGAGGTGTGAGGCTGCTCTAAATAGCCCATTTCCTCCAGGTCTGCCATTTCATTACGAATGGTGGCACTTGACAAGCCAAAATCCAGGTTTTTGGCTATGTGCCGTGAACCAATCGGCTCTGCACTTTTGATGTATTCATCTATGATTGAATGAAGGATTTTTCTTTTTCTTTCATTCATATCCATAACATCCACCCCGTTGTTAGCACTCTATCTCTTTGAGTGCTAATAATAAGATAGCACTTTTTTTTATGATTGTCAAGCTTTAAATTGTGAATTTTTTGTGACCCCAATATTTACTATCATTCGATTGTTGAAAGCTCTGAAACCAGCAGGCTGACCAGCATATCGTTATCCATTGAATTTGATTTAATAAATCCGTCTGTTTCTGCCAGTCGCTTTACCAAAACTCTCAGCTGCTCCACGGAATATTTTGTGCAGTCACGCAGGAACTTACTCGCAGCAAAGGGACTAATTTTCAGTTTAGACATAATTTGATTTTTATCGGCGCCATCGGCTGCCATGAGCTTTGTCTGCAAAAGCTTGTCTGCATTATAAACAATGGCGCCTAAAATTTCGTTGGGTTCTGTTTTTAAAGCAAACAGGTCATCTAAAAGGCGCAAGGCTGTGCTTGCATCTTTTCTTAAAATACAAGCCACCATGTCAAACACACGACCCTCAAGCTCCGGCGAGACCATTTCTTCAATATCACGGCGCACCACCTGCGGTCTATCACCTGCATAGGCAACCAGCTTTTCGGCCTCTCGCCGCACAACCATCATGCCTGCCGGCGTTATTTCATTTAAATAGCGTGCATCACCGGGGGCGATTTGTTTGCCTAGATTTTTAAAAAGCCCAACCGTCCACCGAACCATCTCTTCTTCACCTAAAAATGAAAATTCAACACAGACCTCTTCTTTATCCACCCATTTTAACAGCGCACTACGCTTGTCTATTTCTTTTTCATTAAAGATGATGTAAACATAGGGAGGAATGTCTTTAAGGCGTTGTTCCCAGTATTCGCGATATTCTGCCTTTGCCCCGGTTCGTCCATCGGGCTTAAAGATAAGGGAATCGTCAAAAACCAAAAGCTTTTTCTCTGCCATAACAGGCAGCGCCTCAATGGCCTCGTCCACCTGATTTAAGTTATAGCTTTTGCCCTCAAAGGTGAAAACATTTAAATCCTCCATAACATCGGGGGATAAAAAAGCCACCAGCTGTTTTTTGTAATGAGCGCGCAAAAACGCTTCTTCACCCCACAACAAAAAAACATGGGGCGCCGGTTTTTGACCTTTAAGAATTTGCTTTAGTTCTTCAATTTTCATCATAATCCCTTCCACCCTTTCTAATTGACTGTATGCCCTCAGGATTTAAAACAAAGGTTACATCCTTATCTTCATCTGCACGAAAGACAAAAGTCCCCGCCGTTTCTAACCTTTTTAGTGTTTCTGCCGCCGGATGATTGTAATACCTTTCATCACAGGGTATATATGCATATTCTGGTTTTGCCCAGGAGAGCAATGCTGCTGTTGTTGAAGAGGACGAGCCGTGATGACCCACTTTTAAAATGGTAACTTGCTCCCCGGGATAGCGCGAAACCAGTTCTTCCTCTCCCGCTGCTTCCAAATCACCGGTAAACAGCGCTTGCAATTTTCCATAATGAAAGCGCAGAACCAAAGAAGCATCGTTTTCTGATGGTTCCTTTTGCAGCCATTCTGTATCCGGCAACAACACCTCTAAATCACACTGTCGCGAAAACTTGAGAATGTCACCTGCTTGCAGCATGCGAACTGTAACGCCATGCTCTTTTGCACAGTCTAACAGCTCTGCCCCGGTTTGCACAGCATCAAAACCAATGGGCACAAGAAGTGTGTTAATTCTCATGGCAGAGAAAAGAGACAAAAGTCCTCGAATGTGGTCTTCGTGAGGATGGGTCGCAACGACATAGTCAAGCTCATAAATCCCTTTCTTTCTCAAATAGGGCAAAACAATTTGCTTGCCCACATCGTAGTCCCCGCGGTATGAGGGCGTTCCGCCACCATCAATTAAAATGTCTACCTGCGAGGGCAGACGCAACAGGGCGCAGTCACCTTCGCCTACATTAATAAAAGTAAGCTCTGCTCTCTCCCCTCCGGCATTGGAAACAAAAAGAAAAACACATAATAATATAGGTAATAAGACAGACACCACAATGCATTGGCGAAACTTTCCCCGCAATAGTCTTTTAAATATAAAAAGACAGGTGCCGTAAACACAAATGCCGATAAAGGAGAAAGTACCCATTGTGAAAAGTCCCTGGGGCATGTTGCCAAAGAAATAAGTCACACCCAAAAACACTTTAACAAAGGGATAAGTAAAGCTTGCTGAAACGATGCTCAACATGGGATGCAAAAGTCCTAAAAAGCTCACAAGCAAACCGCAAATCAAAAGCACTGTGGCAAGAGGTGCCGTCAAAATACTTGTGATGAAGCTCCATCGTGATACATATCCAAAAATCCATGCAGCCACAGGCAACAAAAACAACTGGGCTGCTGCCGTCAGGGAAAAGACCGCTATAATAAAAGAGAAAATCTTTGCATACCATTTTTCGTTGTCCGTTAGGTGCAATAGCTGCAATAAGCGTTCCCGTAGTGGATTACCTAACACAAATATGCCCAAGGTCGCCGCAAAGGAAAGCATAAACCCCGCATCAAATGCTGCAAGGGGATTTATGCAAACAATCACGCCGGCTGCAAAGGCCAAAGAGGTTATAGGGTCTGCCTTTCTGCAAAGAAGCGGCGCCAAGAGCATTAAAATGCCCATGATGCATGCGCGGACAACCGGCGCGCTTGCACCGGTAAAAATCATGAAAAACAGAAGTAGTCCGCCGGTCAGCCAAGTATAGCGATTGCGGTTGCGCTTGAAAAATGAAAACAAAACATAAAGTGCGCCAACCAAAGTAGAAACATGCATGCCTGACACCGAGGTCATATGAGAAAGGCCGCTGACTGACAACGCCTCTTCTAATTCTTCTGACATGTTCTCTTTATTTCCCAGACACATCGCCTGCAAAACCGTGGCAGCATCTCTGGGGAAAACACTATCTAAAGCTTTTGTGCAATATCGGTTTAATTGATAAATGCGGTCAGAAATACCAAGGGGAAACGCACCTACAATCTCCATGGTTCCCTTCTCTGCCGTTCCCCGAAAAAACATGTTCTTCGATTTTAAATGCAGGGCATAGTCAAAGCCGCCACGATTCATAGCATCAGAAGGAATATATAGCACGCACACCGCTGTAAATCTTTGACCAAAACCGGGAACAGGCTCCCCTGCCTTGATCTTTACATAAAGTTTTTCGCGGGTTTCAGTGCGAGACTCTAAAAAAGAAAGCTCTAAAAGGCGCACCGTTACCGTGCTGCTGCCATCATTCTCATTATAGACAGGCTCGGCAATCACATCACCGCAAAGGGTTACATATTCATTTAAATATGGATAGACTGCCCGCTTCGTCACATCATTTTTATATGTTAAGTGAAAAGCTCCAAACAGAAAGAATAAAATCATAAAAAGAGGCAAAATGCCTCTTTTCGTAAAGAAAAGCGAAATGAAAAATACAAAAATAGCACCAAAAAGCAAGGTAATCGGAATGGCATCAGGAATGAAATAGGCTACATAGATGCCTGTTAGCATAGCCGAAACGCATGCAAAAAGTTTTCGCCTGATTCTCATTCTTCACCCTACCTTGCATTTTTCTCAACTTCTTCTTACAAATAAAACTTTAGTGTCTTTGCTTTTCCCTGTGCATCAACCAAGGTCAAAAAGACTCATCTGGTTAGTATCGGGAATGTCCCGGAGCACATGAAATTCCTGCAACTTTTCCACAATGGAATTGCCGATTTTTGCCCGTTTTTTAAAGTCCTCAACCGACAAAAATTCTCCTTCGCTCCGTGCCTGACAAATTGCCTCTGCCACCGCATCGGAAACGCCGGCAATGGTGTTTAGAGGCGGACGGATGGCCCCGTTTTCTTCTAAGAATTTGGTTTGATGAGAAGCATATAAATCCACAGGCAAAAATTCTATACCTCGGGCATACATCTCATTGCACACCTCTAAAATGGTCATAACATTTTTTTCTTTTTGTGTGGCATCGGGGTTTGACTCAATCTCCCGCATAGCCGCCATAACCCGCTCTTTGCCCCCCAGCATGCGCTCTGCATCAAAGTCGGTGGCACGAACCGTGTAATAGGCAATGTAAAATGAAATGGGATAGTGCACCTTAAAATAGGCAATGCGAAAAGCCATGGTTACATAAGCGGCTGCATGGGCTTTTGGAAACATATATTTGATGGTTTTACAAGAGGTGATATACCACTCGGGCACACCCTTTTCCCGCATGAGTTCTTCGTCCTCCGGCGCAAGACCCTTACCCTTACGCACCTTTTCCATAATTTTAAAAGATGTCAGGGGCGGCAGGTCATGCTGCAATAAATAAAGCATAATATCGTCACGGGTACAAATAACCTCCGGCAAGGTGGCAATGCCTTTTCGCACTAAATCCTGGGCATTGTTTGTCCAAACATCAGTACCATGGGACAATCCGCTGATTCGGATAAGTTCACTGAAGGTGGTGGGTTTGGTATCTAACAGCATCTGGCGGACAAATTTTGTGCCAAATTCAGGCACAGCAAAGGTGCCGACCTCACTGCCAATATCCTCCGGCGTCACGCCTAAGGCCTCTGTGCCGGTGAAAAGACTCATGGTCGGCTTATCATCAATGGGAATGGTGCGGGCATTGAGCCCTGTTAAATCCTCCAGCATGCGAATCATACTGGGGTCGTCATGACCGAGAATGTCAAGCTTTAAAAGACGACCGCTAATGGAATGATAGTCAAAGTGTGTGGTAATAACGCCGCTTTCTGCCTTATCGGCTGGATGTTGAATGGGCGTAAATTCATAAACCTCATTGGCCCGGGGCACAATCATAACACCGCCGGGATGCTGACCGGTTGTGCGCTTAATGCCCTCAAGACCTAACGAAAGTTGCTTCATTTGTGCTTTTGTCAGGCTCACGCCCACGGTTTCGGCATATTTTTTTACATAACCCATGGCGGTGTTTTCAGCCAATGTGCCAATGGTGCCGGCACGGAACACATTCCCCTCACCAAAAAGAGTCTCGGTGTATTTATGTGCCACGCTTTGATATTCACCCGAAAAGTTTAAGTCAATATCCGGCTCTTTATCACCATCAAAGCCCAAAAAGGTTTCAAAGGGAATGTCATAGCCGTCTTTTTTATATGTTTCACCACAAACGGGGCAGATTTTATCCGGCATATCCGCACCCATGCTGTAACTGCCATCTAAAACAAATTCCACATTTTTGCACTTGGGACAAAGATAATGTGGCGGCAGGGAGTTAATCTCTGTAATGCCTGATAAAAAGGCAATAAAGGAAGAACCAACCGAACCTCGTGAGCCCACCAGATAGCCGTCTGAAAGGGATTTGGTTACCAGCTTTTGCGCAATCATATACATAACGGAAAAACCATATTTAATAATGGGCACCAGCTCTTTTTCCATTCGTTCTTTAACCAGCGTGGGCAGTTCTTCACCATAAAGCTCATGTGCCTTGCCATAAGAAAGCTCCTGCAATTCCTCGGTTGCACCGGGCATTTCAGGGGGAAATGTATCCTTGGGAATGGGCAGAATGTCGCCAATTTCATCGGCAATCAAATTTGAATTTGTGACAACAATTTCATAGGCCTTTTCCTTTGGCAAGTACGAAAATTCCTGCAACATCTCCTCAGTAGTGCGCAGATATAACGGTGCCTGATGGGCTGCATCGTCATAACCTTTAGCCGTTTGCAGCACCTGACGATAGCGGGCATCATCTGCATCTAAAAAGTGAACATCACAAGCTGCCACCACCCGTTTTTGCAGGGCATCACCCAGGCGGACAATGGCGCAGTTCATGTCTTCAAGCTCTTTTTTGCCGGAGACCATGTGTTCGCGAATCATAAATTCATTGTTGCCCAAGGGCTGAATTTCAAGGTAGTCATAAAAGCTTGCAACGGCTGTGAGTTCCTCCTCTGTTGCACCCCGCAGCATTTTTTGGTAAAGCTCACCCGCCTCACAGGCGCTACCCACCAAAAGACCTTCTCGATGGGCAGAAAGCATCTCTTTTGTAATTCTGGGGCGCTTGTAGAAATTATCAATGTGGGAAAGGGAAACCAATTTATACAAGTTTTTAAGACCTGTCATGTCCTTGACTAAAATAATGGCATGATAGGTTTCGTTATATCGTTTAAAGTCGCCACCGGCAAGACGAGGGTTAATCTCATTCACATTATGAATGTCAAGACCCGATAAAAGCTCTAAAAAGTGCAGAAAAATCCGGGCTGTCACCTCGGCATCGTTAATGGCACGATGATGCCCCTCAAAAGCAAAGCCCAAATGCTTTGCCACACGGTTTAGGCGGTGGGTTTTAAGGGCGGTCAGCAAGCGACGGCTGAGCATTAAGGTATCCATATAGCAAAAGTCAAAAGAAAGCTTCAGCATTTCTGCTTTCTTTTTTAAATATCCCACATCAAAGCCTGCATTGTGGGCCACCAAAACGCAGCCTGCACAAAATTCCAAAAAGGCAGGCAAAACCGCCTCTATGGGCTCTGCATCCCGCACCATTTCGTTGGTTATGTTGGTCAATTCTGTGATATGGTAAGGTATGCTTTCCGTAGGCTTAACAAACTTTGAAAACTGACCAATCATTTTGCCGTTTGAAATTTTCACACCGGCAATTTCGATAATTTCGCCATAGCGGGCTGAAAGGCTTGTTGTTTCAATGTCAAACACCACAAAGTCACCATCGATGGGCATGTCCTTTTCATTAAAAACAAAGGCCGCCTGGTCAGCCTCTAAATAGGCCTCCATGCCGTAAATGATTTTAATGCCATGTTTTTGACCCGCATCATAAGCTTCAGGATATGCCTGTACAACGCCATGGTCGGTAATGGCAATGGCCTTGTGCCCCCAGTGCGCTGCCCGTGCAATTAATTCCTTCGGCTTTGCAATAGCATCTTCTGCAGACATTGAGGTGTGGGCATGTAACTCTACACGCTTTTCTTCTGCGTCATCAGGACGCACAAAAATCTCTGTCTTCATCATGTCACGAATGAGCACAACTACCTCTTTGGCATAGGTATCATATTGCGCCGTGCCGGAAACCCGCACACCTGCAAGCTTTTTCAGATTTCCTTTTAGGGGCTCAAATTGTGCCTCGGTTAAAAAGGCTTTACAAATAATACAGCTGCTCTCATCTGCCACATAAAGCTCAAGCAGAGTTTTCTTGTTCTTCAGTTCTCTGGTTTCGTGAGCAATAACATGACCCTCAATCATCACTTTGCCGCTGTTTTCATCAATTTCACAAATAGGCGTGATAGCACCGCCAAAGGACTTGCCCAAAAGCAAATCCTCCGGGGTTTCGGGTGCTTTTTTTATAACAGCAGCCGCTTTTGCCGCTACTGTTTCAACTGCCACAGCTATTGCCGCTGCATCACGCTGCAACTCTTCACGCTGGTCCTCCAGCCGCTTAAACACCTCATCTGCCGAAACAGCTTCATTGGAAAAAACAACCTTTAAAGGTACATGAAAAACATTTTGAAGCTTTTTTTCCATAATGGCCGCCACACCATGCTCGGTGAGGGTTTTTTCTCCGCCAAACTTTAAATGCACACAAAAAGCATCGTCAGAAAGGGTGGCATAGCTGTTCAATAAAACCCCTCGCGCCGACGGCAGTCTGCCATAGACCTCTGTCAAAAGATGCTCGTATACTGCATCAACTGTTTCATCTGTTACAACGGTTCCCGCATAGCTAACCTCCAGTTCAACCTGTGTCAGCTGAAAGTCTTGCTTGATTTGGGCGCAAAAAGCATCCAACACCGCTTGTTTTAACACTGTGCTGCACAAAAGACCAATATGTACCTTCCGCTCTTGTTTAAAAACCTGAAACTGTGTCAGCTGTGCACCTTCCATTTGAGAAAGCATATCCTCGCTGACCAGTGTATGTAATAAATCTCCCATAAATTTTATAACATTCCTTTTGTTTTGTTCTTACACAGACAGAAACATAAAACTTTGTGTCTCATAAAACGTCCATTTTGCCCAGTTCTTCAAAAAGCGCGCTGACAATCTGCGCCTCGGGCACTCTTTTTAAAACCTCTCCGCCTTTAAAAATAACACCCTCACCATTTGCACCGGTAATACCGATGTCAGCATCCCGTGCTTCGCCGGGGCCGTTAACCACACAGCCCATAACAGCAATTTTAATGGGTTTTTGAATTTCACAAAGACGCTTTGTAACTTCGTTGGCAATGCTGATTAAATCCACGCTGCATCGTGCACAAGTGGGGCAAGATACCAAGGTGGGTCTGTCCTTTTCAAGTTCTAAAGCCGCCAAAATCTCTTTGGCTGTCCGCACCTCTTCCACAGGGTCAGCCGTTAGGGAAACACGAATGGTGTCACCAATACCCTCCGATAATAAAGTACCAATGCCCACTGCTGATTTAACCGTTCCGCTAAAGACCGTGCCTGCCTCGGTAACGCCTAAATGCAAGGGATAGGTGACACGCTCTGCCATCAACCGATAGCTTTCAATCATCATCGGCACCGACGAGGCCTTGAGAGAAATGGCAATATCATAAAACCCGCATTGTTCCAGCAAATTAACATGGCTCATGGCTTCTTCAACCAAAGCCTCCGGCGTCGGAGCGCCATATTTTTCCAAAAGCTTTTTAGAAACAGAGCCGGCATTCACGCCCACACGAATGGGAATGTGCTGCTCTTTCGCTTTTGCCACAACCTGACGCACACGGTCTTCATTGCCAATGTTGCCGGGGTTTAAACGAATTTTATCAATACCCGCATCAATGGCACCAAGGGCCAAACGGTAATCAAACTGGATGTCGGCAACCAAAGGCACAGCCACGGTTTCTTTCAGCTTTTTCACAACCTGCAGGCTATCTTCATCAATCACCGCCAGGCGAATCAGGTCGCAGCCTGCTTGCTCCAAGGCCATGCATTGCGCTAAAGCTGCATCAAAATCGCCGTTTGGCGAACATAGCATTGACTGCACAGAGATGGGATGGTCGCCACCGATACCCACGCTGCCTACCATAATATTTCTCGTTTTTCTGCGATTCATATCTTGCACCTGCTTTTTAAAATCTTTCCGATTTTGTAAAGAGAATTATAAAAACCCTCTGAAAACCCTGTCTTATAAAACTATATATTAAGTATAACATATATAATGTCGATGAGCAAATAAAAAATCATCAAGGGTATATTTACAACTTTTTGCATGTTATTAAAAAATTTTTTAAAAACCCTATTGACACCAAACATTTGTTCTGTTAAAATTGATTTACGAACATAAGTTCTGAAAAGGAGTTGATCTTGATGATGACAATGAGAAGAAAAAGAACTGTATCCTATGCCCGCCGGGCAAAAGAACAGCGAATGAAATTATACATCTTAAGCCTTGTCGTTGCTTTAACCTTCGCTTGCACCATAGCGCCCCTTGCTGATAACGGCATTCATGAAATTACCGTTATTGCCGATACCGGCGACACCCTGTGGAGCCTGTGTGAAGCCTATAAGCCCGAGGGCATGGATCTTAGACTGTTTATTGACAAAGTTTCCTACATCAATAAACTGGAAAGCTCTTGCTTATCAATCGGTCAGGAGATTGTGATTCCGTTAGATTAGGCACTTCCTCTCTTATAAATTTGACATGTTGTCTGCAGCCGGCGATTTGTATAAATGCGATTTCGTCTGCATATAATGGTAACATAATGTTGTCTTGCATATTTTTGCAAGAAAAATGAGGTGCTCAATGTGAATCATACCTTTAAAGTCATAAACGCAAGGAAAATTTTTCAGCTACTTGTTGCCATTTTGTTGCCGCTGGCTGTGGGCGGTCTGTCAGGGCTTTTAACACAAAACAGCCGTGTGTTCTACGCCGCTTTGGAAAAGCCGCCCTTGTCACCACCGGGGTTTATATTCCCTATTGTTTGGACCATTCTTTACATCTTAATCGGCATTGCCAGCTACTTAGTCTATCGGCAGGGCTATGACAAGCCCTATGTAAAAGACGCCCTCCGATATTACGCTGCATCTTTGACTCTCAGCTTTATTTGGCCCTTGGTTTTTTTCCGTTTTCAAATGCTGTTTGGGGCTTTTTGGGTTTTGCTACTTTTATGGCTAATTGCAGGCATTGCCACTGCCAAATTCTACCGCATTGAGCATGCCGCCGGCTTGCTGATGCTCCCTTATTGGTTATGGATTACTTTTGCCGGCTACTTGAATTTGGCAACCTGGCTCTTAAATCGTTAAAATCCAAGGTTATTTCTGCCGCCCGGCAGAAATAACCTCTTTTTTTGTTAAAATCCCGTTAAATTTAGCATAAAAGAGTTTACAAATGACTTTTCACCCTTTATAATAGAACTTGGGGAGTTGATTTTATGCAAATTGAGCAAAACACACAAAAAAAATCCCGTGCACTGATGATTGTCGGCATTTCCGTCGGCAGCGTCATTTTAGCTTTAGTAATCTGTTTTTTTGCTGCTTTATTCATCATTCTTGGCAACTCACATATCTATAATGGAATTTACATAGGAAAGGTGGCAGTTGGTGGCATGTCCACTTACGATGCCGGCCTTGCCGTTTCTGATTATTACAGTCCATCCTTGACAAAGGTTATCACCCTTCGCCATGACGAGGTTGAAGAAACATTGGACTTGGCCACCCTGGGTGCAAGAGTTGATGTGGATAAAACCATTGACCGTGCTTATAATACAGCCCGCACCGGCAACATTTTTAAACGATTTAAAGAAATTATTCAAATAAAAAGAGAGGGGCTCACCCTGCCTCCCATCCTTGCCTGCAACGAAGATGCGGTTATAGTGGCCATTGAAAGAATTGCCGCTCTGGTTGACCAACCCGGACGCGATATGGAGCTGGCGATTGGCGAAAACGAATTAACTATCACCCGCGGCGCTATGGGTTATCAGGTGAACCAGCCTTTAGTTTTAAATGAATTTTTAGAAACAACACTCACCCTTTCTTCTGATGTTTTCCCCATAGAATTAGAGGCCATCAGCCCCACAACTCCTGATGCTTCTGCCCTCTATGATGAACTCTGTGGTGAAGCCGTTGATGCTTCTTACAAAATTGAAAACCAGCGCCTTGTCATCACTGATGAAAAAGTGGGTATTGTCTTTGATAAATCAGCTGCACAGGCGATTATTGACGCCACTTTGGACCAGGTGATTGTCATTCCCATTCAAACAACCCTTCCGGCTGTAACTGCCGAACAAATCAGAGCTGATTTGTTTTGTGACCAGCTGGGTTATTATTCCACAAAGTATAACGCCGGCGATGTGCCCCGTTCACACAATGTAGCGCTTGCCTCACAAAAAATTAACGAGGTTGTTTTGGCTCCGGGCGATGTGTTTTCTTATAACGATACTGTCGGTCCCAGAACTACAGAGAGAGGCTTTCGCGTTGCCAATGTTTATGTGGGCAACCGCGTAGAGCCCGGTGTTGGTGGCGGCATTTGTCAGGTTTCTTCAACCCTTTATAACGCCGTTGTTTTGGCGGATTTAAAAATTGAAACCCGCACAAACCATTCTCTGCCCGTAACCTATGTGCCCCTGGGTCGCGATGCCACCGTTTCATATGGCAGCATTGACTTTAAATTTTCTAACAACACAGAGGCACCGATTAAAATTGTGGCTTCTGCCGGCGGTGGTATTAATAAAATCGCCATTTATGGCACGAAAGAGAACAAAAATAAAACCATTGAAATTTCAAGCCAGTGCATTGCTACTTCTGCACCCAAGCTTCTACAAAAGGAAGACCCCACATTGCCGGAGGGCACTGTAGAGGTTGAGCAAAAGGGTGCAAACGGCAGCACCTATAATACATATAAAATCACAAAAGAAAATGGCAAAGTCGTTAAAAGTGAGTTTTTAGCCAAAAGCACTTATGTTGCTTCAGACCGGATTGAGATTATCGGAACGGCACCAGTCGCTGTAGAGGAACCCACAGAGCCCGGAACAGGCTCTGTGGTAAATCCCGACCCCAGCGATGCCCCTGCCGTTGAGGAGCCCCCGACAGACATTCCAACCGTAACACCCATAGCACCGAATGCACAACCCGACTTCGATACAGAAGTCGTTCCCTCAGAAGCACCTGTTGTTACAGACGATATAGATTCCGCTGCCTGATGTAGCCAAATACCAACTATGTGTAAAGAAGGTGAAGCCATGAAAGCAAAAACAAAATTTGTTTGTACTGCCTGCGGCTATGAAACGCCTAAATGGATGGGAAAATGCCCGGGATGTAATGGCTGGAACACCTTAGAAGAAGAAATTGTGCGGAGCGAGAAAACGGCTGTGCATACATCTTCCGCTGCACCTTCTGCAAAACCCACCCCATTAAGTCAGGTAGATGTCGCCGATTATCAGCGTTTTTCCTGTGGCATCGGTGAACTTGACCGGGTTTTAGGCGGTGGCGTTGTTCGTGGCTCACTGACTTTGGTGGGCGGCGACCCGGGCATTGGTAAATCAACCTTGCTCTTGCAACTGGCGGGACATGTGGACAAGCTTGCCACCCTGCTTTATGTATCGGGCGAGGAATCAGAAAAGCAGCTCAAAATGCGGTCAGACAGATTGCAGGAAGAGGCTCCGTCTTTTTTAGTTCTTTCCGAAACTGATATTTCTGTCATTCGGGCAACTTTAGACACTGTACAGCCCAATGTTTTAATCATAGATTCCATTCAAACCATGTACCACCCTGATATTACCTCTGCCCCCGGCAGTGTGAGTCAGGTGCGGGAGGCCACTCTCACCTTTATGCGCTACGCCAAAGAAACAGGAACGGCGGTTTTCATTGTGGGTCATGTCACCAAAGATGGTGCCATTGCCGGACCTAAAGTGCTGGAGCACATGGTGGACTGTGTCCTGTATTTCGAGGGCGACCGCAACCAAAGCTATCGGGTGTTGAGAGCAGTCAAAAACCGTTTTGGCTCTACCAACGAAATCGGCGTGTTTGAAATGACCGATAAAGGTCTTAATGAGGTTGAAAATCCCTCTTTGATGTTATTAGAGGGCCGGCCCGACCAGGCTGCCGGTTCTGCCGTGGTTTGCACTATGGAAGGCACACGCCCCATGCTTGCCGAAATTCAGGCGCTTTTATGCCCCTCCTCTTTCGGCATGCCCCGGCGCATGTCAACCGGTATTGATTATAACCGGGTAAATTTAATCATTGCCGTTTTGGAAAAACGGGTGGGGCTTAATTTACAAAACCAAGATGCCTATGTGAACATTGTGGGTGGCATCCGCTTGGATGAACCCGCTGTGGATTTGGCTCTTGCCCTGGCCATTGCCTCTGCATTTCGTAATACGCCCATTGACACATCAATGGCTGCCATTGGCGAAATTGGACTCACAGGCGAGTTGCGTGCCGTCAGCCAGATTGAGCGTAGGCTGGCAGAAGTGCTAAAACTTGGCTTTAAAGTCTGCCTGATTCCCCAGGCAAATCTCAAAAATTTGCAGATTCCAAAAGGTCTGCGCGTTTTACCCGCAAAAAATGTAACCGAAGCTTTGGGCTTTGTGTTATGATGTAAGTTAAGTCAAAAAGTAAATTTACATAGACAGGAGCATGGATATGACAAGAAAAGAGGCACGCGAGGCCGGATTTATTA
Source organism: Clostridia bacterium (assembly GCA_017549205.1). Lineage (GTDB taxonomy): Bacteria > Bacillota > Clostridia > UBA1381 > UBA9506 > UMGS755. The sequence goes on along the minus strand of JAFYVH010000015.1, from coordinate 24,777 downwards.
TTATTTTTGAATATGAATTTCAAAAGCTTGATGCTGACGCCCTTTTAGAATTATACTATACCTATCGCAGTGATGTGGACAGCCAAAAGGATTACCTTGAAAATTTAGTCCGCACAACCCTTGTGCACATTTTAGAGATTGACGCTTTGATTGAGGCCAATGCACAGGGATGGGCTATTTCCCGCTTGTCAAAGGTCAGCCTGGCAGCTCTGCGGGTGGGCATCTGTGAACTGATGTTTGATGATGCCATTGCTGACAGCATCGCCATTAACGAAGCTGTGCAGCTTGCAAAAGATTATGAAACACAAAAAGCAGGTGCCTTTGTTAATGGCATTTTGGCATCCGTGTTAAAAACTAAAACCGCTGACTAAACTTAGCCTAGGTGTGCTGTCAGGTAAGCACACCTTTTTTTATTCTTTAATGCAGAGTCGAGGTGAGTTTATGGAGCAGGAATTGTTAACTGTCAGCGTATCGCAGCTGAATCACTACATTCACCGTGTGATTGAGCACAACGGCTATTTAAAAGATATTTGCATTCAGGGTGAACTCTCAAATTGCAAGCGTCACCCCTCCGGTCATGTTTATATGACCTTAAAAGACGATGCCTCACTTTTGCGGGCGGTGATGTTCCGTTCGGCTGCGCAAAATCTTCGGTTTTTGCCCGAAGACGGCATGAAGGTTTTAGCCCGTGGGCGCATTTCTATTTATGAGCCCGGCGGCACCTATCAGCTCTATGTTGAAAGCCTGACCCCTGATGGCGAAGGCGCTCTTTATGCCGCCTATGAACAACTGAAGAAAAAGCTTGAGGCAGAGGGTCTTTTTGACGCATCATACAAAAAGCCTATTCCTGCTTTCCCCAAGGTTGTCAGTGTGGTCACTGCCTCCTCCGGCGCTGCTGTGCGGGATATTTTAAACATTTTATCGCGCCGCTGGCCACTGGCTGAGGTTAAACTCTTCCCCGTATTTGTACAGGGCGAGGGTGCTGCTCAGCAAATTGCCGATGCCATTACCACTCTCAACCAACACAGCCTTGGTGATGTAATCATTGTGGGTCGTGGCGGCGGTTCCATTGAGGACCTTTGGGCGTTTAATGAAGAAGTTGTGGCCCGAGCCATTTTTGCCTCAAAAATTCCGGTTATTTCTGCCGTGGGTCACGAAACCGATTTTACCATTGCCGATTTTGTTGCCGACCTGCGCGCACCGACACCCTCTGCTGCTGCCGAGCTTGCCGTGCCTGACCGCCAGGAGCTTTTGTCACGGGTGCTTGCCTGCCACAACACCCTCACCATGTCTATGGGTCATCTGCTGCAGGAAAAACGGACAAAAGCAGAGCATTTGGTAAACCATCCGACACTTACCGGCTTTGTTGACACCTTAAATGAAAAACGGATTACGGTGGACGAGTTGCTGCGGGACAGCCGCCGAGCCCTTGATACAATATTAGAAAAAAAGCAAATTCAGTTGGCTATGCAAATGGGCAAACTGGACGCTCTCAGTCCCCTTGCTGCTTTTGCACGCGGCTATGCCTATGCCTCTCTTGATGACGGCACCCCCATCCACTCTGCCAAGCAGCTTGCAAAGGGCACTACCTTTTCCCTTCGATTAAAAGACGGCACGGCTCACTGCCACGCTGATGGCAACTCTGCCGATATTGATTAAAACCATAGTTTGCCGATTGAAAAAAGAGAAAATTTATGGTAGAATAGATTTAACATAAGTTAAATCTATTCAGCTAAATTCGCTATCGCGAGCTAAATGTGCTAACGCACGCTAAATTACTTCGTAGCTAAATTGACCTTGAGGTCAGCTTAAAGGCGAATTTAATTTAGCTGTTTCGAAGAAACAATTTAGCTATCGAATGGAATGAGATAATTTAGCTTTGAACGGAGTTCAAAATTTAGCTAAAAAGTTCGGCATCTAAATTGTTCACTGATTCTAAAATGAGTTTGCAGAGCAAACTCAATGAATTGCATTGCGGCACGAATTGAAATCTGATTAGAGAAATTCTGCGGAGACAAGCTATAGTAAGAAAGGAAAATATATAATGAAAAAATTTGTAGCACATTTGTTTAAGTGCATTATAGCAGGCGCTATTTCTTTAGTGCTGTTATCTTTATTTTCACTTGTATATTATAATCCGCCCATAGCAACAGAACAACCTGATTTTGTCACTAACTACAGGTTTGTTCCGAATAAAAACTGGTCATTTATGCTCGAGGGTGTGGGATTTGGCAAGACGGATAATCTTGGATATAACAACGCTTATTACAATGAGTGTCTTGACCCTGACATTGTTTTTATTGGAAGTTCCCACTTGGAAGCTCTGCAGGTTCCGCAGGATGCAAACTGTGTCTATATCTTAAACAAAATGTTTGATGAGGATAAGGAAGAATATAATAACTTCAAATGTATCAATCTTGGCGTATCCGGACATTCTTTTGAGGTATTGGCAAGTAATTTTAAATATGTAGCGGATAAATTCTCGGATGCAAAATATATCCTTATTGAAACATCTAATGTTGAATTTTCTTCTGAGGTTTTGGATGATGTTATTGCAGGTAAATTCCATACACCAATTGAGAAAAAGGGCTTTATAGCAGAGACCGCGCAGAAAATTCCTTTTATCAGGCTTATGTATAAAAAGTTCAATGAGTCGGCAACCGCAAAGGGGGCAACTGTTGCGCCCGCTACTGACAGTCGGTCACAAAAAGCAGAGCCGGATATGAACATTTATATTGAAAAAATGAACATCATTTTGGGCGGTATTTCTGAAATCTCCACAGAAAAAGGCGTGAAGCCGATGGTTCTGCTCCATGAGAGTTTCTGGGAAGATAAAGACGGAAATATTGTAACAAATATGAACAATACCTATAAAGATGCCTTTATGAAATGTTGTGCTGATAACGGGATAAAGGTTATAGATGCTTCCCTTGACTTTGTTTCTGCATACAAGGAGAATTTTGAGTTTTCATACGGATTTTCCAATGGTGCACCGGGCGAAGGACATCTCAATAAAACAGGACATAGAATTATGGCAGAAACTATTTACAGAAAAATCAATGAAATGGAGGAGACGAAATGACATTTAACAGCATAACATTTTTGATTTTCTTCGCCATTGTAGTCCTCCTATTATTGATTACAAAGATTGATTTCAAAATTGAAAAAGATAAAATAGTAAAGATAAGACATATAATTCTGTTGCTTGCAAGCTATGTGTTTTATGGTTGGTGGAACTGGAAATGCGCTATTCTTATGCTGGCTTTGACATATATAGCATATTGGACATCCATTAAAATTGATAAAACAAACAGTAAGATATATCTTAGTATCGGAATTGTTTTCCCGCTTGTAATTCTTGGGATATTCAAGTATTACAACTTCTTTGTTGATTCCTTTTGCTATCTGCTTGGAATAAGCAAAGCTGGCAGTCTTAAAATCATTCTGCCGGTGGGAATTTCCTTCTATACATTTCAGTCAATGAGCTATACAATGGATGTATACAGACGGCAGATAAACTGCGAGAAAAGTTTTGTAAAACTTTCACTTTATATTGCATTCTTTCCGCAACTTGTTGCCGGACCTATCGTAAAGGCAAAGGAATTTATCTATCAACTGTATGAGGACAGAAATATCAATTGGATGAATTTCAAAGAAGGTATACAGATTTTTGTTTTTGGTCTGTTCAAGAAAATCGTAATTGCTGATAATATCTCGGTATGTGTTGATGCGGTTTTCAATATGCCACAGAAGTATCATGCAGTTTCTATCGTAATGGCTGTAATCAGTTATTCAATACAGATTTATTGCGATTTTTCGGGATATTCCGATATGGCAATCGGCTCTGCAAAAATATTAGGATATGATCTGACCCGTAACTTTAATATGCCGTACGTTGCAAAAAACATCAGCGCTTTTTGGAAAAGATGGCATATAAGCCTTTCAACCTGGCTTCAGGAATATCTTTATATTTCTCTCGGCGGTAACCGAAAAGGCGAGATTCGCACCTATGTGAATCTGTTTTTGACAATGTTGATTGGTGGATTGTGGCACGGTGCATCGTGGACTTTTGTTGTATGGGGAGCGTTCCACGGCGTTGCTCTATGTATTCACAAAGTGTGGATGAAGCTTAGCGGTCACGACAAAAAATATAAAGGCACCTCCGTTGGCAATTTCATTTCCATTATCATTACATATATTTTTGTTTCTTTTTGTTGGATATTCTTCCGTGCAGAAAGTTTTGAATTAGCAAAAGATGTTATTCTGGGAATTGTAAATTGGCAGGATGGAATAATCTTTGTAAGCTCCTGGTCAATTTTAGGTATAGTATGCGTTCTTGTTTCAACAATTGTTGCATGGATCCGTTCTTGCATAAAGAAAACAGAGATTCAGGGATTTTATTTAATTGTTAATCTTGAAACAATATGGGGAATGGTACTTCTTTTTGTTGCCTTTGGTTTATGTTTCTCTATGGCATATACCGGCGGTAATCCCTTTATCTATTTCCAGTTCTAAAATATGTACGGATAGTGAATTGAGCCTTGTGGCAGAGTGAAAAACTCAAGTGACTGTCATCTAAATCATTCACTCATTCTACAATTGATAGTAGAGAATAGAAAATAGAAAGTTAAGGAACAAATGCTTCGCATTTGAAACAAAAAATCGTGGAGCGATTTTAACCATAATTATACATTTTCAACTATCCATTTTTAATTATTGATTTTTATGTAGGGGACGGCCTCCCGGATGTCCCCGATTTGCGGTCCATCGAGGACGCCGAACCCTACAGCGATTACATGGCGATATCGCAGAAAGGAATACACTATGAAATTTCACCATATATCCCTGCGTGTCAAAAACTTTGAAGATTCTTTTAAATTTTATACTGAACTTGTTGGCTTAAAGGTTAACAAACAGTTTGAAGCAGGCGGTGGCAATGTGGCCTATCTCGCCGATGCTGAAGGCGACACAGAGGTTGAAATCATCGCCCTGCTCGAAGGACAAACTTTTGAGGGCAAAGGCATGTTTCTCTGCTTTGCCGCCAATAACCTTGAGGCCGTTCACGAAAAGGCGATGACACTTAACTTAAACCCGTCTAACATTCGTCAGCCAGAGCCTGATGCAAAATATTTTTATGTTTATGACCCCGATGGTGTCTCCGTGCAATTTCGTGAATATAAATAAATTAAAACCACAGAAATGAGGCATATTATGCAACAGCTGCTTAGCCACATGCGTCGTGCCATTGACGATTATCAAATGATAAAACCCGGCGACCGTATTGCTGTCGGTCTTTCAGGCGGTAAAGATTCTTTAACTGTCCTAGCTGCTGCCCACGCTCTTAAAAGGTTTTATCCCGCACCCTTTCATTTAGAGGCCATCACGCTGGATATGGGCATGGGGGATATGGATTTTTCTCCTCTTAAGGCATATTGTGACAATTTGGAAATTCCTTTTACCATAGAAAAAACACAAATCAAAGAAGTTGTTTTCGACATCAGAAAAGAAAAAAATCCCTGCGCCCTTTGTGCGAATTTGCGGCGGGGCGCCTTAAATACTTTGGCCAAAAGCCGTGGACTTGACAAAATTATGTTGGGTCATCACTATGACGATGTCATTGAAACCTTTTTACTCAGTCTTGTTTTCGAGGGGCGCATTTCTTGCTTTACACCCGTGACATATTTAGACCGCATGGATGTAACACTGCTTCGCCCTTTGATTTATGTAGAAGAAAAAGCCATTTCAAATTATGCTGAAAAAGTCAGCCTCCCGGTTGTGCACAACACCTGCCCGGCTGACGGAAACACAAAACGGGCCTATGTCAAAACCCTGCTTGCGCAGCTGGAGGCAGAAAACCCCGGCGTAAAACAGCGCATGTTCACCGCCTTAAAAAACAGCATAAAAGGCTGGCAATTAACAAAACATGAGGAGGATTTTTCATGAAAATCAGAAAAGCCGTTATTCCCGCAGCAGGTTTGGGTACCCGCTTTTTGCCTGCTACCAAAGCCATTCCCAAAGAAATGGTTCCCCTGGTTGACAAACCTACCCTGCAATATATTGTTGAAGAGGCAGCAAGTGCCGGCATTGAAGATATTTTAATCATCACCGGCCGCACCAAGCGTGCCATTGAAGACCACTTCGACAAGTCCTATGAGCTTGAAACCGAGCTTGAAAAAAGCGGTAAATTTGACTATTTAGAGACAATGCAGGAAATTTCAAACCTGGCAAACATTCATTATGTTCGTCAAAAAGAAGCAAAAGGTTTGGGTCATGCCATTTATTGTGCCAAATTTTTTGCTGAAAACGAACCCTTTGCTGTTTTGCTGGGCGATGATGTGGTGGACGCACAAACCCCCTGCCTTGCCCAGATGATTGACCGTTTTAATACATATAAGTCTACCATTTTGGGTGTGCAGGCCGTTCCCGATTCTGAAACCTCTAAATACGGCATTATAAAGGGCGAAGAGCTGGGCGACCGCATGTACACTGTTCATGATATGGTTGAAAAGCCTGCTCCCGGCACAGCGCCTTCTAATGTTGCCGTGTTAGGCCGCTATATTATCACGCCGGAAATTTTCCGCTGTCTTGAAGAGACAACACCCGGTGCCGGCGGCGAAATTCAGCTCACCGATGCCTTAAGAAAACTTGCCAAGAAAGAAAGCGTTTATGCTTACGATTTCATTGGCCGCCGCTATGATGTAGGCTCAAAGCAGGGCTATTTGGAGGCAACTGTTGAATTTGCTCTGAAGCGCGACGATTTGCGGGATGAATTTTTGCAATATTTGAAAAAAACTGTAGCACAGACTGACGCAAAATAAAGGCGCATGCCTCTGTTTGTCGGTCTTTTAACCCATAAGGAGAATACCATGAAGAAAAAGTGTCTGGTCTTTCTGTGCATTCTTTGCTTTATCACCTCTGTTTTTCCCGTTTATGCACAGGACTTATCCATAACCGTTGCCGAAGAAACACCCATCCACGGTGTGACCTATCGGCACATTCAAAAGCTGTTTGATAACGGCTGGCAGGATTTGCATATCCTACAGGCCGATCTCACCCAGCCCTATTTAAAGTTTGATGTACTCAGCAACGAAAACGGCAAAAGCTATCTGCAAAACACCTATGATTCGGCTGTAAATGCCGATGCGGTTGCTGCCATTAATGCCGATTTTTTTGCATCTAAATCCGGTCAGTATGGTCGTGGCAGCGCCATTGGTCTTGAAATTACCGACGGCGTTTTGCGTACCTCCCCTGCCGCTTATGAAAGCATGAATGCTTTGTATCAGCTGGCAGAAGATGACACCTTATATTTTAATCCTTTCACCTTTAGCTGCACCGTTACCGCGCCGGATGGCACCACTGCCCCTGTGACCGTGCTGAATAAATATGACAGCATGACCGGCATTGTAATGTACACAGCCGACTGGGGCGAAATCACCCCTGGCTCAGAGGGCAATGTTTTAGAGATTGTGGTCCAAGACGGAAAGGTCACTGCCAAAAACCGAGATGTTGGACCCGTGACCATTCCAAAAGATGGCTATGTGCTGGCATCTGACCTTAGCATGCACACATTTTTAGACGATTTTTTAGAAGAAGGCAGCACTGTTGTGCTGAACATGACCACAGCACCCAACTATGAGCTGATTGAAACAGCTGTGGGTGGTGGTGGCATGCTTTTGGTTGAGGGAAAAGTTCCTGATAGCTTTTCTCACACCATCAGTGGCACCCATCCCCGTTCCGCTGTTGGCGTTGACCGCTCAGGCACAACCCTGACCTTGGTCGCCGTAGACGGACGGCGCTCGGCAGCCACCGGTATGACTATGACACAGCTTGGCTACCTGATGGCAGAATTGGGCTGTTACAATGCCATGAATTTAGATGGCGGCGGCTCAACACTTATGACCGTAAAGCAGGACGACGGCAGCCAAAAGGTTGTGAACACCCCCTCTGACGGTGGCAAGCGTCCCGTTACCAACTCCATCGGTGTTGTCACAGAAAACATGAAAAAGTCCGTATTTTCTGCCGTTCGGCTAAAAAGCGACGGTGATACGGTCTTTAGCGGCACCTCTGTTTCTTTATCCTTAGAAAAACTCGACCAATATGGTCGTGTGATGGAAAGCGTTTCGCCTGATAAAATCAAATGGACAGTAAAGCAGGGAAAAGGCTCTGTTCAAAACAACTGCTTCTATCCCACTGCACCGGGCAAAGCGCTGCTAAAGGCAGAAAGTGGCGGCTTTTATGATGAAATTGCCTTAACTGTCTTAGATGAACCCCACCGTTTGGATTTTACAACCAAAGAGATTGCATTAAATAGTGGCAAAAGCACAACGCTATGGCTGACAGGCCGCGATGGCGAGGGGCGCACGGCCACGATTTATCCCAGGGATGTAAAAATTACGGTGTTAAATCCCGCTGTTGCCACCGTGAGTGAAAACACAGTTAAGGCTCGCAAGGCAGGCTCTACCATCATCACCGCATCCCTAAACGATGTGGCTGCTAATATGTGTGTTTCTGTGGATGGTGCCACCCCCATTTCTGTGCCGAAAGGTGCGGCTCGCCCTGACCCCAGCCAGACTTCTGCCACCCTGACCGATAAAAACAGTTTTCAGTTTACGGTTTTTGGCAACACAAGAACGCCGGAAAAATTCTTTGATATATACATTATGAATGGTGCTGTAAATGCCGTTCAAAAGGCAAGCGACCTCAACTTTTTTGTGGGTAACAATGTAAACAGCTCGCTGCTGACCGCATTGGGCAACAACAAAGTTACAGCTGACAGTTATAGCGAATTTACCAAAAACGGAAGCACCTTTATCACTTTAAAGAATGCCTCTGGCGGCTCTCTTTACGGCTATGACAAAACACAATGGAGCAAGCTGCAAAAGACCGTTAACAATCTTTCCGGCGGTAATTTGTTTGTCTTTTTAAATGACCACAATCTTTCCTCGCTGGATGTGGAAATCACCGTGTTTAAAAAGTTGATGGAATCGGCTGCAGCTCGGGGCTGCAATGTTTATGTTTTTGCCGGTGGCTTTGTTAACGAGACAGAGATTGAAAACGGCGTGCGTTATATCACAACTGCCGGTGTTTTCCCCAGCATTGGTCTTAAGCCCCCTGCCACCAATCTCTCTTATATTAAATATTACCTGGTAACTGTAAACGGAAATCAAGTCACCTACGAAACCCGGGGCATTACCAAAGCAGAGCAATAATATCTTAAAATAACAAAAAGGGCAGAACCTGTGGCTTACCACAGATTCTGCCCTTTATTTCTTTTCTTTTTTTACAACAAAGTCCGTCCCTTATCTGACAGAATTTTAACCCGGTGAATAGCAAAGTCCTCTGCCCTAAAGCCATCTATATATGTGCTCATTGCCACGAGCACCAATTCGGGCTTTAAATTGGCGGCAGGCCCTGCTGACAGGGTCATCGAAAGACGCACGCCGTCTTCTGCTGCATCTAAAAGTGCAATCTCGGCAATGTCAGGCAAAATGTCAGCGTCTTCAACCTTTCGCTTTGTTTTCTTTTCCACAATAACGCTTTCACGGGCTAAAAAGTCCTTTACCTGTGACTCTGAAAGCGTACTGCCGCTAACTGTCACCGTGTAAACCGCCCAGCGAATATCAGCCAGCTTCTGCATGCCAAGGACTAATTCTGCCGCCTGATTGATGCATATGCCCAAAGGCATAGCACGGTTTAAATTTTCAAAATCCTCTATGGAGAGTGTGCGATCAACTTCAGCGTCCACATATTCTCCCTCGCTGGTAATCCCCACCGACAAGGGCAAACCAATGGCCATTTTTGGATGGGGGTTAAAGCCCTCTGAATAAGTCAGGGGAATGTGTGCACGCTTAAAGGCACGGGAAAAAAGACGGATTAAGTCTAAATGCGAAATATATTTTGCATCGCCAAACTTACTGTAGCAAAAACGATATTTAACCACAAACGCCGCCTCCTCCCATTTGTTTAACGCCGCAACCGCTGCACGAACTGCGACAGTTCTCTGTTAACTCGCCGCGTTTTGCACGCTCGTTTTCTCTTTCTAAAAAGGCTCTTGAAACGCCGGGGTCTATGATTTCCCAGGGCAAAATCTCGTCATAAGAGCGCTCTCTTTTGTTATAAAAATCGGGATTAACACCTGTTTGACAAAAAGCCTCTTGCCACAGGTCATATTGAAAGCACTCATGCCATGCATCAAACCGCACACCCAGCTCATGTGCTTTTAGAAGCACCTTGCCAAGCCGACGGTCCCCCCGGGCAAAAACGCCCTCCAGCACGCTCAAGGTCGATTCGTGCCAGTTATAATTAATGGCTTTATCATGCAATTCATCTTTAATTAAATGCTGCTTGTCACGCAGGGTTTCAATATCATCCTGCGCTGCCCATTGAAACGGGGTGAACGGCTTGGGCACAAAAGACGAAGCTGAAACCGTAACACGAAGACCTTTGTTGCGCAAATGCTTTGGTGTATCACGATACGCCTGCACCACCTTGTGTGCCAAATGGGCAATGGCTTTCACATCTTCATCGGTCTCGGTGGGCAAACCAATCATAAAGTAAAGCTTAACACCGCTGTAGCCCCCTGCAAAAGCCAAGGAAACCGAGCGCATCAAATCCTCTTCGGTAACACCCTTGTTAATTACATCCCGCATGCGCTGTGAGCCTGCTTCAGGGGCAAAGGTCAAGCCGCTTTTGCGGACTTTTTGCACCTTTTGCATCAAGTCCATGGAAAAGCTGTCGATACGCAAAGAGGGCAAGCTTAGGTTAATTTTTTTCTCAACCGTTAAATCTAAAAGGCCCTCGGTCAGCTCCTCCAAACCTGTATAGTCACTGGTGGAAAGGCTTGACATGGAAATTTCTTCATAACCTGTGCTGTCAATCAGTTTTTCTGCCAGACCCAAAAGTCGTTTGGGACTTCTTTCCCGAACAGGACGATAAATCATGCCCGCCTGACAAAAACGACAACCACGGATGCAGCCACGAAACAGCTCTAAGGTGATGCGGTCGTGGATTATTTCCATAGATGGTACAATCATGGTTTCGGGATAATAGACATTGTCCATATCACGCACATATTGCTTTTGCACCCGCTTTGGAGCTTTTGGATGGTTTGGTTTCATTTCCAAAATGGTGCCGTCTTCTTTATAGTTCACATCATAAAACTCGGGCACATAAATGCCACGAATGGAAACAATCGCCTCTAAAAAGGCGCGTTTTTCTTTGCCGGATTGTTTCCAGGTGCGATAGGCATCCATCACCTCAATGATTTGCTCCTCACTCTCACCAATCATAAAAAAGTCCATGAAATCGGCCAGTGGCTCGGGGTTATAGGCACAGGGGCCGCCTGCGTAAACAAAAGGCATGTTCTCTCCCCGCTCTTCTCTAAGAGCCGGAATGCCTGATAAATCCAGCATGTTAATGATGTTGGAATAGCTCATTTCATATTGCAGGGTGAAGCCCACAATGTCAAACTCTTTTACCGGTGTTTTGGTCTCAAGGGAAAAAAGAGGAATTTGCGCCTGGCGCATTTTTTCCTCCATATCAATCCAGGGCGTAAAAACACGCTCGCAATAAATGTCTTTTTGATCATTTAATAAGTGATATAAAATCTTAATGCCAAGGTGAGACATGCCCACCTCATACACATCGGGAAAGCAAAAAGCAAACCGGATGCCTACATCCTGCAAATCCTTATGTACGCTATTATATTCCGCGCCCACATATCGAGCCGGTTTTTGCACCTCTTTTAAAAGCTTATCCAGTTCCATTTTGTCCGTCCTTTCAGCCATTTGGCTGTTTTTTCTATTGTTTTCCCAGCACTGTATTTAAATATGTCAAAGAATAAAAATCGTGGTCAATATAGGCAGATAGCAGGTCTGCCACATGTATTTCAAGCTCTTCCAAAACATCCGTGGACAGCCTAAAAGCAAAGGCGCGCTTGTCGTCAGATGTGAGCACATGCCGCACGGCATCAAGGCAAGCTGCAGAAATTCTGCGTCCGCTACCTAACTCGCCCTGACAAGTCTCACAAAGCAATCCGCCCTCCTCTGCCGAAAAAACAGCCGTCTCTTCTCTGCCGCAGGCAACACACGCCGTCAGACAGGGAGCAAGGCCCAAATGCTCTAAAAGTTTCAACTCATAAACACATTTAACCGTCCTGAGCTCGCCGCCCCATTTTGCAAACAGGTAAAAGGTGTTTAAAAACAGGGATAAAAGCCTTTCGCAACCCGCCTCTTCCTGCACGGTATAGCCGGTTAAATCGGCAATATAGGTAGCAAAGGCAAGCCGCTCGATGTTGGCCGTTAAACTGTAAAAACTCTCGATTAGCTCACAACTATTCACCTTATAAAGCTCCCGACCGGGATACAGCACAAACTCGCTGTAAGCAAACAGTGCCGTTCCTGCCGTGAGCCTGTTTTTAAAACCGCTGGCACCCCGGGCTGAAGCCCGAATCACGCCTAAGTCCTTTGTGAAAATTGTCAGCATCAGGTCATTATCCTTCACTTTTGTCCGTCTGATGACAACCCCGCTTGTCTTGATCAGTTCCATAATCACTACCGTTTTCCTTGCTGTTCATGCTTTGTTTATAAAGTAAATATCCGTCGATATTGCCTGTTTTCATAAAAAAATTCCACGCAAATTCTTCCATCATCTCTATCCCGCCTTATCACCAGTCTACTACTATTTTGACTTGTAATAAGGGGAATATACCACAATTTTTTTGTAGAAATTTGTCTAAGGAAAAACTACTCACCGGTATAGCCGAAATTGCGCAAAGAACCCTCTCGGTTGCGCCAATCGTCTTTCACCTTAACCCAAAGCTTTAACAAAACCTTTTTTTCAAGCATGTCCTCAATGTCGGCACGGGCCAGTGAGCCTGCCTCTTTTAAGACAGAACCGCCCTTGCCGATAACAATACCCTTATGGCTTTGGCGCTCGCAATAAATATTCACTTCAATTTCATAAAGCTTTTCCTTTTCTTTCATGGAAAAAACTTCAATGGCAATACCGTGAGGCACCTCCTGGTCTAAAAGCTGTAGCAGCTTTTCACGCACCAGTTCAGCCACCACTTGTCGCTCGGGTTGGTCTGTCACCGCATCTTCAGGGAAATACATAGGCCCTTCCTGCATGTAGCCGGAAAGTTCTTTAATAAGAGCATCAACCCCGTCGTTTTCTTTGGCTGAAATCATGTAAACCGCCGCAAAATCAAAAACCTGTTGATAGGTGGCAATAACAGATAAAAGGCTTTCCTTTTTCACCTTGTCGATTTTGTTAATAACCAAAATGACAGGCAAGCCCAAAGCACGCAAATCATCCATAATCTTTTCTTCGCTAGGTCCCGGCTTTCCGTTTGGCTCGACTAAAAATAAAACTACATCCGCATCCCGCACGGCGCTGTCGGCCGATTTCATCATAACCTCACCCAACTTGGTGAAAGGACGATGGATACCCGGTGTGTCAATAAAGACAATCTGCATGTCGTCTTCATGCAAAATGCCTAAAATGTTATTGCGGGTGGTTTGGGGCTTATCAGAGATAATGGCAATTTTCTGCCCGATAATTTGATTTAACAGAGTAGATTTGCCTACATTGGGTCGACCCACAATGCTGACAAAACCTGATTTAAACTCACTCATGGCGCTTTCCTTTCGTTTGCACGGCTTTGCCTTTAAATAAAACGGTTAAGCCGAATTTGGGAAGTTCTAACATTCTGAAAAACCGTGAGGGCTGCTTCATTAAGCGGTAAAGCCATTCAAGACCTGCCTTTTGATATTTTTCAGGAGCTCGTTCAACCTCGCCTGCCCACACATCCAAACTACCGCCAACGCCTAAACAAAGAGGCACGCCCAACTCGTCACGATGGGCTGCAATCCATTTTTCCTGCTTGGGTGCACCAAGGCAAACAAACAAAATGTCGGGCTTCTTTTCTTTTATGTCGGCAATAATTGTTTTCTCTTTTTCTGCATCAAAATATCCGTCACTAAAGCCTGATACTGAAAGGTTGGGGTATTCTGCCTTTAAATTTGCAATGGCCTTTTGGGCTACGCCGGGGCGTCCGCCAAAAAAGTAAAGGGAATGTGCACCATCGGCTGATTCCCGAATCAACCGCGATGCCAAATCAAAACCTGCCACACGCTCAGGAAGAGGCTCTTTTAAAATTTTTGAGGCGTGCACCAGACCAATGCCATCGGCGATAATTAAGTCGCCGCTGTTCAAAACCTCGCAAAAAGACGGGTCGCGGTAGGCCGCCATAACAATTTCAGAATTGGGCGTGTAAATAGCGTGGCTGCCCTCTTCTTTTAAAAATCCCAAAGCTTTCTCCACCGCTTCTTCCATGGTGACACGATCCACCATGGCGCCCAAAATGTTAATCTTTTTCAAGCCAATTCCTCCTAAACTGTAATGGATTCAATCTACGCTTTTCTGTTATTTAAATATCTTCTATTTTAATTAGATTTGTATTGCCTGATTCACCGGTAACACCGCCGGTTATAACAATTTTGTCACCATTTTTTAAATCCAGGCTTTCTTCTGCAATTTTTCTTGCTGTGTAGAACAAAACATCTGTGGAGGTAAATTTTTCGCAAATAGCCGGTGTAACACCCCATGAGAGCGCCAGCTTGCGCCAGGTGCGTTCGTCGGTTGTCAGACCCACAATATCAACCGGTGAGCGAAAGCGGGATACCATTCGTGCTGTCATGCCGGACAAGGAGCAAGCTACAATAGCTTTAGCCCCAATATCCATGGCCATGCCACAGGTGGCGTGAGAAATGGCGTCTACCGTGTTTTTAATTTTAAAGGCCGAATTATGAAATCGTTTTTGATAATGTATGTTGCTCTCGGTTGTTTCGGCAATTTTAGCCATGGTTTTAACAGCTTCAATGGGATATTTTCCCGCAGCCGTTTCACCGGAGAGCATAATGGCACTTGTCCCATCATAAACCGCATTTGCCACATCAGAAATTTCAGCTCTGGTGGGGCGCGGATTGTAAATCATAGTTTCAAGCATCTCCGTTGCTGTTATCACGCGCTTACCGAGCAAGCGACACTTTGTAATCAACTGTTTTTGAATATAGGGCAGATTTTCAAACGGAATTTCCACACCCATATCACCACGGGCAATCATAACACCGTCGCAGTGTTCACAAATTTCTTCAATGTTGTCAAAGCCGGCCTGATTTTCAATTTTGGCAATCAGCTCCATATCGCCCGCACCGATTTCTTTTAAATAAGAGCGGACATCAATCAAATCCTGCTTGCCCGAAACAAAAGAACAGGCAAGGTAGTCGATATCATTTTTTATGCCAAAGGCAATATCTTTTTTATCCTGTTCTGAAAGATATGTCTGCTTCATGACCTTGCCGGGAAAGCTCATGCTCTTTCTGTTAGAAAGCTCACCACCGCAAACCACATCGCAGATAATATCCGGCTTTAAAACCTTTTTAACCCGAAAAGAAAGCAAACCGTTGTTCAGCAAAATGGTGTCCCCCGGTTCAACCTCGTCCGGCAGGTTTTCATAGGTAACCGTGACTTTTTCCTTGCTGCCTTCTACATCCTCTGTGGTAAAGATAAATTCATCCCCCGCACAAAGAGTAACTTTTCCGTCTTTAAAGGTTTTAATTCTATATTCAGGCCCCTTTGTGTCCAGCATAATGGCAATGGGCAAACAAAGGTCACTGCGAACTTTTTTAATGGCTTCAATTCTCTTTTGGTGCTCTTCGTGAGTGCCATGAGAAAAGTTTAATCTTGCCACATTCATGCCGGCTCTGCAAAGACCAATCAGCATTTCTTCCGATTCGCTGGCAGGGCCAATGGTGCATACAATTTTTGTCTTTCGCATAAATATCTCCTTAAAAAGTTTTTCATATTCCTTTCAGGGTACGCTTTTGTTTATAAAATAACGATAAAAAGTAAATACATCAAGGGAATGGTGATCACCGACAGAGTGTGTGAAATGGTTGCCATAGATGCGCCCGTTTGGGTTTCTCCGCCATACGCCGCGGGATACACAATGGTGTTAAGCCCCAAGGGTGTTGCTGAAAGAACCAGTGCCAAAACCATCAGCTCTTCTGAGGCACCCAATAATTTCAATATTACCATTAAAATTGCAGGCAACACCACAAGCCTGAGGGCTGTAGCAATATACACCTTTTTATTCAGCAACAGCTTTTTAAAATCATAGCCGCCAATCACAAAGCCGGCAAGAAGCATAGCCACAGGTCCCTGACATTGACCTGCATTGTTAAACGCAGTAATCAGAAAATCCGGCACAAAGCGGCTAAGACCCGAAAGACCAATGATGATGCCCGCCACCAAAGCAATAATGGGCGGTGTTATGAGGGCTTTTTTTAAATTGTGCCAAAGGCCTTCATTCTGCTCTTTGGGAATGAGTATGTATAAACCCCAACTACTGCATAAAATAGCGACCAAAAAGGTGAACATGGTGTATTTATAAAACATGGCATCACCCCAAACGCCCAGGATGATGAAGTTGCCCATGAAACCGTAATTGCCGTAAGCCATGGCATATTTATATACATTTCTGCTATATGCCTTTTCGGGAGATGCAGAGGATTTTCTGATAAACATGGCAGATAAGGGATAGGCCGCAATAATAGCCACCAGATTGATGATTAAGCCATATAAAATCAGTTTGGAATTTTCAGCAAAGGTTTGCACCGTGCATTGTGTAATCATGGTATAAAGGGAAAGGGCGGGTACAAAGACATAGGTTTCAAGCCTTGCCATGACAGTATCTGAATTTTCGAATATAATCATTTTCTTCCTGAGGAGAAAGCCTACAAGAATAAATGCAAACATCATCAGCATTTGTTTTAAAGTTAAAATAAAGATTTCCATGTTGTTGCCTTTCCTTTTGCCTGCTTCTTATAGTCTAGTTTAAACGCTCTTTAATTTGACTACAAAACATACACAGTTATTGTATCATATTTCTTCTGCAGTTTCAACTGTAAACTTGGGTTTTTTGCAATAATTCTGCCAATTTTACAGAGATTCTGCAACATTAAAAAAGCAGTGCAAAGCGGTTTTAAAAACCGACTTTGGCACTGCTTTTATTATTCAATTTCTATGGCCTTAAAGTCCCCCCGGTCTGTCACAATGTGAAAGCCGATTTTGTCAAGCCGCGCCTCTAGCACATCCTTGGCTTCTGCCCCCTCTGCACCATCTGAAAGCTTGTTGTCATAGAGCATATAGTCCTTGCGGTGCAGGCTGGGTGATAAATTGGGCATAACCACATTGGCGCCGGCTAAAATTGCCTGTTCTCTGCCATCTTCACAAAGGGTGCCCACGGCTGTGGTGGCAGGAATTAAGCTATTTGGATGTCCCAGCCTTAAAAGTGATAAAAGGAAAAGGGTCAAAACCAAAGAGCCTGCCGGCTCATTCTTAAAGGGTGTATCCTGATGGGGAATAAAGGGTCCAATGCCAATCATTTGCGGGCGAAACTCCTGAATAAAGAGTAGGTCGCTGCACAGATTGTCAATGGTTTGGTAAGGCGAGCCTACCAAAAAGCCTGTGCCCACTTGAAAACCAATTTCTTTTAAATCATAAAGACATTGTTTGCGTTTTTCCAAAGATAGATTAGCAGGATGCAGCTTGCTGTAATGCTCATCATCTGCGGTTTCGTGCCGCAAAAGATAACGATCGGCGCCGGCATCAAAAAACTGCTGATACACATCCCGCTCCCGTTCCCCTACCGATAGGGTAACCGCACAATCGGGATAGCGTTTTTTTATTTCTTTTACCAAGGCACAAAGGCTTTCATCAGAAAAGCCGCCATCCTCGCCCCCCTGCAGCACAAAGGTGCGAAAACCAAGTCCATGTCCCTGCCGACAGCAATCTAAAATCTCTTCTTCAGTCAGTCGATACCGACGGCATTTTGTGTTGCTGCGGCGCAATCCGCAATAATAACAATCATTTTTGCAAATATTACTGATTTCAATTAAACCACGAATGTAAATGCCCTTGCCAAACCGCTTCACAGCTTTTTCGCCGGCTCGCTTTGCCGCATAGGCACGCAAGGCATTATCGGAAGAAGAAAGAAGCAGGCTTTTAAATTCTTCTCTTGATAGTGCCCTTGTTTGAGCCAGTTTATCAATCAGCTTTTTCATGGTTTCCATTTTGTTCATCCTTTGCTTTAATCAGCGATAATCGTACCGCCGCCCACCACCACATCACCGTCGTAAAACACCATGGCCTGACCCGGCGCCGGTGCGCGCTGGGGCTCTTCAAATTCGGCCATAACGCCGGTTTCGGTTGCATATATTTTAGCACTTGCTTCTTTTTGGCTATAGCGTGTTTTGGCGGTCACTTTTGTGCCGTCAACGGGCTTTTCCCAAGCAATCCAGTTCACGTCGCATGCGGCAACCCGTTTGGTAAACAGCCGGTCTTCTGCGCCTAGCACAACCTGATTTTGTGCAGCATCTTTTCTCAGAACAAAGGCAGGAGCGCCCA
Source organism: Clostridia bacterium (assembly GCA_017549205.1). GTDB lineage: Bacteria > Bacillota > Clostridia > UBA1381 > UBA9506 > UMGS755. The sequence goes on along the minus strand of JAFYVH010000015.1, from coordinate 6,309 downwards.
GGGCAATGCCCAGGCCCTTTCTCTGCCCAACGGTGTAACGAATGATGCCCTGATGCTGACCCAGGAACTTTCCTTCTTCATCCACAAAATCACCCGGGGGATACACCTTGCCCTGAAACGCTTCTAAAAAAGTGCCGTAGTCACCGTCCGGCACAAAGCAAATATCCTGACTGTCGGGCTTTTGTGCATTCTTGAGACCAATCTCTGCGGCAATTGCCCGAATTTCATCCTTGCTGTAATCTCCTAACGGAAACAGCGCATGGGCAAGTTGCTCTTGTGTCAGTTGGTACAGCATGTAGGTTTGGTCTTTTTTATTGTCTTTTGCCCGATAGAGCAACATTCTGCCTGTGGCTGCATCTTTTTGCACCTTGGCATAGTGCCCCGTTGCTACATAATCACAACCTAAGGCCAATGCCCGTTCTAACAAAATGCCGAATTTAATCCGACGGTTGCAAATAATGCAGGGATTGGGGGTTTCGCCCCGCTCATAGCTTTCGGCAAAAGGACGAATCACCTGCTCCCTGAAGGCATCCTGCTCATCAAATTCATAAAACGGAATGGAAAGCCGTTCTGCAGCTTGTGCTGCATCCTGCGTGGACGCCCCTGTTAAATTCAAGGTGCCGCCACAAAGGGCAAAGCCTGTTTCCTGCAACAGATGTGCCGCCACAGAGCTGTCAACGCCACCGCTTAAGGCAATCATGACTTTTTTCATTGCAGATTCCCCTTTTCTAAAAGTTCAATCAAAGTGGGAATGTTATATTCAAAATTTACGCCATAACGCAAATCTTTATCCATTTTTTTCGTCGTTTCAATGGACATAATGGTGTAGTCTGCAGCAATGCCTGCCGCCTCTTCTAAAGAAAAGCCCCGCATAACTGCTGCCAGGAGGGAGCTGGCATAGACATCCCCCGTGCCGTGATACATGCCCGCTACCCGCTTTCGCATAGCCAATGCCTTTTGCCCTGTTTGCGCATCAAAGGTTGCGGCGCCCAATGTTTCTTCGTCAAAATAAACGCCTGTCAACACCACCTGACCGCGACAAATACCGGAAAGTGCCAAAAGCAGTCGGTCGATTTCTGCCTCGGCATACGGTCCCGGGCGGTAGGTTTCACCTAAAAGCAGATAGGCCTCGGTCATGTTGGGCACAATGATGTCGGCACGAGCGCAAAGCTTGCGCATGGCTTCAGGGAAGTTATCTGAAAACACTGTGTACAGCGCGCCGTTATCACCCATCACCGGGTCAACCATCACCAGCGTTTCTTTGTCTGTAATTTGCTCTATCACCTGCTCTAAAATATCGGTTTGTTCGACCGAGCCCAAAAAACCGGTGTAAACAGCGTCAAACCCTATGTTCTGGTCTTTCCAATGGGCAGCAATGGGCAGGATATCCTCTGTTAAATCCCGATAGGTATAGCCCGAAAATCCACCGGTGTGTGTTGAAAGCACCGCCGTGGGAATGCAGCAGGTTTCAAGCCCCGCAGCAGATAAAACCGGAAGTGCCACCGTGAGAGAGCATTTGCCGAAGCAGGATATATCATGAACTGCTGCCACTCTTTTTTGCCTTTGCATGAAAAAACCAGTCTCCTTTTATAAATAATACTATAAAATCCTCTACCTCTTGTATTATATCTGCTTGCAATAACTTTGTCAATATGATATAATGACTACATATGGGTGTGTTTGCCCTTTTTCGAGGGGATGTAACCACTAAAAGCAACAGGGTTTTAAAAAGAAAAAGCCTATGGCTTAAGACATAAATGTAAAAAGGAGTCTACCATGTTTGAAAAGTTATCGTTTATAGAGGAGCGCTTTACCGAACTTGCCGAGAAAATCAGCGACCCTGCCGTGATTGCTGACCAGGAAGTCTGGCGCAAGCTTTGTAAAGAACATTCAGATATTACGCCCATTGTGGAAAAATACCGGGCCTATAAGCAAGTGAAAGACACCATTGAAGAAGCACGCATGCTGTTAGAAGACGGCTCGCAGGATAAAGAATTTCGTGCCCTTTTAGAAGACGAAATGGCAGAGGGTCAAAAAAACATTGCAAACCTCTCGGAAGAGTTAAAAATTCTGCTTTTGCCCAAAGACCCCAATGATGAAAAGAATGTTATTGTGGAAATCCGTGGCGGTGCCGGCGGTGACGAGGCGGCTCTTTTTGCCGGTGACCTTTTCCGCATGTATTCTATGTATGCCGAAAGCCGTCGTTGGAAAATTGAAGTTTTAAGTCAGAACGCACCCGACATGGGTGGTTACAAAGAAATTTCATTCAGCATTCAGGGCAGTGGTGCATATTCCCGCCTGAAGTTTGAAAGCGGTGTTCACCGTGTGCAGCGCATCCCGGCTACCGAATCTAGCGGCCGCATTCACACCTCAACGGTTACTGTGGCTGTTTTGCCTGAGGTGGAGGAAGTGGAAGTTGACATTAACCAAAACGACCTGCGCATTGATGTCTTTCGTGCCGGTGGCCCCGGTGGTCAGTGCGTTAACACCACCGACTCGGCTGTGCGCATTACCCATCTTCCCACAGGACTCGTGGTTTCTTGTCAGGATGAAAAATCACAGCATAAAAACAAAGATAAAGCCATGAAAATCCTTCGTTCACGCCTGTATGACCTGATGCAAAGTGAGCAGCAGGCACAAATTGCACAAGAGCGTAAAAGTCAGGTGGGCACAGGTGACCGCAGTGAGCGCATTCGTACTTATAACTATCCCCAGGGTCGTGTAACCGACCATCGCGTTGGTTTAACCCTGCATCGACTGGATGCTATTTTAGATGGTGACCTTGATGAAATTATTGATACCCTGGTTACCACCCATCAAAGCGAATTGTTAAAGGGAGAGGCAGAATAACCCCTAAAGGAGTGATTTGGTGAACTATTTAGAAACCATTGTTTTTCCATTTTTTAAAAGCATTCAGCTTACCGATGTGATCGATGTGACCGTTGTTGCATTCATCATTTATAATGTCATGAAATTCATTCGACAAACCCGTGCTGTTCAGCTTTTAAAAGGCATCGGCATTTTGCTGGTTGTTATGTATGTCAGCGATTGGCTGCAGCTTAATGTTATCAACTTTATTTTGATTAACACCATGCAGGTTGGTGTGACTGCCCTTTTGATTGTGTTCCAGCCGGAGCTGCGGCGTGGTCTTGAGCACATGGGACGCAGCAAACTGGGCGCACTTTTCTCCTTTGAAGAACCCCGAAAGCTTTCTGATATGATTGACGAGGTTTGCATTGCTGTTTCAAACTGTTCTAAAACCAAAACAGGCGCTCTCATTGTGTTTGAACGAAAAATGCGCTTAAACGATGTGTTAACCGGCGGCACGCTGGTGAATGCCGATATTTCTTCTGAAATGCTGGAGAACATTTTCGTGCCCAACACCCCTCTCCACGATGGTGCTGTTATCATTCGAAATGAGCACATTTACATGGCCTCTGCTGTGTTACCCCTTTCTTCTAACAAAAATTTAAGTTCGGAATTCGGCACGCGCCATCGGGCTGCTCTGGGCATTTCAGAAGCTGCCGATTGCGTCGTATTGGTGGTTTCTGAAGAGACGGGAAAAATTTCAGTTATGATCAACGGTAACATGATTCGGAATTTGTCCATTGCCTCTTTAAGCAAACTCTTAAACAAGGCTCTCCATCCCGAAGCCAATGAAAAAAACAGTCCCTCTAAATTCTTTAAAGGGAGGGTTCGTCAATGAAAAAACAGATTAAAAGCGATTCTGTTCTTAAATTTTTCTCTGCCGTCATTGCCATTTGTCTTTGGTTTTATGTGGTGCAGGTAGAAAGTCCTGAAATGGACCGTGTTATCAAAGGTGTTCCCGTTGTCTTTACACAAAAAAATGTCCTTGAAGATAAAAATTTGATTATTTTAAACGATGCTGAGTATACCATTGATGTTAAAATTCAAGGCTCCCGTAAGTATGTGATGGAGGTTGACAATAAAAACATCACCGTGCTGGCCGATGTGGGCAACATCAGCACAACAGGTCGGCATGTGGTGCTGAGCAATGTTGTTCTGCCCTATGCCGGTCTTGATATTATCAATAAAAATCCCTCTACCCTGGCAATTCATGTAGACGACTTGGTCACCGTTGAAAAACCGGTGGAGGTGCTCCCTCAGGGAACGCCCAAAGACTCTCATGTGGTCGGCACATTAAAGGCCAATCCCGAAACGGTTTCCATTCGCGGTCCAAAAACAATTTTAGACGGTATTCAGTCTGTGGCCGCTATGGTGGATGTCCATGGCAAAGTCGCCGATATTGCCGAAAGAGTGCCCCTGCAGTTTTTAGGCACAAACAACAAAGAAATCACCGGGCAGCTGTTAACGGCTTCTGCCACAGAGATTGAGGTACACGCCGAGATTTTAAAATCGAAAACCGTTGACCTTGTTCCCGTCTTTCAGGATTCTTCTTTGGACCTTGTAGATGATTTTGTTTTAGATGACAGCAGCATCAAAAAAGTTAAGGTTGCCGGCGCACAAACCCTGATTGATAGCTTAACTGCCATTGAAACCAAGCCTATTTCCCTTCATGCTTTGGACGATGACGGCAAGATTACCATTAAGCTCGATTTGCCCTCGGGCGTTCGTTCTTTAGATGGCGACAGCCTGACTCTCCGGTTTTCACCGAAACACCCTTAAGCATTAAAAACATGTAATATAAAAGCCCAATCTCTCGGAAACTTTCCTTTAAGATTGGGCTTTTTAATGTTTTTTGGTAGCATCATTGATTATAACGACTCTGTGAGCGGTCTCACAGCATCATCTTCTGCACATTTTTCTTCAAAAACTTTGCTTTTATCTTCTAATGTTTTAAATGTCTCATAATAACGCAAGCCAAATGTGATAAGGGATTTTGTATTAAAGTGAAGATTATCAGGATTTGCAGTTAACCCCTCTGCCGAAACAAAGCCCGTCATGGCGTTTTTTTCTGCGATGGCTTTAAGGCTTTCGTTAATGTGCACATAGTTGGTTGCGCCGGGCTCTGTTTCGCAATTTTTCAAAAAGTCGCCCAAGCCACCCAACAAAAACGGCACATCATAAAGGTTTAAGTCCCGGCGCAAAGCCTCCATAATTTTCGTAAGCTTTTCTTCATAAAAGGGATAATAATCGTCTCTGCAATCGGCCTCACCCTGGTGCCACAGCACGCCGGCTATGGTTGATGTTCTCTGGGCAAGCTTTGCCATGCACACGGCGTGGTCATAAAGCAGACCGCCCTCGCACCATTGGTTTAAGGAAGTGCCGCCATCTGCGCAGGGAATGATGCCAACGGTTACGCCATGCTCTTTTGCATAGCTGTCTGCAAACCACTCTGCCGAACTGATGCCGGCAAAGGGTCTGTCATAGTTAATGGGACGAAACATGGGCCACCATCTACCGTTTTTTAAAACCATAAGATTGTCATTTTCAATGGGTGGCTCTTCATGTAAATAGCCTCTGCCGGCCATGTTGGACTGGCCGATTAATAAAAATGAATGTATCATTCTGCTTCCTCCGTTTATTATGTTTTTACTTTTTGCTTTTATAAAGAGCAATTATTCAATGGTCTCAATCAAAAAACTGACAGGCCGAAAACCGTCGTTGCATGAAATCATAGCGCTGTGGGGATTTTTCATCCATCCATCATAAAAATTGCCGCCCCCCTGCGCCAGCTCACGAACAAAGTCTGCCATGCTTTCCCATGCAGAGTCGCACATGTTTTCCGGCTTTTCACCATGCTTTGAAACAAAGCTCTGCCCCGGCTGCATGTCACAGGCATGTTCAATGGGGTTTTCATATTTTTCTATTAAATCGTCATACCGCGCCATTTTCATCACGGTTATTCTGCAGTTTTTCATGTTTCTCTCCTCATTTTTTGCTATGTTTGTAATTGTAACACAAACCATTTACATTTTCAACTGACCCGGTACAAAAAGTTAAGCCGCCCATTTACTAAAATCATCAATCTGTGCAAACGAACTGAAATTTTTTAAAAAATTTTTACTTTTCCTCGCTTTTCGTGCCCAAATATCAATGAAAACCCCTTTATTGACGCGGTTTTAAAGACTTTTTAAAAAAATATTAAAAAAAATAAAAATTTCTCTTGACAAACAGTTTTGATTCGTGTATAATACTATCTGTCGCTAAGCGATGAACAAAACTCTGATGGATGTACTCATTGGGCGCATAGCTCAGCTGGGAGAGCATCTGCCTTACAAGCAGAGGGTCACAGGTTCGAGCCCTGTTGCGCCCACCATGTTTCATCCAGAGTGAGGCCCGATAGTTCAGTTGGTTAGAATGCCAGCCTGTCACGCTGGAGGTCGG
>JAFYVH010000014.1 GCA_017549205.1 Clostridia bacterium | reverse complement strand
CAATTTTTTATATGTTCTTTTTTGGCATGGTAGTAGATTCTTTAATCATTGGCGTTCTTGCTGTTGCGGGCTTAGCACTGTTGCGCGTGCCATATGCAGCTGTTTTGGGCGTCGTCATTATGGTCTTTAACATGATTCCCTATTTCGGTCCGTTTATCGGTGCGGTGCCGGCTGTTTTGGTTGCGCTGCTGGGTGGCGGCATTTATCAGGCCATATGGACAGCGTTGTTCATTTTAATTCTTCAACAGTTTGATGGTAACTTACTTAAACCCAAAATTTTGGGTGGCTCCGTTGGTGTGAGTCCTTTCTGGGTTATTTTTGCCATTGTGGTGTTTGGCGGTTTGTTCGGTATTTGGGGTATGATTTTTGGCGTGCCAGTCATTGCTGCCATTCAACTTTTGGCCAGAGATTACATGGCAGAAACCAGAGCATATTCAGAAATGATAAAAGCCGAAGAGACAGTACAAACGAAAGCTGAATAGGTTTATAAAAAAAGACAGAGCCAAAACACGGAGATTCCGGTTTTGGCTCTGTTTTTTAATGCTATAAAGTAGATTTACTGTATATTTTGTGGGGTTACATAGGCCGTTTGGTTTGTGGTGTAAATCACAAAACCCGGCTTGGCCCCAGCAGGTTTTTTGACATTTTTAATTTCCGTGTAGTCAACGGGCACTTTGTCGCTATCGGCTCCTTTTGAGAAAAATGCAGCCAGCGAGGCGGCCTGGGTAATGGCTTCGTTTGTAAAAGGTCGGTCAGGCTCAAAGCGCATCACAACATGAGAGCCCGGGATGTTTTTGGCGTGAAACCACAAATCCTTATTTTGTGCCATTTTGCAAGTAAGCAAATCGTTTTGTCGATTGTTTTTGCCAACAAAAAGGGTAAAACCGTCGCTGGTTTTTAAGGTTGTAGGCGCCGATGGTGCTTCTTTTTTTCTCTTGGCTTCTTTGGGCCTGCGAATGTAACCCTGCTGGGCTAATTCGTCACCGATTTGCGTGAGCACTAAAGAAGAATCGGCTCTTTGCAGGGCTTCTTCTACCGAATCTAAATAGTTTAGCTCCTCTTGTGCCAATTCTATTTGCTTTTGCAGCATCTCGGCAGCGGTTTTTGCTTTGTTATATTTTTTGTAATAGCGCTGAGCGTTGGCGGCGGGGGAGAGGGTATCATCCAAAGGAATTACAACCATGGGAAGTGAATCATCAAAATAATTTTGCACACGAACAGAGGATGCACCTTTTTCAATTTGATAAATGTTGGCGGTTATTAATTCGCCATATTGTCGCCATTCTTCCATTTTTTCGGTGTCAGAAAGCTCGGCCTTTTGCACAGTTATTTTTTTAGCACAACGCTCAATGTGATTGGCAACCAGTTTGGTTAAATGAGCGCTTTTGCGAATCATTTGTTCTTTTTTATCCCGTTCTTTGTAAAAACGGCTGATTAAAATGCCCATTGAATCTTCAAAATGTACATTGGCGCCGGTGCCGTATTGTCTGATGGGGAGAGCAGAAAATTCGGTGAGTTTATCGGTCTGGCTGTCGGTTAAATAGCAGGGGGCAAAGTTGCCCTCTTTTATTTCGGCGAACATCCGGTGCATAGTCGTGGCTAAATCAAGGATTTGCCCATAACTCATATTCTCACGGGGCATATCTGTTTCGCCAAAAGCACAAAATACAATCTCCCGGGCAATGAGGGGGCTAATGCCCTGAAAGGTCGAAAGAATAGCCCGGTCACAAGAAGTGCCCCCTGCCTTTTGGGTGAGAATGTGAACAAAGTTCTCTAAGCTGCAGTCAAGGGGATTTGCTTTATCCTGTGCCGGCGGCAACTCATAAGGAAGTCCCGGCAAGATCTGTCTTTTTGAACTGACAGAAAAATCAATTCGTTTAATGCTGTCGGCCACACGATTGTTCTCATCGACCAAGATAATGTTAGAGTGGCGCCCCATAATTTCAATCACCAATGATTTGCAAACACGGTCTCCCAATTCGTTGCGTGTTTCCAGGTCAAAGGCCAGGAGTCGCTCTAAGGCCGGCTGACGAACTGCCAAAAGATGCGCAGAAGTTAAATGCTTGCGCAAAAGCATGCAAAACATGGGTGCAACCATGGGGTTTTCTTTTGTTTCTTCAGCCAGTGCAATTCTCGGAATGGAGGCATTGGCTGAAAGAGTCACCTTAAAAACACCTGCCGGTCCATGAAAAGCCAGCAAGAGTTCGTCAGGTTCGGGTTGATATATTTTATCCAGTCGTGCGCCGGCAAGCTTTTCGTTTAATTCTCTTGCAAGAGCCTGCACAACGAGTCCATCAAATGCCATAATGGTTCTCCTTTTTGTTAGCAGATTGCATCTTCAACAATTTCGATAATTTGAGGTTTGGGTGCTAAAACCTTATCCAGCTTGTGTACAATAAAAAAGCCGGCTAAAAGCCCTGCTATAGCGGCTGCAGATGCCCACAGCGTGTTGTTTGTCAGCTGGTAGAGAACAGCGTAGCCCATAAAAAATAACAAGAGGGGCAAACCATATAAAACAGCAGCAGCCCACAAAACAGAGCTGCCTGATGCCTCCAAAATAACCCGGTCACCCTCTTTTGCGCAGCATGTGTTATCAAGCCAAACCAGATGACCACGAGCAGCGCATCCGCCTGAGCAGGAAACACAGTTATCTCCACAGGCGGAAGGGCGGGGAACAGCCACCAAAGCTTTTTCATCTTTTATTGTAACAATGGTTCCTTTTTGTTTCATGAAAAATCACCTTTAAGCTTATGAAAGTTTTTCTGCCATGTCAATGAGTTTTTGTAACCGCCGGCTAACGCAGGATTTGCTGATTGGCTTTTCCAATAAAAGTGCCAGCTCTGCTAGGCTTGCCTCAGGATTTTGCACGCGAAGTTCTGCCAGTTCAAGCAAAGCGGATGAAAGACTTTCCGAGACGGGTGATGCCATAACTTTCTGAATGGCTTTAATCTGCACGGCAGCGGTGTACGCTATTTTTGTTAAATTGGCAGTTTCGCAGTTTACCTGCCGGTTCACCTTGTTTTTCATGTCTTTTTCCACTTTAACACTATAAAGACTCAAAGCCGAGTCAGTTGCACCTAAAGCGGTGAGGGCATCTGCGATTTCTTCACTGTCTTTAATGTAAATCACGTAATTGGATTTTCGCATAACAGAGCGTGCAGCAATTTCTTCATCAGCAAAAAGCTGCAACACATCCCGCGCCAAGCCTTGATAATGGGTTTCTAATTCTAAATGATAGGCCTTATGCGGTGAGGTGGCAGAGCCACTTCCTAAAAAAGCGCCACGAAGAAAGGCACGGCGGCAGCAGGATTCACCCGTGACAAAGGGATCAACACAAAATTTCACCCGACCATCCCGCAGAAAACCCAAAGCTTTCATAATACGAGTGTACATAGCCCCTTGATAGAGCCACAGGGTGTGAATGTAACCATCGCCTTTTTTGCGCACAGCGGTGCGGTTAGGGTGAGCCGAAAACAAATCAGAAAGCAAATCATAGGCGCGTTTTGCCACGGCAGCGTTTTCGGTGCGCATGCGAAGACCGCCACCCTCTGATTCAGGTAAAAGAGTGCCGCAAAAGGCAATAAGGCCTGCCAGTTCTGCCCGACGGCAGCATGGGCTTTCAAACGCAAGGCTTGTTAATTCTTGTTTAATTTCCCTTGAAAATGACATAACGGCTCTCCTTTCTCGTTCAATCGTTTTGCTATTTTTTTACATTATTTAGCATCATACCAGCTCTCGCCGGCGTGCATATCAGCCACAAGGGGTGCCTGAAGAGAAAAGACCTGTTCCATTTCCTCTTTTAAGATTGCCCCTGCTTTTTCTGCTTCGTCAAGTGGTGCTTCTACAATCAATTCATCATGCACCTGTAAGATAAGTCGGGCACGAAGACCTTCTTTTTCTAAACGGTTAAACACCCGTACCATTGCCAACTTAATAATGTCAGCGGCGGTGCCTTGAATGGGCGTGTTCAGTGCTGCCCGTTCGCCAAAGGCACGGAGCTGAAAGTTTGAAGCGGCAAGTTCAGGCAGGGCACGACGCCTGCCAAACAGGGTGGTGACATAGCCGTTTTTCTTTGCCTCTTCAACCACATTTTTCATGTAGTCTCGCACTTTTGGGAAAGAGCCTAAATAGTCCTCGATGTATGCCTTAGCGGCTTTTATGGAAATGCCCAAATCCTGCGCCAGTGAAAAGTCACCTTTGCCGTAAATCAAACCAAAGTTCACAGCCTTAGCCGCTGTTCGTTGGTCTGGCGTCACATCCTGTGGGGCAATGCCAAAGATTTTTGCCGCGGTGCCGGTATGAATATCTATGCCGGCAGAAAAAGCGTCAATCATGGTTTTGTCACCTGCAATGTGGGCCAGCACACGCAATTCAATTTGCGAATAGTCAGCATCTAAAAGAATGTGCCCCGAGGGTGCCACAAACATCTTGCGCATCTCACGCCCCAAGGGTGTGCGAATGGGAATATTCTGCAAATTAGGTTCAGAAGAGCTGATGCGCCCTGTCACCGTTACCGTTTGATGAAAATTAGAGTGAATGCGTTTATCTTTTGCAATTACATCTTTTAAGCCGTCAACATAGGTAGAATTCAGCTTGGTAAGATGCCGATATTCTAAAATTTTCTCAATGATAGGGTGTTTACCCAACAATTTTTCCAAAGCGGCAGCGTTGGTTGAATAGCCCGTTTTTGTTTTCTTAGAAGAAGTCAGACCCAATTTGTTATACAAAATTTCACCCAGCTGTTTGGGAGAGTTGATGTTAAATTCTTCTTCGGCAAGAGCATAAATGTCCTCTGTTAAGGCGTCGATTTGTCCTTTGAGCATGGTACCAAATTCTAAAAGACGCTCGCGCTCAACCAAAATGCCATATCGCTGCATGGCAGCCAAAACCTCAACCAAGGGCATTTCGATGGTGCTGAATAATTCTAAAGAGCCTTCTTCTTTCATTCTGTCACCCAGATATGTCATCAGGGCGGGGAGTGCGGACGCTTGCTCGGCCAAGACAGAGGTGTTTGCCGACGGCTCTTCATCAAAGGAGAGCTGTTGTTCTTTTATTGCCTCTGTAAAGGTCATGCCAAGAAAATCGAAGCACAATTCTGAAAGGTCGTAATCTCGACGGGAGGGGTCAACCAAGTAAGCCGCCACAGCAGTATCAAAGGTCACGCCCTGCAATTTAATATCCATATCGTGCAGCAAAAGATAGTGCTCCTTGCTGCCATGGGTAATTTTTTCAATAGACGGATTTTCAAAAAATGCTTTCCAAAGAGAAAGGTTTTCTTTTAATGATGCCTGACAAACAACGCCTGTCCCATGGGTAAAGTAAATGTCCTTGCCGCCTGAGGCAAAGAGGTAATACAGTCGGTCGGCACCAAGCTGTTCTTTCAGTTCTTCTCCCCTTGGTGTTTGCAAAGTGAAAGCTGGTGTTTGCTGTTCATTTGCTGTGCCAACAGCAGCAGGCAGCTTTTTTAAAAAGCTTTTAAACTCAAGACGTGTATATAAATCGCGCAGGGCGTCTGTGTCGCCTTCCTGTCTCTTGGCAGACTCAAAATCAAGGCAAATAGGCACATTGCAATCAATGGTTGCTAAAGTGCGGGAAAGGTAAGCGGTCTCGCGGTTTTCAACGAGTTTGGTACGGTTTGCTTTGGTGATGTGGGGTGATTCTATGTCCTCGTAGATTGCATCTAAACTTTTAAACTGACTGATTAAGGAAAGAGCACCCTTTTCACCAATGCCCCTTACACCGGGAATATTATCAGATGAATCGCCCATAATGGCTTTAACATCAATGAATTCGCGAGGGGTTACGCCATATTTTTCAAATACCTTTTGGGCGTCATAAATCTCTGTTTCGGTGTTGCCCATGCGGGTGGTTACCAAATAAATCTTGTTATCTTCTGTCGCCAGTTGCAAGTCGTCTTTGTCGCCGGTTAAAATCATGCAGGCAATGTCTGACTCTGTGCAGCGGGCTGCCACAGTTCCAATGATATCATCCGCTTCGTAGCCCTCAAGTTCTAAAACCGGAATGGCAAGGGCAGTGAGCACCTCTTTTAATAAAGGCAGCTGTGGACGAAGTTCCTCGGGCATAGGCTTACGGGTGGCTTTGTAACCATCAAACATTCTATGGCGAAAGGTGGGCGCCTTTAAGTCAAAAGCCGCAGCGATGTAATCGGGTTTTATTTCTTCCAAATACTTATAAAAGATGTTCAAAAAACCATAGACGGCGTTTGTGTAGGTGCCGTCTTTTGTGGTTAATAAACGAATGCCGTAAAAAGCACGGTTAATAATGCTGTTGGCGTCAATAATCAGAAATTTTGGTTTTGTCATGCTGAACCTCTTTTCTTTACTTAACATATGTAAGCTCCATAGCATCGTTAATGGTTATAACATGTTCGCACAAATCATACAGTGCAGACATCTCTTTTTCACCGGCCACGAACAAGGCTGTGGAGAGCATATCTGCCATTAGACCATTTTTTGAAACAATGGTGACACTGCGCAAACTGCTTTGAGCAGGCTTGCCGGTGGCGGGGTCTAAAATGTGGTGATAGCGCATGCCGTCTGCTTCAAAAAATCGCTCATAATCCCCTGAAGTGACAATGAAACCATCGGTGAGTGACAGGGTGTCGATTGCTGTGCCTGAAGGAGCGCCCGGTTCTTGCAGACCAATCACAAAAGGCCTTGTTTTTTGACCGCTCAAAATCCGTTTCCACAGACTTTGGGGCATGCCACCCATCACAGCCACATTGCCGCCTAAGTCAAGGTAAGCACTTTCCACTCCGGATTCTTTTAAAATGTGCATAGCTTCATCGGCAGCATAGCCTTTAACAACCGCACCTAAATCCAGCTGTATGCCGGCTTTGTGCTTTGTGACGGTACAGTTTTCGGGGTCTAATGATATAAAGGTGAAACCCACCTGTTTCATGGCGTTTTCCAACTCATTTTCTGTGGGGACAGCAGTATTTTCTGTTCCAAAGCCCCACAGATTACTGAGGGGCAAAAGAGTTATATCAAAAAATCCCTCTGCTGTTATAGAAAAATCATGGGCACTTTTTATCAGTTTAAAAGCTTCTTTATCAACAGGAACGGGTGTGTTTTCAGGGGCAGTATTGATTTTGGCAAGTTCACTTTTCTCACTGTGAGCATTAAACTTTGCATCAAGCTCCCGCAGACGCAAAAATACCTTTTGAACGGCAGCTTTGCCCTCGTTACCATAAGCGGTGACGGTAACAACCGTATCCATTAAAAACTCTGTCTCACGATGCTTAATAGGTGTGGAGAGATTGCCCAGTAATAAAAAAAGAAGAATCAGTAAAGGGGCAATAACTTTAAAATATTTCATATTTCTTCTCCTTAACAATGTCAAGCTTAAACCTCTGTTGCCTGACGGATTTTATATAAAATCCGATATATTTTAACATTGTTGGTTACTTGGGTTATGTAGTGTCTTGTTTCGTGGTAGGGGATGTGTTGCAGGGTCTTTCCGTCCTTTGAACATTTTTCGTCCAAAAGCCAGCGATCCACCGTGCCTTCGCCGGCATTATAGGCAGCCAGTGCATTTTTTACATTGCCGTCATACAAACGAAGGAGATATGCAACATAATAGCATCCCATGTTTATGTTTAAGGCAGGGTCGGTGATATCTTCATATTGAAAATCGTTAAGACCCATGCCCTCAGCAAGCCAAACGGCTGTGGGCTCCATGATTTGCATCAAGCCGGTGGCATGCATGCTTGAAACGGCATTTTGGTCGAAATTGCTTTCTGACTTTATGATGCTCATAATCAGGTAAGGGTCAACCTCGTGCTTTGCAGCATATTGCTTAATATAACTCATATGTTTAACGGGATAAACAAGACGGGCAATGTTTGCGCTGTTTAATAAAAGCAAGATAACGAAAGCCCAGATTATCCCATGTTTCCATTTTCGTGACTTCACAAGTTTAACTCCTTTAAAACCAAATCTAATTTATTTTCTAATGCCACAGCATCTTCATTGTTTTCAACAATAAAACGACATCGCTCCCGATAGAATGCATCATCAGGCTGTGCGCCTATGCGCTCAATAGCTAAAACCTCTGAAAGATTATCCCGGGTCATAATGCGCTCCCTGCGCTTTTCGTTGTTTGCCAAAACCGCAATAGAAGCGTTGCAAAGACGGTCTAAGTTACATTCTAAAAGCAGCGGCGCATCAATAACAACCAAAGGGCTTTGAGAGGTGTTAACGCAATTTTCTATTTCTTCTAAAATGTATTTATGCGTAATTTTATTTAACGTTTCCCGGGCGGTTTTATCGGCAAAGACCAAAACGCCTAATTTTTTTCGGTCTAAGCTTCCGTCCTCTGTCACCACGCCATCAAAGGCTTTTTGAATCTCAAAAAGAGCAGGGGTGCCGGGCAGAACAATGCGGCGGGCAATTTGGTCAGCGTCAATCACATGGGCACCACGGCTTTTTAAATAGGCCGCCGCTGTGCTTTTGCCACAGCCTGTGCCGCCAGTTAAACCGATTATAATGCTCATGTTTTCGCCTCCTTGCTTTTTATAAAAATTTAGACAGCTTTTCCATAGCGCGCTGGGGAGCATCTTTAGAATTGTGCCATGGCTCGTTTTGATAGCGATAGTCAAACTTTTTGGTAAACCAATTAACCTCTTCATTTATGCGCTTTAAATTGTCAAGCTCTAAGGCCGTGATGTCACGCAGCCCCTCTGAAAGCGCCTTTCCCGAAAGCTCTCTTTGAGCGCAGGTGATCAGTAACTGAAAGTGGGGCAGGCAAAAGCCCTGACATTCAAGCACTTTTTCCTTAAAATCCGGCTCGTTTTTATATAAATACCAAAAAACTTCTGCAAATTTTTCTAAAGTGTGCTGTATTTTTTCACAAATCAGACAGCTCTCTTCCTTTTTCTTCAAAACCTCTAAAATAGGTGCGATGTCTACGGTCTTTTTAAAGAGCCCACCCTTTGCTTCGGGAATTTTTGCTACAGACTCAAGCTTTTCAATCAGTTCATTTAAGTGCGTATCAAGAACAAGGGCAAGGCTTAATGCCTTTGATTCATGACTCATTTGTTCAAAGTGCCGTCTGCAATATCCTTTTTCGTTAGAGAGAATGCGGCTGTCAGGCTCCATCATGGAAGCCCCCAGGGCATAACTCACTTGTTCTGCCTCTAACTTTTTTTCTAAAGTGCAAAAGGGACATTCGCCGCCTTCAGAGAAGGCATCGGTCAGGGGAATGGTGTAAATTTTTTCTTTCAAAACGGCCTCCTGTTATGTATAGTTATGAAGATTGTTTATTTAAAATTAAAAGGTTTTTCATAACTACATACTTTATCAATTTATAGTATACCACATTCTTGGCTAAATGCAAACAGAGAATCAAAAAATTATCTTTTTTAAATGGAGAAATGTCGAATTTAGCAGAAAGATTTTTTGGACACACCCGCAAAAGACGACAAATTACGCACAAAAATTGGTATATAATGGAAATACCAAAATTTTCCTGGAGGGTTTACATATGACAAATCGAGAAATACAATCTTACAATGAGATGAAGATTCCCTTGCCGAAAAACAGACGAAAAATACGAAGTTTTGGGATTTATGAATTTGTGGAGTATGTCTTTTCTTTCTTGCTGGGTAAGATTTATTTGTTTGGTGCCATGTCGCCTTTTGGCATATCTTATTTTGCCGCAGTCTTTTCTAAACAAAAGCGCAGTCTGTGTTTTTTGGCTGTGGGGTTAGGCATTTTGACAGCGGGCATGGGTCTTTATGCTATGAAATATGCAGGGGCTTTGGTGATTACCTGTGCCTTTGGTATTTTAATGGAAAAAGAATTTTCGGAAAGACGATGGCTTTATGCCGTAACATCAGCAGGGTCGTTAGTCGTAACAGGACTGGTTTTTATTGGATTTGACGGCTTTATGCTTTATGATATTTTATATCAGCTTTTGGAATCCATTTTAGCTTTCCTTTCCTTTTTTGCTTTTGACAGAGCTGCGGGGCTTATACGGAACCTGAAAAACCGTCATGTTTTTGAGCCCGTTGAAACTTTAAGTCTGTTGCTGCTTTCTTCCGTTTCTGTCATCAGCCTGGGCTTGGTGCCCTATTTGCAGGGGATTTCCCATGTTATAAGTCTTTTAATTATTTTTATTACCGGTATGACCTGCGGCTTTTCTATGGCGTGCACAGCAGGTGTTGTGCTGGGCTTGGTGAACAGCTTAGTTGATGTGCTGCCGGCACAAGTTGTGGCGGTTTATGCCGTTAGCTCTCTGTGTGCTGGCTTGTTGCAAAAAAAAGGGAGGATTGGGGTCATTTTAGGCTTTTTTATTGCAAATAGCGTAGCAGTTTTATATTTTAATGCCTCTTCAAATAATGTCGTTGCCTTTTATTATGTACTGGCGGCGGGTGTGATTTTATGCATGATTCCCGATTATTTTTTATCTCTTTTCGGACAGCTTGTAAAAGCGCCGGATTTGGCAGAAGATTCTGTTTTGAGAGCCCGGGAGATTATGGAAGATAAATTAACAGAGGCATCTAAATCTTTTGCGGCACTGTCTTCTGCCTTTAATGATGCAGTAGAATCCAGGGTAAATGCCGAAATGCGTGATCCGGGTCTTTTGTTTGACAAAACAGCAAATTGTGTTTGTCGTGATTGCTCTTTGATGAAATATTGCTGGCAAAAAGAATATAACGACACTAAAAAGTCGCTTTTAACTTTATATAATCGAATGGAACATCGGGGCACAGCAACAATAGAGGATGTACCTGAGCTTTTCAAAAATGAATGCATTCGGCTTGATGCCTTTTTACTGAACCTAAATAAACATTATGAATTACATAAAATCAATCAGATGTGGGCGGGCAGAGTGTCTGAAAGTCGCAGCCTGGTCACAGAGCAATTTAACAACATGTCGATGGTTTTGGAGCATTTAAAAAAACAAATGAGTCTTGAGCCTGATGAAAGCATTGTGCTTGAGCGACGCATCATGGCTGCTTTAGACAGAAAAGGCATTGAGGCAGAGCGTGTTCGTGTGACAGGGCAGGAAAATTTAGAGGTCATGCTTGCGCTTTCTGATGGTGTGGAAGAAAATAAAAATCTGCAGCATTTAACAGAGATTGTAAGTCGTGCCGTAGAAGTGCCCATGGTTCGCCTGCCGTCTGTGCGCCGTGGAGAAGATAACCGGATTAAATTCGTGGAAAAAACACGGTTTTCTGTTGCGGTGGGTTTCGCGCAGGTGGCAGGAGAAAACGGCATTGTCTGCGGTGACCATCACATGTTTTCACTATCCGGTGAGGGACGGTATATTCTGGCTCTCTCTGATGGCATGGGACAGGGGGACGATGCAGAAAAGCAAAGCAACATGACGGTGCATTTAATTAGACAGCTTTTGGCGGCGGGTTTTGATAAAGAAACGGCGCTCAGACTCATTAACAGCATGCTGATGGTCAGCACAGAAAGAGAAAGCTTTGCCACGGCAGATTTATGCCTTGTAAATTTGTATAGCGGTGCTTTAGAGTTTATTAAGATTGGCGCAAGCAGTTCTTATGTAAAAAACCGAGAGGGTGTTGAGCGGGTTTCGTGCACCTCTTTGCCTGCGGGCATCGTCCGCAATGTTGAAGCCGATTGCGATTTAAAATTTGCAAAAGACGGCGACTATGTGGTAATGGTGACAGACGGCGTTTCTGATATTTTAGAGCATAGCGGTTCGGATAGACTACAAAAACTAATTGATGACTTTTCAGGTGAAACACCGCAACAACTGGCCGATGAAATTTTGCGATTTGCCCTGCAAATGGCAGGCGGACAAGCCAAAGATGATATGACCGTGCTGGCGGCTCGCATGTCAGCAGCCTGAGTTTTAAAAACCCCGACTTTTTTATGAGTCGGAGTTTTTGCAAACCAATTTGATTAAATAGAAGGTTTTAATCGTTTCGCAATCTTGGGACAGGCGTGGGCTTGCCATCATCATCCAATGCAACAAAAACAAGATGGGCTTCGTTGGTTTGAATTACTTTTCCAGTTTGCAAATTTTCAGCCCAGACTGTGACTTTAATGTTCATAGAGGTGTTGCCCACAGACTCTAAGCTTGCCATCAGCTTTACCATTTCGCCCAGATGCACAGGATGTTTAAAAATCAGGTTATCAATGGCAACTGTGGCCACAATGTGATTGGAATGGCGCGATGCGGTTATGGCAGCGGCAATATCAATCCAGTGCATCAGCCTGCCGCCCTTTAGATTATTTAATAAATTTACATCATTTGGCAACACCAGTTCAGACATTTCCACAGCAGAATCCTGTGCTGATTTTGAATTTTTCATAAGAACGCTCTCCTTGTTTGTGTACTACAACATCCTGCTATTTATTGTGACACCTTTTTAAAAATTAAAACTGTAAAAAGGAAAAAAATAAATGGTATTTTCATTTAAAAAATCATCACAATATATAATAAACGTGAAAGCAAAGAGGGAATCAACAATGAAAGTTCAAAAATTAATGCCTTTGTGCATGATTCTTTTGCTATTTTTAACATCATGCGCATCTGTGGAGAAAGACCCTGTGCCCGAAAGAGTACCCGATGTGACAGAAACTCCAAAGGAAGAGGCACCCATAACGAAAGAGGAAACGCCTGAGGAAAAACCAAAAGAAGTCTTAGTGGGTAGCGCAGAAACGACGCTGCTTGACAAAGATGCAAGTCGTTTGCACAACATTCGACAGGCTATTGGCGCAGTTAATGGCTATGTGCTTGCGCCGGGCGAGAGTTTTTCTTTTAATCAGGTGGTGGGCGAGCGGACACCGGAGAGGGGCTATAAAGATGCAACCGTTATTGTGCATGAAGAAAAAGAGATGGGATGCGGTGGTGGGGTTTGTCAGCTTTCTACCACTATTTATCAGGCGGCACAAGGTGCCGGCATGACAATTTTAGAACGGCACAGCCATCAAAAGCCGGTAGCCTATGCCCAGGAGGGAAGCGACGCCTCTGTCAATTACGGGAGTCTGGATATGCGTTTTCGTAACGATTCTGAGAGCACTGTTAAAATTGCCGTATCCATGGATGCCAATACGGTTTCGGCTAGCTTATATCGTCTGCCTTGACAATGGTTGAGGCAGATTTTTTTGTTTAATAAAATGATACATTCGTGCGGTTGTAAATTAGGTAGAAATAGGAAAGAGTCTTTACTTATCGGTTTTTTTATAGTAAAATGAAGTAGTTACTTGGCATAAGTAAACATTCATTTTAAAAAGGAGATTTTAAACATGAAAAAAGTATTGTCTTTTGCACTGGTTTCTCTGATGCTGGTTTTGGCATTAACAGGCTGTGCAACAACCGTAAAAACAAACAATGAAGAAGCTTCTCTGGCGATTGCCTGCGAGCTCACAAGCGAAGAATATGGCATCGGTTTCAGAAAGGGTTCTGACCTGACAGCTGTTGTTAACGATTACATTGCCGAGCTGGAGGCAGACGGCACTTTAGCAGCTCTTGCTGAAAAATATGACCTGGCTCTTTCTGATTTAGCGCCCGCTGAAGAAGAAGAGGTAACTCTGGCTGATGTTGACTATGTAAAGGCTAATGGCAAGCTGATTATCGGTATCACCGATTATGAACCCATGAACTATAAAGACGCTGAAGACAAATGGACCGGTTTTGACACCGAATTTGCTGAAGCAGTTTGCGAAAAGCTGGGTGTTGCCGCTGAATTTGTTGAAATTGACTGGGATAACAAGTTTGTTGCACTGGAATCAAAAGCCATTGACTGCATCTGGAACGGCATGACAATTTCCGAAGATGTTTTAAAGAACACAAGCTGTTCTGCTGCTTATGTTAAAAATGCACAGGTTGTTGTAATGGCTGCTGACAAAGCTGCTGATTATGCTGACGCTGAAAGCATGAAAGACTTAAGCTTTGCTGCAGAATCCGGTTCTGCCGGTGCTGCTGCTGCCGAAGAGTGCGGTTTTGCTAACCTGACAGAAGTTGGCACACAGACCGATGCTCTCTTAGAGGTTACAAGCGGTTCCTGCGATGCCTGTATCATTGACTTAACCATGGCTAATGCAATGGTTAAATAATTTTAGATTAAATTGATTTTAATGCAAAGGCAGCAGGCATTTTGCCTGGTGCCTTTGCACAAGTTATGAGGTAAATTTTATGTTTGTGGAAGTATCGTTAAAGCTGTTTGAGGGCATGCTGGTCACCTGCAAATTATTTGCACTAACGCTTTTGTTCTCTCTGCCTCTTGGACTCGTTATTTGTTTTGGTTCCATGAGTCGCTTTAATCCGGTTAAATGGATTGTGAAAATCTTTGTCTGGATTATCCGCGGAACGCCCCTGATGCTGCAGCTGATTGTGATTTATTATGGTCCCGGTTTGATTGGCACCTGGGCAAGCAAATTGCTCACGACCGGTGCAGCTGCCGGTGGCTTCGTGGAATGGCTTGCCACCTGGCATGTGTTCGACCGTTTTTTTGCCGTTATGATTGCATTTGTCATTAACTATGCCTGCTATTTTTCCGAGATTTACCGTGGCGGTATTGAATCCATCAGCCGTGGTCAATATGAGGCCGGTCAAGTTTTGGGCATGACAAAGGCTCAAATTTTCTTTAAGGTCATTTTGCTTCAGGTGTTTAAACGAATCGTGCCCCCTATGAGTAATGAAATTATCACTCTGGTTAAAGATACCTCTTTGGCCCGTGTGGTTATGGTTTATGAAATTATTTGGAATGCACAGAAATTTGTTAAGTCAGATGGTCTTTTGTGGCCGCTGTTTTATACGGCGATTTATTACTTATTATTCTGCGGCATTTTGACCCTTTTGTTTGGCTATATCGAAAAGAAAATGAGTTATTTCAGGAGTTAGTGCTATGCCAATATTAGAAGTTAAAGATTTGAAAAAAAGCTTTGGAAAAACGGAGATTTTAAAAGGCATCAGCTTTTCGATTGAAAAGGGTGATGTGCTTTCCATCATCGGTTCATCGGGAAGCGGAAAAACCACCCTTTTGCGTTGCCTTAATTTTTTAGAGTTTGCTGAAAACGGTACGATTGCAGTTAATGACAAAGTGATTTATAACGGTGCTGAAAAAAATAAAATGAGCGAGCAACACATCAGAGAAATGCGGTTGCATTTCGGTCTTGTTTTTCAGTCCTTTAACCTGTTTCCGCAATATAGTGTTTTAAAGAACATTATGCTGGCGCCGACGCTTCTTAAGTTTGACACACCTGAAAACATCGAGAAAAAGGCGCGGGAATTGATAGACAAGGTTGGTCTTTCTGATAAGGTGGACTATTACCCCTGCCAATTATCAGGCGGTCAGCAACAGCGTGTCGCCATTGCAAGAGCCTTGGCGCTCAACCCTGACATTTTGTGCTTTGACGAGCCAACCTCTGCTTTAGACCCTGAACTGACAGGGGAAGTACTTAAGGTTATTAAGCAGTTGGCTAAAAACGACACGACCATGATTATTGTTACCCATGAAATGAATTTTGCCAGAGAGGTTTCTGATAAAATCATCTTCATGGATGATGGTGTTGTTCTGCAGGAGGGAACACCTGAGGAGTTCTTTAACAACGCTTCCAACGAGCGTGTGGCAGCCTTCTTAAAAAATGTCAGCGAGTATTAATGCGTTAAAACGATACAAACATAATTTTCTAAAATGAATTAACAGCTTTTTCTGTGTGCCATTTGAGGCGTCCGGGAAAGGCTGTTTTTTCTGCAATATCAAGGGGAGAAGTCCCAAAAGAAGTGGAAATAAAAATTTATGTAAAACCCTTGACAAGATTTGGTGAATGTGCTATACTATTTCGTAGCCGCGTGTACAGGGTCTCAAACGGCGTTATGCTTACCCTGGTGTGACAGCGAGCAAGGATGGAGGAGGTGCGAAACATGTACGCAATTATCAAAACAGGCGGAAAGCAGTATAAGGTCAGCGAAGGCGATACAATTTTTGTTGAAAAGCTGGGCGTTGCTGCTGATGAAACCGTTACTTTCAGCGAAGTTATCGCTGTTGGTGAAGGTAGCGACTTAAAGGTTGGTGCTCCTTTTGTGGAAGGTGCCAGCGTAACAGCAAAGGTAGCCGGCGAAGGTAAAGCCAAGAAGGTTATTGTATTTAAGTACAAACCCAAAAAAGGCTATGCGAAGAAGCAGGGTCACAGACAGCCCTATACCAAGGTTGTCATTGAAAAGATCAATGCTTAATGCTATCGTATGATTACAATTTCTTTATTTAGAAACGAAAGCCACAAAATTACGGGCTTTACCGTTAGCGGTCATGCAGGCTTTGGAGATGCCGGCACAGATATTGTTTGTGCAGCGGTTACTACAGCGGTTATGACAACGGTGAATGGCCTTACCGATGTGGCGAAAATCGAGCTTGCGCCAACAGTGCGTGAGGGCTATGTTGCCTGTGCTTTGCCGAAACAACTTACAGAAAAAGAGCGGCACGATGCCGATTTGCTTCTGGACAGTCTGGTTTTAACTTTAGAAAATTTAACAGAGCAGTATGCTGCTTTTGTTACTTTGAAAGAGGAAAGCGCTGTGTGAGCATGGCAATTCTGCGAAGTGTCGCAGAACATAATGAAGCAACGCAAGTTGCTGTTTAAAAAGGAGGTTTCATCATGATTAAGTTTGATATTCAGCTTTTTGCACACAAAAAGGGTGTTGGTAGCACAAAGAACGGCCGTGACAGTGAAGCAAAGCGTCTTGGCGTTAAAAAAGGTGATGGACAGGCAGTTTTAGCCGGTAACATCTTAGTTCGTCAGCGTGGTACCAAAATTCATCCCGGTATCAATGTGGGCAAAGGCGGCGATGATACGCTGTTTGCTTTGATTGACGGTCATGTTAAGTTCGAAAGAAAAGGCAAAAACAAAAAGCAGGTTAGCGTATATTCTGCATAATGATTTTTTAAAAGCCCATTCCGTTAAGGTTTGGGCTTTTTTCTTAGTGAGGGATTGAGTATGGCCATTTATGCCATTTCCGATTTGCATCTGGGACTTTCGGCTGATAAACCGATGGATATTTTCGGTGCACGATGGGAAAACTATCTAGAGATTTTAAAAGACAACTGGCAGAAGACCATAGGCGAAGATGACCTTGTTCTGCTGCCGGGAGATACCTCCTGGGCAACCTATGTAGATCGGGCGGAAGCGGATTTTGATTTTTTAAACAGTCTGCCCGGAACAAAGCTGATTTCAAAGGGCAATCACGACTATTGGTGGGAAACCCTGAGCAAGTTAAACGCCTGGGCGAAGAAACAGAATTATTCTACAATCCGCTTTATGCATAATAGCGTTTACATCTATAACGATGTGGTGATTTGCGCTGCAAAGGGCTATCCCGATAATGGCAAAACAGAAGAGGATAAAAAGCTTTATAACCGTGAGGTGAGCCGCCTGAAGCTCTCTTTGGATATGGCAAAAGACACGGGGGCTAAAACCATTTATGTTATGCTGCACTATCCCCCAAGTCTGCAGTCTGACTTTGCGAGGCTCTTAGAGGATTATGGCGTGTCAAAATGCTTTTATGGCCACCTTCACGGCGGCCATCATGCCATGGCGGTTACCGGCGTCCGCGGCGGTGTGGACTATCAACTGGTTTCGGCCGATTATTTGCGTTTTCAGCCTCTTTTTGTTTGTGAATAATAAATCATCAGGCGGACAACCTTAAAAGGTGGTGAGCACCGTGTCTGAACAAGAACAAATCAAGCGCTGTCAGGAGGGCAACATAGAAGCCTATGAAGAACTGATTGGCGCATATGAAAATAAAATAGTGAATTATTGTTATATGATGCTTCGAAATCATGCAGATGCGGAAGATGCCGCCCAAGAGGTTTTTGTTAAGGTTTTTCGTTTTATGAAAAATTTCACGGGCCAGTCATCTTTTTCAACATGGCTTTATAAAATTGCATCCAATGTATGTTTAGACTTTTTAAGAAAGAAAAAAAGACAGTCCGTTGACGCAGTGAGCATTCATCAAACAAGTGCTGACGGTGAAGAATATGTCATGCCGATTTTAGATACGGCCAAAGGCCCTTATGAGCAGGCACAGCTTAGTGAAGCACAGCGTTTTTTAGCTAAAGCACTAAACGAGCTGAGTGCAGAACAAAGGCAGGTTATTGTTCTGCGGGATGTTGAGGGTCTTTCTTATGAAGAAATTGCCGAAATCGTGGGTGTGGCCGTGGGCACAGTGAAATCCCGCATTAACCGGGCACGACAAAGCTTGCAAAAAATTTTAGCACCCCATCGGGAACTTTTTTTGTTATAGAGGCGTCTTTATGCAGTAGGAGAATATCTCTCAGAAAAGAAAGAGAAGGGAGGGGTAACAGTGAGCAAATCATGTAATGAAGTACGGCAGAATTTATCTCTTTACATAGACGGTCAGCTGTCTTTAAAAGAGATGGAAAAAACTCGCCAGCATTTAGCGGACTGCCAGGCTTGTCAGGATGAATATACATTTTTATCCGGCGTGGTTAAAATCGCCGAAACAATGCCAACTGTTTCTGCCGGTGAGGACTTTCACCAGGCACTTCGCGATAAGCTTGTTTCTGCAGCTGCAGAAAAGGAAGCCGTAAATGTGCCTAAAAAACGACCCATGTGGCAGGCGCTTTCAGGTATGGCAGCAGCGGCTGCTGTGATTGTGCTTTCTGTTGTGGCTTTTGGTCAATTGCCCAAAATGGGCAGCTTGACAGAGCAGGGCACCCTATCATCAGAGCCGACCCCACGCATGACGCAAACAGCACCTGAAAAAGAACAGAAAGTCGACAATATAAACCATGGAAATGATGTGGTAACGCCGAAAATGGTACAAAAACCGGTTTATGACGCAGCAAGTTCTATTGACAAAGAAGATGTTATAGAGCCCGCAAGTGAGAATGCAGAAGTGCAATCCGTCGGGTTAAGCCTTGAAGATGTTCCGGCGGACAAAAGGAAAGCACTTACGACCATACGATACACATTAACTGAGTCTGCCTATTCTCAGGCAGTTATCGTTTTAGCAGGCTATGAACAAAGGGATATGGTATATTTTATCCCTCAAAATGAAGTGCAATCCATTTGTGAGAGCATTGAGGCCCTATCCGGCTATGTTGAGCGGAGGGACGAACCTGCATCGGAACAGGTGACTTCTGATTTTGTGCAGATTATGATTACAGTGATAGAGTAATTGACAAATAAAGTGAAAACTATATAATAAAACGGGCTGTTCACAGTTTGGTGAACAGCCCGTTTTCTATGCTTATTTTATAATGGGGGTTATTAGATTTAAATTAATGTGCACAAGGCACGGTGAAATATCCCTCTAAAGATAATACGAATTCACCCTCATCTTTTTTAAAGTGTAGGGCTGTGTATGTATTTTCTAAAGCGGGATTTTTGCCATAAATGGTTTTGATACCCCGCAAATCTGCCATGTTGAGCAGGGATTTAGCAAGGCCAAAAAGGAGAGAAGTGTCTCCTGAAACATGTAAAAAGTCCATATATACCTTTGCCTCCTCTAAGGTAAGGGCACCAAGACCGCAAATCTCATTGCCGTCGTACATAGCCATAAACTGTCGGGGTACATTTTCTAAAATGATGCCCTGGGCAGAAAGATAAGCCTTTATTTCGATTTCGTTTTCAATGGGTTTAATGGTCAGCATTTTTTTTATCCTTTCAGTTTCTTAATTTCGTCCTCTGTCAGCAAGCGCCAGCTGCCAAGAGGCAAATCGCCCAAAGCAAGACCCCCCTCTGCAATTCGGGAAAGGGTGATAACAGCATGTCCGATGGCGGCACACATCTTGCGCACCTGCCTGTTTCGTCCCTCGTGGATGGTGATGTGCAGACAGGTGTTTTTGCCACTCTTTGTTTTAACGGTCACCTGGGCGGGATGTGTCATCTGTCCGTCAATTAAAACTCCGTTGCGCAGGGCATTTAAAGCCTCGCCGGAGGGTGCGCCTGCCACCACGGCAGCATAGGTTTTTGACACCTCATGACCGGGGTGGGTCAGCCGATAGGTCAGGTCGCCGTCGTTTGTTAATAACAAAAGCCCCTCTGAGTCGTAGTCCAAGCGGCCCACGGGATACAGACGCCCAAAGGTATCGGGTACCAAATCCAAAACGGTGGGACGGTCAAAGTTATCCTTTGCTGTGGAAACATAACCCACAGGTTTATTCAGCATAATATATATCTTTTTTTGCAGGGGACTCACGGGTTTTCCGTCCACGGTGACCTGGTCAGTCTCGGGGTTCACCTTGATGCCGGGGGTTTGCGCAAGATGACCATTAACCAACACGCGTCCCTCTGCCATCATGGCTTCGGCTGCACGCCGGGAGGCAACGCCACAAAGCGCCAGATATTTTTGCAAACGCATTTCTTCTGTCATGGGTTCTCCTTTGTTGATAAGGTGCAGATGCTACGAACACTTCTGTCACTATATTCTATTTTTATTATATAATGTTTTAAACCAAACATCAACAAAATTCAACGAATTTTATAAAAAAGTTATGTTCTTTGTGTGTTTTAGAAGAGAAAGGGCATGAGGAACGAACACAATATGTTTTTAAGTGGCAAAATCTGTTATTATCTTTTTGAAATTTCCCCAAAAGCCCTCTTTTTTCTCTTCCATATAACCCACATCAGTGCCCGCTAATAAATCTATTTTTTGCACGACCTCTCCGTCATAGCAAATGGTCAGATGTCCCAGTTTAACACCGGCAGATATGGGCGCAGGTATCACGGCGGGCAAAAGATAGTCTAGGGTGTATTTGCTGAGTCCCTCCCGGTCGTTAAAAGGAATGTAAAAATCTTCAGCAGCTAAAAGGTCCAAAGCCTTAACATCACCGTTTTTAACAGGAACGGTTTTCAGCACCATGTCACGAATGACTAAGGGGCGTGCTTTTGTTGCACTAAATCCATGGTCTAACAGTTGCTTATGGTCGTTCCAGTCGTTTGGGGCATTTAAGGTGACACAAATCAGGGTCATGTGGTCACGGGTGGCAGCAGAGACCAAGCAACGCCCTGTTTTTTTGGTAAAGCCGGTTTTCACTCCAATGCAGCCGGGGTATAAATTCAGAAGTTTGTTGTGATTAACAAAAGTGCGGGCGGTTTTAAGTTCACTGGCCGGAAATGATTTTTTGCTTGTTGATACAATTTCTGCAAAATGGGGATTTTTAAGAGCCGCTTTTGTAATCAGAGCTAAATCATAGGCGGTGGTGTAATGCCCCTCTTCGTCCAATCCATTGGGATTTTTAAACTGTGTTTGCTTTGCGCCTATCTCGTGAGCACGCTGTGTCATCATTTTAGCAAAGGCTTCCACATTGCCGCCAATATGCTCTGCAATGGCGATGGCGGCATCGTTGCCGGAGTTTAACATTAAGCCATAGAGCAGAGTTTCCATGGAGAGTTTTTCACCGGCCTTTAAATAAAGGCTTGAGCCCTCAGTGCCGGCAGCATTTTTGCTGACGGTTACAACATCAGCGGGGTCGCTGTTTTCAAGGGCTAAAAGTGCGGTCATAATCTTGGTCGTGCTGGCCATTGAGTGCTGCGCATAAGCATTTTTTTCATATAAAATCCGACCGGTTTGAGCATCCATCACGCAGGCATATTGAGCAGAAACGGACAGAGCATTTGCAGGTAGCGATGGCATGCAAAAAAGTATGAGAAGAAGGAGTGAAAGCATCCATCTATGTTTCATAAAAACCTCTCCTTTAAGCTAAAAAAGTTTCTTTACATTGTATGAAAGAATTCACATAAAAATGTAAAAAAATGATTGAAAATAGAGAGGTTGAGATGTATAATAAATACATTACAATAGTTAACTGCTAAAAGGAGAATTTTACATGAAAGAGGTTAGTGTACAAATTCAACACGATGATAATTTTGATAAAGTCCTGGAAATTGCCGCCAAGGTAGGATATGAAAATGTATCTTTGGGCTTTGGTTCAAGCGATTGTTTTCACAAAGCCGATTGGCAGCAGGAAATCAAGCGGATAGAGGGGCTTTTGTCTAAACACAACCTAAAATGTATTCAAACCCATTTGCCCTATTACAGCTTTCGTGATTCAGCAGAAGAAATTGATGAGGAACGGGAACGAGCTATGCTTCGTTGCACCGAGGCCTCGGCCTATTTAGGTGCTAAATGGTGTGCTTATCATCCCCGAACCGTGCTTGAAAATTCAGGTGACCCTGAAAAATCAATGGCATTTGCCAAAGCGGCATTAGAGCCGTTGGTTAAGGCGGCTGCACAATATGGCACAGGCATTGCTGTTGAAAATATGCCGCCATATCCGGATTGGGAGGGCTACCGGTTTTGTTCAACAGACTATGAGGATTTATGCAAGGTCCATGATTATTTTAATTGTGAAGAGATAGGCGTTTGCTGGGATTTTGGTCATGGACATATGGCAGCATATGACGATATAACAGCTGCTACGGCAGTTGGGAAAAGGATACAGGCAACCCATATACATAACAATATGGGCACAGAGGATTCTCACTTTTTGCCCTCAACAGGAACCATTGACTGGGTAAGATTTATGAGTGCCTTTAATGCGTTTTATGAAGGGGCATATACCCTTGAAATCATTTATCCTCATAACGACATGTTGGAAAGCTACATGGCACACAGTCTGGATTGCATTAACTATGTGAGTGAGATTGAAGCAAATCGTTAGTTTTTAATTGAAAACACAGTAATTCTCTGTGCACAAGGCTTGACACAGCTGCACAAACGGGATTATAATTAAAAAGTAATGCAAAACCCAAGGAGGAAGTTTTAATGAACAAATACAGACAGCTTGAAATGCAAAAAAGGACCAACAGCAAAAAAGAAGAGTATAAATATTTTGTTGGCACAACGCTGAAACATCCGCTTGAGTATGAAATCGGCGAAAAAATGGTGTTTAAAATCCGTGTGAGATACATGGATGATTGCCTTGACATTCCGTACATCTGGTATAACCTGCTCAGTGATGACGGACAGAATGTCGAGGGCTACTTGGAAAAGGCAGATGATGGCTGGTTTTATATTGAAGGTTCCATTTCAAAAAGCGGTTTTGTTTATGTGCAGGCAAAAGCCTGTGATGAAAATAAAGAAATTATTCCCGGCATTGCGGTCTATAATGGCAGCGCCGGCGCTGATGTTAAAAATGTTTTGCGTGGCACAAAAACCCCTGATGATTATGTAGAATTTTGGGATAATCTTAAGGCACAGGTTGAGGCGACCGAGCCTGAAGTTTTATATTGCGAAAAAATTGAGGATGAAAAACATCCCGATTTTGAAATGTTTGACATGCGCATTAAAGCGCCGGGCAGCGACTATGTGGGCGTTGCGGTGGCATACCCCAAAAATGCGGAAAAGGGCAGCCTGAAATTTTTAATGGACTTTCAGGGTTATGGTGTATACCCCACAAATCCGCAACCTCGCGCAGGATATTTTACCTTGCTGGTGAATGGACACAGCATCCCCAATCGCGGTACTGACGAATTTTTTGCTGATATTCGTGATAATCAGCTTAAGGGTTATGGCTATGATGAAGAGGAAAACAAAAGACCTGAAACAACCTATTGGGTTAAGATGCTCTTAAGAGATTTGCAGGCTATTCGTTTCTTTAAAGACCATGAGTTGCTTAATAAAAAAGATTATATCTTCTATGGCAGCAGTCAGGGTGGTATGCAGGCCTGCAACATCGCAGCTCATTTTGACAGATCCTCTGCGCTGATTATGAATGTGCCCTGGCTTGCTGACATTGACGGACAACGGCTTTGCGGCAGAAGACCCAATAAAATGCCCAAGGGCCATGGTGTTACCTATTTTGATACAGCGGTTGCGGCACAGTTCTTGAAATGCCCGGTATATTTCATTTCCGGCCTTGGCGACCCTACCTGTAATTCAAGCACACAAATGTCGCTCTTTAACGCAATAAAGTCTCCGAAATATGTTGAGTTTTATCAAAACAAGGTCCATTCTTTCACCATTCCCTGGGATGAAAACATGTATCCTCTGGGGGATTTAAGCCTGGCTGATAAATACAGAGACTTAACAGATGGCTTACACGAACTGGACTAATTGAAAAGGAGAGAATTAAAGTGGTTAAGCACATTATTTTATGGAATTTAAAAGACGAGTTTAGCGATGCAGCCAAGGCAACGATTAAAGAGAACGCCAAAAAGGCTTTAGAAGGTCTTGTGGGCGAGGTGCCCGGACTTTTAGACTTAAAGCTGCAAATTTCATGCATGGAAAGCTCGAATGTGGACATGATGCTGGATTCGACTTTAGAGAGTGCCGAGGTACTAAAAGCCTATGCCGTTCATCCCAAACATGTGCAGGCAGCCGATGAATTTGTGCGCCCCTTTACATCAGCAAGATACTGCATTGACTATGAAATTTAAAAAAGCTGCAGAGTAAATTATGCAATCAATCAGGCATGTCGCATTTGGCGATATGCCTGATTATGTTTATAGGTTTGTTTTGCTTGTTTTTTCTTTTTAAACATGTTATAATTGGCATATATGGAATTTAATAGGATTAAATTCCTAAAGCCTGACGGCTTTCTGCAGTCTTTCAGCCTGCGTATGCCAATTGACGGCGTCGTAAAAATGCCCTTGCAAGCAAGCATTTTTACACCTGGTAAAATGATTTTGCGACATCTAAATCGTACACGAATTCTATAATGATTTCATCGAAGACAAAATCAGCATTTCGCTAAAAAGCGTGGCATCTAAACTCTGCATCCCTTATGGTAAAAATGTCGAATATTGTCGAAAAGGAGAAATACATGAAAAACCGACTTAAAGGTAATATTATTTTATTTTTCACAGCCATTATCTGGGGTATATCCTTTGTTTCGCAAAGCGTGGGCATGGAATATATCGACCCCAATACCTTTATGGGCATCCGTACCACCATGGGTGGTCTGGTGCTTTTGCCCTTTATCTTTTTCACGGACAGAAGAAAGAAAAAGCAAGGCACCTATCAAAAGACAAACTTTAAAAAGCTTTTGGTCTGTGGTGCTATCTGCGGTGTCTTTTTGTGCATTGCCTCAACTTTGCAGACCTATGGCCTTAAATATACCACAACAGCAAAAAGCGGATTTTTAACTGCGCTTTACATTATTTTTGTTGCCATCTTAGGTTTGTTCTATGGAAAAAAGCTGAACTTTAAAATGGTCATCGGTGTTTTAACAGCGGTTTTGGGCATGTATTTTTTGTGTCTGTTCGGCAACAATGTTACCTTTAATGTGGGTGACTTTTTAACCATTATTTGTGCCATCTTTTTTGCAGGGCAAATTCTCTTTATTGATAAATTTGTTCATGAGGTAGACGGCATCAAGCTTTCTTGCACACAGTTTTTAATTTCGGGCGGCATCAACTTAATTCTTATGTTCTTGATTGAACAACCCAACATGACCGCCATCTTAAGCTGCACAACAGCACTTTTATATTCAGGCATTATGTCTTGCGGTGTGGCTTATACTTTGCAGGTGGTGGGGCAGCAATATGCCGAGCCCACATCCGCTTCCATTATCATGTCCTTTGAATCGGTTTTTGCAGCCATCTCGGGCTGGATTATTTTATCAGAAGCCATGAATCTTTCACAAATTTTTGGCTGTCTTTTAATGTTCCTGGCCATTGTATTGGTGCAGCTGCCTGACAAGAAAATGGTACTTGATTGTGTAAAAGAGGCGTGAAGAAAGTCTTTGTATTGTTTTAGGGGGTGGAGAAATGAAAATAGCTATTTTAGATGCAAAAACCTTAGGCGCTGACCTTTCCCTTGAGCCTGTTCAAACTTTAGGCAAATGTATGGTTTATGACGGAACAGAGCCTTGGCAGGTGGCAGAGAGGATACAGGACGCTGAGATTGTACTGATTAATAAAGTTAAACTGCATGGCGGCGTTTTGAAAGATGCGACCAGCCTGAAATTAATTTGCCTTGCGGCAACGGGCTATGATAATGTTGATTTGGAATATTGCCGTGAGCATAACATTGCCGTTTGCAATGTTGTGGGCTATTCTTCACACAGCGTTTCGCAGGTTACGGCGGCTATGGTTTTAGCCCTTTCTGTTCATTTGAAACCCTATGATGCGTATGTATCAAGCGGGTCTTACACCCAAAGCGGTGTTGCCAACAAGCTAACACCCATCTATCATGAGCTTTATGGCAAAACATGGGGCATTATCGGCTATGGCAGCATCGGAAAAGAGGTGGGTGCTGTTGCAAACGCCTTGGGCTGTCGTGTGCTTGTTCATAAAAGAACACCTTCTGACGAATGCAACTGTGTAACTTTAGAGGAGCTGTGCCGTGAATCTGATGTCATTTCCATTCACACGCCCTTAAGCGATGACACACGGGGCATGATTGGCAAAGAACAAATTGAGCTGATGAAAGAAAATGTTATTTTGGTGAATACGGCAAGAGGTGCCGTGACTGATGAAGAAGCGGTTTGTGAGGCGGTGCTAAATGGACGCATAGGGGCTTTTGGCACAGATGTATATTCAGTGGAACCTTTTCCGGCAGAGCATCCCTTTTGCAAAATTAAGGATTTGCCCAATGTTTATCTGACACCTCACATGGCATGGGGCGCCTATGAATCAAGGTGCCGCTGTCTTGCGGAAATTTCTGAAAACATCAGGGCTTTTTATGCGGGCAAAACCCGCAATCGTGTGGTGTGAGTTTAGATTTTAGATAAAACAAAATGAAAGGACGATTTTTGTGAAAAATAAAATTTGCATAGATGTTTTTAAAGGCATTGAACACGAAGAGCTTATCCCCAAGCTTTCAACCTTGGGCTTTGACGGGCTTTATTTAAGCCATCGCCATTCCGCTGATACAGAAAAAATCAGAAACCTTAAAGCTCTTGCAGAGCAAAATAGACTGGCGTGTGCCAATGCCCATTCGACCATTCCCGGCTCGGAAACGGTGTGGGATGTCGGTCTTGATTGTACAGAATATATTGATGCTTTGGGAAAAGGTATTGATAATTGCAGCGCTTTTGGTATTCCTGTCATAGTGGTGCATGTCGACCCAAAAACAGAGGGCGCTCGTTTTGATACAGGTATTAAAAATTTGACGCCCATGGTTGACTATGCCTATAAAAAAGGTGTAAAAATTGCTTTTGAAAACATAAAGTCAGCAGAATATTTAGTTGACACGCTGGCCTGTTTTAAAGAAGAACATGTGGGATTTTGCTTTGATTGTGGTCATGAGTTTTGCTTTAATTTCGGGGTGCGTTTTCTTGATTTGGTGGGGGATAGACTTTTGTGCACCCATCTTCATGATAATGACGGCACCTCTGATTTGCATCAGCTTCCCTTTGACGGCTCTTTCAACTTTGAAGCAATGTGTGAAAAAATAGCATCATTAGGCTATAAGGGTGATTTGGCCTTAGAGGTTTATTACGGCAACGATTATGCAGAAAAGTACACAAAAGAGGCTTTTCTGGCGGCGTGTAAAGAGCGTGCGTTGCGGCTTCAGAAAATGGTTTTTGATGCAGGTATTTAAAATGCAAAATAATGGTTTGCAACACAGAGCTAAAAAGAAAATTCGCTAAAATAAAAAATGTTATTGAAAAAATGAAAAAGATGTTATATAATGATATGTAGCTATATTATAGTGTTTAAAGAACATTAAAGAATATGGAGGAGAAAAAATGAAAAAGATTGTAGCAATTTTATTAGTTTTGGTAATGGCTCTGGCCTTTGTTGGCTGTGCCGGCACAACCGGAACAAAAATGACAATGGGTACAGGTGGCACTTCCGGTACATATTATGGTTACGGTGGTGTTCTCGGCCAGTACATTAAAGACAATGCAGGCGTTGGTGTAACTGTTGTTTCAACTGATGGTTCTAAGGCTAACATTCAGGGTATTGATGCAGGTAACTATCAGCTGGGTACCGTTCAGTCCGATGTTATGACTTATGCTTGGGCAGGTACTCGTTCTTTTGAAGCTGAAGGCAAAATTGACAGTTTCCGCACAGTTGCAGGCCTTTATGCAGAATCTGTTCAACTGGTAACAATGGACCCCTCTATTAAATCCGTTGCTGATTTAAAGGGCAAGTCTGTTTCCATTGGTGCTCCCGGCTCCGGCGTATATTTTAACGCCATTGATGTTTTGACAGCAGCCGGCCTTACTGAAAATGATATTAAAGCGCAGTATCAGTCCTTTGCTGACAGCGCTGACGCTTTAAAAGATAAAAAGATTGATGCAGCGTTCATCGTTGCCGGTGCTCCCACACCTGCAATCACCGAGCTTTGCACAACCAATGCAGCTTACCTGGTGCCCATCGATGGTGCTATTGCTGAAAACCTTATGGAAGCTTGTCCTTTCTACACAGCATACACAATCCCCGCCGGCACTTATAATGGTCAGACAGAAGATGTTGTTACCATCACTGTTAAGGCAACTTTGATTGTAAGCGCTTCTGCTGCTGAAGAAGATGTTTACAAATTAACAGCCGCTATCTTCGATAATAGCGAGGCAATTGCTGCAGAAAATGCAAAGGGCGCAGAACTTAGCCTCGAAAATGCAACTGAAGGTCTCACCGTCCCCTTCCATGCAGGTGCTGCTAAATACTTTGCAGAAAAGGGTATTACAGTAGCAGCCGAATAAGTTTGAGCTTAGACTTGTGGCTGCGGCGAAATTCGTCGCAGCCATTTTAAATATCACAGTACATTTGGAGGATTAGGTGTGAGATTTTTTAAGAAAAAAGCGGCTGTTCCGGAACAACCCATGGATTTAGAAGCCGTTATGCAAAAATTTGACCGCGAGTCAAATACAAGAGTGTGGGAGGGCAAAGCCAAAATTGCAGTTAACTGTGTTTTAGCGGCTTTTTCATTATTCTGCTTATATGTCACCTTGTTCGCAAGCTGGCTGGAAGAACTCCGGTTAACCACCTTTGTGGCCTTTATTGTTTTAATCGGATACCTTATGTATCCTGCCAAAAAAGGCAAGCAAAAGGTGAATTACATGCCCTGGTACGATGTTTTGTTAATGGTTTTGGGCACAGGCGCATTCCTTTATTATTCCGTTAACGCTTTAGACATCATTCAGCAAGGTGCAAACTTTACCTGGTATCAGATTCTCATCGGTATCATTGGTATTGTGTCCATCGTTGAGGTTTGTCGCCGAAGTGTTGGTTTGCCCATCGTTATCGTGGCTCTTTGCTTTATTGGTTATGCTTTAATTTGGGGTCTATCTAACCCGACCTTCTGGGGCAAACTCAATTACATTGTGCACTATCTGTTTTATGGCAAAGAGGGTATTCTTTCAACCCCCATCAATGTGTGCTCTAAGTTTATTGTTGTGTTTATTATCTTTGGTGCTTTTTTGGAGCGCACAGGCATTGCCGATTTCTTTATTAACTTTTCTAACACTATTGTGGGCGGTTTTTCAGGCGGACCGGCTAAGGTTGCCGTTGTTGCCAGTGCACTGGAGGGCATGGTTTCGGGCTCATCGGTTGCTAACACCGTTGGCTCAGGCTCTGTTACCATTCCTTTGATGAAAAAGACCGGTTACAGCCCCGAGTTTGCAGCAGCAGCTGAAGCTTCTGCTTCCACCGGCGGCCAGATTATGCCCCCGATTATGGGTGCTGCCGCTTTCTTAATGGCAGACTATGTAGGCGTGCCTTACAGCAACATTGTGGTAAGAGCCATTCTCCCTGCGGTTTTATACTTTGCAGGCATATTCATTACCGTTCATTTAGAAGCCAAGAAAAAAGGCCTGCGCGGTCTTACAAGAGAAGAACTGCCCAAGTTTTTACCGCTACTGAAGAAGATTTATATGATTATTCCCCTTGTGCTTTTGATTTATCTCGTAGGCACAAGCAAAAACTCCATTCAGTATGCAGCGGCTATTGCCATTATTTCGACCATTGTTGTGAGCATGTTTAACAAAGGCAATCGCATAACTCCCAAGCGTGTTTTTGAAGCACTTGCAGCCGGTGGGCAGGGAATGATTACTGTTGCAGCAGCCTGTGGTGTTGCAGGCATCATTGCCGGCACCATCACCATGACAGGTCTTGCCAATATTATGATTAACGGCATTGTTGCTCTGGCGGGTAATCAGGTGATTATTGCCCTGGTTTTGACCATGCTTTGCTGTATTGTTTTGGGTATGGGTGTTCCCACCACGGCAAACTATTGCATTATGGCGGCAACTTGTGCACCCATTTTAACCCGTATGGGCGTGCCCATGATTGCGGCTCACTTCTTTGTGTTCTATTTCGGCATTGTTGCCGATTTAACGCCGCCGGTGGCACTCGCGGCTTATGCTGGTGCGGCCATTGGCCAGGCTAATCCCATGAAGACAGCTATCACAGCCACTAAACTTGCAATCGGCGCTTTCATTGTGCCTTACATTTTTGCACTCAATCCGGCTATGCTGTTCATTGACACAACACCTCTTGCAGTTATTCAGATCAGCATTACCTCACTCATTGGCATGTTTGGTATTTCAGCAGCACTGGAGGGATATTTGTTTAGCAATATGCCTTGGTATCAGAGAATTGCTGCGGCAGTGGGTGGCTTGCTTTTAATCGACCCGAACCCCACAACCGATATCGTTGGTATTGTTATTGTTGCAGCGATTGTTGTACTTCAGTTTATTACAAGAAAGAAAGTCAACAGCCTTGCATAATTCGTTGTGAATACGAAAACTGCTCAGACGATTCATCTGAGCAGTTTTTTTGTTTGGAACTAAATGATGGCGGTCGTGCACGGAGCTCTCTTGCCGGTAGCCGGCGTTCGAGCTCAAATTGTTTATATAACAAAAAAAGCAAGCATCAAACGATGCTTGCTTTTTTGTGGCGGAGAAGGAGAGATTTGAACTCTCGCGCCGGTTTCCCGACCTACACCCTTAGCAGGGGCGCCTCTTCGGCCAACTTGAGTACTTCTCCGTGTCGAATTAATATAATAAAATATGAAATTTATAGGCGTTTTGGCGGAGAGGGTGAGATTCGAACTCACGGTGCTCTCGCATCACTGGTTTTCAAGACCAGCTCCTTAAACCGCTCGGACACCTCTCCATTTTCCTTACGACTATATTAGTATACCAACTTTTTTTGTGTTTGTCAAGAGATTTTTTTCTTAGAATCAAACTTTTTCAAGCCCATTGTTTCTTTTGTATAAAGACAGAAAAACAGGAGATAATGCGGGTTTTTATTGTCAACCATGCAAACCTTGATATATTAAATTTCTAAGGCGCGGATGAATGTAAACCTCCATACTCTCGAGCATGTGTTGAGCATAATAAACGGCCAGTTCTTCTTTTGGGTCTGCCAGCACATAAGCACCGGCAGCACCACCCCAACCAAACTCGCCAAGAGAACCGATTGAGTCACTTTTTTCTTTGTCGATTAATGTGCGCACACCCAGACCGTAGCCGTAGCCCTGCATGTGGGGATAATTGAAATCGGGCAAAATCTCTGCAGAAAGCTGATTTGTCCGCATGAGTTCAATGGTACTTTTGCTTAAAATCAGTTCGTTGTCAATTGTGCGGCCGCCCCGTGCCAGCATGTCGGCAAAACGGATATAGTCATCAACGGATGAAATCATACCGGCGCCGCCACTTTCATAAAGGCTGCCAAAGCGGAAAATGTTTTGAGATGAAATTTGCTTTGTGATGTTTTCTTCAGGATAGTGCATATACATAGGTGCAAGCTGTTCGTCAATCTCTTTTGTGACCAAAAATGAGCTGTGCTGCATGCCCAGAGGGCCGAATATATGCTGTTTGCAATACTCACCCAAGGTCTTGCCACTTAAAACTTCAATCAAACCACCCAAAACATCGTGACAAAGACTATACTGCCAATGTGTGCCCGGCTCAAAAGAGAGAGGTTCCTCAGCAAAGCCACGCACCACCTGCAGCGTGGGGGCAAGACCATTCGTTTCTTTTTTTACGCGGGCGATGGACTTTGAGCGGATGTTATAATCAAACCCGGCGGTCATGGTGAATAAATCACGAATTAAAATGGGTTTTTCGGCTTTGTGCAAATCACCGTTTTCCTCAATATGCATGTTTTTATATTCGGGTATGTAAGCATAGAGAGGGTCAGAAAGCTTATAAAGCCCCTGCTCATAGAGTTTAAGGGCTGCCACACAGGTGACGGGCTTTGTTGCAGAATAAATGTTATACAGGGCAGAGGGACTCATGGGAACTTTCTTCTCTATATCCAAATAACCTGATTGATGCCGATACACCTTTTGCCCCTTGTGATAAACAATGCAATCGGTACCCGGAACACCTTTATCCGGTAAGCTGTTTAAAAAATTTGTCAGCGGCTGAAAGTTCATGATTGCCCTCCTACGTGTAAGAAGGGAAGCTTTTTGCCTTTAAAAAGCTTCCCTTTTTGTTATTCTTTAATTTCCATTTCAATTTTTCCGTCTACTGCCTTTGCCACAAGCTGTGCATGACGAGGAAGATTGCCCCGCAGCATCATGTCTGCAATGGGGTTTTGTAACATCTTCTCAATGGTACGCCGTAGGGGACGAGCGCCATATTTGGGGTCATAGCCCTTTTGCAGAATCAGTGCCTTTGCCTCGGGTGTGACGGAAAAGACAATGTCCCGATTCATCAGTTCTTCGGCCAAATCAGAAAGCATTAAATCGACAATGGAAGAAAGTTCTGTTTCGGTCAGCTGATTAAAGATGACAGTTTCATCCACACGATTTAAAAATTCAGGACGGAAAATATCTTTAAGTGCGCTTTGTACTTTTGAACGAATGTTTTCGTTTTCCGTTTTGTTAAAGCCATAGCTTCCGTTCTTTAAGTCAGAGCCGGCATTTGAGGTCATAATGATAATCGTATTTTCAAAATTAACAATACGACCATGGCTATCTGCCACACGACCATCGTCTAAAATTTGCAGAAGAATATTGAAAACATCCTGATGCGCTTTTTCAATTTCATCAAGCAAAATGATGGAGTAGGGCTTGCGACGGACTTTCTCGGTCAACTGACCTGCCTCGTCATAACCTACATATCCCGGCGGTGCGCCAATCAGTTTGGACACCGTGTGTTTTTCCATATATTCAGACATATCCACACGAATCATGGCTTCTTCGTTATCAAACATAATGCGTGCCAGGGTTTTGGCAAGCTCTGTTTTACCCACGCCGGTAGGACCAACAAAAATGAATGAAACAGGGCGACGCTGTTTAGAGAGTCGTGCACGGTTGCGGCGAATGGCCTGTGATATCAGGCTGACAGCCTCTTCCTGACCAACAACATGCTTGTGAATGCGGTTTTCTAAATCTAAAAGCTTGGCACTTTCTGCCTCGGTAATGCTCTTCACGGGGATTTTAGTCCAATCTTCAATAACCCCTGCAATATCCTGCACGGTTAGTTCTTTATCAATGCCACTGCTATCTAATTGATTAATTTTTTCAATCAAAACACATTCTTGTGCTTTGAGTTCAGCTGCACGCTGATAGTTCTCGGTTGAGTCGCTTGAAACAGCAGAGTCTTTTTCAAGCTGCACTTTTTTAAGTTGGTCTTTCAGTTGTGTCAGCTGGATGAGAGCCTGATTTTCAAGGTTTGCTTTTGAGCCGGCTTCATCAATTACATCAATGGCCTTGTCAGGCAGAAAACGGTCAGTGATATAACGCTCTGACATGAGAACAGCCTGACGGATAACCTCATCAGAAATAATCACACGGTGATATTTTTCGTAGTAATCACGAATGCCCTGCAGGATGCCAATAGAATCTTCAATGGAGGGCTCATCTACCATAACAGGCTGAAAACGACGCTCTAAAGCGGTGTCTTTTTCAATGTGTTTGCGATATTCGTTTAAGGTGGTGGCACCGATAATCTGCACATCACCACGGGCGAGAGCAGGCTTTAAAATATTAGCGGCGCTCATAGCACCCTCGGCATCACCGGCACCTACAATATTGTGGAGCTCGTCGATGACCAAAATGATGTTGCCAAGCTCTTTTGCCTCTTCTAAAATCTTTTTAAGGCGAGCCTCAAACTGACCGCGGAACTGGGTTCCTGCCACAATGGCTGTGAAATCCAGCAAATAGATTTCGACATTTTGCAGTTTTGCCGGCACACGCTTTTCTGCAACGCGAACAGCCAACCCCTCTGCAATGGCGGTTTTGCCCACACCGGGTTCACCTAACAAAACAGGGTTGTTTTTAGAACGGCGATTCAAAATCTGCACCACGCGGCTGATTTCACGGTCGCGACCAACGATGCGGTCAATCAGGTGATTCTGTGCCTTTTGGGTGAGATTTGTGCCGTAGGTATCCAAAATGCGCTTTTTTTCTTTTTTCTTTTGTTTCGTAACGGTTTGGGTACCGCCCTTTGCTTTTTCCTCACCATGACCGAACAAGTCACCCATGTTACCCATGCCCATCATCATCAGGGGGGAGGCGGCATCGTCACCGTCTAAATCAAAATCGGCGTCGCCATCCATACCAAACTGATTCATCAGCTGGTCCATGCTGTTTGAGAGGGCATCGGCCTGTTCAGGTGTGATACCCATTTCTTTTAAAACATCATCAACAGGGCCAAGTCCAAGTTCTCTCACACACTGCAGGCAATAGCCGTCAGTACTTTCGGTTTTATTGACCGGGTCAAATTTTTTAATAAAAACCACGGCAGGTTTTTCTTTACAATTTACACACAACATGTTATTCATCCTTTATACCCAATTAAATAAATATCCTTAATTTCATGCGTTCATTATACCACAAAAAAAATCAAAGTCAAAGCCTTTCAATAAAAAGTTTACAATACGGCAATAATTTCGTTACAGATGCCGTGAAAATGGCACATGTTATGGTTTGTTTTTATTATAAAAACAAGCATCCTAAGAAAAATTTTCAAATTATACTTGAATATTGCATAATTATACGATATAATATAGTCAATGTTCGCCACATAAGTGGCAGAACAATATAATTTTTAGGAGGATTCTAAAAATGAAAATTTCAAAAGTTGTATCTTTAATCTTGGCGGTTGCTATGCTGTCAATCGTATTGGTAGCTTGCTCCGGTGGCAGCGGCGATGCTGTTTTGACAATGGCTACAAACGCTGAATTTCCTCCCTTTGAATATTTAGAAGGTGAAGAAATCGTTGGTGCCGATGTAGACATGGCAAAAGCTTTAGCTGAAAAACTGGGTATGGAACTTGAAATCACCAATATCGATTTTGATGCTGCTTTAACAGGCGCAGCTACCGGCAAATATGATGTTGCTGTTGCCGGTATCACAGCAAATGATGAAAGACGCAAGAACATGGACTTTTCCAATGACTATTACAAAGCATCTCAGGCTATCATCGTTATGGCTGACAGCGAAATCAAAGTTGCTGCTGACTTAGAAGGCAAAACCGTTTCCTGCCAGGAAGGCACAACCGGTGAACAGTACCTGCTGGATAACGAATATGCAATCCAGTCCTTTAAAACCGGCGCTGAAGCTATTTCTGCTTTAACAACCGGTAAAGTACAGGCTGTTGTTATTGACGATGCTGTTGCAAAAGCACTGTCTGACAAGCAAAACGGTGCAACCATCGTTTTAGATGAGCCTTTAACAAAAGAAAATTATGCAATTGCTACCAAGAAGGGTAACACCGAGCTGGTTGAAAAAATCAACAAGGCTTTGGATGAATTAAAGGCAGACGGCACTTTGGCTGCTATCTTTGCAGAATATGATCTGGCATTTGACGCTGAGTAAGTCTGATACATATTAATTCAGTTTATAAAACGGCGCAGTCGGTTTCCACTGCGTCGTTTTTTCAAAACGAATCTCGTAATCGGAAGGGTTAAAGCTTATGGAATGGTTTAACAAATGGACAAACACTCTTTATAATACATTCATTGTCGATGATCGCTATAAAACATTGATCACAGGCTTTGAAAAAACAATTCTCATCACCTTGGGCGCTTTGGCTTTGGGTGTTGTTATCGGTACCATTGTGGCTGTCATCAAAGTATTTGCAGACGGGAATAAAAAACTGCGTCCCCTGGACTTTCTCTGCAACATTTATTTAACGATTATCCGTGGCACGCCTGTGGTTGTGCAGCTTTTGATTTCATTTTTTATTATTTTTGTTTCGTCAAAGGATGGCACGGTGGTTGCCATCATCACCTTTGGTGTCAATTCGGGCGCCTATGTTGCCGAGACCATTCGTTCCGGCATTATGGCTGTGGATTCCGGTCAGATGGAAGCAGGTCGTGCTTTGGGTTTTTCGAAACTGCGCACCATGCAATATATCATCTTGCCTCAGGCTTTTAAAAATATCTTGCCGGCCATTGGCAATGAAATGATTGCACTTTTAAAAGAAACTTCCGTAGCCGGCTATGTGGCAGTTATGGATATTACAAAGGCCGCAAACCAGATTAAAAACACAACCTATGACCACATTAATCCCATTTTATTGGTGGCGCTTGTTTATCTGGCGCTGGTGATGGGTTTGACAAAACTATTGTCTGTTTTTGAAAGGAGGCTGCGCAAGAGTGAACGATAATGTTATCATCAGAACAGAGGGATTGTGTAAATATTATAGAGGCGGCGCTATTCGTGCGTTAGATGGTGTTGATGTCGAAATTCAAAAAGGTGAAGTTGTTGTTGTTATTGGTCCTTCCGGCTCGGGAAAGTCCACATTGCTGCGGTCACTTAACTTGCTTGAAATTCCCACAAAGGGTCACATTTTCTTTGAGGATGTTGATATTACCAATCCTAAACTGGATGTAAACCTTTACCGTCGTAAAATGGGCATGGTATTTCAGCACTTTAACCTGTTTCCTCACATGACCGTTTTGCGCAATATGACCATTGCACCCATTAAACTTTTGAAAAAGACCCCTGAAGAAGCAGAGACTAAAGCAAGAGAACTTTTAAAGCTTGTTGGTCTTGAAGACCGAGCAGAGGCATATCCCAGCCAATTATCCGGCGGACAAAAGCAGCGTGTCGCCATTGTGCGCTCTCTTTGCATGGAGCCAGATGTGATGCTCTTTGATGAGCCCACTTCAGCACTCGACCCCGAAATGGTTGGAGAAGTGCTTGATGTTATGAAAAATCTTGCAGAAAGTGGCATGACCATGGCTGTTGTAACACATGAAATGGGCTTTGCCCGTGAGGTTGCAACCCGTGTTATCTTTATGGACGAGGGTCAGATTATCGAAGAGGGAACACCCCAGGAGATTTTTGACAATCCGCAAAATCCACGTACCCAATCCTTTTTGAGTAAAGTTTTATAAGATGTTAAAATCCGTTACCGTGGGAAACTTTGGCAACGGATTTTTCTATAACAAATGCAAAATTAGGGGTTTATCATTGTAGAAAAACACGGATTTAGCTATAAAATCTTAAAAATAAAAAATTTTTATTTACAATTCATGAATTATGTGATAAAATGATTTAGATAAAGAAAAAGAAAGAATTTAGGAAATTCCTTCGTCGGACAAATCGTTCGGCACAAATTAGACAGGAGGGACACAAATGAGTAAAAAGTATGTTTATTTATTCAGCGAAGGCGATGCTTCCATGCGGAACCTTTTGGGCGGTAAAGGTGCAAACCTGGCAGAAATGACAAAGCTCGGTCTGCCGGTGCCCCAGGGCTTCACCATTTCAACAGAGGCCTGCACACAGTATTATGAAGATGGCAAGAAAATCAATGATGGCATTATGAACGAAATCATGGTTGCCATTAGCAAAATGGAAGAGATTACCGGCAAAAAATTCGGTGATAAAGAAAATCCCTTGTTGGTATCCGTTCGTTCCGGCGCAAGAGCGTCTATGCCCGGTATGATGGACACAATTTTGAACCTGGGTTTAAATGAAGAAGTTGTTAATGTTTTAGCTGAAAAATCCGGCAATCCCCGTTGGGCTTGGGACTGCTATCGTCGTTTCATTCAGATGTTCTCCGATGTTGTTATGGAAGTCGGCAAGAAATATTTTGAAGAACTGATTGACGAAATGAAAGAAGCTAAGGGCATCACACAGGATGTTGACCTGACAGCTGATGACTTAAAAGAACTGGCAACACAGTTCAAAGCTGAATATAAAGCAAAAATCGGTTCTGATTTCCCCACAGACCCGAAGGAACAGTTGATGGAAGCTGTTAAGGCTGTATTCCGTTCATGGGACAATCCCCGTGCAAATGTATACCGTCGTGATAATGACATTCCTTATTCCTGGGGTACTGCTGTTAATGTGCAGATGATGGCATTTGGTAACATGGGCGAAACTTCCGGTACCGGTGTTGCCTTCACTCGTGACCCGGCTACAGGTGAAAAACACCTGATGGGTGAGTTCTTAATGAACGCACAGGGAGAAGATGTTGTTGCAGGTGTTCGTACACCGCAGAAGATTGACCAGTTAAAAGAGGTTATGCCTGCAGTTTATGATGAATTTATTGCTATCTGCAATAAGCTTGAAGACCACTATCGCGACATGCAGGATATGGAGTTTACCATTGAGGACAGAAAGCTCTACATGCTGCAAACCCGTAATGGTAAGAGAACAGCTAAAGCTGCTTTGAAAATCGCTTGCGATTTAGTAGACGAGGGTATGATTTCTGAGGAAAAGGCAGTTGCCATGATTGACCCCAGAAATTTAGATACTTTGTTGCATCCCCAGTTCGATGCTGATGCATTA
Organism: Clostridia bacterium; assembly: GCA_017549205.1. Lineage (GTDB taxonomy): Bacteria > Bacillota > Clostridia > UBA1381 > UBA9506 > UMGS755. Next base: position 122,245 of record JAFYVH010000014.1, on the reverse strand, counting down.
AAGAAGACAGCGCCTGTTGGTCGTGCACTGGCCGCTTCTCCCGGTGCTGCATGCGGTAAAATCGTATTCACTGCTGAAGATGCAAAAGAATGGGCAGCTCGTGGTGAAAAGGTTGTTTTGGTTCGTCTGGAGACCTCTCCTGAAGATATCGAAGGCATGAAGGCCGCTCAGGGTATCTTAACCGTTCGTGGTGGTATGACCTCTCACGCAGCCGTTGTTGCTCGTGGTATGGGTACTTGCTGTGTATCCGGCTGCTCTGAAATCGCTATGGATGAAGAAAACAAGAAGTTTGTTTTAGCCGGCAAGGAATATCATGAAGGCGATTGCCTGTCATTAGATGGTTCTACCGGTTGCATCTATGATGGTTTAATTCCCACAGTTGATGCTTCTATCTCCGGCGAGTTTGGTCGCATTATGGCGTGGGCTGACAAATACAGAACCTTAAAGGTTAGAACCAATGCAGACACACCGGCTGATGCTAAAAAAGCTCGTGAGCTGGGTGCTGAGGGTATTGGTCTTTGCCGTACAGAGCACATGTTCTTTGAGGGCGACAGAATTGACGCTTTCCGTGAAATGATTTGCTCCGATACAGTTGAAGAAAGAGAAAAGGCTCTTGATAAGATTCTGCCGGTACAGCAGGGCGACTTTGAAGCTTTGTATGAAGCTTTAGAGGGTAACCCGGTTACCATTCGTTTCTTAGACCCACCGCTGCATGAGTTTGTTCCCACCACAGAAGAAGATATTAAAAAACTGGCTGATGCACAGGGCAAAACAGTTGAAGCTATTAAAGCCATCATTGATTCTCTCCATGAATTCAATCCCATGATGGGTCATCGTGGCTGCCGCTTGGCTGTTACTTATCCTGAAATTGCCAAAATGCAGACTAAGGCTGTTATCCGTGCTGCTATCAATGTGCAGAAAAAGCATTCCGACTGGAAAGTTGCTCCCGAAATCATGATTCCGTTGATTGGCGATGTGAAAGAGCTGAAGTTTGTTAAAAATATTGTTGTTGAAACAGCTGATGCAGAAATTGCAGCAGCATCAAGCAATCTCACCTATGAAGTTGGTACCATGATTGAAATCCCCAGAGCAGCACTCACCGCTGATGAAATTGCTGCTAATGCTGATTTCTTCTGCTTTGGTACAAACGACTTAACACAGATGACATACGGTTTCTCCCGTGATGACGCCGGCAAGTTCTTAAATGCTTACTATGATACAAAGATTTTCGAAAACGATCCCTTTGCAAAATTGGATCAGACAGGCGTTGGTAAGCTGATGGAAATGGCTATTCAGCTGGGCAAACCGGTTAATCCCCATCTGCATGTGGGTATTTGCGGCGAACACGGCGGCGATCCCACCAGCGTTGAATTCTGCCACAAGATTGGTCTTGACTATGTTTCCTGCTCACCCTTCCGCGTACCCATCGCGCGTTTGGCAGCAGCACAAGCAGCAATTAACGCAAAGTAAAACATTCGTAAATTTTCAAACGGGCTGTAGCAAAAGCTACAGCCCGTTTTTTCGTTCCTATATCAAATTTTAATCTGCTTGTAGTTTGCGGCGATAGGTAAGGGGAGAGGTGCCAATCATTTTCTTAAATATCTTGCAAAAGTGATTAGTGGAATTAAAGCCCACCGAAAGAGCGATTTGTGTGACATTTTTCGATTTGTCAGAAAGCAGCTCAGCGGCTTTTTTTATTCGATATTTATTGAGATATTCTGAAAAAGTAAAACCGGTGTTTTCCTTAAATAAACGACTTAAATAAGAGGGGTTCATATAAAAATGTTCGGCAGTTTTAGATAAAGAGATGTCTTGAGCATATTGTTCATTAAGATAGGCAACCACCTCTAAAATGCGGTCTGATGTCACATGGGGAATGGGCGGAGCGACGTCAATGGTTGCCTGCCGACTCAAACGGACTAAAAGCTCGCCAAACAGACATTTGAGCATCATGGCGTTTCCTTGTGTTTCATACTCATGGCTCAGACTATAAATCAGTTGTGAAATTTGTTCCCGCCCCTGCAGATGATAGACCACCGATGTCTTGGGTAAAAGGGAATAAGCACCGGGCAGCTCTTGCAAAAAACGGGTATCCACATAGAGTAAAATTCGCTTTCTTATGGGGTTTTCCAGAGGGATACTTTTGTGCAGAGTGTGGGGTGGAAGCACAAGTAAATCTCCGGCTGTCAGCGTGATGATGCGGTCGTCTGTGAAATAAGCGATATCACCGCTGCATAGATAATAAAATTCATATATAGGGTGAAAATGACGGTCGTTTGATAAACTGTCGCCACTGTGAATTTCTGTGGCAAATAATTGATTGGATAAAGATGCGGTTTCCATAGCGTTACCCCCTTTTCACACATTGTCATTCTTTAAAAAAGAATCTGCACCTATTGTATCACAAAAAAGTAAAAAATGGAATATAAAATATGAAAAAAGTTAATATTTCTATATAATTTAGTTAAAATTTGTTTTATTATATAAAATAGAGTTGTTATTCTCTTCTAATTATGGTAAAATTGAAGAGGATTTGAGACTATAGAACATCAGATGTAAACTGATACATTCTATAACATAATTAAATTTAAATTTTATAATACAGGAGGAATTTATAATGGAAATTATTAAAAGCGCAACAGCAAAAGAATTAGGCGAAGCTGCAGGCAAACTGGCTGCAGAAAAACTGCGTGCAGCTATTGCTGAAAAGGGCAGTGCACGCCTGATTTTATCCACCGGTGCATCTCAGTTTGAAACCTTGGAAACTCTGGTTAAAGAAGATGTTGACTGGTCTAAGGTTGAAATGTTCCACTTAGATGAATATGTAGGTCTGCCCGATACACATCCGGCAAGCTTCCGCAAGTACTTAAAAGAGCGTTTTATCAACATTGTTAATCCTAAAAAGGCATATTTGGTTGATGGTGAGCATCCCCAGGAATGCATCGCTTACTTAACCGAAGAAATCCAAAAAGCTCCCATTGATGTTGCTTTAATCGGTATCGGTGAAAATGCGCACATCGCTTTTAACGATCCACCGGCAGATTTTGACACAAAAGAATCCTACATTGTTGTAAACTTAGATGAAAAATGCCGTATGCAGCAGGTTGGTGAAGGCTGGTTTGCAGGTTTTGAAGATGTACCGGCACAAGCTATCTCCATGACACCGTATCGCATTATGCAGAGCAAGGTTATCATCTCTGCAGTGCCCCATGCTGCAAAAGCAAACGCCATCAAATTAATGATGGAAAACGACACAACCAACATGGTTCCTGCAACCCTGTTAAAAACACATCCCGAAATCTATCTGTGTGTTGATGCTAACTCTGCAGGTGACACACTGTAAGAAATGAGTGGCGTTTATGGTTACCAAAATCAAAAATGGTAAACTTTTATTGCCAGAGTGCATAGATGAGGGGGCAAGTCTTTATTTTAAAGAGGGCAAAATTACGGCCATCACAAAAGAAGAACTGCCTTTTGACAAAGAAATTGATGCCGGGGGACAGTTTGTGTCCCCCGGTTTCATTGACATTCATGTGCACGGCGGTGGCGGTTATGATTTTATGGACGGGGGAACTGCGGCTATTATTGGCGCGGCAGACCTGCACTTAAAACACGGCACGACCACCATTTTGCCCACATCCTTAGCCTGCTCAACCGAGGTTTTGCATGAGTTTTTAAAAGACTTGCAAAAGGTTATGGATGAAAAAATGTCCAATGCCCGCATTGTAGGCACACACCTTGAAGGCCCTTACTTTGCTTTGTCCCAAAGCGGTGCTCAGCCACCGGAATATATCAAGGCACCAACGCCGGAAGAATATGAGCCGATTATTGAAAGATATGGTCATATCATTAAGCGTTGGAGCTTTGCGCCGGAACTTTCTGGCAGCGTGGCGTTTTGCAAGCACTTGGTCCAAAACGGCATATTGCCCTCGATTGCACACACCAATGCACTTTTAGAAGATGTCGAGGCTGTTTATGAGGCGGGCTGCCGCATGGTGACACATCTTTATTCCAGCATGTCCACCATCACCCGTCGTGGCGGTTTTCGTCAACTGGGCGTGATTGAAGCGACCTATCTTTCTGACGATATTATTGCCGAAGTGATTGCAGATGGCTGCCATCTGCCGCCACCGCTGCTTAAACTGATTATAAAGCAGTTGGGCACAGAGCGCATCTGTCTGGTGACAGACGCTATGCGGGGTGCCGGTATGCCTGATGGCGTGGAATCTTTAATTGGCCGAAAGGGTGAAGGTATGTCCTGCGTTATCGAAGATGGCGTGGCGAAACTCCTTGACCGTTCTGCTTTTGCCGGCAGCGTTGCCACAACAGACAGATTGGTGCGTACCATGGTTTTAAAGGTTGGTCTTTCTGTTTCAGAGGCAGTGCGCCTGATGACAGAGAATCCTGCTAAAGTGCTGGGCAGAGATGATTTGGGCGTTTTAAAAGTTGGTGCCTGTGCCGACATTGTCATTTTTGATGATGACATCAGAGTTTCTGCAGTTATTGCAGACGGCAAGGAAATTGCCATTTAAAAAGGATTATACAAGGCAGAACGAGGCGTTATATTTCGTTCTGCTTTTGGTGTTTTTAGTATGGAAACGATAACAATTTTTATGTAAAATATAAAAATTACGGAGGTAAAAAATGAGTAATCTTAAAGCGGGTTTTAGCCGCGCTAATATCAATCCACCTATGGGTATTCCCATCAGAGGTTATTTTAAGCCTCGTTTTGCTGAAGCAATTTTAGATGACCTTGAAGTGAATGCTCTGGCGCTTCAACTGGGTGATGTAACAACACTTCTTATTACGGTTGATCATTGCGGTCTTGAGCAGAAAATTACAGATGCCTTCAGAAATGCCGCAAGTGAAGCTTCAGGCGTTCCGGCGGATAATGTTTTTATTTCTGCAACCCATACCCACACTGCACCGGAAGTTTTACTTGAGACGGAAAACGAGCTTATTAAAGAATATACAACCTTTGTACAGCGGAGAATTGCCGATGTATCAAAGTTTGCAGTTAGCGACCTTAAAGATGCCAAGATGGGTTTTGGTAAAGGCAAGGCGCCCAATGTGGCATTTGTCCGACGTTACAGAATGAAGGACGGCTCCGTTGCCACAAACCCCGGCGTTAACAACCCCAACATTGTTCACCCTATTGGTGATATTGATGACAGCGTTAATGTTTTGCGGTTTGACCGTGAGGGAGCAGACACCATTGTTTTTGTTAACTTTGGTAACCATCCCGATGTTGTGGGTGGCAGCAAGATTTCTGCCGATTGGCCCGGTCTTTTAAGAAAAGATGTTGAAATAATTCTTGATGGTACCAAGTGTATTTTCTTTAACGGTGCTCAAGGCGATATCAACCATGTTAATGTGCATCCCAAAGCGGGCGATTTTAACAACATGTTCAACGATTTTGACGATGTTTCAAGAGGCTATGCTCATGCTGAATATGTAGCACGGGTTGTATTAGGTGGCGTCTTACAGGCTTTTGACAAGGTGCATTATATTGATGTTGATAAGCTCATCAGCAAGCAGGAAATTATCAATGTTCCCTCTCACAAGCCCGACCCCAAGGATATGCCCGAGGCACACCGCATCAACGACTTGCACAATGCGGGCAAAGACAATGAACTTCCCTATGAGGGCATGATGCTCACAACGGTTGTTGCAGAGGCCGGCAGAATGGTTCGGCTTGAAAATGCTCCCGATGCCTTTGACATGCGTCTTTCAGCTGTTGTCATTGGTCCTATTGCCATCATCGGCATCCCCGGTGAGCCTTTTGCAGGTATCGGCAGAGGTTTAAAAGAAACAGAGGGTTATGAAATGATTCTGCCTTGCTGTCTCACAAACGGCAGTCAGGGCTATTTCCCTATGCAAGATTCATATGATGAGGGTGGCTACGAGGCAAGAAGCTCAAACTTTAAGGCAGGCGTTGCTGAATTTATCATTTCGGAAGGACAAAAACTTTTAACAAGCCTTAAATAACCTATTAAATTTATAGCAGAGAGCGCTGTGATAAAAAATTATCACAGCGCTTTTTTTATTCGTCTTAAAAGAAATCTAAACTTGCAAAATGCGTCCTTATTATTTTGGCGACTATGGGAATTTACCAAAAAAAATTTGGTTAAAAATGTATTCTAAACAAAAAAATAGGTTATTTTAAAAAGAACTTTACAATAATTTTTGTTTTATATATAATTTAAAATTATGGGGGAGGTAATTTATATGGATGCTATAGATTATCAGATTTTAGAATGTTTAAAGACAAATTCAAGAGAAAATGCAACGAACATAGGGGCAAAAATTAATTTGTCCACCTCGGCCGTCATAGAGCGAATTAAAAAGCTTGAAAATTCGGGCGTCATTGAGGGCTATACCACACTTATCAATCAGAGTGCCTTGGGCAGAGAACTTATGGCTTTTATTTATGTGAGCCTTGAACATCCCAAATTTAATGAGGGTTTTGTGAAAAGGATAAAGGAAAATGGGTTTATAACCGAGTGTCATTATATTGCCGGCGATTTTGATTTTATTTTAAAAGTAGTTACAAAATCAGGCAAGCCGTTGGAAGAGATTTTGAACTACATCAAGTCGACAAAAGGGGTTTCGCTCACACGGACATCCGTTGTGCTTTCAACAAACAAATGTGAATTATGTTTGTTGCCTGAAAATGAAAATATGTAATTTAAACAGTTATGGAATAAAAGGGGATATCTGGATTTATGGTTATAATCGATAAAATCAATGGGGTCATTTGGGGTCCCATCATGCTTACGCTTTTAATTGGAACAGGCATTTTTCTTTCTGCTAAAATAGGTTTTTTGCAGTTTGGAAAATTTGGTTATATGTTAAAGAAGACAATTTTGGGCGTTTTTTCAAAAGAACAGCACGAAAAAGATACATCTGGCGTGAGTCCATTTCAGGCGGTGGCCACGGCCATGGCCGGCACCATTGGAACAGGTAGCATTGCAGGACTTGCCACAGCCATTATGTCCGGTGGCCCCGGTGCTGTGTTCTGGATGTGGGTTAGTGCTCTCTTGGGCATGATAACAAAATATTCAGAAATTGTTCTTTCGTTGAAATTCAGAGAGAAAAACGAAAAAGGCGAATGGGTCGGCGGACCTATGTATTACATAAAGAATGGTCTTAACTTAAAATGGCTTGCAGCAATTTTTGCCGTTCTTGCCATGGCTGCCTGTCTTGGCATTGGCAATACAACACAGTCCAATTCCATTGCCATTGCACTGGAGAGCACAGCAGGTGTTGCGCCGTGGATTACGGGTGTTGTGTTAACAGCTATTGCGGCAGCGGTTATTTTGGGTGGCATGCGCAGAATTGCTTCTGTTAATGAAAAACTGGTGCCCTTTATGGCTGTTTTCTATGTTGTTTGTTCTCTAATTGCACTGGTTATCAATTTTGATAAAATTCCGGCAGCTTTTGCCCTGATTTTTAAAGAAGCTTTTAATTTTAAAGCAGCAGCCGGTGGTGGTGCGGGCTATGGCATTATGCTTGCTATGCATTATGGTTTTTCAAGAGGTGTCTTTTCAAATGAGGCCGGTCTTGGCAGTGCACCTATTGCCCATGCTGCCTCCAGCACAAAAGATCCGGCTCGTCAAGGCCTTTGGGGCATGTTTGAAGTGTTTTTTACAACAATTGTTATTTGCACGCTGTCAGCGTTGGTTATTTTAACCAGCGGGATTTGGAGCGAGGGCAATTTCCAGGGTGCTGCTTTGAGCATTGCATCTTTTAATTCCATCATTCCCGGTGTTGGCGGCGCTATAGTTACCTTATCCACCATCTTTTTTGCTCTGTCTACCATCTTGGGCTGGGCCTATTATGGAGAGGTGTGTGCTGGATTTTTGACCAACAAATCCAAAACAGCCGTTCTGCTTTACCGATGTGTTTATGTTTTGGTTGTGTTTGTTGGTGCCGTGGGCAACTTGGATGTCATTTGGGGCATTTCAGAGGCCTTAAACGGCTTAATGGCCATTCCAAACTTAATTGGTATCCTGGGGCTGCATAAGGTGGTTAAAACTGCCACGAAAGAGCACTTTGGCAAATAAAAGCGTAATCGGTTTAAAACTGAAAATATATGGAGAAAAGACAACTTATAAGTTGTCTTTTTCTGTTATTTGTGATACAATACTTTCAGGTATTCAATTGTAGAAACGCTAAAGGTCTGCCTGAGAAAAAGGAGATAACAAATGAAGGTAACAATAGCAATAGATTCATTTAAGGGAAGTCTCTCCACCTTTCAAGCGGGAAAGGCAATAGATGAAGGAATCAGAAAGGTTTACCCTGAAGCCGAAATAACGGTGTGTCCCCTTGCTGATGGCGGAGAAGGTACACTTGATGCTGTTATCGCCGCAACGGGCGGTGAAATGGTGGAGGTAACAGTTCATAATCCCATAGGTGATTTCATTAAAAGTAGTTACGGAATTGTGCCCCATAGAAAGACAGCGATCATAGAAATGTCAGCTGCGGCGGGGATTACACTGATAGATGAAAAGGACAGAAACCCGTTAAACACAACCACATACGGTGTTGGTGAGCTGATTCGGGATGCGATTTCGAAAGATTACCGCAAATTTATTGTGGGCATAGGCGGCAGTGCAACCAACGACGGCGGAATCGGCATGCTTCAGGCGCTAGGTTTTGAATTTCTTGATAAAAACGGCAGTCAGGTTGCTTTTGGCGCAAAAGGACTTAAAGAGATTGCTGAAATAAAAACGGATAATGCCATAAAAGAACTGCGCGAATGTTCTTTTTGTGTTGCCTGCGATGTGAAAAACACCCTGTGCGGAGAAAATGGCTGCAGTGCCGTTTATGGTCCTCAAAAGGGTGCAACACCTGAAATGATTAAAGATATGGACGCGTGGCTTTTAGATTATGCCAAGTTGATTCAAAAGGTTTTGCCTGCAGCTGATGCAAACATTCCCGGCACCGGTGCTGCAGGTGGCTTGGGCTTTGCTTTCTTATCATATTTAGATGCTACTTTGCAATCGGGCATTGACCTGGTTATAAAAGAAATTGAGTTAGAAAAATATGTAAAAGATGCAGATATTGTTATCACCGGCGAAGGACGGTTGGATAGGCAATCATACATGGGTAAGGCGCCTGTTGGAGTTGCAAGGCTTGCTAAAAAATATAACAAGCCGGTCATCGCCTTTTCGGGCTGTGTGACAGAAGATGCGATAAGCTGTAACGAACACGGCATTGATGCCTTTTTCCCAATTTTAAAGACGCCATGCACGCTGCAAGAGGCCATGGACTCGGAGCGTGCCTATCAAAATCTGTCAGATACTGCCGAGCAGGTATTTAGACTAATAAAAAGTTGCAGATAAACTGTAAATCTTTTTAATGCGAAAAATGTTGACGGATATAAGTTGTCTTTAATGTGTACACAGCCGGGATGTTAGTCTGTAGGAAAAACTTAAAATATGTACTTTATTAATATAACGAAAGGAGTAGGGTGCCATGTCTAAAAAAACCTCGCGGAACACAAAGGGCAAAATTATTGTGGCGGCGTGGAAGTTGTTTTATGAGCAAGGGTATGACGATACGACTGTTGAAGAAATCATTGAAGAATCCGGCACATCAAAAGGCTCGTTTTATCACTATTTTACCGGAAAGGATGCACTTTTATCTTCGCTTTCTTACATGTTCGATGAAAAATATGAAGAATTAACCGAAACACTGCCTGAAAACATGTCAGCATTTGAAACCTTGCTTTATTTAAATAAAGAATTGTTTACCATGGTGGAAAACAGCATCTCTCTCGATTTGCTGGCAAAGCTTTTATCCTCTCAACTTGTTACCAAGGGTGAAAAGCACTTGCTTGACCACAACAGAACCTACTATAAGCTCTTGCGAAAAATTATTTCAAAGGCGCAGGAAGCAGGGGAGTTTACCCAGGAAAAATCCGTTAACGACATGGTCAAAATTTATGCCTTATGCGAGCGCGCTCTTCTTTATGACTGGTGTCTTTCTGACGGTAGCTATTCTTTGTGTCGCTATGCCGAAGAACTTTTGCCTGTATTTTTATTAAGTTTTAAAAAATAATTTAATTTGGGTTTAAACTTTCGTCTTGTTTATAAAAGGCTTTATATAGCAGAAAAAAGATATATTTATTTTTTAAAGTACAGAATTTATTCTGTACTTTATTCTGTATTGCATTCTGTAAAAATGTATGATATAATGTGTTGGAAATTTTAAGGAGGGATTATTTTTTATGTCAGGTAACACAATTCAAATTTTACTTGCTATGGTCATTTACATGGCAGCGGTTATCGTGATCGGCATTATGTTTGCAAAAAAAGCAAATGCAAGTTCTGAAAACTATTATCTTGGTGGTCGTTCACTGGGTCCTTGGGTAACAGCCATGAGTGCAGAGGCTTCTGATATGAGCGGCTGGCTTTTGATGGGTTTGCCCGGTGTGGCATATTGGTGCGGTCTTGCTGATGCGGCGTGGACAGCCATCGGTCTTGCCATCGGTACCTATGTAAACTGGCTTATAGTTTCAAAAAGATTGCGCCGTTACAGCATTCGTGCAAATAACGCGATTACCTTACCGGAATTTTTCTCAAATAGATTCCGTGAAAACAAAAAGGTTATTATGACGCTGGCAGCAGCCTTTATTTTAATTTTCTTTACTGTTTATGCGGCAAGCTGCTTTGTAACCTGCGGTAAGTTGTTCTCAACGCTTTTTGGTCTGCCGTACATTTCAATGATGATTGTTGGCGCTGTTTTTGTATTGCTCTACACAATTTTGGGTGGCTTTTTAGCAGAGAGTGCATCTGACTTTATGCAGGGCATTGTTATGATTATTGCTCTTGCGGTTATCGTTATTGTTGGCACTGTTGCAGCAGGCGGTTTTGGTCAGGTTATTGAAAATGCCAAAGCCATTCCCGGATTTTTGGATTTCTTTGGCCTTGCAACACCGGTTGTGAACGAAGCAGGTCAGCAGATTGTTGAAAATGGTGCGCCCTTATTTGGTGACCGTGCGCCCTACGGCATTTTAACTATTTTCTCTATGATGGCATGGGGTCTGGGCTACTTCGGTATGCCTCAGGTTCTTTTGCGCTTTATGGCAATCCGCAAAGAAGAAGAACTGAAAAGCTCCAGAAGAATTGCAATGATTTGGGTTGTAATTTCTCTTGCTGTTGCTGTGTTTATCGGCTTGGTAGGTAGAATTATTGCTATGAATAATCCCAGTGTTTTAGCCGGTGATGCACTACTCACAAAGAGTGCTGCTGAAAGCATTTTCATTCAGCTTTCAACAAGCTTCCTGCCTCCGATTCTTGCCGGTTTTGTTATGGCAGGTATTCTGGCAGCAACCATCAGCTCATCCGACTCTTATCTGCTCATTGCAGCATCCGCCTTTGCAAAGAACATCTATCAGGGTGTTTGTAATAAAAAAGCATCTGATAAGCAGGTTATGACCATGACAAGAATCACGCTCTTAGTCATTGCATTAATTGCTATTGTCATTGCTCTTGATGAAAACAGTGTTATCTTTCAGGTTGTATCTTTTGCCTGGGCAGGTTTTGGCGCAACTTTCGGTCCCTTAATGCTGTTCTCGCTGTTCTGGAAGAGAACAACAAGAGCCGGTGCCGTTGCCGGTATGATTGGTGGCGCGGGCATGGTTTTCCTGTGGAAGTTGGTTATTGCTAAAATTGGTGGTGTGTTCGCGATTTATGAACTTCTGCCGGCGTTCATCTTCTCTTCCATTTTGATTGTTGTTGTGTCCTTGTTAACCAAGGCTCCTTCAAAAGAAATTGAAGAAGATTTTGAAGCAGTTAAATTAGGTCAGTAATTTTTTGAAAGCCCTGCCACGCTGCAGGGCTTTTTTCTTGCTTGAAATAAAGTTTTATATTGCAATTACTTGGCTTTTGTGATACAATATGAGCATTGAGCTTAAGGAGGAAGATACATAATGAACATTCAAATTTTACACATGATTGAGGGCGCAAAACAGGCAAAAGGTATCGCCGTTGTTATTGATGTTTTCAGAGCCTTTTCGGTAGAAGCCTATTGCTTTGCAAAGGGCGCTAAAAAGGTTATTCCCGTAGGCGATATTGACCTTGCATATAGACTGAAAAAAGAAAATCCTGACATTATTTTGGCAGGCGAGCGTCACGGCAAAATTATGCCGGGCTTTGATACAGGCAACTCACCTTCAGAGCTTATGAATATTGATGTTAAGGATAAAGTGGTTGTGCATACCACAAGCGCAGGCACACAGGGTATTGCAAATGCCCAAAATGCCGATGAAATTTTAGGCGGCAGCCTAGTGAATGCAAAAGCCATTGCAGAATATATCAAAAAGAGTGGGGCTCAGGATGTTTCTCTTGTTTGCATGGGACTTGAGGCACTTTCGGAAACAGAAGAGGATACACTCTGTGCTGAATACATAAAGAGCTTGCTTGAAGGCACCACCATGGATATGGAAAAAGAAATCGAAAGCTTAAAGACCACATCCGGTGCAAAGTTCTTTGATAAGGCCCAGAACGATGTTTTCCCCGAGGCTGATTTTGCTATGTGCACAGACCTTGATAAATTTAATTTTGTTATGCGCATTAAAAAGAATTGCTGTGATATCGATTATATGGAAAAGATTGAACTGTAATTATCTCAATCCCTACTATTATGATGTGTCCAAACCCCCGCAAAATGCTTTTTGTGGGGGTTTTATTATGAGCTTTTAGTTGATTTATAAGAAAAATTATTGTATAATTGGTGTATGCGGAATTGTGATACTATCAGCCGGTAAGCAAACGGACTGTATTAGCACAAAAATGAGTAAAATATGAGGTGACTTAATTAATGAATGATTTTATATATCATGCACCAACCAAGGTGATTTTTGGAAAGGATAAGCACAAAGATGTAGGTGCAATCATTAAAGGATATGGATATGACAACATAATGCTGCAATACGGTCAGGGCAGCATAAAAAAATCGGGACTTTATGATGAGGTTATGGCATCTCTTGCCGAAAACGACATAATGGTTGTTGAAATGGGCGGTGTTGAGCCAAATCCCAAACTTTCATTTGTTCGTGAAGCAGTAAAAGTTGCCAAGGAAAACAAGGTGCAAATGATTCTTGCTGTAGGTGGTGGCAGTGTGCTTGATTCTTCAAAATATACCGCTGCAGGTGCTTGTGCCGATTGTGACCCGTGGGACTTCCCGATAGGAAAAGCAAAAGTTGAAAATACTTTGCCTATCGGATGTATTTTAACCATTGCTGCAGCAGGTAGCGAGATGAGTTCATCAGCCGTTATCACCAACATGGAACTTAATATGAAGCGGGGCTTTAACAGCGAGTTTAACCGGTGTAAATTTGCCATTATGAATCCTGAACTCACTTATTCTGTAAGTGCCTACCAGACCGCCTGTGGTGTGGTTGATATTATGGCACACACCATGGAGCGATATTTCCGGCCCTGTGAGCCCACAGACCTGACTGACAGAATTGCTGAAAGTGTTTTAAAATCTACCATAGCGGCAGGTACAACCCTTATGAAAAATCCGCAGGATTATAATGCCCGTGCCAACATGATGTGGGCATCGAGCCTTTCTCATAACGACCTTACCGGCTGTGGTCGTGAAAATGCCTTGTCAGTGCATCAGCTAGAGCACGCTTTAAGTGGTGAATATGATGAAATTGCCCACGGTGCAGGCCTTGCGGTTCTTTTTCCGGCATGGGCAAAATATATTTATAAGCAAAATATTCCGCGTTTTGCACAGTTTGCACGCAGGGTGTGGGATTGTACCCAAGCCGATGACGAGGCTGCCGCTTTGGCCGGCATAGAAAAGATGGCAGACTATTTCAAGTCCATCGGCATGCCAACTTGCCTTGCCGATTTCGGCCTTGATGCAAGCTGCATAGAAAAGCTTGCTGACCTTTGTACCTTTGGTAAGCAGAGAAAGATTAAGAGTTATATAGATATGGACTTTGAAGTGGTAAAAGAGATATTTAAAATGTGTTTATAATTGAAGTTTTAGAAACTAATTATTAAAGGATGAGACGGAAATGAAAAAAACAGTTACAATCTCGTTTGGTGTTCTTTTGGTGCTTGCTTTGTGCCTTAATCTTTCCGGCTGTATGCAGTCTGCCACCGAGACAGATGTGTGGAGCGTGGCAACTTATACGGAAGACGCTGAATTTGGTGAGGGCGCTAAAACGGTTATGGTAGAGGTGGTTGCCGAAGAGAAATCCGTCACCTTCACCATTCACTCGGATGAAGAAATTCTGGGGGATGCTCTGGTGGCGCATGGTTTAATTGAGGGCGAGCAGGGTGCTTATGGTCTTTATGTTAAAAAGGTTAACGGCATCACGGCAGACTATGACATAAACGGATGCTATTGGGGTTTTAACAAAAACGGAGAAGGCATGATGACCGGTGTGGACGGTGCCGAATTTAATGACGGCGAACACTATGAGCTTGTCTATACAAAATGATTTGGGTGTAAAAAGTATTTTAAAATGAGGTAGAAGCAATTCATGAAAAGACGCAGCACCATGTCAAAAACAAGAGCAAGATATTTTTTAAGGTTGTTTGGCAGAATTGTTATTTTGCTGATTGGCGTTTTGACATACATATTTGATAAAGAACAATTTGATGTAGCAAAGGGTTGGAATTTTTTTCACTCCCTTTCGCTTATGCATCTGCTTTGGGGCATATGGCTGTGGGATATGATTTTGCAGCTCATGCCTGTGAAAGCGCATATTTCCATAGGCTCGCAAAAGATTTTTGAATCCCTTTTTAGACCCATTAAGGAGAAAATTAATCATCAGAATCTGAAAAAGTATATAAAAGATACGACCGCAGCGGCCTATGAAGTTATGGTGATATGGGTTGCGTTGACGGTCGTTCTCAGCCTGTTGCATGTAACGGGCATTATTGACACAGGACTCATGATTCTCATTTCCATTTTCTTTTATGTTTGTGATTTAATTTGCGTGTTAATCTGGTGCCCCTTCAGACTTATTATGAAAAACAAATGCTGCACTACCTGCAGAATTTTCAATTGGGACCACTTAATGATGTTTTTGCCCATCGTTGCAGTTAACAGTTTTTATTCTTGGTCTTTGGTTGTGTTTTCGTTTATTATTTGGCTTATTTGGGAACTGTGTGTATTTATTTATCCGGAACGCTTTTGGGAAAACAGCAATATGGCCTTAAAGTGTTCAGAATGTACCGATAAACTCTGCACGCAGTATTGCAGAAAGCTTAGAAAACAAGCAAAATAAAAATTTTAAAAAAACAGAACAAATGTTTGATTTTTGCCAAGTTTTGTGTTATCATTAACATATATGGATTATGTGTTGTTGCAAAGACAACGAAAGGAAACGAATATGGCTAAAAGAACAAACCGGGAAAATGAAATATTAGAATTTATCAACGAACAGGTGCGCCTTAAGGGCTATCCCCCCTCAATTCGTGAAATTTGCACGGCGGTGGGGCTCAGTTCACCCTCAACGGTGCACACCTATTTAAAAAAGCTGGAGGACAAAGGCCTGTTGGTTAAAGACGGCTCCAAAACCCGTGCCATCCGCTTGGTGGAAACCGAGGCAGAGCGCATGGCAGAGCCTGTTGCGGAATATTTGTCTGTTCCAGTGGTAGGCAGCGTGGCAGCCGGTCAACCCATTTTGGCCCAGGAGAATGTGACCGACACCTTTCCGCTTCCTATGGTTTTTGCCCACAACAAAAATGTGTTTATGTTAAAGGTCAAGGGTGACAGCATGATTGAAGCCGGTATTTTAAGCGGCGATTATGTGATTGTGGAGCAGCAGGAAACAGCCCGCAACGGCGACATTGTAGTTGCACTTTTGGATGATTCGGCCACCGTTAAAACCTTTTATCGCGAAAGTGATTACATCAGATTGCAGCCGGAAAATGAGGCGTTATCGCCTATTTTGGTGCGTGATGTTAAAATTTTAGGCAAAGTTACCGGCGTATTCAGAATTTACTAGGAGGGAGTTTTGTTGGAAACAGTAAAACAACTTGCAGAACAAATTTTTGATGAGATTGTTGAGATTCGCCGTACAATTCATCGGCATCCCGAACTTGGCTTTTGCGAATATAAAACATCAGATTTAATCTGCTCTTATTTAGAAAAGTGGGGCATACCCTATAAAAAGGGCGTTGCCAAAACCGGCGTTGTGGGCTTGATTGAGGTAGACCCAAAGGCAAAAACATTGCTTTTGCGCGCCGACATGGATGCCCTGCCCGTGCAAGAGGAAACCGATTGCGATTTTAAATCACAAATTGACGGATGCATGCATGCCTGTGGACATGATGTGCATGTTGCAATTTTGCTGGGTGTGGCAGCTATTTTAATGCAAATGCGTGACAGACTTTCTTGCAATGTAAAGCTGGTGTTTCAGCCTGCAGAAGAGGGTGAGGGCGGTGCTAAGCCCATGATTGCAGAGGGGGTTATGGAAAATCCCCATGTGGATGCGGCTGTGGGCGCTCATGTTATCAACAGCGTTCCTGCTGGCAAGGTTTTGGTTAAATATGGTGAGGTGATGGCATCGCCTGACGACTTTAACATGACCATTCGCGGCAAGGGCGGTCATGGAGCGTATCCCCATGAATGTGTTGACCCTATCTCAATAGGTGTTCAGATTTTAAATGCATGGAATGCCTTGTCTGCCCGTTATACTACACCTTTAGAAAAGCACCTGATTTCAGTCAATATGTTTCAGGCAGGCACTTGCTTTAATGTGATTCCCGATGATGCCTATATCAGCGGCACAGTGCGGACCTTTGATGAAACGGTTCGGCAATATCTGGCAAAGCGAATGGGCGAAATAGCAGAGCAAATTGCAGCTGTCTTTGGTGCTGAATGTGAATTCAATTTTAATTATTTATATCCGCCTCTTCTCAATGACCAAGCGATGACAGATGCTGTGCGCAAAAGTGCAGAAGCTATTTTGGGCAAAGAGAATGTGCTTGAAGGTGTGGCGCCGTCTATGGGCGGAGAGGACTTTGCTTACTTTAGCAAAGAAGTTCCTGCTACCTACATTTATTATGGTAGCGGCAATGAGAAAATCGGTGCAGTTATGCCCTGGCACAATGCAGCCTTTACGATTGATGAACAATGCATTAAAACAGGCATGATAGTGATGTGCCAGGCTGCTTTGGATTTTGGAGAAAAATGAGTAGGCATTTTTAGGATAAATTGTGTGACAGGAGGGCATATGAAAAAGAGAAAAAAAGGTTTAATTCGGCGTTTTTTGCCGTATTTTAAGCCGTATAAATGGATTTTAATATTTGATTTGTTTTGTGCCGCTTTAACCACAATTTGCGAACTTGTTTTGCCGCTTTTGGTTCGTATGATTACCGGTCGCGCCACCGAGGCACCGGAGACTTTAACCTTGCAGCTTGTTTTGTCGGTGGGGCTTTTTTATCTGGTTTTACGCGCTATTGATACATTTGCTAGCTACTTTATGGCAGATGTGGGTCATGTGATGGGTGCACGGATTGAAACCGATATGCGAAAGGATTTGTTTAATCATTTATCCAAGCTTTCCTTTTCTTTTTATGATAATACAAAAATCGGTACCCTTATGTCCCGCATAACCAGTGACTTGTTTGACATAACGGAATTTGCACACCACTGTCCTGAAGAGTTTTTTATCTCGGGCATTAAGATTGTTGCAGCTTTCTGCATTTTAAGCACGGTCAATGTGTGGCTCACACTGATTATTTTCTCTTTTCTGCCGTTTTTGTTCTTGGTTTCGTTTTTCTTAAATCGCCGTATGCGCAGAACATTCAGAGAATCCCGTGTGCTGGTGGGTGAACTCAACTCACAGGTGGAGGACAGCCTGCTGGGTATTCGTGTGGTTAAGTCCTTTGCCAATGAGACGGTTGAAAATGAGAAGTTTAAAAAGGGTAACAACAAGTTTTTAAGCATTAAACGATTGAATTATAAATATATGGCGCAGTTCCAAAGCAGCACCCGTTCTTTTGACGGCATTATGTATGTGGCGGTGCTGGTCTCTGGCTCGATATTTATGATTAATGGTCATATTGCACCGGCAGACCTTGTGGCCTATCTTTTGTATGTGAACACGCTACTTACCTCCATTCGTCGCATTGTGGAATTTATGGAACAGTTTCAACGGGGCGTTACGGGCATTGAAAGATTCTGCGAGGTTATGGATGAACCGGTGCAGATTCACGATAAAGACGATGCCTATCCCTTGCCGATGGCACAGGGCGCCATCGCATTTTCAGATGTATCCTTTCGGTATGCAGATGACCTGGACAATGTGCTGACAGACATCAATTTGTCTATAGCGCCCGGTGAGAGCGTGGCGTTGGTTGGTCCGTCCGGCGGTGGAAAGACCACTTTATGCAGCCTTTTGCCCCGGTTTTATGACATCACATCCGGCAGTATCACCATTGATGGTCACAACATTTCAGATGTCACTTTAGAATCCTTGCGGTCACAGATTGGTGTGGTGCAGCAGGACATTTACATGTTCTCCGGAACAGTTTTTGAAAACATTGAGTATGGAAAGCCCGGTGCCGATTTAGACGCAGTTATTGAAGCGGCTAAAATGGCCGGTGCTCATGACTTTATAATGCAGCTCCCCAATGGATATGACACCTATGTGGGTGAGCGGGGCGTTAAGCTTTCGGGCGGACAAAAACAGCGCCTAGGTATTGCCCGTGTTTTCCTGAAAAACCCGCCCATTTTGATTTTGGACGAAGCCACCTCGTCCCTTGATAACGAAAGTGAACGGCTGGTTCAAAAGTCTTTAGAAGAACTTGCAAAGGGAAGAACCACCTTTACCATTGCACACAGACTTTCAACCATTCGTAATGCACAGCTGATTTTGGTGCTGACTGACCAAGGCATCGTAGAGCAGGGTAATCACGAAAGCCTTATGGCAAAGAAAGGTATGTACTATTCTTTATATCAGGCGGCCATGGAAAGTGACAAAGAGTAATATAGACATATAAAAAGAGACTGCACAGGCAGTCCCTTTTTATATGTCTATATTACATTTTATAGCGTGTACCTTGTTTCATGCTATCCATATATTCCATTGACATGCCGGTGCCTTTGGCAACGCAGCGTACCGCATCTTCGGCGATGAAGACCTCTAAACCGGTTTCTCGAGAGATGAGCTTATCGAGACCGTAAATCAAGCTGCCGCCACCGGTGAGCAAAATACCGCCGGTGCTGATGTCACCAATGAGTTCAGGCGGTGTTTTCTCTAAAACAGAGCGAACGGCTTCCACAATTTGAGTGGCACATTCTTCTAATGCTTCCAACATCTCTTCAGAATCAATGGTAATCACCTTAGGCAAACCTGTAATCAGGCAACGACCTTTAACTTCCATAGCTAAGGGGACAGGGCGGGGATATACGCCGCCGATTGTGATTTTTAATTCCTCGGCGGTGCGGTCGCCAATCATCATGTTGTGCTTTTTGCGAATGTATTTCACAATAGCTTCATCAAATTTATCGCCGGCAACCTTTAAAGAATTGCTAACGACAATCTCGCCTAAAGAAATAACAGCCACATCGGCAGTGCCGCCGCCGATATCTACAATCATATGACCATAGGGCTTTGAAATGTCAAGCCCTGCACCGATGGCAGCTGCCAAAGGCTCTTCAATGATAAAGGCTTTGCTGGCGCCGGCCTGAATGGCGGCGTCGTTTACTGCTTTTTCTTCAACCTCAGTCACCTGACTGGGCACACAAATCATAACACGGGGTTTAAAGAAACGATTTTTGCAAACTTTCCGCAAAAAATAGCGAATCATTTTTTGCGTGGAGTCATAATCGGAGATAACACCATCTTTTAAGGGGCGGATTGCCACAATGTTGCCCGGTGTTCTGCCAATCATTTCCTGCGCCTCTCTGCCAACCTTGAGCACCCTGCCTGTATTGGTGTCAATGGCGACAACACTGGGCTCTTTCAGCACAACGCCTTTTCCTTTTACATAGACTAAAATGGTAGCGGTTCCTAAATCAATGCCAATGTCTTGTCCGAATTTAAACAACAGTATCCCTCCCAAATTCATATTTATCTTGTATAATTAAAAAAATTTCATTCAAATTTTATTTTCGACCGGCGGGACAAACACTCATGCAAAGTCCACAAACAACGCCACGACCTATTTTTTGATAGGCTCTTTTCATGTGTTCGCTGCAGGCAGAACGGTCTATAATATCGTTGCTACCTTCTTTATAGGATTTTCCCGAAATGGCCATGGCAGGACATGCTCTCACGCAAGCCTGACAGTTTGCACAAGGGTCTTTTTTTGAGAGGGCTTTAAACCCTAAAGAGAGGTCAGCGTCAGTCAAAATGGTTGCCAGACACACCCGGGGACCATATTTTTCAGAAAGAAAAAGAGCATTACGACCTATAACGCCCAAGCCTGCAGAAACAGCAGCCTCTTTATGCGAAAACAATCCGCTAAAACCATTAATACTCTGTGAAGCAGGAACACAAACATAACGATAGCCGCGATTTTGCAAAAAGAGTCCCACGGATAGCGCCAGTCGGTCCAAATAGGCGTTTACTGTTCTGTAATGGTGAAAATATGTATGTGTGGGTGCGGTTTTTATGGTATCAATCACCGCATCAGATAAAGGCAACACCAAAGAGACGGCATGAGTTAAAGCGGCATATTCCTCAGGGGGTGTAACAGCTGCAAAACCCACCTCGGTCATACCCTGGGTCGACAATAACTCTTTTAATTCGTTAACCATTGTCTTTTCCAAAAGCAATCAATTCCTCCGCTTGCTTTAATGTGGTAGCGGTTACGGTTTCGCCGCTGATAATTCGTGCCAGCTCCTGTATGCGCTCGCTGTGCGAAAGGGGCACGACCTCTGTTTTTGTGTGACCGTCTACCGAATCTTTTTTAATCAAAAAGTGTGTATCTGCCATGGCGGCAATCTGGGCCAAATGTGTGACGCAAAGCACTTGCTTGCCGGCGGCGAGACTCTTTAATTTGCGACCGATTTTTTGTGCAGCAATGCCGCTGACACCGGCGTCGATTTCGTCAAAAATCAAGGTGTCTGTACTGTCGCCGTCGGTCAGGACAGATTTAATAGCCAGCATAATGCGGGAAAGTTCGCCGCCGGAAACAATTTTAGCCAGCGGACGCAGTTCGTCGCCGGAGTTGGTGGTAATCATAAAACTGATTTCCTCTGCTCCAAATCGAGAGAGAGGGATATTGGTTAGTTCAACACGAAAATCAGCATCGGGCATGTTTAAAAAATGAAGTGTTTCTGTGATGGCACTTTCAACTGCAGGGATAGCCTTTTGGCGCAAAAAAGTTAACTGTGCAGCACAATCGGCAGCTTTTTGCTCGGCTTCTTTTACAAGTAATGCCATTTGTTCTTTTTGTGCTTCCATTGTTTGTAAAGTCGTAAGTTCTTCCTCGCAAGCGTCGGCGTGCGCCAACACTTCAGAGACGGTTTTGCCGTATTTTCTTTTTAAGCGATATATCAAATCCAGACGAGCTTCAATTTCGTCAATGGGTAAGTCCTCGTCGGATAATCGGTCAAAATAATGCCTAAGAGATTTTGAGACCTCGTCGGTTTCATCTAAAATTGAAAAAAGTGCGTCACTCAGTGGGGCAAGCTCACCATCTAATGCAGCAGCCGATTCCAAGGATTCAGCTGCGATGGCCAAAGCTTGACGGGCATCCTGACCATCCATGCTGTCGCACAGAACGGATATGGCTTGTCCTACGTTTTTTTCAAGCTGTCTGCGATGGTTGATAACATCGCGGCGTCTTTTCAAGTCTTCCTCTTCATCAGGGTCTAAATTGGCACTTCTTATCTCATCAACTTCAAAAGAGAGCATATCAATTTTGCGCAGATGCTCTGCCTCATCCATATCCATGGAAAGAGCTTGTTTAGAAAGATTGCGCCAGTTCTGATATGCTTCTGTGTAGGCAGGAAGGGCAGTTTTGCCCTCGTCCTTTAAAAAACTGTCTAAAAAATGAATGTGTTCACCGGGGTTGAGCAGAGCCTGGTTATCCAACTGACCATGAATATTCACCAAAAGCTGCCCTATGGTTTTAAGTTCAGCAAGAGTGGCCGGTCGGCTGCCAATGCGACAGATGTTTTTTCCGTCACGAAGCAGCTGCCGAGAAATCAAGAGTGCTCCGTCTTCGTCTATTTCAGCGCCAAGCTCCGTTAAATATGCACGCAGTTGGGCGTTATCGACATAAAATAAACCGCTCACTTCGGCTCTGTCAGCGCCATGACGAATCAGCTCCCGATTGGCACGATCACCCAGCAACAGATTAATTGAGCTGATTAAAATCGATTTGCCAGCGCCGGTTTCACCCGATAGTACATTAAAACCGTTATTAAATTCGATTTGGACATCATCGAGCAAAGCAATATTTCGAATGTGGAGAGAAAACAGCATGGATAGTCCTCCTAACAGTGCAGCCCATCAGCTTTAAAAACATTATAACAGCGCTTTAATCCGTCCTGTTAATTGCATGGCGGCAGTTTCATCTTTTGTTACGCAAAAGATGGTATCATCACCAGCCAGTGTGCCAATGATTTCTTTCATAGACAGGGCATCTAAAACAGCGGCTGCTGCCTGCGCCATGCCGGCATGGGTTTTAATTACCACAATGTTTTGCGCAAAGTTAACATTAAAAACAGAGCGGGACAAAATGAGAAGCTGACGGTTGGGAGCCGCAGCAGATGCCTTGGGTTGCGCATATTTATAAATGCCGCCCTCACCGGGAATTTTGGTAAGCTTCAGCTCTTTAATATCACGGGAGACAGTGGCCTGAGTCACCTGAAAACCGCTGTTGCGCAGACGAGTCGCTAAATCCTCCTGTGTGACAATTTCCTGATGTGCAATTAAATCTAAAATAGCAGCATGTCTCTTTTGTTTCATGGCTTATCTTTCCTTTCCCAGCAGTTTATGTTGCAAAACGCTGTAAAAACGGCTGTCTTTAATTTTAACCAATCGTGCGGTATGTTCGGAACGCTTCAGCTTTATAACATCTCCATCTGAAAAAGGGATGCCTCGCTGACCGTCACTGCTGATAACAGCAGAACGGGGGTTTTTGTTGTTAATTGTCATGGTGATTTCCACTTGATCGGGCACCACCACGGTTTTTGCATAAAGCTTATGCGGGCAAATAGGGGTGATAACAAAGCTTTTAACCGCCGGGTCTAAAATGGGTCCCCCCGCCGACATGGAATAAGCGGTAGACCCCGTGGGCGTGGCCACAATCATGCCGTCGGCTTTATAATTATCAACAAATTCGCCGTTTACATACAAATTGAGATAAATCAGCCGTGAGCTGTGGCTGCGGCTGACAACAATGTCATTGAGAGCATCAAGGGTTTGGATTTCGCCTGTTGCGCGCTGTAACTCGGCACAGAGCATCATTCTGTTCTCAATGGTGAATTCATCGGCAGAAAGTTTTGCAAGACTCTCTGCAATTTCGTGTTTTTCTATTTCAGCCAAAAAGCCCAAATGCCCCAAATTGATACCCAAAACGGGGAGCTGATAAACAGCAGCTTCTCGTGCTGCGCCCAGCAGCGTGCCGTCGCCACCTAAAGCAATGACCAAATCAACATTTTCGTACATTGATTCGCGTGACAGAGGCGTTGCAAGACCCTCAATAGAAGAGGCATATGCTTCGCTGACAAACAGCTGCCGTTCTTCAAGACAGGATATAACCTGTTTTGTATAAAAAAAATCAGGATCGCGTTTGGGATTTGGTATGATCAATATTCGATTCATAAATATCATCCTCACGAAAGTCAGACAAAATTACATTTTTATTCATTTTAAAGTATATCATATTCAAACCTTTTTTGTCAACCAAAAAGAAAAGCGGAGGATATGTGTATAATTAGGAAACAACATAAAAAGATTAGAATCAGACGGGAGATATTTTAAAAAAAAGATTGCATAAAAGAAGAATTTTCTTTGACCTTTTGCATAAAAAGTGGTAGAATATATATGTAGAATTTTATAAAATCAGCGTCTAGGGAGGGAAGCGATAGATGAAAACGGAAAAAAAGATTTTTATTGCATTTTTTCTCAATCTCATTTTTTCAATTTTTGAGCTTGTTGGCGGTGCCGTTACGGGTAGTGTGGCCATCGTTTCAGATGCGGTGCACGACATAGGTGATGCAATAAGCATAGGTTGTTCGTGGCTGTTAGAGCGCAAAAGTAAAAAACAGCCTGATGATATATATACATATGGTTATATGCGGTTTTCAGTTGCAGGCAGTTTAATTACCACTGTTATTTTGCTTTTGGGGTCTGCTGTTGTTATATATAATGCTATAATCAGAATTTTTAATCCTGTTACAATTCATTATGACAAGATGATAATTTTTGCACTTATCGGCGCTTTCGTTAATTTTTTGGCGGCCGTATTTACAAAAGACGGAGACTCACTCAATCAAAAAGCAGTTAATCTTCACATGCTGGAAGATGTTCTTGGTTGGATTGCTGTTTTAATTGGTGCGGTTGTTATGCGTTTTACCGACTTTGCCATTATTGACCCCATTTTGTCAATCGTTGTGGCGGTTTTCATTCTCATTAATGCTACCAAGAATTTTAAACAGATTGAAAACCTTTTTCTTGAAAAGATTCCCGCAGGTATTAAAATGGAGGAGCTGAAAAAACACATTCGCGAAATTGAAGGGGTTTTGGATGTTCATCATGTTCATGTTTGGAGCATAGACGGAAACAATCATTATGCAACAATGCATGTTGTTACAGACAATCAAAGTAGCGAATTGAAAGAAGAAATAAGAAGAGAGCTTAAAGAGTTCCACATTGGGCACGCCACTTTAGAACTTGAATGCCCTGATGAATACTGCAGCTGTGAGCATTGTCATGTTGAACATGTGGAGGATTGTGGACACCATCATCACCATCACTAATGTCGGTTTTGCTTGAGCTGTGTTCATGCAAAACCGTTCAGTACATAAAATAAAAATAATCTTGGAGGTACATACTATGAAGAAAAAGCTTTATAAATCATTAGTAGACAAAAAAATCTGCGGTGTTTGCGGCGGCATTGCCGAATATTTTGAAATGGATTCGACCCTTGTTCGTCTGGCTTGGGTTTTGTTTACCTTGTTTGGCGGTTGCGGCATCATCGCATATATCGTTGCTGCACTTATAATGCCGAAAATTGAGGAGATGTAAGCATGAAAATCAAGTTTAATCCTGATGAAGAAATTGTGAAAGTGGTTCAGGAGGGTCTTAAGCGGACAGGGGGCTATTGTCCCTGCATTAGGGAACAAAATGAAGATACAAAATGTATGTGCAAAGCGTTCAAAGAGCAGATCAAAGACCCCGATTTTGAAGGCTTTTGCCATTGTATGCTGTACTATAAAGAAAAGTAACAGGGCGCCATGCCTTGTTTGAATTTTATGTGGGGCATAGTGAGACTCAAATCTTGAGACGAAGAGGAAATTTTATGGATAGCTTAACATTGTCACTTGAGGCTGTGACGCCGATTTTTTTAATGATGCTTTTAGGGTATGTGCTAAAGGGCATACATTTTGTTGACGAAAAGGTCTTTGACGCAATCAACAAGCTGGTTTTTAAGGTGTTTTTGCCTGTACTTTTGTTTAATAACATCTACAAGACAAAATCTGCCGAAGGCTTTGGCATTGCAGCGGATTTGTTTGGTTTTACCACAGTGTGCGTGCTTTGTGTGTTTGCGCTTGGACTTTTGGCGGTCTATTTTATCACAAAGGATAATGCTAAACGCGGGGTCATTCTGCAGGGGTTTTTCAGAACCAATTTTGCCATTTTGGGTGTGCCGTTAGTCAGTTATATTTGCGGTGATAACACAACGGGATTGTCCTCTTTAATGGTTGCGCTGGTGGTGCCCTTATTCAATGTTTTGGGTGTTATCAGCTTAGAGCTTTTTAAAGGTGGCAACATTCATTTTAAAAAGATATTAAAGGGCATTGTGACCAATCCTTTAATCATTGGTTGTGTAGCGGGCATGGTATTTTTGCTCTTTAAAATAGAATTGCCACAGGTGCTTGAGAAAACCGTGTCAGACATCGCGCATGTGTCTTCGCCACTGGCTCTTGTTGTACTGGGCGCGGGCTTTACCTTTACCAGCATTAAGGGTTATGTTAAAGAAAATGTCATTATACTCTTGGCACGGCTTGTTGTTTTGCCTGCCATTATTCTTTCAATTGCGGCATACCTTGGTTTTCACGGCGAGGCCTTTGCCTGCCTTTTGGTGACATTTGGCGGCCCCATTGCTGTTTCATCTTTTTCCATGGCGCAGCAAATGGGCGGGGATAAAACTCTGGCAGGGCAACTGGTTGTGCTCACCTCTGCCTTCTGCATTTTAACCTTGTTTGTATGGATTTTTGTGTTTGGCTCTTTTGGTATAATTTAAAGGGAGATATAGCCGTAAAGAAGTGCTGCCGTTAGCAGTCAAAGGGGTTGTCTTTTGTCATACATTACGGTATTTGCAGAGCATTTATAAAAAAATTACGGGAACACGAAATTTTTTGTTTAAAATGAAAAAAGATGGGAAAATAATTGTTACAAGGTAATTTTCCTTGTTATTATACAAAAAGAGGAGTGGATCCGTATGAAATTAACGATGACAGGTAAACAGATTGAATTGACACAGGGTTTAAAAGACAGGATCGAAGATCGCTTCAGCAAATTAGATCGATATTTCCAAAAAGAAACAGAAGCGATAATCACTCTTTCTGTGCAAAGGGAAAAGCAGGTTGTTGAAGCAACTGTTCATTCCGGCGGCTTGATTATGCGTGTTGAAGAGGCAACAGAAGATATGTATGTCAGCATTGACAATGCTGTGGATATTTTAGAACGTCAAATCCGTAAGCACAAAACCAGAATTGAGAAAAAACTGAAAAAGGAGAATTTTGAAGCGGCAGCTTTGGAACAAATTCCTTTTGGCGAGGCGGTTGAGGAGGAAGAGGAATTTAAAATTGTTCGCAAGAAGCGGTTTGCAACAAAGCCTATGAGTGCTGAAGAGGCTATTCTGCAAATGAACCTTCTGGGTCACCAGTTCTATATTTTTAATAACGACATAACCGGTGAGCCCAATGTTGTGTATAAGAGAAAGAATGGCGACTACGGTCTCATTGAGTTGATTTAGTATTTTCTTTAAATTAATATAATTACATTGCAAGGAGGAAAAAACAGAAAATGGAATTAAAGGGAAGCAAAACAGAGAAAAACTTGATGGAGGCATTTGCCGGTGAAAGCCAGGCGCGCAATAAGTATACATACTTTGCGTCCGTGGCAAAAAAAGAAGGTTATCAGCAAATTTCCGCAATTTTTGAAGAAACAGCCAATAACGAAAAGGAGCATGCAAAGCTTTGGTTTAAAGCCTTAGGCGAGCTGGGCAACACAGCCGAAAATCTTCTGCATGCAGCCAACGGCGAAAATTATGAATGGACCGACATGTACAGTCGCTTTGCCAAAGAAGCTGAAGAAGAGGGCTTTACAAAATTGGCAGCGCAGTTCCGTATGGTAGCAGCTATTGAAAAAACTCATGAAGAGCGCTATCGTGCCCTTTTGAACAATGTTGAAATGCAAGCTGTTTTTGAAAAGAGTGAAGAAGTGATTTGGGAATGCCGCAACTGCGGTCATTTGGTTATGGGTAAAAAGGCGCCTGAAGTGTGCCCTGTTTGTGCTCATCCCCAGAGCTATTTTGAACTTCGCAAGCAGAACTATTAATCTTCTAAGGAAGAATGTGAAAAAGGAGCCACAGAGTTTTTGTGGCTCCTCTTTTTTATGCTGTTTGTGAAGCAGAACGTTCACCGCTATGCACGTTAAAGGCAGCTGAAGCGGCGGCAACCGTTTCCGATTGGGAATTATCGATGTTGCCGAAAAGACGGCTGAAGATTTCGCTGATGTGGGTCACGGGGACGATTTCTATGCCAGAAACGTGGTATAGGTTTTCAGCGTTATCCCGGGGGATGAAAACAGTTTTCACACCGGCTTTGGCAGCAGCAGCGACCTTAGCGGCAACACCGCCCACGGGTAAAACAGTGCCGTGAATGGAAATTTCTCCCGTCATGGCAATTCGGTTGCTGATGGCTGACTGGCATATGGCAGAATAAACAGCAGACAAAATGGCTGTGCCGGCAGACGGGCCATCAATGGGGGTACCGCCGGGGAAGTTAATGTGTAAATGATAGGCGGTTGTGTCAATGCAATAAAAACGCTTTAAAACTGTCAGCATGTTTTCAATAGATGCCCGTGCCGAACTGGTTCGGATTAAGCGCTGACCGCGAGATTCAAGTTCCTGACTTTCCACAATACCGGTCACAGTCAAAGTTCCCGTGCCGCAAGCGCAAGGCAGAGCCGTTACCTCCACATCCATCACCATGCCCTGACCATCACCGCAAACAGCGAGGCCGTTAACCAGACCAACATGCAAGCGGTCAGTTGCTTTCTTTTCATATCGAGGGGTATAACGTCCGGTTTCTGCCACCCACTTGATGTCAGATTTTTCAATAATAAATCGATTTTCAAGGCGTGCTATGCCGGCCGCGGTTTGTATCATATTAACGGCATCACGGCCATTTTGTGCGTATTTGCACAGCGTATCAAGGGTTTTATCCTCAATTGAAAAACCGGCCTTAAAAGTTGCATTTTTGGCAATGGTTTTTAAATGGTGCACATCTAAGGGTGAAAAGAAAATTTCAACACAGCGTGAACGGATGGCCGGAGGGATGTCTTCAGGACTGCGGGTGGTAGCACCGATTAACCGAAAGTCAGCCGGCAGACCTTTTTGAAAAATTTCGTGGATGTGTGGTGGGATGTCCCGATTCCCCGGCGAATAGTATGCACTTTCTAAAAAGACTTTTCTGTCTTCTAAAACCTTTAAGAGCTTATTGATTTGCATGGGGTGCAATTCCCCAATTTCATCCAAAAACAAAATGCCGCCGTGGGCCTTTGTAACGGCGCCCGGTTTTGGTTGTGGCACACCTGCCGGACCGTAAGCGCCGGCACCTTGATAAATAGGGTCGTGAACAGAGCCGATTAAGGGGTCGGCAATGCCCCGTTCGTCAAAACGCAGGGTGGTTGCATCCATTTCGATGAATTTGGCACCCTCTCGAAAAGGGGAACTTTCAGCTGCAATAGCTTCTTTTAGCACAACACGAGCGGCAGCGGTTTTGCCCACGCCCGGCGGTCCATAAATTAATATATGCTGCGGATTTGGACCGCATAAGGCAGCTTTTAAAGCTTTTAAGCCCTCTTCCTGTCCAATCACCTCATTAAGTGCTGTCGGTCTTGTTTTTTCTGCCAGGGGCTGCGTTAAATGAATTTGTTTAAGACGGTGCAGTTTCTCCAGTTCGCGGACCGCATCATGCTCTAAATTAGATTTGCCGTTATGTTGCCCCCGCAATAAGTTTAAAAAATATATGCCCATGACTAAAGTTAAAAACAGCTGTAAAATGATTAAAAAGGTATTAAACAAAATGGTGCCTCCTGTTCATGATAACATAGCATAAATAATCCAATGTTAGTATGAACAATTATGGAAAAAATATTGATAAAGAGAAAAAAATATTAAAAAAGCAGGATTGCGCTTGCAATCCTGCTTTTCAACATTAAAGTTTCAATCGTTAATTTTCTTTCGCCAACTTGGTAAAAGAGCCGAGGAGCGTTTTGGTACCATAGTCGTCAAAGGCAATTTCCAGTTGCACATCGCTGCCGGTGGGTGTTACGGAAATCACCATACCCCGACCAAATTTTTTGTGGTTTACCACATCGCCGGGTGCGTAGTTTAAAGAATCGGTTTTGCGCTCTTCTTTATCTTTGGAAAGTGCACGGAGCAGGGACTGGGTGTTATCATAAAATTGATATTCACGCTTTTTGGTGTCTTTCTGAACGAAAGGCTCGGTTTCTTTAACGATGGCATTCACACAATCCATAGGGATTTCTTCTAAAAACCGTGAGGGCATGGTGTAACCGCCGCTGCCATACCGATTTCGATATCCGGCATGGGTGATGATTAAATGTTTTTTGGCTCTTGTAATGCCCACATAACACAGGCGGCGCTCTTCTTCGACTTCATCTTCTGTCATAGATTTTAAACTGGGGAAAAGTCCTTCTTCCATGCCGCAAAGGAAAACCCGGGGAAATTCCAAACCCTTTGCGCTGTGCAGAGTCATCAGCACCACGCTCTCGGCATTTTGGTCGTAGTTATCCACATCTGAAATGAGGGCGGTTAGCTCTAAAAATCCGGAGAGGGTAGGCTCTTCGTCGTTTCGCTCATATTCTGCTGCGGCATTCACAAACTCGTGCAGGTTATCCAGACGTGTCTGATTTTCAACAGAATCGTCGGCCATGAGCATGTCACGGTAACCGCTTTCTGTCATAACCAACTCAATAATTTCAGAGGGCATTTTGCCTTCTGCCTTTGCCTGCAACTGACGGATTAAGGCGGTGAAAAGAACAAGTCTTTCTGCTGAACGCACCAAAGTAGGCTCGTTTTGCGCCTGCTCCATAACAGAAAAGAGTGCCGTTTCTTTTGCCCGTGCCACTTCACTGACTTTCTCTAAGGTCGCCGTGCCGATTTTGCGGGCAGGCTCATTCACCACCCGCAATAAACTTATGTTGTCACTGGGGTTTTGAATCAGCCTTAAATAAGCCAATATGTCCTTGACTTCTTTGCGGTCATAAAATCGCAAACCAGCAAGCACGCGATAGGGAATGCCATGAGTGCTCAAAGTGGTTTCAATGACACGGGATTGGGCGTTGGTGCGGTATAAAACGGCACAGTCAGCATAGCTTGCACCGCTGTTTAAAGCCTCTTTAATTTGTTGAGCGATAAATTCTGCCTCGTCATATTCGTTATCGGCCCGATATACATCTATGGGCTGTCCGCCGCTGTTTTCAGTCCACAACCGCTTGCCTTTGCGGCCATGATTGTTGGCAATAACGGCATTGGCGGCGTCTAAAATGGTTTGAGTGGAGCGGTAATTCTGCTCAAGTTTAATCACTTCGGCGCCGGGAAATTCTTTTTCAAAGTTTAAAATGTTTTGAATGTTGGCGCCACGGAATTTATAAATGCTCTGGTCGTCGTCGCCCACAACGCAAATGTTTTCATAGCCCTGTGCCAAAAGGCTCACGAGCATGGACTGGGAATTGTTTGTATCCTGATATTCGTCAACAAACACATAACGGAACTGCTTTTGATAGCGGGATAAAACCTCAGGCTCTTGCGACAGCAGGCGCACGGTGTGCATAATGATATCGTCAAAGTCTAAAGCATTTGCCTCGGCAAGCTGCTTCTGATATTCTGCATAGGCTTCGCCAATCAGCTTTTTTCGGTAATTCCCTTCGTTCATAGAAAGGTATTCTGAAGGGCCAAAAAGCTCGTCTTTAGCGGTTGAAATTTCATATAAAACGCTGCGGACGGGCAGCATTTTTTCGTCGATATTCAAGGCTTTTAAAACTCGTTTCATTAGAGTTTTCTGGTCGGCAGAATCGTAGATGACAAAATCCCGATTGTGTGTTCCTAAGCGCTCAATGTCACGGCGCAGAATGCGCATGCAAACCGAGTGAAAAGTGCCAATCCACATGCCACCGGCACTTTCGCCAACAGCTTTTTCAATACGCTCTTTCATTTCGTTGGCAGCTTTATTTGTAAAAGTAATGGCTAAAATTTGCCAGGGCTCTGCCAACTTTTGTTCTAATATGTAGGCAATTTTGTTAACCACAACCGTTGTTTTGCCGCTGCCGGCACCGGCCAAAATGAGCAAAGGTCCGGCTGTGGTGACAATAGCTTTTCTCTGTTCGGGGTTGAAACGTTCTAAATTTATCATAATGTTTCGATTATTCCTTTCATAACATCCAGGGCACGCAAAGAGATTTTGCGATAGCGTTCCCGCTTGTTGCGTTCCCGCTCCTCCAAGGGGTCAATAATGCCAAAGTTTATGTTCATTGGCTGAAAATTTTTGCCTGTAAAATTAGCAATGTAGTTACCCAAAGCACCGGTTGCGGTGGTGGAAGGGAAGTGTACCGGGGGCTTTCCTAACAAATAGCGTGCCGCATTAAGACCGGCCACAATGCCGGAAGCGGCGGATTCTACATAGCCTTCAACACCGGTCATCTGTCCAGCAAAGTAGAGCCCTTTCCGATTTTTATAGGCAAAAGTTTCGTCTAAAAGTCCCGGGCTGTGCAAGTAGGTGTTTCGGTGCATTACGCCGTAGCGGACAATGTCTGCATTTTCAAGACCGGGAATCATAGAGAAAACGCGTTTTTGCTCGCCGAATTTTAAGTGGGTTTGAAAGCCGACCATGTTATAGAGCGTGCCCTCGGCGTTATCCTGGCGAAGCTGCACCACAGCGTGGTAGCGCTGGCCGGTTTCGGGGTGTTCGAGTCCTACCGGTTTTAAGGGGCCAAAGGTGAGAGCCTGCTCACCACGGGCAGCCATGACCTCAACAGGCATGCAGCCCTCAAAAACCTTGCTGTTTTCAAACTCCTTAAGCTCGGCGGTTTCTGCCGAAATCAAAGCCTTGTAAAAGGCGTCATATTCTTCTTTTGTCATGGGACAGTTGATATAATCAGCGGTGCCGCGGCCGTAACGAGCCTTGCGGAACACCTTGGACATATCAATGGATTCAGCGGTTATAATGGGTGCGGCTGCATCGTAAAAATATAGTTGCCCGCAAAGAGCACCGATTTTTTCTGAAAGAGCATCAGAGGTTAAGGGGCCGGATGCAATCACGACGCAATCGGCATCGGGGATATCAGTGATTTCTTCTGAAACAACGGTAATTAAGGGAGAAGAGGCGATTCTGTCGGTAATTGTCTGTGAAAAACCCATGCGGTCAACAGCCAACGCGCCACCTGCAGGTACACGACACTTGTCGGCGGCAAACATAATCACCGAATCTAAAAGGCGCATTTCTTCCTTTAACAATCCTGCTCCGTTTTCAAGCCCCTCTGCCCGCAGAGAATTAGAGCATACCAATTCACCCAAAGTATTCAGGCTGTGCGCGGGCGTATGCTTTTTGGGCTTCATTTCATATAAGGTTACGGGTATGTTATGTTTGGCAAGCTGCCAGGCTGCTTCGCAACCTGCCAGTCCGCCACCGACGACGATAGCTTTCATGTTTTCTCCTTGTGAAAAATTAAAGTTTATTTGTCATTTGTTAAAATGTGATTAATGTAATTTTGCTGTTTGGGATAAAGTCTGTCAAGTGTGTCAATGGCTTTAAAAGAAGCTTCCATCAAACCAAGCTCACAAAGCTCTTTAGCAGACCGGTAGCCCATAATGAGTTGAGAGAGTGAGCCAATATCGGTTTTGGCATCGGCCAGTAAATTATCAGCCCGCAGAATCTGGCCATCCAGCTCGTAATAAACACCTGTATTTTCAGAATAAAAGTCATCCGTTACAGACAGATGTATCTCTTCCAATCCGCCGGTAAGCACAGCACAAACATCAATAATACGCGCCATCACAAAGGGATGACGCCGGCAAACAGGTGGTTCAGGGAAGAGCGCCGGCATGGTGCTGTTTGTCGGAAGTGTAAAATCAATTTGCGAATAGGTTGAAAAATGTGCAGCTGTGAAAGAGAGCAGAGCCTTTAAACTCTCTTGAGTCGTATAGGCGGCTTCAAGCACTAAAAAACGCTTTGCATCTTTGATAAAGCTGATATAACCGCAAAGAACACCCTCAGCATCCCTGCAGGCATACATGTAGCCGCCTTCTGCTTTTAAAAGTTTAAAAATGAAGTTCCAATCCTTTCGCGTGCGACAAACAAAGCCATTTTTATCTTTGCAAAAAGTATGATAAACCGTATTGAGCTCTTCGTAATCTTCTAAAGAGGCAGGGAACACAGAAAGAGCGCTTTGCACCTTTGGAAACTGGCTAAAAGTCACAGAACAACGGGTTTCTTCATAACAAAGGGCATAACCCATTTTGTGATAAAACGAATAAGAGAAAGGCTGCAAAAGGCTGAGTGCCTCTTTTCTTTGCGCCTGCTTTTCCAAAGCTGCGTGCATCAGGGACTTGGCAATGCCTTGCCCCCGCATTTCCGGTGCCGTGCTGACGCCAACAATGTAAGAGGCAGAAAGCTCATGCCCTCTTAATGAAATTTGATAAGGGACAAGCTCTAAAGCGCCGGCAAGACGACCGCTGCAGAGCGCAGAAACAGCGTTTTGTCCTTGCCAGAACTCCCCAAAATAAAGGGATAAAAAGGCTTTGGATTCAGAAAAAGCATATTGCCACAAATCTTTAATCTGCTCTTTGTCAGCTGTGCTGTCCACCCGATTGAT
Organism: Clostridia bacterium; assembly: GCA_017549205.1. Classification (GTDB taxonomy): domain Bacteria; phylum Bacillota; class Clostridia; order UBA1381; family UBA9506; genus UMGS755. Next base: position 87,957 of record JAFYVH010000014.1, on the reverse strand, counting down.
AACCATGATTCCGCCTCCTGTTCCTTGCTTTATTATTCCTCATTCGGTCTGTTAATATGACCCTATAAGTGTACCACATAAAGTCGAGGGTTGTCAATTCGAATGCGTTAAAAAAGAATGGATAATCAAATGGGTTAAAACAAAGAAAGCGTCAGGCTTCCTATGTTTAGGAAACTGACGCTTTTCCATTGTTGAAAAAAGAACTATCTTGGTTCGACTAAAAGTTTGATGGCGGTTCGATCTTCACCGTCGATGGAGACATCGACAAAAGAGGGGATGCAAATTAAATCAACACCGGAAGGGGATAAAAAGCCACGGGCTATAGCGATGGCTTTGATGGATTGATTTAACGCCCCTGCGCCGATGGCTTGAATTTCAGCTGAGCCATTTTCTCTGATGACTCCTGCCAAAGCACCGGCAACGGAATTAGGATTGGATTTTGAAGAGACCTTAAGTGACTCCATTTTTTTCCCACCTTTTTTATTTTTCAAAGTCCACCATATACTGTATTCGACACTTGACATAAAAATCCTTTTTTAAATATATAAAATTACCTTTCGACAAACATTTTTGTGCAAAATGCACAATCAATGCAAAATAGGGTAAGGTTCTCAAATTATGTATATTTTGCAAGAAAAATGAAAACATAGAAGTAAAATCTTGAAGCAAAGGAGATTAACATGACAAAACGCTCATTTTGGTTGATCACTCTTTTTACATTCCTTTTTTTCGTTATAAGCTTTGTGGGTATTAATGAAAGTATTGCAAATCGGCAGGCAGAGGCGGCAGGACGCTATTCAAATGATGTGCAGCTTTTGGCCCGATGTGTTAACGGAGAGGCACGGGGAGAACCTTATGAAGGTCAGGTGGCTGTTGCGGCGGTAATTTTAAACCGTGTTAAGCACCCCTCTTTTCCCAATACCATTGCCGGCGTTATTTATCAGCCCGGGGCATTCACGGCAACAGTTGACGGGCAAATTCACACGCCTATCAGTACGGACAGTACGGTTTACAAAGCCTGTCAGGACGCCATGAATGGCTGGGACCCTTCAAATGGCGCCGTGTATTATTACAATCCGCGCAAGACGACAAATCGGTGGATTTTCTCCCGTCGGGTTGTTAAAGTTATTGGTAATCATCGTTTTGCCAAATAATAAAAGGACAAAAACAAAGAAAAGGGGAACACTATGAGTTATCGAAAAGGTAGAATATTCCATTGGGTTACGGGAGTTGTCATTGGTGTGCTGGCGATAACCTCCATTGTCGGCGTTTATCAGTATAAGCGAGCGAAAGATTTGGCGCTGGCGGTTGAAAACCAATATGTTCATTCATTTCATGAACTCACAGACTATGTGAAAGATGTAGAGGTGCTTTTGCAAAAAGCAATGCTGGTTTCTGACCCCAAACAAATGGCGGCTCTTTCGTCAGAAATTTATATGCAAACGGCGGCAGCTAAATCAAATTTAGCACAGCTTCCTGTTTCGGAACTGAATTTGACGGGCACCTCAAAATTTTTGTCTCAAGCAGGGGACTATACCTCTTTTTTAGCAGGCAAAACCATTCAGGAAGAAGTTATAACAGAGGATGAGTTTTTGAATTTATCACAACTGGCAGCTTGTGCGAGCGGCGTGAGTCAGCATTTAGAGGAACTGGAAAATCAGCTCTATGCAAAAAATTTAACACTTAAAGAGGCTGTTGGCATGACGGCTTATGCAGATGAGGGAGATTTTTTAAGCGGCATGGAGGGAATGGAGGATGCCTTTCAGGATTATCCGTCGCTGATTTATGATGGTCCTTTTTCTGAACACATTGAAGACATGAAGCCGCTCATGCTTTCAGAGGAAAAGGTTATCACCGAAGAAGAGGCGTTATCAAAAGCAAAAGCTTTTGTACCTTTTAACTGGCGGGAAAAACTTTCTTATGCCGGCGAAAGCAGCGGCACCATTGCCACCTATGATTTTACGGCAAAAGGGGAGAGAGGCCGTGAAATCAGCATCGGTGTTACCAAACATGGCGGTTATGTGTTATACATGCTGGATAGCCGCAGCGTTTCAAAAGAAATTCTATCCGTTAATCAGGCGATGCAACATGCACAAATGTTTTTAAAGGAAATGGGCTATGAGTTCATGGAAAGCAGCTACTATGAAAAAACGGGAAATGTTGCCACAATCAATTTTGCAGCCGCACAGGACGGTGTGATTTTATATTCCGATTTAATTAAGGTAAAGGTGGCTTTGGACAATGGAGAAATTTTAGGTTTTGAATCCCGGGGCTATCTTATGAGCCATGCAAAGCGAAATTTTTCAGAGGTTGTTTTAAGCAGAGAAGATGCGAAGAAAAAACTGAACAAACACCTTTCGATAGATACTGTGCGCCTTGCCCTGATTCCCTTAGACAGCAGGCGTGAGGTTTTGACTTATGAATGTAAGGGGACATTCGGTGATAAAAACTTTTTAATCTATATTAATGCAGAGACGGGCAGAGAAGAAAAGATTTTCATGTTAATCGAATCGGAAGATGGCATTTTAACGGTTTAAAAAACAAATTTTTCCTGATTATTTTCTGCCCTCTGTGTTATACTATGATTGTAGCCAACAGCTACAAAAGTGTTTACCATAGACAGTAGGAATGAAAAAGGTAAACCGAGGAGTGTAAAAATGAGCAAACGATCAATCATGTCAAATCAGTTAAAAGAAGAAATCGCCAAAGAATTAGGTGTTTATGAATCTGTTCAAAAAAATGGCGGTTGGGGCGATGTATCATCCCGTGACTGCGGTAACATGGTGACTAAAGCAATTGAAATGGCAGAGCGTGCAGTTTCAAAGGCGTAGTAATTGCACAAAAGACACTCAAAATAGCATCAGACTAACGCTTTTACGCTGATTACATTTTCAAATGTGAAAATTAAGAATCAGTATGTGTAAAAGCAGGGGGCTATAGCCTTGCGCTATAGCCCCCTTTTTTTTTATAAAATCATAGGCAGCGAAATAGTTTTTTCGCAAAATTTATCGAAAAACTGGTTGACACCCTTTCTCCGTGGCGATATAATTTAACAGATGAAGTTTTAATAAAGAAAACGGAGGCAAAACCGGTGCGTCACATCAAAAAAAATCTAGTTATGTATATTGCCCTGCTGGCTGCGGCCATAACTTGTCTGTTTGTCCCCTTTGACAAGCAATATCTTTCATATTTTGACTTTAAAACCCTCACTTGTCTGTTTTGTACACTGGCAGTGGTTTGTGCCCTGAAAAATATTTATTTTTTCCGCATTGTTGCCTATAACATTGTGTGCTTATTTAAAAACAGCCGCGCCGTGGTGCTGGCTTTGGTATACATTACTTTTTTAGGCTCTATGCTCATTGCCAATGATATGGCTCTTTTAACTTTTTTGCCATTGGGCTATTTTGTTTTAAGCAGCACAAGAAAAATGGAACTTTTGCGGTTTGTTTTTATTATGCAGACCGTTGCTGCCAATTTAGGTGGCATGATAACGCCTTTTGGCAATCCGCAAAACCTGTACTTATATTCTTTTTATTCTATTGATACAGCCGAGTTTATGGGCATTATGCTGTTGCCCTTTGTTATTGCGATTGTGTTAATCACCATGTGCTGTCTCCTTATTATACCCAAGGAGCCCTTGGAACTGGTTGAAGGATGCTACAAAAAAATGAGTGGCTGGCGGGCAGCGGTCTACTTAGTGTTGTTTGCTTTTTCAATCTTTATTGTCTTTCGAGTCATTCCGTTTTACTGGGGATTGATTGTCATTCCTGTGGCGCTTATATTTTTAGACAGAAAGGCCCTGAAAGATGTTGACTATCCGCTTTTAATTACCTTTTGCGCATTCTTCATTTTTTCAGGGAACCTGTCAAGAATTCCGGCTGTGTGCAACTTTTTAGGTGCGCTGATGGAAAAACAGACGCTCCTTTGGGGTGTTTTGTCCTGTCAGGTGATCAGCAATGTGCCCAGTGCGGTGCTGCTTTCTAAATTTACACAGAATTACAGAGAACTCTTGGTGGCAGTTAACATTGGCGGTGCCGGAACCTTGATTGCATCGCTGGCCAGTCTCATTACGTTTAAAGAATATTTGCGTTATGAACCGGGCCGGGCCAAGGGTTACATAATCCACTATTCTATTTATAATTTCGGCATTTTGTCGATACTTTTCGTGGTTATGTTTATCTGCTTATAGCCCCCATCATTTTTTTGTATAAAAAAAGGCTAAAATATGCAAAAAAATTGCTTTTTTACCTTGATTATCCATATGTTTTATGGTATGATAAAAACATGATAAGTAATACTTATGCCAAGGCGCGTTTCAATTGATAAAAACATATGAGATGTTACGTCTTTGGATAATGTAAAAGTGGTGTAAAAACCACGAAACGAGTCATTTTAATTTTTTACATAAAAACAGGAGGTATTTTTATGGAACGCTTAAGAATTTTAGTCACAGTACCCAAATGCCATGCCGACGTGTGGAGACGCTTTCTGACTGACAGAGTTCTGAAAGAAATGCACGAATTAGGTGACGTGGTCTACAACGAACTGGACAGACCCTACACACCGGAAGAGCTCCGCGATGCTTTGGTAGACATCGATGTTGCTGTTGCATCATGGGGTACCCTTCGATTCGATGAAGAAGTGCTGTCAAAGGCAAATCGCTTAAAGATTATTGCTTATGCTGCCGGTAGTGTAGCATCCTTAGTATCCGATGCGATTTATGAAAAAGGTATTCTGCTGTTAAGCGGTAATACTGTGTTTGCTGAATCCGTTGCTGAGTGCACACTGTGCTACATCATGTGCTCTCTGCGTAACTTAAGACATTTCTTCATGACCCCGGAACGTCCCTGGAGAACCGGTGATGAAGATGCAGAAAAGGGTATCATGGACAGAACCATCGGTATCGTTGGCTATGGTATGATTTCCAAATATTTCCTGAAAATGTTGGAGCCCTTCCATGTGAAGAAGAAAATTTATTCCGGTCACATTACCGAGGAAGAGGCTGCCAAATATGGCGCAACTGTTGCCACTTTGGATGAAATTTTTGAAACATGTGATATTATCTCTCTCCATTCCGGCTTGAATGAAAAGACATATCACATGATTCAGGAAAAGCATTTAAAGAAGATGCAGGACGGTGCGCTGCTGGTTAACACAGCAAGAGGTGCCATTGTGGATGAAGAAGCCCTCATCAGAGAACTGCAGACAGGCCGAATCTATGCAGCACTTGATGTTTTCGAAACCGAGCCTCTGCCGGCTGATTCACCGCTTCTCACCATGGAAAATGTTATCTGTCTGCCTCACATTGGTGGCCCCACTGTTGACCGTGGTGAATATGTAACCTTAAAGCTGATTGATGAAATTAAAAAATGGCAGAATGGCGAAACTGAATTTGAATGTGAAATTAAAAAGAGCTATGCAGCCAATATGACCAAGGAAGGCTACAAGCCCCCTCAAAACTAATTCAAACAGAAGTGCCCAAAAAACAAATGGTTGATTCTGTTAAAGGAATCCGGGAGATGCGTAATGTTTAAGTATGCTGACTATATCTATGAGATTTATAAAGAAAAAAGCTTTACGGCGGCAGCAAAAAATTTGTTTATTTCTCAGCCGGCTCTTTCCGCTACGGTAAAAAAACTGGAATCTGAGCTGGGTGTCAAGCTGTTTGACCGTCAGGCCAATCCCTTGCGGCTCACAGATGCAGGTGAGGCATACATCAAGGCCGTTGAAGACATTCACAAAATCAAATATAATTTTGAAAATTATGTTTTAGACACCAACGACCTGCGCAGAGGTCATGTCACTGTCAGTGCGGCAAACTTTATTTCTTCTTTTGTTTTGCCCAAAATCATCATTGAATTCATAAAAGAGTATCCTGACATTCAAATTGAGCTTGTGGAGTCTAACTCCACAAGCCTTCAGGAGCTTTTGTTGGGTGAAAAAATTGAGCTTTTGCTGGATTATGACTTTGATGAAAAGCTCTACACCAGCTATCCTCTTTTAGAAGAACATATTCTTTTGGCTGTTCCCAAAGCGCTGGCACGGGAAAAGAACATCATTCGGGATGGCTTATCCACAGAGGACATTCTTTGGAATAAACATTTAGACCCGCAATTTCCCGCGTTTAACTTGAGTGTGCTTGCTGATGCCCGCTTTCTTTTAATGAAGCTGGGTAACGATATGCGTTTTCGCGGCAAGGGCATTTGCCAGGCCTATGGCATTCAGCCACAAAATGTATTATATTTAGACCAAATGATGACCACCTATAACATGTCCCGCTCGGGCATGGGTGTTGCCTTTGTGCCGGATATGCTGGTGCGGTTTGCACCGGCAGGGGAGGATCTTGTTTTCTTTAAGTTGGACAACCCCTTGGCCACAAGAGAGCTTTATATCGGCCATAAAAAACATCGGTATGTGAGCAACGCCATGGGTGTGTTTGTCAAGACCACACAAGAGGTCTGCAAGGTGCTGGCAAGTCAACACGAATGAGGCCATTTGTTTTAAATTCATGTTTTATGCCATGAGATGAAACAAGAAATTCTTATTTTTAGTTTTTTTAAAATTTGTTTGAATTTTGCTGTATTATATGTTATAATGTAAATGTTGTTCATTTATTAAGTTAACTATAACAAATAAATATAAGGAGGATTCCAAATGGCGAAAAAAATGAAAACCATGGATGGTAACTGCGCTGCCGCACATTGCGCGTATGCGTTTTCAGAAGTTGCCTCCATCTATCCCATCACTCCTTCTTCCACAATGGCTGAATATGTGGATGAGTGGAGCGCAAAAGGCCAAAAGAACATCTTTGGCCAAACAGTAGATGTTTGCGAAATGCAGTCTGAAGCCGGTGCTGCCGGTGCCGTTCACGGCTCTCTGCAGGGCGGTGCTTTAACAAGCACATTCACCGCTTCACAGGGTCTTCTGCTCATGATCCCCAACATGTACAAAATTGCAGGTGAATTACTGCCTGCTGTTTTCCATGTAAGTGCCAGAGCCATTGCTGCTCATGCGCTTTCTATCTTCGGTGACCATCAGGATGTTATGGCTTGCCGTCAGACCGGTTTTGCCATGCTGGCTTCCGGCAGTGTACAGGAAGTTATGGACTTAGGTGGCGTGGCTCACTTAGCAGCTATCCGCGGCCGTGTTCCTTTCCTGCATTTCTTCGATGGTTTCCGTACTTCTCACGAAGTGCAGAAAATTGAAGTTATGGACTATGAAGATTTGGCAAAACTCTTAGACCGCAAGGCATTAAAAGAGTTTAAAGACCGTGCACTCAATCCGGAACATCCTGTTCTGCGCGGTACCGCTCAAAACCCTGATATTTACTTCCAGGGCAGAGAAGCAGCCAACAAGTTCTATGATGCTATTCCCGATGTAGTGAATGACTACATGAAAGAAATTTCTAAAATCACTGGTCGTGAATATAAACCCTTTAACTACTATGGTGCAGCTGATGCTGAAGAAATCATTGTTGCAATGGGTTCTGCTTGTGAAGCTATTGAAGAGACCGTTGATTATTTGAATGCTCGTGGCAGAAAAGTGGGCGTTATTAAGGTTCACCTGTATCGTCCGTTCTCTGCTAAATACTTCTTTGATGTACTGCCCAAGACTGTTAAGAAAATTGCAGTTTTAGACAGAACCAAAGAGCCCGGTTGCATTGGCGAGCCTCTGTATCTTGATGTATGCAACCTGTTCTACGGCAAAGAAAATGCCCCCGTTATCGTTGGCGGCCGTTATGGTCTGGGTTCTAAAGACACCACACCGACACACATTGCAGCTGTTTATGATAATCTGGCACAAGATGTTCCCAAGAACAACTTCACCATCAGCATCGTGGACGATGTGACCAATCTGTCACTTGCAAGCGGTGCTACTATCAACGCAGCTCCCGAAGGCACAACTCGTTGCAAATTCTGGGGCTTCGGTTCTGACGGTACTGTTGGTGCTAACAAAGATGCTATCAAAATTATCGGTGACAACACTGACCTGTATGCACAGGCATATTTTGATTATGACTCTAAAAAGTCCGGCGGCGTAACCATGTCTCACTTGCGCTTTGGTAAAAAGCCCATCAAGTCTACCTATCTGTTAGACGAGACTGACTACATTGCTTGCCACAAACCCTCTTATGTATATCAGTATGATGTATTAGAAGGTTTGAAGCAGGGTGGTACCTTCCTCTTAAACTGCGTATGGTCTCCTGAAGAGTTAGAGGACAAGCTCCCCGGCAGCATGAAGCGTTACATCGCTGAAAACAACATTGACTTCTACACCATTAATGCCGTGAAGATTGCTTCTGAAATCGGTTTGGGTGGCAGAATCAACATGGTAACTCAGGCAGCCTTCTTTAAGCTGGCTAATGTTCTTCCCATCGAAGAAGCTGTTCCCCTCTTAAAGGATGCTATCAACAGAACCTATGGCAAGAAAGGTCAGAAGATTGTTGACATGAACTGCCAGGCTGTTGATTTGGCTCTCGACGCAATCGTTAAGATTGATGTTCCTGCTTCCTGGAAGAATGCAGCTGACGATGCTGTAGCTGAAGATGCAAACCGTCCTGACTTTGTTAAGAAGATTGCTGACCCCGTTAACGCACAAAAGGGTAACAAACTGCCCGTTAGCGCATTTGTTGGCATTGAAGACGGTACCTTTGAACAGGGCACCGCTCAATATGAAAAGAGAACTATTGCAATCAATGTTCCCCAGTGGATTCCTGAAAACTGCATTCAGTGTAACCAGTGCTCACTGGTTTGCCCCCATGCAACCATTCGTCCGTTCTTGTTAACCGATGAAGAAGCTGCAAATGCACCGGAAGGCTTCACCACATTAGATGCAGTTGGTCCTCAGCTTAAGGGTCTTAAATTCCGTCTGCAGGTTTCTCCGAAGGACTGCACAGGTTGCGGCGTTTGCGTTCAGACCTGTCCTGCTAAGGAAAAAGCTCTTACACTCAAGCCCGTTGACGGCATGGTAGAAAAAGAAGCTGCTAACTGGGATTATACAAGCACATTGGAATACAGAGATAATCTGATGGATAAATCCACCATTAAGGGCTCACAGTTTGCACAGCCCCTCTTAGAGTTCTCCGGCGCTTGCGCAGGCTGCGGTGAAACACCTTATATCAAGTTAATCACACAGTTGTTTGGTGACAGAATGATGATTGCCAATGCAACAGGTTGTACTTCTATCTGGGGTGGTTCTGCTCCCAGCACACCGTATACCACAAACGCTAAGGGTCAGGGTCCTGCTTGGGCTAACTCTTTGTTTGAGGATAATGCGGAATTTGGTTTGGGTATGGCTCTTGCTTCCAAGAAGATTCGCAACACCTTGAAAGACAAGATGGAAGAAGCTATTGCTGCCGGCGTTTCTGCTGATTTAGCAGCTGCATTCAATGAATGGATTGAAGGCATGAACGATGGTGAAGCTTCCAAGGTTGCATCTGCAAAGGTTTGTGAAGCTTTGGCAAAAGCTGACACCTCTAAAGCACCCCTTGCTGACATTGCTGAGAGAACAGACTTCCTTGTTAAGCGTTCTCATTGGGCATTCGGCGGCGACGGTTGGGCATATGACATCGGTTACGGCGGCTTAGACCATGTTTTAGCTTCCGGCGAAGACATCAACATCTTTGTTGTTGATACCGAAGTTTATTCCAACACCGGCGGTCAGTCCTCAAAGGCTACACCTACAGCTGCAATCGCTAAGTTTGCTGCTTCCGGTAAAAAGGTTAAGAAGAAAGACCTGGGTATGATTGCTACCACCTACGGCTATGTGTATGTTGCACAGATTGCTCTGGGTGCTAACATGAATCAGGCATTAAAGGCCATTCGTGAAGCTGAAGCTTATCCCGGACCTTCTATCGTAATTGCTTATGCTCCCTGTATCAACCATGGTATCAAAGCCGGCATGAACAACACCATCAGCGAAGAAAAGAAAGCTGTTGAGGCTGGTTACTGGCATCTGTGGAGATACAATCCCACCCTTAAGGATGAGGGCAAGAATCCCTTCGTTCTGGATTCTAAAGAACCCACTGGCGACATCAAGGGCTTCTTAGAGGGTGAAAACCGTTATATCAGACTGAAGCAAGCTTTCCCTGAAATTGCAGAGGAACTCTTCACAAAGGCTGAGAAAGACTTAATGGAACGCTATGAGGTTTACAAGAATATGGCTTCCTTAAGCTAATTGCAAAAACAAACGGCGACTGCATTTGCAGTCGCCGTTTTTTGTTATATTATTGATTGATTTCATCAACCAAATTTTAAATCGTGAACATCCTTTTTTTCATTGGTATCGCTTTCAATGTGAACAAGTAGCTCTTCTTCATTGGTGTCATAATAATATAAATCTTTGCCATCAGAGGAGAGAAACGCCTCTGTTACAGCGTTTTCAAGCATTTTTTCCATATGACTGTAATAATTGTTGATGTTATAAATGGCAATGGGCTTTGTGTGGCGACCCAGCTGCTTTAAAGTGAGCACCTGAAAAAATTCTTCAAAGGTTCCAATGCCGCCCGGCAGAATAATAAACGCATCCGCCAAATCTTCCATTTTGCTTTTGCGCTCTGCCATGGTTTCGGTATAAATCAGCTCGGTGCAGTTTTCATAAATTTCTTCAATGGACTCCTCTTTAAAAAAAGAGGGGATAACGCCGATGATTTCACCGCCTTTACGGTAAGCACCTCTGGCACTGGCACCCATCATGCCGTGTGCCCCTGCACCAAAGACCAAGGTATGTCCGCGTTCTGCCATGCGTTCGCCTAATTTTTCAGCAGCTAAAATGTATGATTTTTCAATTTTATTGCTTGCCGCACCAAATACACAAATTTTCATGTTAAGTCCTCCTGACATTGCAAAATTAAAACTGTCTTTCTATTCATTGTAATCAAAAAAAGAATATTTGTCAACATAAACAGAAGATTATAAAGAAGCAGATATGATTCAGTATATGCAAAAAAAGTAAAGTTAATTCAAAGAAAAATATTTGCGCATACACACAAACAGGCTGTTATAAGGTTGACAAGAAATTGCCATTATGATACAATAAAACAAACATTTAATATGATTGCTCAGGTGATAATATATGAAGATTTATGACATGCACATCCACATAGAAGGGAACAACCCGCAGCCGGAATTTCTTCTTGCCCGGTTGCAAAAAGCCGGCGTTTATGGTGGGTGTGTTTTTTCTGATTGTCCTCATTTAGGCAAAAATGATGGATCCCTTTTTGATGAGGGTGGTACATTTAAAGAACGGCTTGAAAGCGTTTTAAACTGGACAAAGGGGTACGAGGGCCGTCTTTTTCCGGTTCTGTGGATTCATCCTGACGAGGAAAATGTATTTGAAAATATTAAAGTTGCAGCCGATGCAGGCATTTGCGCCTTTAAAATCATCTGTAACGACTTTTTTGTATATGAAGATAAATCTATTCGCTTATTAGAAGAAATTGCAAAGCTTGGCAAACCGGTTATTTTCCATTCCGGCATTTTATGGGATGGCGGTGTTTCCTCGGTTTATAATCGACCTTTGCACTGGGAAGTGGTTATGAACATTAAAGGTTTGCGCTTTTCCTTGGGTCATTGCTCATGGCCTTGGGTTGATGAATGTATTTCATTATACGGCAAGTTTTTAAATTCACTTGCTCAGCATGATACAGCAGAAATGTTCTTTGATATTACCCCGGGCACCCCCGAAATTTATCGAAAAGAACTTTTAACCAAACTGTACACAATTGGATATGATATGGGTCATAATATTATGTTTGGTACCGATTGCAGCGCCAATACATATAGTGCTGACTGGTGCAAAAACTGGCTTGACATAGACAGCAAAATTATGCTCGAGCTGGGCGTTAGCAAAGAAAATTTTGAAAATCTTTATTCAGAAAACCTTATGCGGTTTTTAGGCATATCAACTGAACCCATTACCCATATTTCTCCCGCAACCGATGATGCCGGCGGTTGGACGGCACTTTGCCCGAAAACTAAGACTATTATTGAAAAATGGTATAAAAAACTGGGCTTTGACAAGGAATTTGATGCCGAATTTTATGAGGCGTTAGAAACCATTCCCGTTTCAGATGCTGTTACCGTTGATAACTGCGACATCTCTTCAAAAGATGGCAAGCGAAATCTTCTTTCTTTCCTGTTTATGTGCGAAGAAGTGGCGGCAGAGTACCGTGCTAAAGGTATTAGCGAAGATATCCTTTTGGATACCCTTGGCGATATTGTTCGTTGGTGTCGCATTTGGAGCGAAATAAAGGGTGAGCTTTATTTAGGCGAAACGGAATTTCTTGCATGGCATATGAAACTTAAACTGTTTAAATTGGGCAGACTGCAATTTGCCATGAAGAAAGCAGAAGAAGATATACCATCTCTCAATATTAAAAAGGGCGATGCTTTAGTTGATGTTCATATTCCTGCGGCAGGGTCCTTGGACAAAAAGGTATGTCAGGTATCTTTTGCCCTTGCAAGAGAGTTTTTTGAAAAGTTTTTCCCTGAACATAAGTTTAACTATTTTACCTGTGACTCATGGCTGTTAGATGACGGCTTAAAGAAATTATTACCGCGCAGCAGCAATATTGTGGCCTTTGGCAATATGTTTAAAAAAGTGAGCAAAAGGCCCTCGGATTCTGTTTTGCACTATGTTTTTCGTTGGGATATCAAGCGCTATCAGATGCCGGGCTGCGCATGCAACACTTCTTTTGCCAAAAAGCTTCAAAAGGCCGTAAAAGAAGGCAAAACATTCTATCAAACTCTGGGTTTTATAAAAAAATAATAAACCACAATGTAATTCATGTTTTTGTAAGCGAAGCAAAAGCAAAAAATAATATAAGGAGGTCAAGATTATGATAGGCATTAATCTTGATTGCTACAGAGTAGCACCGCTATCCGTGGAAGAACAAGTTGAACTGATGAAGAAATATGGCTTTGACTACACATCCGAAGTGACAGAAAAACCGGATGTTGAGAAAAAGATTGAAAAAGTACTGGAGATGGGCTTTAAATTTGCCTATCTGCATGGCCCCTTAATCGACCTTAATGATATGTGGGGAACTGGTGAAGAGGCTGAAAAAATGTACGAAAACATGTGCTATGGTGTTTCCTTGTGCGCAAAATATAACATTCCGATTTTTGTAGCTCATTTATCTGTTGGCAGACAGTATCCGCCGGTTAACGATGAGGGCATGGCAAGATATGACCGCTTTTTAGCCTTTGCTAAAGAAAAAGGCATTAAGGTTGCTTTTGAAAATTCCCGTTGCATCGGCAATTTGGCGATTATGCTTGAAAACAGAGAAGAAGTTGGCTTCTGCTGGGATGTGGGACATGAATATTGCTACACCCCGGGTATGCATTTCTTGCCTTATTTTGCTGACAAGCTGACCATGATTCATTTGCACGACAACATGTGTGTTTATGAAGGCGATGACCACATGATTCCTTTTGACGGTAAGATTGATATGGTTCAAAAGGCAAAAGAGCTGGGAGAAGCTAACTATCAGGCACCGGTTATGTTAGAGCTTGTTACGGCTTATTCAGAAGAATATCAGAAAATGACACCGGATGAATTTTATAAAAGAGCAGCCGATGCTGCTAAGCGTTTTGAAGGCATCATCAACGAAAACCGCAAGGATTGATTGTGTTTTAAAAAGCACAACAAGGTTTTATATCGGGAAAGGGTAGTGTTAGAAGTCATATGAAAATCATTGCTTTAAAATATGGAGAATCTATATTTGGAGAACACCGCATTTTTAAAGGTGGCAGTCAGGAACGGATGTTGCCCATCTCTTTTGTTATTTACCTCATCCAGACAGAGAATAAAAACATTTTAGTGGATGCAGGCTGTGACGATGGAGCAGGCTTTGTCATGTCGGTGTTTAAAAAGCCGGTTGAGGTTTTGGCAGAATACGGACTTTCGCCCGATGATATAACTGATGTTGTTGTCACCCATGGTCATCATGACCATGTTGAAGCCATTGGTTATTACCGCAACGCAGAGATCCATGTTCAAAAAGAGGAATATGAGAAAACAGCGCGGTTCCTCTCTGAAGGTCGCAAGGTTCATTTGGTTGAGGATGAATATGTGGTGGCAGATGGGGTGACCATGCGCAAAATCGGCGGTCATTCTGCCGGCTCTTCCATTGTTTTGGCAGGGGACTATGTGCTTTGTGGTGACGAGTGTTATTATAAAGAGTGCCTCTCAGACCATATTCTAACAGGCTCATCTTGTGATGAAGAAAAAAGTCTTGGATTTATTAATGTATATAGCGATAACAAATATAAACCCCTCTTGTTCCACGACCCCCGCATTTTAGAAAATGAGGTCGGTTTTGTGGAAATATTATAGGACTAAGTAAGACGAAATAAAAGGGTTACGGCAAATGCCGTAACCCTTTTATTTTGTGAAATTATTTAGCTTACATCGGTCATATCCAGATATAAGTGACCACAATCTGCAATGAAATCCTTTCGGCCTTGCAGATTGTCGCCCAAAAGCAGTTCAAAGGTTTCCATGGTTTTTTGTGCATCCTCGGCCGTTACCTTAATCAAACGGCGGGTTTCAGGATTCATGGTGGTGAGAGACATCATTTCGGGGTCATTTTCGCCCAAACCTTTTGAGCGCTGGATGCTATACTTTTTGCCATCAAGCTTGGCTAAAATCTCCTGTTTTTCCCGTTCGTTGTAGGCAAAGAAAGTATCTTTGCCGCAGGTGATTTCAAAGAGAGGCGTTTCGGCAATAAACACCTTGCCGGCCTCAATCAGCGTGGGCATTAAAACATAAATCATCGTTAAAATGAGGGTTCTGATCTGAAAACCGTCCACATCAGCATCGGTACAAATAATAACCTTGTTCCAACGCAACATGTCAAGATTAAAGGAATTTAAATCCTTTGATTTAGAATGAGCAATTTCAACACCGCAACCTAAAACTTTAACAAGGTCAGTGATGATTTCGCTTTTAAAAATTTTGTCATAGCCAGCTTTTAAACAGTTCAAAATTTTACCGCGTACCGGCATAATGGCTTGAAATTCAGCGTTTCGACTCAGTTTACAAGAGCCCAGCGCCGAATCGCCTTCCACGATGTAAATTTCGCGGATGTCGGTGTCTTTTGTGCGGCAATCAACAAACTTATTAATGCGGTTTGTGATGTCGATTGTGCCGGTTAACTTTTTCTTAACATTGATTCTGGCACGCTCTGCGGTTTCACGGCTGCGCTTGTTTACCAAAATCTGATTGGCAATCTTTTCAGCCATGGCCTTGTTTTCAATGAAATAAACCTCAAGCTGTTGACGGAGAAGCTCGGTCATAGCATCTTGAATAAATTTATTGGTAATGGATTTTTTTGTCTGGTTTTCATAGCTTGTCATGGTGGAGAAAGAGTTAGAAACCAAAATCAAGCTATCGGCTACATCCTGAAAATTAATTTTTGCCTCGGTTTTGTTATACTTTCCGTTATTCTTTAAATATTGGTCAATTTCGTAAACAAAGGCATTGCGCACAGCTTTGTCAGGTGCACCGCCATGCTCTAAAAAACTGGAGTTATGATAATATTCCAGCATGTTAATTTCATTATTAAAGCAAAAGGCAAATTGCATTTTCACCTTATATTCCGGCTTGTCATCGCGGTCGCGTCCCCGACGCTCTGCTTCAAAGGTGTGAACCGGTGTCAGCTCTTTTTCGGCGCTGATTTCTCTCACATAGTCCACGATGCCGTTTTCATAACAGAATTCTTCCATCTCCCAACCCTCGGTGGTTTGGTTGTAGAGAATGAACTTAAGACCGGCATTGGCAACCGCCTGCCGCTTCAATGTGTCACGATAGAATTCAAGAGGAATGTTGATATCGGTGAAAACATCAAGGTCGGGACGCCATTTAATGTCCGTTCCTGTGTGACGATGACGAAAAGCCTCGACCTGCAGCTCGCCCACAGGTTCACCCTTTTCAAAATGAATGGTATATTTTTTGCCGTCACGGCAAACTGTTACATCCATGTAAGAGGAGCTGTACTGGGTGGCACAAGAACCTAAACCATTAAGACCTAAACTGAATTCATAGTTTTCACCGGAGTTATTTTTATATTTGCCGCCGGCATAAAGCTCGCAAAAAACAAGCTCCCAGTTATAACGCTCTTCCTTTTCGTTATAATCAAGGGGAATACCACGACCATAGTCTTTTACTTCAATGGATTTATCAAGATATCTTGTGACCTCAATTTCTTTTCCGTAACCCTCTCTTGCCTCGTCGATGGAGTTTGAAAGAATTTCAAAAAAGGAATGCTGACAGCCTTCAATACCGTCTGAACCAAAAATAACAGCGGGACGAAGTCTTACTCGGTCCGCGCCTTTTAACGAGGATATACTCTCGTTACCATATTCTTGTTTAGCCATCTCTTTCTGCCTTTCATTAAAAGAAAGGGGAGAAATCTCCCCTTTTCTTATTCATTCTATAGTTGTGCGCTGTAGTTGGGTGCTTCCTTAGTGATATATATATCATGAGGATGACTCTCTTTAAGACCTGCACCGGTAATTTTGATAAACTGACCCCGTTCTTTTAA
The DNA here is from genome assembly GCA_017549205.1 of Clostridia bacterium. Taxonomy (GTDB): domain Bacteria; phylum Bacillota; class Clostridia; order UBA1381; family UBA9506; genus UMGS755. The sequence continues at coordinate 71,411 of JAFYVH010000014.1, read as the reverse complement.
GTCGGCGATTGTCCGTGTTCCGCAATAGCCCATACCGGAGCGCAGACCACCTAAAAGCTGATATACAGTATCAGAAAGGGGACCTTTGTATGCCACACGGCCTTCAACACCTTCAGGCACAAGTTTTTTTGTATTGGTCTGGAAATAGCGGTCTTTTGAACCAACTTCCATAGCAGCCAGTGAACCCATGCCGCGATATACTTTAAACTTTCTGCCCTGATAGATTTCTTCTTGTCCGGGGCTTTCATCACAACCGGCAAACAAGCTGCCAATCATGATAACATCAGCGCCGGCAGTGATAGCCTTGGGCAAATCGCCGGAATATTTAATGCCGCCGTCAGCGATAACGGGAACATTATATTTTTTAGCAACTTCTGCAACATCGTGGATGGCGGTGATTTGGGGAACGCCAATGCCGGCAACAACACGGGTTGTACAAATAGAACCGGGACCAATGCCGACTTTAACGGCATCTGCGCCTGCCTTAATCAGTTCTTCAGCAGCAGCACCTGTTGCAATGTTACCTGCGATTAAATCAACATGAGGGAAGTGTTCTTTCACCAGACGAACAGCTTTAATAATATTTTCGCTGTGACCGTGAGCTGAATCTAGAACAAAGACATCTACCTGAGCTTCAGCTAAAGCAGCTGCACGCTCTAAAACATCGGCAGTAACGCCTAAAGCAGCACCTACCAAAAGGCGACCGTTAGAATCTTTTGCCGAGTTGGGATAACGCAGGTTTTTCTCGATGTCTTTAATGGTGATTAAGCCTTTTAAGTATCCGTTTTTATCAACAATAGGTAATTTTTCAATTTTATGTCTGCGCAAAATTTCCTGCGCCTGCTCTAAATCGGTTCCTTCCGGTGCGGTGACCAGATTTTCACGGGTCATCACTTCGTCAATCTTGCGTGAAAAATCGGTTTCAAAACGCAGGTCGCGGTTTGTGATAATGCCCACAAGCTTTTCGTTTTCGTCACAAATAGGCACGCCGGAAATCCTATATTTTGCCATCAGGTCGTCAGCGTCTTTTAAGGTATGCTCTGGAGACAAGGAGAAGGGATTTACAATAACGCCATGTTCAGAACGCTTAACGCGGTCAACTTCTGTGGCCTGTTTTTCAATGGTCATGTTTTTATGGATAATACCAATGCCGCCCTCACGAGCCATTGCAATGGCCAGCGCTGATTCGGTTACCGTATCCATGGCAGCGCTCATCAGAGGAATGTTTAGTTTAATGTTTGATGTCAGCTTTGTCTCTAATTGAATCATATCAGGTGTAACATCAGATTTTTGGGGCACAAGCAACACATCATCAAATGTTAAACCCTCTCTTATCATCATTTCAGCCAAAAAAACACGTCCTTTCAAAGTCTATTTTTAATAGTATATCAAATTTTAATGTTAAAATCAAGAGATTTCTTTGATTTTATGCAAGATATTGTTCTTTTTTTGACCAAAATAAAGAATGTCACAGAGGGGTTTTCGTGCGCTGATAATAATTTATCCTTAATTGGCATAAAAATGAAATGAAGTGCTTATAATGATAGTGAAACATGACAAAGGAGGACAATCTTTATGACACTTGCATCTGTGACAAAAGCGGGAACTAAAATGATGGAGTGGATACAGCAGGTTTCTGAGAAAAACCGTTTGGCAGTAGAAGAGCAAGAAAAAACGGCAGAACTTTTCAGCAGCATTGAGCAGGCAAGAAGAGAGCTTTGTGCGGCTCAGGCCAATTATGATTATGCAAAAGACCCGTCGCTGCTTGAATATTGTATCTATGACCTTAAAGCTGCAGAAATGCGGTTGAATTATTTTTTAAAGCTGGCTAAAAAAGAAGGTTTATCACACCCTGTCTATATGACCGGCACACTGACTGACAGAGGAAGGGGAGAAAAGGTGTTATGAGCGGTTTAGCCATTGCGGCTTACATTGTGTCGGCCTTGCTGATTCTTTTACTTTGCCGGATTTTTTACAGACCGTTAAAATGTATTTTTGTTATGCTCTTTTCCTCTGCACTGGGTGGCGCGTGCCTTTACATATTTAATCTGATTGCAGCACAAACAGGTTTTGCCATTGGCATTAACATAGTGACGGCGTCTTTTTGTGGATTGCTTGGCCTGCCCGGATTTGTTCTGCTGCTTTTTTTAAAATTTATTCTTCGCTATATTGGTATATAAAAACAGAGTCGTATGGTTTGGAACTTGCCAAACGGTACGACTCTGTTTTGTCAGGTCGGTTTTATCTGTCGTGGGATGCAGGCACCTTTTCTTTAAATAAAAGCGTAATGCTCCAAAGACCTGCAATGCCTACCAGGGTGAAAATGATGCGGCTCAAAACAGACATTTGTCCGCCTAAAAGAGCTGCTACAAAATCAAAGCCAAAAAGGCCGATGCTACCCCAGTTTAATGCACCGATAATTACCAGCACAAGGGATATATTATCAATGGTTGTCACGGTCAACACTCCTTTATTTGTTATGTCATTTAGTAGTATGACCGAAACTTGTCTGTTTATTCTGTTTTTTTAAAATTTTTAATAACGAGGTGTGATGTTGCCGGCACGGTCGGTGATATCGGCGTTAATTTTTTCAGTTAAAAAAGCAAGATGCGCAATTTTTTCCAATGCGACAGCATGATGGATTGCTTCATCCACATTGTGCCCCCAAACATAAGCACCATGCTGAAACAAGAGAACAGCGGGAACTGATTCAGGATTTAAAGCTTTTTTCTGAAAAATTTCAACCATGCAGCGACCGGCTGCAGAGCCATAGCTCTCTTCGGCATTTTCTAAGGTAACGGCATGGGTACAGGGAATTGCCTCTTTAAAAAACTCTAAATGATTTGTTCCGTAAACGGGAATGTCGCGTCCGCTTTGTGCCCAGGCTGTTGTGTAAAGGCCGTGGCTGTGTACAATGGCACCAATGGTCGAAAATGAGCGGTATAATTCCAAATGGGCAGGCAGACTGGGGATGAGATTGCCGGTGCCCTCTACAATGCTGCCGTTTGTGTCGGTTATTAAAATGCTGTCAGCATCACAGTTTGAGTCGGATGTGGCAGGCTCTGTCAGAATAAGATTGTTAGAACGGTCAAACAGGGTCATACTTCCTTTGCCTAAAAGACGAATATTTTCCTGTTTTAAACATTCTATGGCTTTTGCCAGGTCTTGCTTTAATGCTTCTAACATACAGTCACCTCTCATTCATAGATGTCTACATTTTACCATATAATACAATAAAAGTAAAGAAAAAGGAGGAAACAGCATGTATCGTGCCGGAGAATTGCGTCAAAAAGAAGTGATTAACATGACCGATGCTTCTCGTTTAGGTTTTGTGGCAGATGTTGAGGTCAGGCTGGAGAGTGGCGCCATTGAAGCCATTGTTGTTCCCGGAAGGGCGAGGCTGTTTAACTTTGGGTCGGGAAAGGATTTGGTGATTCCCTGGGATAAAATTAAACAAATTGGTGAAGATGTAATTTTGGTTGAAATGCAGATGACAGAAAAAATTACATAAGAAGGCAAAAAAACCTTTTATTTCTTAAAAAAATGTGGTAAAATGATTATATGCATGTTTGTTTGCCTGTATATTATGGCAGACTGTGGATATTACAACGACAAGCAGGAGGAAGACCATGAAGGAAAAATATTATATCACAACGGCCATTGCCTATACATCGCGTAAGCCTCACATCGGTAATACCTATGAGGTTGTGTTGACTGATGCCATCGCCCGCTATAAACGGCAACGGGGCTATGATGTATTTTTCCTGACCGGTACAGATGAACACGGTCAGAAAATTGGTGAGGCGGCAAAAGAAGCCGGCATCACACCCCAGCAATATGTTGATGGAGTGGCTGGTGAAATCAAAGACATTTGGAATTTGATGAATGCAAGCTACGACCACTTTATCAGAACAACAGATGACTATCATGTTGATGCTGTTCAGAAAATTTTTAATAAGCTCTATGAGCAGGGCGATATCTATAAAGGTGAATATGAAGGCTGGTATTGTGTTCCCTGCGAATCCTTTTTTACACAGACACAGCTTGTTGATGGCTGCTGCCCTGACTGCGGCAGAGAAGTGAAGAAAACAAAAGAAGAGGCTTATTTCTTTAAAATGAGCAAATATCAGGATCGGCTCATGCAATATATCGAAGAAAATCCTGATTTTATCCAGCCTGAAAGCCGTAAAAAAGAAATGATTAACAATTTCTTAAAGCCGGGCTTGCAGGATTTGTGCGTGTCCCGTACCACATTTGACTGGGGCGTTCCGGTTACCTTTGATGACGGACATGTTATTTATGTGTGGATTGATGCACTTTCAAACTACATCACAGCTTTAGGCTATGCACCGGACAAGCAGCCGGAACTCTATCAAAAATACTGGCCGGCGGATGTGCACATCATCGGCAAGGATATTTTAAGATTCCACACAATTTACTGGCCCATTATGCTCATGGCTTTGGGCGAGCCGTTGCCTAAACAGATTTTTGGTCATCCCTGGCTTTTAGCCGGTGCTGATAAAATCAGTAAATCCCGCGGAAACGCCATTTATGCTGATGATTTGGTGAAGCTTTTTGGTGTGGACGCTGTTCGTTATTATCTCCTTTGCGAAATGCCTTATGCCCAGGATGGCACGATTTCTTATGAAAATATAATCAGTCGTTACAATGCAGATTTAGCCAATGTTTTAGGCAATTTGGTCAACCGTACGGTTGCCATGCAGCAAAAATATTTTGGCGGCGTGATTCAGCCCAAGACAGATGGCGAATTTGATGATGAGCTTCGTGCTGCGGCCCTGCAGGCAGCTTCTCTTTGTGCGGAGAAGATGGATGCCTTTAAAACAGCAGATGCTCTGGCTGAAATCATGAATCTGGCAAGACGCTCCAACAAATATATTGATGAAACAATGCCCTGGTCCTTAGCAAAGGACGAAAGCCAGAAAGAGCGTTTGGGCGGTGTTTTGTATAATCTTATTGAGAGCATTCGCTTCCTTGGCGTGCTGCTTTCACCCTTTATGCCCGAAACGGCAGCAAGCATTTTTAAACAGATTGGTGCTACAGAAACCTCTTGGGATTCTCTTGCTGCATTCGGCAAGACCGTAGCCGGCACATCGGTGGGAACAGCCGAGCCTCTTTTTGCCCGCCTTGATGAGAAAAAGATGCTTGCCGAGATTGAGGCATCAATGGGTCAGCCTGCAGCTAAATCTGAGCCTAAAAAAGAGGCAAAGGCCGAGAAGACAGAGGTCGAGAAAAAGGCCGAAATCTCCATTGACGATTTTGCCAAATTGGACTTTAAAGTGGGCAAGGTGCTGGCGTCTGAACGGGTAGAGGGCGCTGATAAACTCTTGGTTTCTCAAATTCAAATCGGCGACGAGGTTCGCCAGATTGTATCCGGCATTGCCAAGCACTATGCACCGGAAGAATTTGTCGGCAAAAAGGTTATCGTGCTCACAAACTTAAAGCCTGTGAAGCTGCGGGGCGTTTTATCAGAGGGCATGATTTTAGCCGCATCTGATAAAAACGGTCTTAGAGTGCTCACCGTTGACGGTGATATGCCGGATGGAGCATCCGTTAGCTAAAACTTTATGATTTACTAAAAAATGTTTGATTTTTATAAAAAATGAACAAAACGAGGAAACAAAGCAAAAAACATTTAGTTTCCTCGTTTTTTTTCTTGCGACCAGGCTTTAATTGTTGTATAATATATGTTTGGAAATAGTGTAAATTAACAATTTAAATAAAGGAGGAAATTTCTGTGAGTCAATTTTTAGACAGAATCAAAGAAAGAGCAAAGGCCGATAAAAAGACTGTTGTTCTGCCCGAATCTATGGACAGAAGAACCTTTGAGGCTGCTGCAACCATTTTAAAGGAGGACATTGCCAACCTGATCATCATCGGTACACCCGAAGAGGTTGCTGAAAACTCCAAAGGTTTAGACATTTCTAAAGCCACCATTATCGACCCCTTTACCTATGAAAAGACAGAGGAATATTTAAACCTCTTTGTTGAATTGAGAAAATCAAAGGGTCTTACCTATGAAGAAGCTAAAAAACAGGCTTTAGGCGATTACATGTATTATGCATGCTTAATGGTTAAAGCCGGTGATGCTGACGGTGTTGTTTCCGGTGCTTGCCATTCAACAGCCAACACCCTGCGCCCCAGCCTGCAGATTATTAAAACCAAGCCGGGCGTGGCACTTGTATCTGCTTTCTTCGTTATGGTTGTGCCCGATTGTGAATATGGTGCAAACGGCACTTTCATTTTTGCCGACAGCGGCTTAGAGCAAAATCCTGACCCCGAAAGACTGGCGGCCATTGCAGGTTGCTCTGCTGAATCCTTTGAGCTTTTAGCTGAAGAAGAAGCCTATGTTGCCATGCTTTCTCACTCTTCAAAGGGTAGTGCAAAGCATGCAGATGTGGATAAGGTTGTTGAAGCAACCAAAATTGCCAAAGAGAAATATCCCAATGTTAAGCTTGATGGTGAATTGCAGTTAGATGCAGCCATCGTGCCCGAAATCGGTGAATCCAAGGCTCCCGATTCTTCTGTTGCAGGTCATGCAAATGTTTTGGTATTCCCTGACCTTGATGCAGGTAACATTGGTTATAAACTGGTGCAGAGACTGGCAAAAGCAGAAGCTTATGGTCCTATCACCCAGGGTATTGCAATGCCTATCAATGACTTATCAAGAGGCTGCTCAGCTGACGACATTGTTGGTGTTGTAGCCATCACCTGTGTACAGGCACAGAAAAATCAGTAAGGAGGCAGAAAAAATGAATGTACTGGTTATTAATGCAGGTAGTTCTTCTTTAAAATATCAGCTGATTAACATGGACACCCAGGGCGTTATGGCAAAGGGTCTTTGCGAACGCATCGGCATTGAGGGTTCTTGCTTAAAGCACAGCCCCAGCGATAAAGATGCCGTGACCATCGAAAAACCCATGAAAGACCATGCCGATGCCATTTCTATGGTTATCGATGCTTTGGTTGATGCAAACCATGGTGTTATCAGTGACATGAAAGCCATTGATGCAGTGGGTCACCGCGTTGTGCATGGTGGTGAATATTTTAACAAGTCCGTTATCATTAACGATGATGTGAAGAAAAAGATTGATGAGTGCAGTGCTTTGGCACCTTTGCACAATCCGGCTAACTTAATCGGTATTGAAGCGTGCGAAAAGGCTATGCCCGGCGTTCCCATGGTTGCTGTGTTTGATACAGCTTTCCATCAGACAATGCCCGCAGAAGCTTATATGTATGCTCTGCCTTATGAGTACTATGAAAAGTATAAAATCAGAAAATACGGCTTCCATGGTACATCACACTACTATGTTGCAAACCGTTGTGCAGCTATGATGAATCGTCCCATTGAAGATTTGCGCATCATTACTCTGCATTTGGGCAACGGCTCATCTATCACCGCTGTTAACAAGGGCAAATCCGTTGATACCTCTATGGGCTTCACACCGCTGGCCGGTGTTCCCATGGGCACACGCTCCGGCGTTATCGATCCAGCTATTGTGACCTTTATCATGGAAAAAGAGGGTCTCTCTGTTGCAGAAGCTGATGCTATGCTCAACAAAAAGTCCGGTGTGTTTGGTATTTCCGGCGTATCCAGTGACTTCCGTGATTTAGATGCCGGCAAGCAGAATGGCGACGCAAAATGTGCGCTGGCTCTTGATATGTTTAAATATAGCGTTAAGCGTTACATTGGTTATTATGCTGCGGCTATGGGCGGTGTGGATGCTTTGGTATTCACAGCCGGCGTTGGCGAAAACAGCATTGCAATGCGTGAGCGCATTCTTTCTAATATGGAATTCATGGGTATTACCTGTGATTCTGAAAAGAATAATGTGCGTGGCAAAGAAGCTGAAATCAGCAAAGACGGTTCTTTGGTTAAGGCTTTTGTCATTCCCACAAACGAAGAGCTGACCATTGCACTGGACACACAGAAACTCTTAAAGTAAATAATAAAAAAATTAAGGCGTCTGCAAAAGCAGACGCCTTTTTTATGTCTAAAAACGATTATTGCAAATGCAATTCCTCCACAAGCTCATCAATGCCGCTGCATATGTATCGAGGCTGAAAAGAAAAGCGGCAAAGGTCTTCTCTTTGTGTTACGCCGGATAAGACGAGGACAGTATCAAGACCACTTTCGATGCCTGCGATAATATCAGTATCCATACGGTCGCCAATCATCACGGCATCGGCGGAGTGAACACCCAGCATTTTAAGAGCTGTGCGCATCATTAAAGCATTAGGCTTGCCAATAAAGTAGGCTGCTTTTTCCGCAGCAAGTTCAATGGGCGCAATGAGTGCACGGCAGGCGGGGATGATGCCGGTTTCACTGGGCCCGGTTAAGTCGGTGTTGGTGCCGATTAAGCGTGCACCGTTTCGCACATGGCTCACAGCACGCAAAACGCTGTCATAATTATACGCTCTGGTTTCGCCTACGATTACATAGTCGGGATTTACATCATTCATGGTGATGCCGGCGTCATAAAGGGCATTTAAAAGTCCGGGGGCACCGATTACATAAGCACTGCAGCCGGGCATTTGATTTTTTAAGAAGTGAGCGGTGGCTAAAGCACTGGTATAAAAATGGCTTTCATCCACCTCAAGCCCCATTCTTGCCAGCTTTTGGCGCAGTTCAAGGGGAGAATATTCGCTTGAATTTGTTAAAAACAAGAACTTTTTCTCTTCTTTCTGCAGCCAGTTCACAAATTCCTTAACCCCGGGCAGCAGGGTGTTTCCATGATAGATAACACCGTCCATGTCACAGATGAAGCCTTGCTTTTCACTTAAATTTTTCATATATTTTTTCCTTTCTAAAGGTGATATGCTTTGTTAAGTGGTTTTAAATGCCTTTTTAATCCAATGGCCTTTTAAAATGCGCCAGACAAAAAATGATGAGCGGCAAATCCAATCTAACACCATGGCAAACCAAACGCCAATTGCACCATAGCCCAGCCACAAGCCTAAAATATAGCTGCCGCCAATTCGGAACACAATCATGGAAAACATTGAAGCTGCCATGGTGAATGTGGCGTCGTTTGTCGCTCGCAGCATGTTGGGAATGGTAAAGGACATTGGCCAAAGAAAAATGCCGCAAAGTGCATGAATCAAAACAAGTCGAAAGGTTAAAAGCTCGGTTGCGGGTGTTAACTGATAAAGTTTTAAAATGGGAAATAAGAGAAGAACAAGAAGCAGGCTGACAATGCAGTGAAGTAAGTAAGCCATTTTAAGCATTTTCTTCATGTAATATTTTGATTGTGCCAAGTCCTGCGCACCCACGCATTGTCCAACGACAGTAATGATAGCCAGGCCAATGGCGTGACCGGGCACAGTCGTAAAGGTTGACAGGGTACTGGCGGTTGCATTGGCAGCAATTTGTGTGGTGCCAAAAACCGAAACAACACCTAAAACAAGCACGCGTCCCAAATGAAAAACGGTGTTTTCAAGACCATTTGGAATGCCAATTTTAAAAATTTTACCAATAATGCTAAAGTCGGGTCGCCAGTTTGTGTGTCGGCTGATGTAAATATCACCTTGAGAGCGAGAGAGCAAAACAAGTGACACAATACAGGCGACGGCACGGGCAAGCAAGGTGGCATAAGCGGCGCCGGCAACACCCAGTTTGAAGCCATAAATCAAAAGTGCGTTACCACCCACATTAATTACATTCATTAAAAGTGAGGTCTTCATGGTGACTTTTGAATTGCCCATAGAACGAAACAGAGCATTTACCGCACTCACCATCGCCATAAAGGGATAGGAAACAGCGGTAATGATGAAATAGACCACGGAGTTTGTCATAACCTCCGGCTCTATTGAGCCAAAAAACAAAGTGAGGATATTGCGGTTAAAAAGAAGGATAACCGCCAATAAAAGAACAGAAACAACGGTTACAACCAGCAAGAGCTGACCGGCAGATTGACGGGCTTTTTCCTTGTTTTGTGCGCCGATAAACTGTGATGACACAACAGCACCACCTGTGGCAAATGCCACAAATAGATTTAAAATGACGATGCTCAACTGGTCAACAAGTGACACGGCTGAAAGTGCCACTTCGCCCACGCCTGCCACCATGATTCCGTCTGCCACACCAACAAAGGTGGCCAAAAGCTGCTCAATAATTAAAGGGATAATCAGGACCTTTAAGGCGTTGTTACTAAACAAAAGCCTATCTGCAGAGGGCACTGTTGCATCTTTTTTTGTCTGTGGGGTTATCCAATGCATAATACTTTCTCACTGCTTTCGCGCTTATCAATTCAATATCATCATTTTACTATATTACGCCGGATAATTCAAGTCAAAATCAAAAAAGATGTCATTATGACTTAAAGTGGCGGGCGAAAATATCATCTTGCGTCAGCAGAGATTCAATAGTGGGATAGCCAAGACGGTGGAGAAGCTCAACAACATAGGGGTTTTCGGCAGGGGAGTCATAGAGCGCCTCTTTGCCATATTCCTTTACATGTTCTTTTCCCTCTTCGGTATCTATGAGAATTTTCGGACCACCCACACAACCGCCTACGCAACCCATGCCCTCTAAAAAGTTTGCCGTAATGTCGCCGGCTAAAACCCGGTCAATGAGTTCACGGCAAGCAGGCACACCATCGGCACAGGTGGCTTTTAATGGCAGAGAACGAGCGGGACGAAGCTTTTCAAGACAGCCCTTAACCGCCTGGCTTACTCCGCCTGCATAGGCATAGATTCGTCCGGCAGTTGAGGAGTGCTCCCGGTCATCTTCATTTAACAGCGCGGGGTTAATATCGGCCAGTTCAAAAACATCCTGTATTTCCTGAAAGGTTAAAACATGGTCCACAGCGTCTTTTATATCCTCTTCTTTTGCCTCGGCCTTTTTTGCCATGCAAGGACCAATGAAAACTGTTATGGCATCAGGGTGCAAACGCTTGATGCTGCGACCACAGGCAACCATGGGTGAAACAGAGCCGGGGATGTGGTCCATGAGTCCTGCTTTGCGGCACATGGCAAGCCAAATGGGACAACAACAACTGGTGAGCAAGTAGTCCTTCTCTGTTTTTACAGCTTTATCAAATTCTAATGCTTCTTTAAGTGTCAAAATATCGGCAAATAGCGCCACCTCCAGCATGCCGGCAAAACCAAGACACTTAAAAGCGGCACGAAGCTTGCCCGGGGTAACATCGTGGCTGAACTGACCGATAAAGGCAGGAGCAATCATGGCATATACCGGTCGTTCTTTGCGCTGAATTTCAGCTAATACGGGCAGTGTTTGTTTAGCATCAGTCAGTTTTTTGGCACGGCAGGCATCAAGACACACGCCACAAAATTGGCAGGCATTCGGGTCGACAATAACTTCGCCTTTTTCATTTTTTGATAAAGCATTAAACAGACAGGATTTTTGACAATTACAGTCCTCATCATCACACTCGCAGGGAGATGTGGAAAATATCGGAGCGTGCTCCTCGGGATGAAGCAGACAGGAAAGATGGTGTGTGTTAATATCCTCGTTTTCTAACTTTTCAATGGCCTCTTCTAATTTGTTTTGCAGAGCGGCCTTTGTCAGAGCAATGTATAATTCTTTAAAGCTTTGCATGAGCGAGCATTCCTTTCCTTTTTCTCTTATTTTCAACTATGTTATTAAATTTATACCAAAGATAAGAACAGGATAAAACGATGTAACGGTCATGAATAGTGCGTTAGGGCTTGAGTCCCTTTGAATTAAAAAAATAAGCCCGGCCCTTTATGGACCCGGCTTATTTTGGAGCTGGTAATGGGACTCGAACCCGCGACCTGCTCATTACGAATGAGCTGCTCTACCAACTGAGCTACACCAGCAATCAATCTTAAAAACACGACTAATTATACTATGAAAATGCTTCTTTGTCAATAGCGTTAAGCCATAAAATCCTTTTAAAAGGCAATGGACAGGGCGGTAAACTCAACCCATTGCCTTTTGTTTTTCTGATTATAAAACATCGTTTTTAATCACATCTTCATAGGTTTCCCTATTAACGACGATGCGGCTTTTTCCACCGGAAAGCATCACCATGGCAGGACGGGGAATGCGGTTATAGTTACTGGACATGGAATAGTTATAAGCGCCTGTGGTTAAAACAGCCAAAATATCACCGCTTTTAGCGGGGGGCAGCGGAATATCCCTGCCCAACAAATCGCCGGATTCGCAGCATTTTCCGGCAACGGTATAGCGCTGGGTTTTTGCTTCATTTGTGCGGTTTGCCAAGACGAAATCATATTCGGCATCATAAAGCAGAAAACGCGGATTGTCTGCCATGCCGCCATCCACTGCCAGATAATTTCTAACGCCGGGGATGTTTTTAACAGCGCCAACTGTGTATAAGGTGATGCCGGCAGAGGCAACAATGGAACGACCTGGCTCCATAAGGATGCGGGGCAGGGACACCGAGCGTTTTTCGGCAGTTTCTTTCACCACCTTGCTCACGGCTTCCATGTATTTATCGCAGGCAATGGGGTCATCTTCTTCAATATAGCGAACACCAAAGCCGCCACCTAAATTGAGCTCGCGGATTGTAATGCCTAATTCATCCTGAACATCACCGATGAAATTTATCATCACTTCAGCGGCTTTTTCAAAAGGGGAGAGCTCAAAAATTTGAGAGCCAATGTGACAATGAACGCCGACGATATCAATGTGTTTCATTAAAGATGCTTCACGAATTAAAGTCATGGCCTCGCCATTTTCAATGGCCACGCCAAACTTTGAATCAATCTGACCGGTCATAATGGCGTCGTGAGTGTGAGCATCAATGCCGGGTTTGATTCGAAAGAGCACGGAGGCTTTTTTATTTTCTTTTTCACAAAGGGTGTTAAGCCTTGCAAGTTCATAGCTATTATCCACCACAATGCGACCAACTCCTAAAGATAAGGCAAGTGTGAGCTCTTCGTCGGTCTTGTTGTTGCCGTGAAAATAAATGCGTTCCATGGGAAAATCGGCTTTGTAGGCCGTATATAACTCGCCACCGGACACCACATCAAGACCCATGTTTTCTTCTTTGATAATCTTGCAAAGGGCCATGGTGCAAAGTGCTTTGCTTGCATATAAAATCATGCCGTTATTGCCGTAAAACTGTTCCATTGATTTGGTATAAAGACGGCAATTTTGGCGAATATGGTCTTCATCTAAAACATACAGCGGTGTACCATATTCTGCGGCGAGACCTGTTGCATCCACACCGCCGATAGTGAGATGATTTTTTTCATTTGTTGAAAGACAATTTGATGTAAACATGTGTTCCTCCAGTTTCGTTTGTGCCTGAAAATCACAACTGCTTTTGCGTGCTGTCTGTTTTATTGTTTTTGGTCCAGTCCGCAGTCGCGATGGGTTGTAATGGTGTAATAATTATTCTGTCGCAAAAAAGCACTCAATTCTTCTGCTAATGCTACAGAACGATGTTTGCCACCGGTGCAACCAATGCTGATGACCAGTTGAGTTTTGCCCTCTTCGACATATTGAGGCAGTAAAAAGGTGACCATGTCATGTAGTTTTTTGACAAATTCTTTGGTCACATCCCATTTAAAAACAAAATCCTTAACAGGTTTATCAAGTCCGGTTTGTGCCTTTAAATCAGTTTCATAAAAGGGATTGGGCAGAAAGCGGACATCGAACATTAAATCACTGTCCAAAGGAATGCCTCGTTTAAAGCCAAAAGACATAACATGCACATTAATGCTTTTATATTTTTGCCGGTCTTCAAACATTGACAAAATCTGTTCTCTCAGCTGTTTTGTCATAAGGCCGGTGGTATCAACAATATAATCAGATTTATCGCGAATTTCAGCTAGTAGGCGACGCTCAATCTCAATACCGTCAATTAATGCGCCCTCTTTTGCGTGAGGATGCTTGCGGCGGGTTTCTTTATAGCGCTTGATAATGGTTTCGTCGCTGGCTTCTAAAAATACCACTTCACAGTGGTTGCCGCTGTTTCTAAACTCAGTAATTTCGTCGGCTAAGCGCATGACCTTTTCACCGCTGCGGGCATCGACCACAAAAGCGATTTTATCCAAGTTAATGTTAGAATTCTGGCACAGAGTCACAAAATTTGTAATAAGTGTGGGAGGCATATTGTCAATGCAATAGTATCCGATATCTTCCAAAATATGCACAACAGTACTTTTGCCTGCGCCGGACATGCCGGTTACAATAATAAATTGCATACCAATTCCTCTCTTCTGTATTTGTTTAGTCTGCACCTGTTTTTACAGCTAACAGCAACTTATTATATTTTATCATGTTTTTTTTAAAAAGTAAAAGGTTTTTTATAAAAATTGTCAATAATAGTAAAGCAGAGGTTGTTTTTAATAAAGTCAGAACAAAAAATTAACTTTTTGGAGGGAAATTAATGATTATTGCCATGGAGCAGGGCATGGATGCACTTCAAACCCTTTTGAAAGAGGCCGGTCATGTTGTTGTGCCGTTGTTTGGTTACAAAGGCGCTGTAGATGCGGTGGTGTATAAAGAAATAAACATTTTAGAGGCCTCATCCGGTCTTCAGAATTTTGCAAGTGAAGACCGGGGTGTTTTAATGATTTGCGCGCGGCATATGAGTGACACTGAAATTTTTAAAGCACTCGAAACGAAGTGTTTCAGTCAAATTTTTTAAAAAATGATAAAACCACTTTATTTTTTGTCATTTTGTCGAAGAAAAATCATTAAAAAAACCAAATTTTATCGGTTTTATTATTGAAGTTTTCTAAAAAATGGTGTATAATGATAAATGACGGATTTTGGCAAAAGTCAGAAAAATCCGAAACTGATAAACAGAGGCTGGTGACCATGGAACAATTCGTGTATTTAGATAACAGTGCCACAACGCCCGTTAAGCCGGAAGTGCTTGAGGCGATGCTGCCTTATCTTAAGGCAGAGTTTGGCAATCCTTCTTCAATATATAAAAAAGCAGCAGCTGCAGAGATGGCAGTTGCTGAGGGACGCAGACAGGTGGCTGCAGCTTTGGGTGCAGACCCTTCAGAAATTTTCTTCACCGCCTGCGGCACAGAGGCAGATAACTGGGCTATTAAAGGCGCAGCTTTAGCCAATCAGGCAAAGGGTAAACACATTATTACCTCACAAATTGAGCATCATGCGGTGCTTCACACAGCGGCATATCTTGAAAAGCATGGCTTTTCAGTGACCTATCTTCCCGTTGATGAGCAGGGCATTGTGAGTCCTGATGCTCTGCGGGATGCCATTCGTGAAGACACCATTTTAATTTCAATTATGATGGCCAATAACGAAATTGGTACTGTTGAGCCCATTCGTGAACTGGCATCCATTGCGGCTGAAAAGAAAATTTTGTTCCACACAGATGCGGTGCAGGCTGTTGGCTCAATCCCTGTTGATGTGAAGGAACTGGGTGTGGATTTATTATCCTTGTCCGCCCACAAGTTTGGTGGTCCTAAGGGTGTTGGTGCCCTTTACATTAAAAAGGGCACAAAGATTGACACTTTTATGCACGGCGGTGCACAGGAACGGAACCGTCGCGGCGGCACAGAAAATGTGGCAGGTATTGCAGGCTTAGGTAAGGCCATCACTTTGGCCACACAAAATATAGAAGAAAAGCGTGAGCGCATTACCGCCCTGCGTGAAAAGCTGATTGCCGGCATTATGGAAACCATTCCCCATGCCCGTTTAAACGGTCATCGCACAGAGCGGCTGCCCGGAAATGTTAACTTCTGTTTTCAATATATTGAGGGCGAGGCCCTGCTTCTCAGGTTAGATGCCAAGGGCATTGCAGCTTCAAGCGGTTCTGCCTGCACCAGCGGTTCTTTAGATCCGTCTCACGTTTTGCTGGCACTGGGTCTTCCTCATGAAATAGCCCACGGCTCTCTTCGCTTGTCAATCGGCGAGCAAAACACTGAGGCAGAGATTGATTATGTCCTCAGCGTGTTACCTGATATTGTTAAAATTTTGCGTGCTATGTCACCCATCTATCCTGGTTGAGTGGTGTAGAAAAAGGAGTATTTAATATTATGTATAGTGAAAAAGTTATGGATCATTTCCAAAACCCCAGAAATGTGGGTGAAATTGAAGATGCTAATGCTGTCGGTCAGGTCGGTAACGCCAAATGCGGCGACATCATGAAAATGTATATGAAAATTGAAGATGGTATTATTAAAGATTGCAAATTTAAAACCTTTGGTTGCGGTGCAGCCATTGCAACCAGTTCTATGGCAACCGAACTGGTTAAAGGAAAAACCATTGAAGAGGCAAGACAGCTGACTAACAAAGCCGTTATGGAAGCTTTAGACGGTCTGCCCACAGCCAAAATCCATTGTTCTGTTTTGGCAGAAGAAGCCATTGAAGCCGCTTTGGCAGATTATCACGAAAGACAGGGTCTGCCTTTTGAACCCAAAAAGCATTGCGACGGTTGCTGCGGCAACTGTGAGCATTAAAAAGGTGATAAAATCATGAAAAAAAATACAAGAGCATTAGTTTTTGGGGCAGTTGTTGCAGCACTTTATGCAGTGCTGACCCTGGCTTTTTCATGGATATCTTATGGTCCTGTGCAATTTCGTATTGCCGAGGCTTTAACGGCTTTTCCTCTTTTTATGCCCTGTTCAATTCCGGGCTTGACCGTGGGCTGCGTGGTCGCCAACTTAATCGGCGGTTATGGACTTTATGATATTATCATTGGCTCTCTTGCAACCTGCATTGGCGCTTTAGGAACAAGGTTTTTGCGAAAAAAACCATGGCTTGCTATGTTGGCACCGGTTGTGTCCAATGCAGTCTTAGTGGGCAGTATGCTATATTTTGTTGTTCCCGATTCGCCGACACTTCTTTTAAACATGGTAACTGTTGGCGCGGGCGAGCTGGTCATTTGTTTGTGCTTAGGTTTGCCGCTTTATCACTTGCTTCATAAATATTTATCATTCTTTGAGGTGTGAGCAGCTCTAAACATTCAGAAAATGAAACCAGTCTTACATATTCATATTCGCAGCTTAACTTTTTGGCAATGATAGCTGTTTCGGCGTCACATCCGTCCTCGATTAAAAGAATATTTCGGCTTTGCTTTAAAAGAGTGCGAATGTGATATTCGGCATTGTGGCAAGAGCATTCTGATAAAGGCAAAACGGAGATAGCAATGCAGGAACATTTTTTTGGAGCAAGAATATGACATAAAAAGGCTGCAATTTTATTTGCTACATCAATTATGGCATAAAGTAATAAAAATAATGTAACAGCGTCACGAACAATAGAAAAAAACATAATGTTCACCTCATACCCATTATACGCTGCCCTTTTATAAGGGTTACAAACAGGAGAACAAAATTATTTCGCCCAAAAGGCAGAATGGAGAATGTTTACATGAACACACCATCAAGACTGAACACCAAATCAACTCTCAATGTTAAGAAAATTACCATGTCAGCTCTTTTAACGGCTATTGCCATGATTATTCCCATGTACATGCCCTTCAAGCTTGTTTTAGAGCCAATCTTTTCTGCAACATTTGCAGCACATGTTCCCGGCATTTTAGCCCTGTTCATTGGTCCCTCTGCTGTTATCGGCACAGCCATTGGCAGTGCGCTTGGCTTCTTTATGGCTTTGGCAAATCCCTGGGTTTCTGCACGAGCTTTTGTTCATTTGATTTTTGGTTTGTTCGGTTATTACATGGCTAAACGCGAATATAATGTTTTCCTTATTTTGCTTTTAACCGGTCTTGTTCATGCGGCCAGCGAAATGCTGGTGGGTGTTGTTTCATTGGCTGTGATTGAGGCACCGGCCTCCATTGCAGAATACATATTGGTAACGGTTGGTCTTGGCACTTTCATTCATCACTGCATTGATTTTGCCATTGTTTTGGTCATTTACACACCGCTGTATAAAGCCAAGGTGTTGCCAATATCGCTCAATTATAATAGACTTCGCAAACATTCCGCTTAAAAAGTTATAAAATGAATACAACAGGCGACCTCAAAGAGAAGTTACCTGAGCGCCATAGTGTGAAAGCTATGGCGTTTTTTATAAATTGTATTGTATGAAAATATTACCTTAAATTTTTTGAATTTGGTGGAACTTTTTTCAAAATTCATCGTCATATATTTTGAAAGTTGTACATCAACACATAATTTATTGTGATAAGGAGAATGAACATGAAAACAAAAAGAATGATTGCACTGCTTTTGGCCATTGCTACCGCCCTGACCTTAGCGGCTTGCGCCGGCAAGGTCAATGATGCAGATTCAGAAGTTTTAGACAAAGAACAGCAAGTGGAAGAAATGGTTGAAATAGACAAAGAGACAGAGGAAGATGTAAAAGAAGAGGAAAAATCTCCCGAAACAGAAAAACCTTCTGAAAAACCGACACAAAAACCAGCAGAAAAACCTGCAGAAACACCGGCGCCCGCTCCGGAATCCACTCCCAGCGAAAAGCCTCAGGAACAGGCAAAAACCGTGGGACAAAAGCTGTTGGCAGATTTTAATCAGAAAGCTGCATCTTATACAGGAGCTGAAGCTTTGGCTAATGCCATTGTGACCAATCCCATCATCCCGTTCTCCGGTGCTACCATGGCCGTTGAACCGGGTCTGCTTTCCGGCTTTGGTAACGCTGAAATTAATGGTTTTAAAGAAGGTGCCATGTTTGGACCCGTTATCGGTTCTGTTCCTTTTATAGGCTATGTTTTTGTGCTTGAAGACGGCACTGATGCTTCCGGCTTTATTGCCACATTAAAAGCAAACGCTGATTTGCGCTGGAACATCTGCGTTGAAGCTGAAGAAATGGTAGCAGGCAGCGCAGGGAACAAAGTGTTCTTTGTTATGTGCCCCAAAGAATTCAGCGAAGAATAAAAACAGTAACGAAGCAAAAACGAACGCCACATAAAAGCGTTCGTTTTTGAATATATGAGGTGACCTATGGTTTTTTCAGGCATTCCTTTTTTATATTATTTTTTGCCCTGCGTCATATTGGTTTATCTGGCAGTACCCAAAAGGCTAAAAAACACGGTTCTTTTATTGTTCAGTCTTTTGTTTTATGCCTGGGGTGAGCCGAAATATGTCTTTTTGATGATGGCAACCATAGCGATTAATTATGGCCTGGCGCTTTTAATTGAAAAATGTAAGGGAAAACCCTTATCCAAGCTGTTTATGATTGTGGCAACGGTCATCAATCTGGGTTTTTTGGGCTATTTTAAATATGCCGATTTTTTCATTGCGAACTTTAACCGAGTAACAGGTCTTTCAGCTCCGCTTTTGCATGTGGTTTTGCCTATCGGCATCAGCTTTTACACTTTTCAGACTTTGAGCTATGTTATTGATGTGTATAGAAGTAACACGCACGCACAAAAAAATCCCATCACCCTTGCAACCTATGTTGTGCTGTTTCCCCAGCTAATAGCAGGTCCCATTGTGCGTTATGTTGATGTGGAAAGAGAGTTGACCAACAGAGAACACAGCTTTGAAAAAGTTTCTCAGGGTATCCGGCGGTTTATTGTTGGTCTTTCAAAAAAAGTGTTGCTTGCTAACACTCTGGGTGAATTTTGCACAGCCTTTTTGGCGGCGGGTGATAAATCCGTTTTATTTTATTGGCTTTATGTTTTTGCCTATATGCTGCAGGTTTATTTTGATTTTTCAGGCTATAGCGACATGGCTATCGGTCTTGGCAAAATATTTGCTTTTGACTTTTTGGAAAACTTCAATTATCCCTTCATTTCAAAGAGCATCAGCGAATTCTGGCGCAGATGGCATATGTCTTTAGGCTCCTGGTTCCGCGACTATGTTTACATTCCCATGGGTGGCAACCGTGTTCGGCGGGGCAGAATGCTCTTTAACATTTTCACCGTTTGGTTTTTAACGGGTTTCTGGCATGGGGCAGAGTGGAATTTCATTGTTTGGGGCTTATATTTCGGCGTGCTACTTGCCCTTGAAAAATTCTTTTTTGGAAAGACATTAGAACGCTTTAAGACCATTGGTCACATCTATGTTTTATTTTTTGTGGCCATTAGCTTTGCCATTTTTGGTGCAGGCTCCATGACAGAAGCAATTTCTCATGTGGGCGGCATGTTTGGTGCGGGGGGACTGCCTATGGTTTCAGAGGGCTTTTGGTATTACCTTAAAAGCTATGGCGTTGTTATGATTATTGCCATTTTGGCCGCTACGCCGTTGCCCAAATTGTTGCTTGAAAAGTGCCGAAAAAATAAGACTGTTTCTGCAGTTTGGGATGTTTTAGAAATTCCCCTTTTGGTTTGTCTGCTGCTTTTGGCAACAGCTTACCTTGCTGATGGCGCTTTTAATCCGTTCTTATATTTCAGGTTTTAAGGAGGCGATTATATGAATAATAAAAGAAAAAACATTATAACAACATTTATATTTTCGTTTCTTTTGCTTTGCATTTCGGTGCTGTGCATTGTGAAGCCTGCAGAGGTTTTTTCTGAAAGCGAGAGAAGAGAACTGGCAAGTTTTCCAAACTTTTCGGTGAGCACTTTTGCAAGCGGCGAATTTGCACAGAATTTTGAAACCTATGCAACCGAGCGCTTTCCTTACAGAGACATGTTCCGCAGTGTGAAAGCCTGGTTTAGCAAAACGGTTTTTAAAAAGCTTGATAATAATGGACTTTTTGTTGCAGAGGGGCATATTTCCAAGCTGGACAGCGAGGAAAATCCGCAAATGATGGACCATGCGGCAGAACGCTTTGCCTATCTTTATAACACCTATATGAAAGATAAAAACACAAATGTTTATTTTTCTGTTATTCCTGATAAGAATTTTCTATTAGCGTCACCCAATGGGTATCCGTCTTTGGATTATAGGGCGTTTACAGAGAAAATAAAAGAAAAAACAAGCTACATGACCTATATTGATGTGACGGACTTGCTTGGGCTGGAGGATTACTACACAACAGACAGTCATTGGCGGCAGGAAAAGATTATAGACATTGCCGAAAAGATCGGCACAGCCATGGGTGTAGATGTTTCGGCTGCATATAAAGAAAATAAACTGGATTATCCGTTTTATGGCGTGTATGCAGGTCAGCTGGCCTTGCCCACCAAATCCGATGAAATTGTCTACCTCACAAATGATACACTCGATGCGTGCTGTGTGACTTATTATGACACGGGTATAGGTAAAGAGGGCTTGCTTTATAACATGGAAAAGGCCTATGGCAAAGACCCTTATGAAATGTTTTTATCGGGCACAACGCCACTTGTAACCATTGAAAATCCCAATGCAAAAACCGATAAAGAACTGGTGATTTTTAGAGATTCCTTTGGCAGCAGCCTGGCGCCCCTTTTGGCAGAGGGCTATGCCAAAATAACGGTTGTGGATATCCGCTATGTCCAAAGTGCATTTGTGGGCAATTTGGTGGAGTTTGAAAACTGTGATGTTTTATTTGTCTACAGCACGAGCCTATTAAATAACAGTTTGGCCATGAGATAAGTATTGTGCCAAGAATAATAATGATTAAAAAAAAAGCCGCCAATTTCGTATTGAAATTGGCGGCTTTTTTTGGAGCGGGAAACGAGATTCGAACTCGCAACATTCACCTTGGGAAGGTGACGCTCTACCGTTGAGCCATTCCCGCTTGCTCAAGGGGAAGGTTAATTAATGCTCTGGTCATAAAACTGACGCAAATGTGAAAGAACTTTTCTTTCCAAGCGAGAAATATTCATTTGTGATGTATGCATCAGGTGGGCGATTTCTGTCTGTGTCATTTCTTCATAAAAACGGTATTGAATAAATTGCTGCTCGCGCTGGGGGAGAGAATGGATGAAACTTTCAATAAAATCGTGATTTTCAATCATTAAAAAAGCATCGTCTTCCACGCCGATGCAATCTGCCAAAATGGCATCTTCATCGTCGATGGATTGCTCAAAAGAGTGAACCGTTCGATTGTCGCCCCAAAACATTGCCTGAGCAAGTTGTTCAACAGAGAAGCCAAGCGCCTGGGATAACTCTTCAAGACTGGGTGTTTTGCCGGTGCGTACCAGCTCTTCGTTACGCAGGGTGTTTGCCTTTGAAAAAATTTCATACATTCGTCTGGGGACACGGATGCAGTTGCCTTTGTCCCGGAATAAACGCTTGATTTCACCCAAAATGGTAGGGGTGGCAAAGGTGGAAAAACGAACGCCACGACTGGGGTCAAACCGCTTTACCGCATTCATTAAACCAATGGAGGCCGATTGATAAATATCGTCATACTCAAGACCTTTGCCCACAAAACGACGGGCTAAAATTGTGGTCATGTATTGATAGGTATCCATTATTTTGTCCAACAGAGCAGCATCATGTGTCGTACAATATTGCTCAAACAGGGTCTGTTCGTCAGAGACTGCAATATCCATGAGAAAACTCCTTTGCTTTAAAGGTGAGGAACGGATTTTTATTCTTGCTCCATCAGGGCAGAAAGAACGGCCACGGCGTTTTCATATTCCAAAATAGAGCTGGGGTCATTTGCATCCTCGGGACGCTTAAAAAGAATGAATGCATATAAATCGTCATAGGCAAACTGCATATCTTTTAAAACCCGGCTGCCTTTTAGAGAGAAAGCGATGGGTTTTTCATTCCGGAACATAACACGATCGCCAAATTCATCAATGTTAAAAAATTCGTCTAAATAGCAAAAAGCATCTTTTTTGAGTAAAATGTCCCGGGTGATGCCATCTGCAATAAAAAGCGTGGCACCCTTATGAGCAAGTTGCCCCTCTAAGGTCTGCAAATATGCCTCGGTGCTTTCGTCATTTTCGTCCTCAGTGATAAACTGACGGGATATGGTGATGTTTGCCTCGCCGTCACCGTTAATATCTTTAATCAAACCGGGCAGGCCTTCATTAAAGTTAATGTCCATTTCCGTCAATGCACCGGCCGTGGTGAGAGAAATGTTTAAATCGGAAGTGGCCTTGCCGGAATTAAGAAAGATGATCATGGCAGCTAAGGCAAGTAAAGCAAATACAATTAAGACTAGTGTTTTATAATAATACCAAAAATTTTCAATTTTTTTCTTAAATGAAGTGTTTTTCTGTTTTAAAGCGTCTTCCATTAACTCAATCGACACCTTTCTTCTGTTTCTGTCTTGCAAAGTGGCAGGAAAGTTAAAAATCAAGCTGTTAATGAACATATTATATCACAGGGGGAGTGTGATTTCAATAAAAATGTTGTTTTTCTTTTGTTGGATGATTTTTGAGCCAACTTGACAACAGAGCCTTGTAAGTTTATAATGATAGCATATGGGCATTATGCTCCAGAGTGGTTTTGTGTTTGAATTTAATAAAGACGGGAGAGAGAAAATGATTAAAAAATTATGTTTGTTGTTGGCGTTAGTTTTAGTGCTTGTGTGTGTTTTTACAGGCTGCGGCTCTGGTGACACAACAGGTGAGGTGAAAGAGCATACCTTTGTTAAACTCACATTGGAGGAGGGTGCTTTCATTATTGAATTGTATCCAGAGGTGGCACCTAAAAGTGTTGCGTTATTTTTAGATTGTATAAAGTCCGGTTATTATGATGGCAAGGTGTTTCACCGCACCATTCCCGGCTTGATTCAGGGCGGCTCGGCTGACGGCTTTGGCGTTGGTGGTTATAAGCGGACAGTCAAAGGCGAATTTTCAGATAATGGCTTTGAAAATAACCTAAAGCATGAGCGCGGCGTTATTTCCCTGGCACGCACATCTGACCCCAATTCTGCCAGTGGTCAGTTTTTCATCATGACGGCAGAACAATCATATTTAGACGGTCAATATGCCACCTTTGGTAAGGTGGTAGAGGGGATTGAGTTGGCTGATGCGATTGCAGCAATGCCCACCCGTGGCATTCAAAAAGATGAACTGGTAAAAAAGCCTGTCATTGTTAAAGCTGAGGTTTTAGAGAATTACACACCGGCAGCCCAGACAAAATAATGGAAAACATTAGGCTAATTTGTCTAAAAAATGGCCTAAAAAGCAATTCTTTTATGCAGATTAGAAGAAATTTGAAAAAAATCATAAATAATGCTTGCATATTTTATTACAATATTGTAAAATAGATATGATAATTTAATAACAATAATTTTTATAGGAGGTTTTACTACTATGGCAGTAAAAGTTGGTATTAATGGTTTTGGCCGTATCGGTCGTCTGGCTTTCAGACAGATGTTTGGCGCAGAGGGTTATGAGGTTGTTGCAATTAACGACCTGACAAGCCCCAAAATGCTGGCTCATCTTTTAAAGTATGATTCCGCACAGGGTAAATATGCTCTGGCTGACACTGTTTCCGCCGGCGAAGATTCTATCACAGTTGATGGCAAGACCATCAAAATTTATGCTGAAAAAGACGCTGTAAACATTCCCTGGGGCGCTTTGGATGTAGATGTTGTTTTAGAATGCACAGGTTTCTACACCTCTAAGGAAAAAGCTTCTGCTCACTTAACAGCAGGCGCTAAGAAGGTTGTTATTTCTGCTCCCGCTGGTAACGATCTGCCCACCGTTGTTTACAATGTTAACCACAACATTTTAACAAAGGATGACAAAGTTATTTCTGCTGCATCCTGCACAACAAACTGCTTGGCTCCCATGGCTAAAGCTCTGAATGACTACATGCCCGTTGAAAGCGGTATCATGTCCACCATTCACGCTTACACAGGCGACCAGATGATCTTAGACGGTCCTCAGAGAAAGGGTGACCTGAGAAGATCTAGAGCAGGCGCAGTTAACATCGTTCCTAACTCCACCGGTGCTGCAAAAGCAATCGGTCTGGTTATTCCCGAATTAAACGGCAAGCTCATCGGCTCTGCTCAGCGTGTTCCCACCCCCACAGGCTCCACCACAATCCTGGTTGCAGTTGTTAAGGGTCAGGCTACCGTTGAAGGCATCAACGCTGCTATGAAAGCTGCTGCTAACGAATCTTTTGCATACAATGAAGACGAAATCGTTTCCTCCGACATCGTCGGCAGCAAATTCGGTTCTATCTTCGATGCAACTCAGACCATGGTAACCAACATGGATAATGGTTACTCTCAGGTTCAGGTTGTTTCCTGGTATGACAATGAAAATTCTTACACCAGCCAGATGGTTAGAACAATCAAATATTTCGCTGAATTAGGTTAATCATTAGCGAAAGCTTATTAAAGACCGCTTGCAAATGCAAGCGGTCTTTTTTACACACAAAAGAGGGATTGCGAAACTTTCGCAATCCCTCTTTACGCTATATGACTCTTATTCAGTTGCCTTATTGTCCTTTAACAAATCTCGAATTTCAGCAAGCAGCTCTTCCTGCGTGGGTTCTTTGGGTTCTTCGGCTGCGACTTCTTCAGCAATCTCTTCCTTTTTCGTTGCTAAGTCTTTCATTTTATTAATCATTTTAATAAACATAAAAATTGAAAAAGCAATGATTAAAAAGTCAATCACATTCTGCAAAAAATTACCGTATGTAATAGCGGCTTCGGGCTTTAAAACGGCGCCTGCTTCGTCTAATGTGGCAGGACTTAGCACCCATTTTAAGCTTTTAAAGTCCATTCCGGCTGTTACGAAACCGAAAAACGGCATAATTAGGTCATTAACAACAGAGGTGACAATTTTACCAAAAGCACCACCGATGATAACGCCGACAGCCATGTCAATGACATTACCCTTAATTGCAAATTCCTTAAATTCTTTCAGCATGTTTTTCTCTCCTTGTTTTGTTTTAATTGAAAATTTCGCACACAACTTCTTTCATTTCTTCAAGA
Organism: Clostridia bacterium; assembly: GCA_017549205.1. Taxonomy (GTDB): domain Bacteria; phylum Bacillota; class Clostridia; order UBA1381; family UBA9506; genus UMGS755. The sequence continues at coordinate 45,760 of JAFYVH010000014.1, read as the reverse complement.
GTAGATGCGTTAAAAGCTTTGTTTTTAGCGGCAGCAGAATGGGGGATGCCTTTAAAATACCAGGCAATGTGTTTTCTGGCTTCTAAAATGCCGGTATGTTCTCCCTTGCACTGTACCAATAGTTCAAGATGACGGAAGATTGTTTCTTTCTTTTCTTGGGCAGTGGGCAGGGCATAGTGACCGGTTTTTACATATTCTTTAATTTGCCGGAATAAAAACGGATTGCCCAAAGCGCCACGACCAATCATCACGCTGTCACAGCCGGTTTGTTCTTTCATGGCGATCGCCTCTTCAGGCGTGGTGATGTCGCCATTGCCAATCACAGGGATGGAAACGTTTTTTTTTACTGCAAGAATATCATCCCACAGTGCTGAACCTGCATAAAACTGTTCTCTGGTGCGGGCATGCAAGGTGACTGCAGCAGCACCCTCTGCCTCGGCGGCCTGGGCCAAGGCAACACAGTTTTTGGTTGCATCATTCCAGCCGGAACGAAATTTTATGCTAAAAGGAACAGAAACGGCTTTTGCTACAGAACGCATGACCATAACAGCTTTATCAATATCCCGCCCCAATGCTGCACCGTCACCGTTTGTAACAATTTTTGGGGTAGGGCAGCCCATGTTAATGTCGATGGCCTTAAAGCCCTGCTTTTGCACGAATTCTGCCGCCCGTGCCATAATATCGGGCTCGTTACCGAAAAGCTGAACAATGAGCGGAGCTTCTGGCTCTTGTGTGGCAAGCAAAAGATTCGTTTTTTTGTCTTTATATTCAATTCCTTTTGAACTAATCATTTCTGAAACCACAAGGTCGGCACCGAAAGATTTGCAAATGTGCCGAAAAGGCAAATCGGTAACGCCGGCCATGGGCGCAAGAAAAATCTGGTCACAGTAATTCACGGTTTTGCTCCTGTTCTGCATTTATCTGTGTTAATTATATCACATTACAGCAAAAAGAAAAGAGTTTTTAACAAAATTTTATGATAGAAACAATTTTTATGTTTTATTTACAGTTTTTCACAAAAAAACAGTCGTTTTGCTTGAATTTCTGTCGAATTTGTTGTACAATTAAAACATATGGGTTTAATTTCATTAAATAGGGGGACAAACATGAAAAACGGAAGAAAGTTTGGTGACCGCAAAGACGGAAAGCTTCTACGCAATTTAGACTCCATGCATTTTTTAATGCCGCTTATTTATCCAAATCGGTGCGATAATGAGGCATTTATCTCTGAAAGAATAGACCTGACCAATATCAATCGTTATTTGGAAGAGAAAAATAAATCCAACCCTGAATATAAGTATAATCTTTTTCAGGTTATTGTGTCTGCGGTTTTAAAAACCGTTACCCTGCGACCCAAAATGAACCGATTTATTGCCAATAAAAACATGTATCAGCGCAATGAGATTTCGGCTGCATTTGTGATTAAAAAGATTTTTCAAGATGATGCAGAAGAGGGAATGGCTTTTGTGCGGAGCAAAGAGACCGATACCATTGAAACCGTTCATCAGGATATTTACAGGCAAGTGAATCGTTGCCGAAAAGAAACAAAGCAAGACAGCACCGTTGAAGTGATGGAACTGTTTAACAAGCTGCCACGCATTATTTCAAAAGCCATAGTGAGCTTTGTGTGCTTTTTGGATAAGCACGGCAAGGTGCCTCAGTCTTTTATTTCAACGGACCCTTTTTATTCATCTATTGTGCTTTCTAACCTTGGTTCCATTAAGCTTAAATCGGGCTATCATCACTTGACCAACTGGGGAACGACCTCTGTTTTTCTGGTTATTGGCGAGAAAAAGGTGAGACCTTTTTATGACGAAGAAGGCAACATGGAAATGCGTGACAGTGTGGATATTGGCTTAACGGTCGACGAGAGAATTGCTGACGGTTATTATTTTTCTAAAACCATTAAGCTTTTAAAGAAAATATTAGAACAACCCGAGCTGCTTGAAGAGCCATTTGGTAATGAGGTGGATTATGAATAACATAACAGCAAAAACCCCATGGGAAAAATGTATGGGTGATATGCCCATGCACATTGATTATTTTGAAGGCTCTATGTATGAAGCGGTTGAAAAAATTGCTAAGCAATATCCCAATAACATTGCTTTTGATTTTATGGGTCGCCCGACTACATATGCAAAGCTGATTGCAGAAATTCAAAGATGTGCCAAGGCTTTAAAAACCATTGGTGTGAGAGAAAATGACCGTGTGACTATTGCAATGCCAAACTGTCCTCAGGCCATTTATATGTTCTATGCCATTAACCTTGTGGGCGGCATTGCCAACATGATTCATCCTCTTTCAGCAGAAAAGGAGATTGAGTTTTATTTAAATGAATCGCAAAGTGTAACAGCCATTACCTTAGACCAGTTTTATGGCAAATTTGAAAGAATCAGACAAAACACCAAGGTTGTCAACATTATCATTGCCAGCGTTAAAGATGAGCTTTCTAAGCCCATCAAAGCCGGCTATATGCTTACAGAAGGAAGAAAAATTCAAAAAATTCCGGCTGATGCCCCCATCATTCGTTGGCAGGACTTTTTGCGGTTGGGACATTGCTGCTTTTATAATTACAGTGTGCAGCGTAAAAAAGATGACCCGGCTGTTATTCTTTATTCCGGCGGTACAACCGGCACAAATAAAGGCATTGTTTTAACCAATCAAAACTTTAATGCCTTGGGCGAGCAGATTATTGCAGCTAACCCCATGTTCCGTGTGGGTGACAAGATGCTGGCTGCCATGCCTATTTTCCACGGTTTTGGTCTGGGTGTTTGCATTCACACCATGCTGTCTGTGGGCGGTCGCTGCATTTTAGTGCCCCGTTTCACCCCAAAGAGCTATGCAAAGCTGATTGTAAAATATAAGTGCAATTTCATTGCCGGCGTTCCCACGCTGTATGAGGCTCTTTTGCGTCTTGACACACTTGATAAGGCAGACCTGAGTTCTTTAAAGGGTGTGTTCTCGGGCGGTGACTCTTTATCCATTGAGCTTAAGAAAAAACTGGACCAGTTCTTATATGACCATAAGAGCATGGTGCAGGTTCGTGAGGGCTACGGCACAACAGAAACAGTAACGGCTTGCTGCCTGACCCCTGCTACTATGTATAAACAGGGCAGTATCGGCATACCTTTTTCTGATACATATATTAAGATTGTTAAGCCCGATACCGATGAGGAACTGCCCTACGGTGAAGAGGGTGAAATTTTGCTTGCCGGTCCTACTGTGATGAAGGAATATATGAATCATCCCGAAGAGACGGCGCAGACCTTGCGCAAGCATGCTGATGGACTCACATGGGTGTATACCGGTGACTTGGGTTATATGGATTCAGAGGGCTTCATCTATTTTAAAGGCAGAGCAAAACGCATGATTATTACCTCGGGCTATAATGTGTATCCGGGTCAGATTGAAAACATTTTAGATGCCCATGAAACTGTACAAATGAGCTGTGTTATCGGTATCCCCGATGAATATAAAATGCAGAAAATTAAAGCCTATGTTAAATTGGCTGCCGGTGTTACGACAAGTGATGAGATTAAAACAGAGCTTATGGACTATTGCCGTAAGAACATTGCGAAATATGCTATGCCTTATGACATTGAGTTTAAAGAAGATTTGCCCAAAACATTGGTAGGTAAGGTGGCTTACCGTCAGCTTGAAGAGGAAGAACTGGCTAAAATTGCAGCTGCTTCCTACAAAGCGCCCGATGCTGTTTCTGGTGGCGTGCCCCTTAATTGATTTTAAAGAGATTGTTTCAAATGCTTTGGTTTGGGGTACAATCATAGTATACAAGAGTTCGTTTTGCTGGGAGGGACAAAAATGACTTACATAGCATCTAAAGAGCGTTATGAAAAAATGAAATATAATCCTTGCGGCAACAGCGGTTTAAAGCTGCCGGCTATTTCCCTGGGTATGTGGCACAATTTTGGAAAAACAAGCTGCTTTAAAACTATGGAGAAAATGTGTTTTGCTGCCTTTGATTGCGGCATAACCCACTTTGACCTTGCCAACAACTACGGCTATCCTGACATTGGCAGCGCCGAAGAAAACACAGGACGCATTTTAAAAAGGCATTTTAAGGCATATCGAAATGAGCTTGTCATCAGCACCAAGGCCGGCTATCGCATGTGGGAAGGACCCTATGGCGATTTTGGCAGCCGTAAGTATCTGCTTTCAAGCTTAGATGACAGTTTAAAACGCCTGCAGCTTGACTATGTGGATATTTTTTATCATCACCGGCCAGATCCCAAAACACCTCTTGAAGAAACCATGGGTGCTCTCAGCCAGGCGGTTAAAAGTGGCAAGGCCCTTTATGTCGGCCTTTCCAATTATGACGGTGAGACCATGAAAAAAGCGGCGGCGATTTTAGAGTCGCTTCACTGTCCTTTTGTTATTAACCAAAACATTTATTCCATTTTGGATAGAAAGGCAAAAAACAATGGCATTTTAGATGCAGCAAAAGAGCAGAAAAAAGGCGTGATTATTTTTAGTCCGCTGGCGCAAGGTCTTTTGAGTGATAAATATCTGCACGGCATTCCCAAAAACAGCCGGGTGAAAACCAGCGGTCTGTTTTTGCAAGAGTCCGAGATCACACCGGAACTGTTGGCCAAAATTGAAAAGCTGAATAACATTGCCAAAGAAAGAGGCGAGACCCTTGCCCAAATGGCTCTTGCCTGGGTGCTGAATCACGAGGGAGTTACCAGCGTTTTAATGGGTGCTTCTTCGCCCGAACAAATCAAAGAAAATGCCCTTGTGGCCGGTTGCAGCCCTTTTAGCGAAGAGGAACTTGCAGCCATTGACCAAATTGTGACAGCATAACAATAGGAACACACTAGAAGTCGGAGGAGATTATAATGCAGGAAAAAGTCAATTTAACCATGCTGGTGGATTTTTATGAATTTACCATGGCAAATGGTTATTTTGTAGAGGGTTTTGAAAATCAGATTGCTTATTTTGACATGTTCTTTCGTAAGGTGCCCGACGATGGCGGCTTTGCCATTATGGTGGGTCTTGAGCAGCTGATTGAATATATTAAAAATCTGAAATTTGATGAAGAAGACATTGCCTATTTGCGCAGTAAAGGCATTTTTGATGAAGGCTTTTTAGACTACCTAAAAAATTTCAAATTTTCCTGCGATGTGTGGAGCATGCCCGAGGGCACGCCCATTTTCCCCATGGAGCCTATTGTGACAGTACGCGGACCGATTATTGAGGCGCAGTTCATTGAAACCATGCTGCTTTTGACCATTAACCATCAGTCGCTGATTGCTACCAAGGCAAATCGCATTGTCCGTGCAGCTGACGGACGGAGTGTTATGGAATTTGGCTCTCGAAGAGCACAGGGCTATCATGGTGCTATTTTTGGTGCAAGAGCTGCCTATATTGCCGGTTGCAGCGGCACTGCCTGTGCCATTTCTGACCGGAATTACGGCATTCCGGCTTTGGGCACCATGGCGCACAGTTGGGTGCAGCTTTTTGATTCAGAATATGAGGCTTTTCGCGCCTATGCAGAAACATATCCGCAAAACTGCATTTTGCTGGTGGATACCTATAATGTTTTAAAATCCGGCATACCCAATGCAATTCGGGTGTTTAATGAGGTTATCTTGCCTAAGGGCTATCGCCCGAAGGGTGTTCGTATCGACAGCGGCGACATCACATATTTATCCAAAAAGGTTCGTAAAATGTTAGACGAGGCAGGCTTTGGCGATTGCACCATTACCGCCTCTAACTCATTGGATGAATACATCATTCGTGACACCTTGATGCAGGGTGCACAAATTGACATGTATGGCGTGGGTGAGCGACTTATTACCTCTCGTTCTGAGCCTGTTTTTGGCGGTGTGTATAAGCTGGCTGCCATAGAAAAAGACGGTGAAATTATTCCCAAAATTAAAATCAGTGAAAACACAGCCAAAATTACCAATCCTGGCTTTAAACAGGTGCATCGCTTATATTCTAAGGATACGGGTGAGGCATTTGCTGATGTTTTGACCATGTTTGATGAAGAAATCAATGAAAATGAACCTTATGAGATTTTTGACCCTGAACACACATGGAAGCGGAAAAAGGTTGGCAATTTTACAGCGAAAAAGCTGTTGGTTAAAATTTTTGACCATGGCGAGTGCGTGTATGAAAGCCCTGATGTTCATCAGATTAAGGCTTATTGCAGTGAACAAATTGACAAATTGTGGGATGAAGTGAAACGATTTGAAAATCCCCACCGCTATTATGTTGATTTGTCACCGTCGCTATGGAAAATGAAAGAAGATTTGCTAAAAAAATATGCAGGTAACATCTAAAAAAGGGGGGGCACAAAGCATGCGTGCATTAATCACAGGGGCAAGCTCCGGCATCGGACGGGATATGGCAAAAATTCTGTCTCAGATGGGCTATGATTTAGTGCTGACGGCACGCCGTCGGGAGCGTTTAGAGGCTTTAGCTACCGAGCTTGACACCAATGTGCAGATTCTTTGCTTTGATTTATCCAAAACAGAGGATTGCTATGCCTTGCACCGAGAAGCAGGGGAGATTGATGTTTTTATTAATAATGCAGGCTTTGGACTCTTTGGTGACTTTTTAGAGGTTGATTTGGAACGAGAACTAGAGATGCTTCACGTGAATGCACGAGCTATGCATCTTTTAATGAAACTCTTTTTAAAAGATTTTGTGAAAAGGGACAGCGGCTACATTTTAAATGTGGCATCAGCTGCGGCCTTTATGCCCGGCGGACCCTTGCTTGACGGCTATTATGCCACCAAGGCCTATATTTTAAATTTGACCCGCTCAGTAGCGAAAGGGCTCTCTAAGCAAAAAAGCAAAGTTGTTTTATCTGCTTTGTGTCCCGGCCCTGTGAAAACAGAGTTTGAAGCCGTTGCAGGAGTGGATTTCACACCTATTGGAAAGTCAAGCGAATCGGTGGCAAGATATGCTCTTAACAAGTTGTTCCGTGGAAAAAAAGTAATTGTACCGGGACCCGTGATGAAAATAGCACGATTTTTCACCCGGTTTTTGCCTGATTCAGCCTTGTTGACACTGGCATATGTTATTCAGTTGCCCCGCAGACGATCTTTGGAAAAAGGAGAAACAAAATGACAAGCAGAGAAGAATTTATTGAATTATATCAGAATAATATTAAGCGTGAGGGTGCTGACAAGCTGCTGGAATATTTGTGTTCACCTGCCAGCGATTTTTTTACAGCGCCTGCCAGCACGCGTTTTCATGGTTCTTATGCAGGGGGCTTGGTGGAGCACAGCATTAATGTTTATGATTGCCTTAAGGATTATTTAAGCCGTCCCCGTGTGCAAGAACTTTATGGGCTTGAGCCGGATTCTGAATCCGTTGCCATTGTGGCTTTGCTTCATGATCTATGCAAGGTTAATTGCTACAAAGAAAGCATGCGCAATGTAAAGGACAAAGAAGGTCGTTGGACACAGGTGCCTTTTTATGAATATGACGATGCGCTGCCATATGGCCACGGGGAAAAATCTGTTTATATCATTACAGGTTTTATGCGCTTGACCCGGGAAGAGGCCTTTGCCATCCGTTATCATATGGGTTTTTCTGAAGATGGCAACAAGCAGAATGTTGGAAAAAGCTTTGAAATGTATCCCTTAAGCTTTGCATTACATACAGCAGATATGGAGGCAACATATTTCTTGGAAGGAAAGTAAGAGCCTGTTCTGATGTATAAAAATAATACGAGGAAAAGTATATGAAAATTTATAAAAATATAACAGAACTGATTGGTAAGACACCTTTGGTAGAACTGTATCGTGATGAAAGCGGAACACGCATTGCGGGCAAGGTAGAGTTTTTCAATCCTGCCGGCAGCGTGAAAGACAGAGCTGCAAAATATATGATTGAAGCGGCAGAAAAAGAGGGGTTGTTAATGCCCGGGGCGGTTATCATTGAGCCCACAAGCGGTAACACTGGCATCGGTCTTGCGGCCATCTCTGCTGTTCGTGGCTATCGGGTTATTCTCACAATGCCCGAAACCATGAGCATAGAACGCCGTAACCTTTTGAAAGCCTATGGCGCAGAAGTGGTTTTAACCGATGGAACCAAGGGTATGCAGGGTGCCATTGATAAAGCCAATGAGTTGGCCGCTTCAATGCCGAACAGCTTTATTCCCGGTCAATTTATCAATCCGGACAATCCAAAAGCTCATTTTGAGACAACCGGTCCTGAAATTTGGGCAGATACAGAGGGAAAAGTGGATGTTTTTGTTGCCGGCGTGGGCACAGGCGGGACCATATCCGGCGTGGGCAGTTATTTAAAATCGAAAAACTCGCAAATACAGATTGTAGCAGTTGAACCCGCAGATTCACCGGTTTTATCTCAGGGAAAATCCGGCAGCCATCAGATTCAGGGGATTGGTGCGGGTTTTGTACCCGAAATTTTGGATAGAGATGTTTATGATGAAGTGATAACGATTCAAACAGAAGAGGCTTATGCAGCCGGTGGTGAATTGGCGCAAAAACAGGGTCTTTTGGTGGGCATTTCAGCCGGAGCGGCCTTTAGTGCAGCTAAAAAACTGGCACAACGATCGGAAAACAAAGGGAAACTAATTGTGACTTTGTTACCGGATACGGGAGAGCGTTATTTATCAACGCCAATGTTTTTGTGATGAAAAAAATTCCTGTGGAATTTTTCAATAAATATTGCAAAAATGATTGCAAAAAGTTGTAATTTATGCTACAATGAAATGGAATTTAGCTTTTTTAATATTGTGTACTTATGATATGAGGGTGCTATAGCTGTGAAAAAGGTCAAAATATATTAAATTATACAAAGCATAAGAATAAAAATATAGGGAGCGATATCATTGAACGGACAGATTAGTGTTGTAGAACTTGTTAAATTGTTTTTGTTTCACTGGTGGCGCATTGTGATTGTTGCCGTAGTGGGAGCCATGCTGGCTTTTGGAGTTACAGCTTGGTTTGTCACACCCACATATACATCTCGTGGTTCTTTGTATGTTAACAATAATACTTTTCAGAGTAATCCAAATGTTAACTTAGCTGACCTTGCCACATCACAACAGTTGGCCTTTACCTGCATAGAACTATTAAAATCTGATACATTCATTGAACAAATTGCCGAAGATTTGGAGCTGCCTTATTCAACTACAGAAATAAGAGGCATGATTTCAATGGAACCTAAGAACGAAACAGAAATTATTGAGATTAAGGTTCGTTCTCATAATCCAAAGCTTTCACAGAATATGGTTGATTCCATTTTAGAAGATGCATCTGATGAAATTATTCGTATTGTTGGCGGTGGTAATGTTAAAATAGTTGATTATGCAACTTTTTCACAGAATCCTTCTTCACCCAATGTTCTCCGCTATACATTTTTAGGTTTTGTTGCTGGCATATTTTTGAGTATGTTCTTCATTTTCTTAATTGACACATTTGATACACGAATCAAAATTGAAACAGACTTGATGGATATAAAAGAATTACCCTTGTTAGGTGTTATTCCGGATATTGAATATATTCATGCTGAGGTGAAAAAGAATGCTCATAAATAAAATTAGAAATAAATGTTTACAAAAGAAAATTGAAAAAAAGGCCGAGGAAAAGGATATCAGCTCCAACATTATTGCTGACGATACACACTTTAGCGTGTTAGAGGCATATAAAGCAGCCAGAACCAATTTGATGTATACCTTGACCAATGAAGAAGGTTGCAAGCGCGTTTTATTCACCAGCGCCATGCCCAGCGAAGGTAAATCCACTACATCGATTAATATGGCTATCACCTTTGCTCAAACAGGTGCAAAAGTTTTGATTATCGAAGCAGACTTGCGTCGCCCGAAACTGCACAAGTATTTGAATTTACAGAACGAATTCGGTATTTCGGAGTATCTTGGTGGATTTAAAGACATTCGTGAAATTGTGCAAAAGACAGAACACAACTTAGATTGTATTACAGGTGGAGCAATTCCGCCTAATCCTTCAGAGCTTCTCATGTTGCCGGCAATGAAGGAACTTTTAGATGTATTCTCAAAAGAATATGATTATATTTTTATGGATTCACCACCGATTAATGTGGTAACCGATCCTGTGTCGCTTGCTCCTTTAATGACGGGTGTTGTGGTTGTTGTTAAGCAGAATCAGACGGATTCTGATTCACTGCGTCGGGCGATTGCTTCTTTGGAATTTAGCAAAGCAAGAATTTTAGGTTATTTCCTTAACAGCTCTGCGGAACTAAGGGGCTACACATATAATCGTTATAAATACCATTACAGTTCTCAGTATAATTTTAATTATACCTATACCTATCATTACAAAGGTCACTATGGTTATGGTCACAATCATAAGGCAGAAGAAACAGTAAAGGAAAAAACGGTTTAACCAAACAAAGCTGAGCCGCAGCAATCATCATATTATGTGAGGTGCTGAAGATGCGTACAGTTGATTTTCATACTCATATTTTGCCAGGAATAGACGATGGGGCAGCAGATGTCGAAACAGCAAGAAAACTCCTTTGTTCACAAAAACAACAAGGTGTTGATGTGGTGGTTGCAACACCACACTGTTACAAGCATCAATCCTATCGGGCTTTTGTCGAAAAAAGAGAAAAAGCCTTGCAACAAGTGATGGAATCCGGTGGAGAGGATTTTCCGGAGATTATTCTTGGTGCAGAGGTAGAGCTTTATTGCGGCTTGTCTGAGCGTCAGAATGTGAGAAAGCTATGCATTGAAAACACAGACTATATGTTGATAGAAATGCCGTTTACCTATTGGAACGATTGGTTTTATGATGAACTTGACCTTTTAGAGAGTCGTCATGGAATTAAACCCATTATTGCACATTTAGACCGGTATATTCCCGGTTCTGCTCAAATACGATATTTTCATAAAATGCTGGAAAGAGACGCTTTGATTCAAATTAATGCAGGTGCCTTGCTTCGTTTTGGCGACAGGCAAGTGGTCAAAAAGCTTTTGGCCCAAAACGCTTTCACGGTTTTAGGAACAGATTGTCATGACCTTAAGAAGCGTAATTGCAATTTTAACGCAGCACGACGCGTTTTGCAGAGTAGATTTAAGGGCAATTTATTTGAAAAGCTCATGGAAAATGCAGACCGGATTTTGCAAAATCAGCCGGTGGGACGAAAACTTGATTAATTCTAAAATACATATTATTGGATTAAATAGCGCGGGTTGTATGGAGAATGATATGTATAAAAAATGTTTTCTCTGGGTGGCCACTTTAGCGTGGACGATGCTTATATTTTTGTTATCCTCTCAACCGGCAGAAAGCTCTGCGGCTATGAGTTCATCGGTTTTGGAGCAACTGCTAAAGGTGTTGCCCGTTATTAAGAACCTATCCCCTGATGTGCAACAGCAAGTGGTTTTTTGGCTGCATGTTATTGTTCGCAAAATGGCTCATTTTAGCTTATATGGTGTTTTAGGGTTATTGGTTTATGGTTTACACAAAACATATGGTGCAGGAGGCATAAAGGCTATAATTCGTTCCTTAAGTATTTGCTGTTTGTATGCCATATCAGATGAGGCGCATCAGCTTTTTGTAGAGGGGCGTGGTTGTCGTCTTTATGATGTTTTGATTGATACTTTTGGTGCTTTTTTTGGCATTTTGGTTGCGCAAGGGTTTTTGCGTATTTTAAAAAAGAAACAATAAGTTATGATGCTGTTTGTATATCCTCTTTGCGTTTGATGGCGAAAAGAGGATATTCTTTTTATAAGGGGCAGGGATTTTGATGACATATGATGAAGCATTGTTATATTTAAACAGCCGTAAATTTTTGGGAAGTCGCCCGGGTCTTGCAACTATTCAGGCCTTGCTCAAACACATGAGCAATCCGGAGCAGAGCCTTAAGGTGATTCACATTGCAGGGACAAACGGCAAAGGTTCTGTGGGCAGCATGCTATCTGCTGTGCTATCTGCAGCTGGTTATCGGGTAGGTTTTTTTTCTTCGCCTGCCATATACAACATAACAGAAATGATTCGGTTAAATGGTGAAGAGATAAGCAAAGATATGTTGGCGCAAGCGCTTACCGATGCCCGTAAAAGTGCCGAAATGATAGAGAGGCAAAATGCACTTTTTCCCACGGAATTTGAAATTATGACTGGGGCGGCCTATTGGGTTTTTGCACGACAGTGCTGTGATTATGCCGTCATTGAATGCGGCATGGGTGGCTCGCTTGATGCAACCAATGTAAACCATGATACAATTTTATCTGTTTTGACGCGAATCGATTATGACCATACCGGATTTTTAGGCAAAACTCTTTCTAAAATCACAAAAAATAAGTGTGGCATTTTAAGGAACGGAAAGCCGGTTGTGGTTTATCCAAAGCAAGAAGCAGAAGTCCTGCAGACAATTTCTGATGAGATAAAAGCCAAAGGCTCTGCGAAACATGTGGCAGATGTGAGCGAGCTTATAATAAAGGAAAGCACATCTTCAGGCAGCCGGTTTTCATATGGAGCATATAACGATGTTTTTCTCTCTCTTTGCGGAGAACATCAAATCTATAATGCACTGACAACGCTCAAAGCCGTTGATGTTTTAAAGGAGCAAGGTGCCCTCATTGCAGATGACGCGGTTTATCAGGGTTTAGCAAATTGTAAGTGGTTAGGTCGGTTTGAGATTATTTCTCACAAACCGCCTGTAATTTTAGATGGAGCCCACAACCAAAATGGCGTAAAGGCCTTTGTCAAGTCTTTGAAAAAGACTTACCCCGGACAGTCCTTTATCGGTGTGGTGGGGATGCTGCGGGACAAAAATGTTGCCGAATGCCTCAAAATGTTATCAAAAGTGTGCGAAGGTCTGGTGCTGACAACAGTTAACAATCCTCGTTCTGCTACAAAAGAAGATTTGTTGACATTTGCACAAGGGTTGCAAATTCCTTACGTGATAGAGGAAAATCCTGACCGGGCAGTTAAGAAGACGTTTACAATGCGAAAAAACGAACAGGGTGTCTTTTGTGTGGGATCGTTATATAATTTGACTGTTTACAAAGAGAGTTGCCAAAAATACATTTAATGAGCAAAAATAATTTCTTTGCGTCTTAAAAAAATTACATAAAAACTCCTTTTTTGCTAACAATAACATTTGCAAACATTAGCAAAGAAGGAGTTTTTTTATTATATGAAAGCCACAGGCATTGTAAGACGCATTGACGACTTAGGCCGCGTTGTAATTCCAAAAGAAATCCGCAGAACCATGAGAATCAGAGAAGGGGACCCCTTAGAAATATACACAGACAGAGACGGCGAGGTTATTTTTAAAAAATATTCACCCATTGGTGAGTTAGGTGACTTTGCGCTGGAATATGCAGAAAGTCTTTCAAAAACCAGCGGACATCCCACCTGCATAACCGATAAGGATAATGTTATTGCAGTTTCAGGCGTGCCCAAACGGGAGCTATCTGAAAAAAGAATCAGCCCCGATATTGAAAAGATTATGGAAGAAAAAACAACCTTTATTATGCGGGGCGGCGACCATAAGAAAATGAATCTTTTAGAAGACAGCGAAAAATATACCGCCGGCGTGGTTGTCCCGATTATTTCGGAGGGAGACACCATTGGTTCGGTTGTGTTTTTCTCTAATGAGTCAACGCCGCAAATGGGCGAGGTTGAAGAAAAATTGGCGCAATCAGCAGCAGGGTTTTTAGGCAGACACATGGAGCAATAACAGACGAAAAAAAGGGCTTTAAGAAACATGTAAAATGTTCTTAAAGCCCTTTTGTGATGCCGAAACTGTTTTTATTTTTTCAGTTTGATAACTTCCATAGCCTGTGCAGCAATGTTAGCAGCGGTTAAACCATATTCTTCTAAGAGGGCAGCCGGTTTGCCGGATTTGCCAAACTTATCTTGTGTGCCAACACGACGCATGGGAACAGGATAGTTTTCGCAGAGGACTTCTGCAACAGCACTGCCTAAACCACCGATAACATTATGCTCTTCAGCGGTAACAATAGCACCGGTTTCTTTTGCAGCTTTAATTAAAATATCCTTATCAATAGGCTTGATGGTGTGAATGTTAATAACGCGGGCATTCACGCCGGATTCAGCCAAAATCTTTTTAGCCTCTAATGCTTCGGGAACCATTAAACCGGTAGCAACCAAGGTTACATCGGTGCCGGCTTCAAGTTCAACGCCTTTGCCAAGCTCAAACTTATATGTAGCGCGGTCAAACAGTTCAGGAACAGCCAAACGGCCAAAACGCAGATAAACAGGACCTTGATGTTTAATAGCTGCTTCAACAGCTAAAATGGACTCTGTTGCATCGGCGGGATTGATAATGGTCATATTGGGGATTGTGCGCATAATACCGATATCTTCCAAGCACTGATGGCTTGCACCGTCTTCACCAACAGAAATGCCGGCATGTGTTGCGCCAATTTTTACATTTAAGTTAGGGTAGCCGATTGAGTTTCTGATTTGCTCAAAGGCACGACCGGCAGCAAACATGGCAAAGGAGCTTGCAAAAACAATTTTGCCGCAAGCAGCAAGACCTGCTGCGGTTGTCATCATGCTGGCTTCTGCAATGCCTGCATTAAAGAAACGCTCGGGGAATTTTTTCTTAAATGTATCGGTTTTAGTCGATTTGGAGAGGTCAGCATCTAACACAATCAGGTCATATTTTTCGCCAAATTCTGCTAAAGCCAAACCGTAAGCTTCTCTTGTTGCAATTTTACCCATTATGCTTCTACCTCCAATTCTTTAATCTGTGCATCCAGTTCGCTGATTGCCTGGTTATATTGCTCTTCGTTGGGAGCAGTACCATGCCAGCCGGCCTGGTTTTCCATAAAGGAAACACCTTTACCTTTAACGCTCTTCATAATGATAGCAGTGGGCTTGCCCTTAACGGATTTTGCTTCACAAATGGCATCATAGAGCTTTTCGGGGTCGTGGGCATCGGTCACAATAACATGCCAGTTAAATGCCTTGAATTTTTCATCAATGGGCAGGGGAGACATAACTTTTTCGATGTCACCATCAATCTGCAAACCATTAAAATCAACAAAAGCAGTTAAATTATCTAATTTGTAATGAGCGGCAAACATAGCGGCCTCCCAAACCTGACCTTCTTCTAATTCGCCATCACCCAAAACAGAGTAAACACGATAATCTTTATTATCAATTTTACCTGCCAGTGCCATGCCGTTAGCTGCGCAAATACCCTGACCCAAAGAGCCGGTAGACATATCCACACCGGGAACACCCTTCATATCGGGATGCCCCTGCAGGTAGCTATCTACTTTACGGAAAGTTGTACAATCTTCAACGGGGAAGAAACCTCGTTCAGCTAAAGCACCGTAAAGTGCCGGAGAGCAATGACCTTTAGAAAGAACAAAACGGTCACGATCCTCCATCTTCGGATTTTTGGGGTCAACATTCATGACCTCAAAGTACAGTACAGACAAAATGTCCGCAATGGATAAAGAACCACCCGGATGGCCGGATGAAGCGCTGTATACAGCAGTAAGAGCGTTTTTACGAATCTTATTAGCGATGATTTTCAGCTCTTTCACTCTCTTCTTATCCACATTTTTCGCCCCTTTCAAAATAATTTATCATAATGTCTTTAAAACCTCTTTCGGTAAGGCATTACCGAAAAAAGATAATAAACAAAAAACGTCATATGGTTTTAATTGTTACTGATGTGTTCGTAGGCTTTTTCCATCAAGTACAAAAGCCTGTCCTTTTGGCAGGATAGATGCAGAAAGCCCAAAAGAGCCTCAAAGCCGGTGGCAGCACGATATTCTGTCACATTCGCGTTTTTAGGCACAGAGGGGGAATGGGCATTGCGACCCCGTTTAAAGATAGCCTCTTCCTCCTCTGAAAGTTCGGGAAGCAACGCATTCACCGCTGCACTTTGAGCCGCAGCTTTTACATAATGCACAGCCTCACGATGCAACTTGTTAGCAGAGGTGTTAGCCCGAAGCAAAACCTTGGTGCGAATGAATTCTTCATAAACCGCATCACCGATAAAGGCTAAAGCTAAGGGAGAAAAGTTTTTTGCGGCTATAACATCTAAAGCGGGAGGATAGTTCTTATTCATCTGCCTGCCTCTTAATGTTCAGTTTCATGCCCTGACGGGTATCTAAAACCTCAACGCCTAAAGCCTTGAGTTCATCACGCAACTGGTCAGAAAGAGCCCAGTCTTTGTTTTCGCGGGCTTCTTTGCGTTTTTCCAAAAGCGCCTTTACATCGTCACTTACGGTGTCTGCCTGCTCTTTATACAAAATACCCAGAACACCGCCTAGCTCTTTTAACTTTTCAATGGCAGCATTAATCAGCCCCAAAGGACTTTCTGAAGTGAGACCGGAGTTAATAAAGCGAGCTAGTTCAAAGATGGCAGCAATGGCATCGGCGGTGTTTAAATCGTCGTCCATTGCAGCGCAGAACCGAGCTTTAAATTCATCCAGCTTTGCTAAAAATGCCTCGTCTTCAGGGGTGAGGGCTTTTTTCTGTGCTTTTGCCTGAATAAATTCTAAGTTATACAAGCAGGTATATAAGCGCTCAAGACCTGTCTGGGACTGGCGCAACAATTCATCGGAGAAGTTAATAGCGCTGCGATAGTGTGCGCTGAGCATGAAGAAACGAATCACTTCATAATCATATTTTTTAGCAACATCACGAACGGTAAAGAAATTACCTTTTGATTTTGCCATTTTCTCGTTATTGACATTAATGTAGCCATTGTGTATCCAATAACGAGCAAAGGGCTTGCCGTTGGCACATTCGCTTTGCGCAATTTCGTTTTCGTGGTGGGGGAAGATTAAATCCTGGCCACCGGAATGAATGTCAATGGTTTCGCCTAAATAGCGGTTAACCATGGCAGAGCACTCAATATGCCAACCGGGTCTGCCTTCGCCCCAGGGACTTGACCAAGCCGGTTCGCCCTCTTTTTTGTTTTTCCACAGAGCAAAGTCCATGGGGTTTTTCTTGCGCTCATCAACGCCGATGCGGGCACCGGCAGCCAAATCTTCTAAAGGCTGGCCGGAGAGCTTGCCATATTCAGCAAAACGGGCGGTCTCAAAATAAACATCGCCTTCAGCCTCGTAGGCATAGCCTTTATCAATCAAGGCTTTAATGGTTTCGATGATGGCATCAATGTTATCGGTTGCGCGGGGATGAACCGTAGCCTCGCGAATGGATAAGCCTTTAGCATCTTTAAAGTATTCATCAATAAAACGGTCAGCAAGCTCACGGACGGTCACGCCCTGCTCGTTAGCGTTTTTAATCATTTTATCATCAATATCGGTGAAATTCTGAACGAATTTAACATCATAGCCTGAAAACTCAAAATAGCGACGCAAGGTATCAAAAATAATGAAAGGCCGAGCGTTGCCAATATGAAAAAAGTTATACACGGTAGGTCCGCAGGAATACATTTTAACTTCTCCGGGCACTAAGGGTATAAATTCTTCTTTTTTACGGGTCATGGTGTTATATAGCTTCATCTGAAATACCATCCTTTTTATAGTCTATAAAAAATTATTCTGATTTTTCGCTTTCTTCCAACTTCTTTTCTAATCGTGCCAGGCGAGCCTGCAACCGACACAGCTCCTGAGAAACGGGGTCGGGAATGTGGATTTGGTCCAAATCGCAGACCCGTTCATTGTTAATTTTAACAATGCGGGCCGGAACACCCACACAGGTGGAATTGGCAGGCACTTCGTTAAGGACAACGGCACCTGCAGCAATTTTAGAGTTATCGCCAACTTTAAATGGTCCTAATATCTTAGCACCGCTGCCAACCATAACATTATTGCCTAAGGTGGGGTGACGCTTGCCGCTTTCTTTACCGGTACCGCCTAAGGTTACACCCTGATACAGCGTACAATTATCGCCAATGATGGTTGTTTCGCCAATCACCACGCCCATACCGTGGTCAATAAAAAGACCGCGACCAATGGTGGCGCCCGGATGGATTTCAATACCGGTCATAAAGCGATTTGCCTGTGAAATAAAACGGGCAAGGCCGAATCTGCGTTTTTTATAAAGCCAATGGGCTAAGCGATGCCAACAAACAGCATGAAAACCGGAATACATAAAGAAAACTTCCCAGTTATTTCTGGCTGCGGGGTCCCGTTCCCGAATGGAGCGAATATCGCTTATTATATGATTAAACATAGGCGAGTCCTCCTGATTTTCGTGTGAAAACAATCACACAGGTCGTGTTGTTTAGTCACGAGCCCTTATATTATATCAAATATCTGTGTAAATAGCAAGGTTTATGACAAATTTTTCAGCAAACAAACAGCATGACAACTAATGCCTTCCTTACGCCCCTCAAATCCCATTTTTTCTGTGGTGGTTGCTTTAATGGAGAGGCAGGAGAGGGGAACCTTTAAGGTGGCAGCAATTTTCTCGCACATGGACAGTATGTAGGGTGCCAGTTTAGGCGCTTGTGCAATAACGGTTATATCAGCATTGGAAAGGGTATATCCCTCTTTCTGAATCAACTCGTTTACTCTTTCTAAAAGACACAGGCTGTCTGCACCCTTATAGGCTTCGTCTGTATCAGGAAAGTGCTTGCCTATGTCACCCAGCGCCAATGCACCCAGCATGGCGTCCATTAGGGCATGGGTTAAAACATCGGCGTCAGAGTGACCATCCAGTCCTTTTTCATAGGGGATGGTAACACCGCCTAAAATTAAAGCACGATTTTCGGAAAAACGATGTGCATCATAACCGTGTCCAATTCGCATATCCATCTTTTTCATTCCTTTCTCTTTGTCTGAAAGTTAACGGGGCAGGGCGGAAAACTGTTCTGCCAGCAGTAAATCTTCGGGGGTTGTTATTTTAATATTTCGATAGTCGCCTTGGGTAATTTTAACCGAGGCGCCTAACGATTCAACCAAAAAGCAATCGTCAGTGGCAACCAAATCGCTTTTAACAGCAGCTTCGTGAGCCTGCACAATCAGGTCGCGGCGAAAGCCCTGCGGTGTTTGAATTTCATAAAGTGTGCTGCGGTCGGGTGTGCCGGTTATCAGCCCTTGTTCATTGGCAAATTTCAAAGTGTTTTTACAGGGAACTCCGGTGGCAGCAGCGCCAAACTCTATAACGCCTTGGATGACATCGCAAATGACAGCGTCGGTCACCAATGAGCGTGCGGCATCATGAATTAAAACAATGTCGGCACCAAAAGAAACTTCCTTGAGTCCGTTTCGAACAGAATCCTGCCTGGTTGCACCGCCGATGGTAATGGTTTTTACCTTGGATATAGAAAATTCATTTGCAATATCCATACATCCCGGCAAGTCGTTTTCGGCTGTGACAAGGATAATCTCATGAATAGCAGAACAATTATTTAAAGCCAAGAGAGTGTGTGCCAAAACAGGCATGTCGCCATATTCTAAAAAGATTTTATTCACATCTGCACCCATGCGGCTGCCTTTTCCGCCGGCGGCCACAATGCAACTGACAAAGGGGTCGGATTTTGTTTTTTTCTTCATGGGCTTTGCACCTCATTTTTAGGATTTATGCTTCAAAAGCTCCCGCTTTAAATACTGACCGGTGTAGGATGCGGGGCATTCACAAATTTCTTCCGGTGTGCCTGTGGCAACAACTGTGCCGCCGGCGTCACCGCCTTCGGGGCCTAAATCAATGATATAATCAGCCGATTTAATGACATCTAAGTTATGCTCAATTACCAAAACAGTGTTGCCTGCATCAACCAAACGCTGCAGCACCTCTAAAAGTTTGTGCACATCTGCTGTGTGCAGGCCGGTAGTGGGCTCATCTAGAATATAAATAGTTTTGCCTGTGCTGCGCTTTGATAGTTCAGTGGAAAGCTTAACTCGTTGTGCCTCACCACCGGAAAGCTGCGTGGAGGGTTGACCAATTTTGACATAAGAGAGTCCCACATCACACAGGGTTTGCAGCTTGCGTTTGAGTTTAGGCAGATTTTTGAAAAAATCTAAAGCCTCTTCGGCTGTCATTTCCAAAACATCATAAATGTTTTTCCCTTTATATTTTACGTCCAGGGTTTCGCGATTATAACGCATGCCCTTACAAACCTCGCAGGGAACATAAATATCCGGCAAAAAGTGCATCTCAATTTTAATAATACCATCGCCGCAGCAGGCCTCACAACGACCGCCTTTTACATTAAAGCTGAAACGTCCAGCCTTGTAGCCTCTGATTTTTGCCTCGGTTGTGGCAGCAAAGACCTCACGAATATCAGTAAATAAACCCGTGTATGTGGCCGGATTGGAACGAGGTGTGCGACCAATGGGTGATTGGTCAATGTCAATGACCTTGTCTAAATGCTCTAAACCCTCAATGGTATCCACTTTTCCGGGAACTACATGCGCACGGTTTAACTCTTTGGCTAAATATTTGTGTATAACCTCATTAACCAATGAGGATTTTCCCGAGCCGGAAACACCGGTGACAGCACAAAAAGTGCCTAAAGGGATATCCACATCAACATTTTTTAAATTATTCTGCGAAGCACCTTTGACTTTTAAAAAGTTTCCATTTCCCCGTCTGCGTTCTTTTGGCAGGGGGATTTCTTTTTTGCCGCTTAAATATTGACCGGTGATGGAATTTTCGTTTGCCATAATATCCTCTACTGTGCCGGCAGCAACAATTTCACCACCGTGGATGCCTGCACCGGGACCAATGTCGACAATATAGTCTGCTGCAAACATGGTATCAGCATCGTGCTCAACAACAATTAAGGTGTTGCCTAAATCGCGCAGGCGATGCAGGGTAGCAAGCAGACGGTCATTATCCCGTTGATGGAGGCCAATGGAGGGCTCGTCTAAAATATACAAAACGCCCATCAAACTTGAGCCAATTTGAGTAGCCAGGCGGATTCGTTGTGCCTCGCCGCCGGAAAGAGTGCTAGAGGCACGGCTTAAAGTGAGATAGTCAAGTCCCACGTCTACCAAAAAGCCCAGCCGTTCGTCAATTTCTTTTAAAATCAAGCGGGCAATAGCCGCTTCACGAGGGGGCAGGGTGAGATCTTTGAAAAAGCGCTGGCAATCCCGAATGGAAAGCTCGCAAAGCTCCCAGATATTTAATCCACCAACGGTCACGGCTAAAGGCTCCGGTTTGAGTCGCTTGCCATGACAAACGGGACAGCTTTTAACAGACATCATTTTTTCATATTCGGCTTTCATATATTCACTTGAAGTTTCGCTATATCGCCGTTCCAGATTATTAATAATGCCTTCAAATGCAGCCTTATAGTTGGCAGAACCATAGGAACGCTCATACCGAAGGTCTAATTTTTCACCTTGTGTGCCATAGAGGAGCACATCAATAACCTCTTTAGGCAAATCTTCAATAGGGGTATCCAGAGAAAAGTTATATCGCTCTGCTAAAGCTGTAAAATACATATAGGAGACACTTTCAGAGTTATCGGCATTGCCCCAGCCGATAGCCGAAACAGCTCCGTCGTTTAATGATTTTTTAAAATTAATTACAAGCTCGGGGTCAATCTTCATCTGGTTGCCCAGACCTGCACAGTGAGGACAGGCGCCAAAAGGACTATTAAAGGAAAACATGCGGGGCGCCATCTCTTCCAAACTGATGCCACAATCGTCGCAGGCGTAATTTTCGCTGAATGTCAGCTCTTTGTCGCCAATTACATCAATGGTCACCAAACCGCCTGCAAGCTTCAACGCTGTTTCAATGGAATCTGCCAGGCGTTTTTTGTGGTCGCCGCCTGCAACCAGACGGTCAATCACAATTTCGATGGTGTGTTTTTTGTTTTTTTCAAGGGGAATCGCTTCAGATAAATCATAGAGAATGCCATCTACACGCACGCGGACATAGCCGTTGCGTTTTGCATCATCAAAAAGTTTTTGATGTTCGCCCTTTTTACCGCGGATGACAGGAGCCAAAACCTGAAAACGCGTTTTTTCAGGCAGAGAGAGAACCTGGTCGACAATTTGATCCACTGTTTGCCTTTTAATTTCTTTTCCGCACTTGGGACAATGGGGGATGCCGGCGCGGGCATATAAAAGTCGCAAATAATCGTAAATTTCTGTTACTGTACCAACGGTGGAACGAGGATTTTTACTGGTGGTTTTTTGGTCTATACTAATAGCGGGAGAAAGGCCGTCAATCAGTTCCACATCCGGCTTTTCCATTTGCCCTAAAAACTGACGGGCATAAGAAGAGAGGGACTCAACATAGCGACGTTGACCCTCTGCATAAATGGTATCAAAAGCTAAAGACGACTTGCCTGAGCCGGAGAGACCGGTGAGCACCACCATTTTATCACGGGGAATGGTTAAATCTATATTTTTTAAATTGTGCTCTTTGGCACCTTTGATATATATCTGATCCTTTGCCATCGGAGTTACTCCTTTTGTAATTTCTATCTGCAATACATACTTATTTATATTATATCCACTCTGTGTTATAATGTCAATTTTTTAATATTAAATTTCTTATAAAATTCACAAAAATTTAATGTGATAATTGGGCAATTTTCACGGATGATTGTTAAAAAATTAATAATGCTTGCTATTGATTTTGCTATTTAATATAATATACCTGTTATGAAACGTATTTCTTGCTGTGTGTAAAATGATGTGAAATACACAGATGATTGATGATAGCATAAAGGCAACAAAATTGTGAATCAACTTGAGAGGTTCGGTTATGAGAAAACTCACTTTTAAGCATGGAATTCATCCACGGGACCATAAATCATATACAAATGCTATTCCGATTCGGATGGTGGAGCCGCCGGAGTTGCTGTATTTTCCTGTGCAGCAGCATATTGGCGCCCCGCTGGATATCCTTGTTAAACCCGGTGATAAGGTTTTAAAGGGTCAAAAACTGGCAGACAGCACGGCTCCTGTCAGCGTACCGCTTCATTCGTCGGTTTCGGGTACGGTTAAAGATGTGGGCATGTATATGCATGCTTCCGGCGTTAAAGTGCCCACCGTTGTTGTGGAAAATGACGGGCAGGACACCTGTGTAGAATTTATTGAGCATGATGATTTGGATGCTCTTTCAAAAGAGGATATTATAAAGCTCATACGCGAAGGCGGTGTTGTGGGCATGGGCGGTGCAGGTTTTCCCACACACATCAAACTGTCACCCCCTCCGGAGAAAGAAATTCGCCATATTATTATCAATGGTTCTGAATGTGAGCCCTATTTAACCTCTGACCATCGTGTCATGGTTGAAGAACCGGGTATGATTATTGAGGGCTTGCATGTTATCAGAAAATTGTTTCCCCAGGCAGATGCCTATGTTGCCATTGAGGCCAATAAGCCCGATGCCATTGAAACAATGAAAGCAGAGGTAGAAGGCACAGACATTGGTGTGCTGACTATGCAGACAAAATATCCTCAGGGTGCTGAAAAACAGCTGATTTATGCTGTTACGGGCAAAGAAATTCCCTCCGGGTCTCTGCCTATGGATGTTGGTTGCATTGTTATTAATATTGATACGGCAACGGCTATTGCCCGTGCGGTGAAGCAGGGCATTCCTCTTTGCAGAAGAATTGTTACCGTTTCCGGCACAATGGTGAGCAAACCCGGTAATTTCTCGGTGAGAATCGGTACACCCTTTAGCACTGTAATTGAAGCGGCCGGTGGCATTGGTGCGGTTCCCGGCAAGATTATCATGGGCGGCCCCATGATGGGCGTTGCGGGACATTCGCTGGATGTGCCTGTTGTTAAGGCAACTTCATCCATTTTGCTTTTCGACCAGGAAGAAGCGAAAGCGGGAGAGGAGAGCCCCTGCATTCGTTGCGGAAGGTGCATGAGTGCTTGTCCCATTCAGCTACGGCCTTTATATCTAAATGCCTATGCACTGAAAGGGGACTGGGAACAGTGCCAAAAGGAAAATATGATGGATTGTATTGAATGTGGTTGTTGTTCCTATGTGTGTCCGGCAAAACGGCATTTGGTGCAGTCAATCCGAGTTGGCAAACAACAACTGGCAAAAAGGAAATAAAGAAAAGGCACTTGTGCCTTTTTAAGATACACTTGAAAGGAAGACAGAAGCATGGAAAATCACAATGTGATTGTTTCTTCATCACCTCATATCAGGGCAAAAGCATCAACCCGGTCAATTATGCAGGATGTACTCATTGCTTTGGTGCCGTCTCTCATCAGTGGCGTCATCTTTTACGGCTTTCGCGTTCTGTGGATTTTGGCACTTTCTATCGGCTCTTGTGTTGCTTTTGAATATTTATGGCAGCACCTTTTAAAAAAACCCATTCGAATTGGCGACTTAAGTGCGGCGGTAACAGGCGTGTTGCTTGCTTTTAATCTGCCTGTGACTGTTCCCTGGTGGATTCCCGTCATTGGTGCATTTGTTTCTATCATCATTGTTAAAGAGCTTTATGGCGGTATTGGCTCTAACTTTATGAATCCCGCTATGGTTGGTCGTGTCTTTTTATCAGTTTCGTGGCCAATTTTGATGACCCAATTCTGCGAGCCTTTTATTGGCCATTGGTTTGGAACGACGGATGTTATCACATCCGCAACACCTTTGGCAATTCTAAAGAGTGGAGAAGGTATTGAGGGCTTGCCCTCTTTTGTGACCCTGTTCTTAGGCGGCGTAGGTGGCTGTATTGGTGAAACATCAGCCCTTGCTCTTTTGTTAGGTGGATTGTATTTGGTATATCGTCGTGTTATCAACCTGCGGATTCCCCTTAGTTTTGTGGGCGCGGTGGCACTGCTTTCGTTCTTATTCACCAACGGCAGTTTGAGCCCCTTTGACAACATGATGTATCATGTTTTAAGTGGTGGCTTATTTTTAGGTGCGTTTTTTATGGCAACGGATTATGCAACCTCGCCGGTTGCGGCTTCCGGTCAGATTATAATGGGTATCGGTTGCGGACTCATTACCTTCATGATTCGTCGTTTTGGTGGTTATCCTGAAGGTGTCAGCTATGCCATTTTGTTAATGAATGTGGCAACACCTCTCATTGACAAGGTGTGCAAACCTAAAAAATATGGTTATGTCAGGAGGGGTAGCAGTGCAAAAAAATGAAAATACCTTTGTTTTAGCCGGTGTTTTATTTGCAATAACCGCTCTGGTGGCCTTGCTTTTATCCCTTGTGAATAATGTGACAGCGCCAAAAATCAGCGAGATTGAAAAGCAGGAACAAACCCTTGCCCGCAGTGCCGTTTTAAGGGGCGCAGACGATTTTAAAGAAATTGCATTAACTGAAGATATATCCGAACTGGTGCAAAGCATTCATGAAGGCGCCCATGAGGGTCAAACAGTTGGTTATTGTGTCAGCGTGAGCCCAGCAGGTTTTGGCGGACCCATTAATATGATTGTGGGACTTAATTTAGAAGGTGCCATAGAGGGTGTGAAAATTGTATCTTTTTCTGAAACACCCGGCTTGGGCAGTAAAGCGCAGGACGCTGTCTTTTGTGACCAATTTCGCAATAAAGGCAAAAGCGGACTTTTAAAGGTTATAAAAAGCGGAACGGCTAAAAGTGACGAGATTGTTGCCGTTTCCGGCGCAACTGTAAGCTCAAAAGCGGTTACAACAGGCGTTAATGCGGCCATTGAAGCTGTGAATGGCATAAGGGAGGGGGATGCAGAATGAGTGCTATGAAAGAACTCACAAAAGGCTTTGTGAAAGAAAATCCCACCTTTGTGCAACTGCTTGGCATGTGTCCCACTTTGGCAGTTACCACCAGCGTGTTTAACGGTTTGGGCATGGGATTATCGGTTACAGCCGTATTAATGGCATCCAATGTGGTTATTTCTTTGATTCGCAAATGCATTCCCAATAAAATCCGCATTGCTTCTTATGTGGTTGTTATTGCAGGCTTTGTAACCATGATTGAAATGCTTTTAAAAGCCTATGTGCCGACTATCAGCAAATCTTTGGGTTTATTCATTCCCCTGATTGTTGTAAACTGTATTATTTTAGCACGGGCAGAAGCTTTTGCCTCGAAAAACACGGTGGGCAAATCAGCTTTAGATGGTCTTGGCATGGGCCTTGGCTTTACCATGGCCTTGGTTATTATTTCGGCCATCCGCGAGGTGCTGGGTAACGGCACATTCTTTGGTATTTCTGTTTTTGGTGCAGGTTTTCAGCCGGTAACGCTGATGCTTTTGCCGCCGGGTGCTTTTATTGTGCTGGGACTTTTGCTTGGCGGTATTCAGCTTTTGAGCGCAAAATGTAAAGGAGGCGACCAAAAATGATTGTTGATTTACTTTTGCTGAGCATTACCACCATTTTGGTTAACAATTTTGTGTTGGTTAAGTTTTTAGGTTGTTGTCCTTTTTTAGGCGTTTCCAAGCGCGTGGATACGGCCATCGGCATGAGCATTGCCGTAACATTTGTTATGACGGTTGCTTCTGCCGTTACCTATTTGGTTCAGGTTTTCATTTTAGATTACTTTGGCATTGGCTACATGCAAACCGTTGCTTTTATTTTGGTCATTGCCGTTTTGGTACAGTTTGTTGAAATGGTTATTCAAAAAATTTCACCTGCTCTTTACAGCGCGCTGGGCATTTATCTGCCCCTGATTACCACAAACTGTGCAGTTTTGGGCGTGGCGATTTTGAACATCACAGAAAAGCATAATTTTATTTATTCTGTTGTTTACGGTCTTTCGGCAGGGTTGTCTTTTATGCTGGCTATTGTGCTGTTTGCAGGTGTTCGCGAAAAGCTTTCTCTTTCAAACATCCCCAAGGCGATGCAGGGTTTTCCCATTGCATTGGTGACAGCCGGTCTTTTGGCTATGGCGTTTTTAGGTTTTCAGGGACTTAAGCTTGTGTAATGGTTTGAAAGGTTATGATTGGAGGTTCTGACAATGGAAGTGTTATGGCCGGTAGTTGTGCTGGGCGGTCTTGGTTTGGTTTTTGGTGGTCTTTTGGGCATAGCCGCCAAGGCATTTCATGTGAATAAAGATGAACGGGCAGAGCAGATTGCAGAACTTTTGCCGGGTGCTAATTGTGGTGGTTGCGGTTATGCAGGATGTAACGCTTTAGCGGTAGCTTTAACAGAGGGCAGGGCTATGCCAACAGTATGCGCTGCTTTAAAAACGGAGCAACTAGATGAAATTGCAGGACTTTTAGGCGTTGAGGCACAGGCAGAAGTTCGGAGAGTAGCCAAGGTTTTGTGCAGCGGCACCTGTGATATGGCAGCAACAAAATGCAAATATGAGGGCATTCGTGATTGTGTGGCGGCACAGCGCTACGGCGGCGGTGAAATTGCCTGCCAGTTTGGGTGCTGTGGCTATGGCAGTTGTGTAAGTGCTTGTAAGTTTGATGCGATATCCATTATAGATGGCGTAGCTCGGGTTATTGAAGAGAACTGTGTAGGCTGTGGCACCTGTGTGGCGGCTTGCCCTAGGAACTTAATCACTTTGGTTCCGGCTACGCAGCGCACCTTTGTTTTGTGCCGTTCGAAAGAAAAAGGTGCTGCCATGAAAGATATTTGTAAAGCCGGATGTATTGGATGTGGCATATGCGCTAAAAATTGCCCGGCAGAGGCTATCGAAATGGCGGAAAATCTGGCAACCATTGATTACGAAAAATGTACAAATTGTGGCATTTGTGTAGAAAAATGTCCTAAAAATGTTATTGAATATAAAGAAGAAATATGATATAATAAACACATAGATTATAAAAATTAATCGGTTGTGTTTATTGCACCACAAATTTCCTTGAATAAATTTTTATAATGAAAAATTGTGGTATGATAAAAGAGGTCGATGCAAAGCATCGATCTCTTGTTATATATACCCCAGGAGGCATCTATGAAAAAGAAAACATGGTTAGCCATTTTAATACTTGTTTTGGTTGTCTTGTTGCTTGCTGCCGGCTTTAGTTTATATTTGATTTATGGGAGCTATCAGTCGGTGTCATTAAAGGGTTATGGTCTATCCGTACCGAAACAATGGGAAATAACGCAGGCAGATAATCAGCTTGTCTTTACAGACAAAAACAATGAGGTTGGCAGATTCAGCCTGCTATATGATGATTGTGAACTAACCGAAATTCCCCGGCTGTTTGGCTATGAGGCAGCAGAACCGGTGGTGCGGGCATCTGACCGGTATGCAATTAAGGTGTATGAATTGTCCTTTAAAAACGGAGAACAGAAGGTTTTACAGTATGTCTTTGCCTCGTTGCCGGCCGCACCGCCTTATCATTTGGTTTTGACTTTGCCTGATGGAGATGAACAAAAAGGACGGAAAATTCTGGCGAAAATCACCTTGCCTGCCATGTTGTCCTGCGCCCCGTTAAAGCCCGCTATGGCACCGGAGGGGGAGGCACTTGAAAGCGCAGTTTATACAATTAAAAATGACTATGGAATTTTTGTCTATAATTTAAACCGACTTAAAAAGATTTCGGCCGCCTCTTTGTTAAAGCCGATACAAGAAGAGGTTCTTTTTCCTCTTTCTGTTTTGTCCCTTGAGAGTGGAGAAGAGGGGCGCACCGTTAAAACATGGTACCATTTAGCCAAAAATGAAAATAAAACATATCTCTATACCTATTATGAATGGGCGGATGGTCAGTTTATTTATGATAATACACCTAAGGTAATCAAGAAAATTACAAAGGAAATTTCAGACGACAAAGAAACGGTTCGTTATTTAGCGGATGGCATGTTGCTTTTAGAGGCGCCATATAACCAATATACCGAGGAAATGGACACCTTGCTTCAATATAAAGGCACGCTCGTTGGTGACAATAGCCGTGTGGCCGGTTTGGTTGCAGAAACCCTGCCAAAAGATATTATTTTAGAGGGCGTTGAACTTAAGACAGATGAAGAGCCTTATGGCTTGTGTCTTAAATATACCATGACAAGCACAGAGCGATATGTAAAAGAGGATGCTATAGATGAGGCGGCTTTTTATCAGAATGCCCTGGTTTTATTCAGTTTGATTGATAATGTCCATTACATTCAAATAAAAGTAGAGGGTGCTGACACACCCTATGAGCTTTACTATGAGCGCAAGACAGCAGAACAACAATTTGAAGAGCAGGATTTACGCAACTTTACCAAAGATGCAGAAACCTTTACCCGTTTTGCTGAAGATGTCCCCAAAATCACGCCGCCTGACGACAATGGCTCAGGTAACAGAACCAACGGCACACGGGTGATTTGCACCCGAACGGTTGTGGTGAGCAGAAGCATGAAAATTAAGCATCCCAGAACAGGTCAAATGGTGTCGGTTGTGCCATATGCAGAGCGGTTTGGCGTTTCGCATCTTTTTGGTCAGCCCATTACCATCAGTCTGCATGAAAAGGTGGAAAATGGTGAGACGGTCATGTGGGCGTCGGCCGGATGTAACGGTTCATTTATAGGCACCTATCCCATCAGTTCTCGGGCCCAGTTTGACAGCCTTATCGGCATGGCGCAGTAACAGCGTTAGATTAAGAAAATTACCATGTTTTGTGTATCTTTTAATGACAAAATAATTTACATTTTTGTCCAGTTATGTTTGACTTTATTAACAAACAATGGTATACTATTATCGGTTTATTTTGAACTGTATTGGCAAAGAGAAAGGTCGTGAAGGAATGACAGAATTGATATCCGGGCTTTTAATGCCTTTTATCGGCACGACACTGGGTGCTTCTTGTGCATTTTTTATGCGCAAAGAGATGAACCCTCTTTTGCAACGCAGTTTAACAGGTTTTGCCGCCGGTGTTATGGTGGCGGCTTCTGTTTGGAGTTTGATTATCCCCGCTATTGAGCAATCGGCTTCCATGGGCAAATTAGCTTTTTTACCTGCTGTTATTGGTGTATGGGGCGGTGTTTTATTTCTGCTGCTTTTGGACCGGTTGATTCCACATTTACATTTTAACAGCCCTCAAGCCGAGGGTCGACCCAGCGGCTTGGGCAGGACGGCCATGCTGGTTTTGGCCGTGGCACTTCATAATCTGCCGGAGGGCATGGCAGTGGGTGCTGTTTATGCCGGATATATGTCCGGCGATGTGCCGATTACGGCCATGAGCGCAGCGGTTCTCTCCATTGGCATTGCCATTCAGAATTTTCCTGAAGGTGCCATCATATCCATGCCTCTTCGTTCAGAGGGTATGAACCGCATAAAAGCTGTGGGATTTGGTATTTTATCCGGCGCTGTTGAACCGATTGGTGCGGTCGTCACCATTTTTGCAGCCGGGTTTTTAGTACCGGTTATGCCTTATCTTTTAGGCTTTGCGGCAGGTGCCATGCTTTATGTGGTAGTGGAGGAGTTAATTCCTGAAATGTCTCATGGTGACCATTCTCATGCCGGGGTTTTAACCTTTGCTTTAGGTTTTGTGGCCATGATTATTTTAGATGTGGCTTTAGGATAAGTCGTTTTAAACAAAAGCGCTTATAGCAAAAAGACAATGATAAAAAAAGGAGGGTGAACCGTTTTGCATCATCATAATATTTTAAAAGAGAAAATGCTGGAGGCAATCCGTTCGGTTATGCCCATCGTTTTGATTGTTGTTGCTTTGTGTTTATTTTTTGTTCCGGTGAACAGCGGACTGATGCTTTCTTTTTTGATTGGCTCGGTTATGATTGTTGTGGGTATGGCGTTTTTTACCATTGGCTCTGAAGTTTCTATGACGCAGATAGGAACGCATATTGGTGCCAAAATGACAAAGAGCCGAAAAATTTGGCTTGTTGTCTTACTCAGTTTTGTTCTGGGCGTTGCCATCACTGTGGCAGAACCCGATTTGCAGGTACTTGCCAAAAACACACCCAATATTGACACAACGGTTTTAATTATGGCGGTGTCTGTTG
Organism: Clostridia bacterium; assembly: GCA_017549205.1. Lineage (GTDB taxonomy): Bacteria > Bacillota > Clostridia > UBA1381 > UBA9506 > UMGS755. Next base: position 15,082 of record JAFYVH010000014.1, on the reverse strand, counting down.
GTGTAGGATTTTTTCTTGTGGTCAGCATGCTTCGTATCATTTTTGCCATTCCGCTTAAGTGGTTGTTGGTTGGCTTTTATGTTATTGTTTTTGTGTTGGCGGCAATTTCGGACCAAAGCTTTTTATCGGTGGCCTTTGACTCCGGTGGTGTAACCACAGGTTCCATGACGGTTCCGTTTATTATGTCTTTGGGTATTGGTGTCGCCTTTATACGAAGCGATGAAAATGCCAAAGCAGACAGTTTTGGTCTTGTGGCTCTTTGCTCCATCGGGCCCATTTTAGCGGTGCTTATTCTGGGTTTTTTATATCGGGGCAGTACCCAGGCTTCCTCTGTTATAGTGGTCAACCAATTTCATAACACGGTGGATATGGGCTTTGCTTATTTAATGTCCTTTCCTGCCTATTTGGTTGAGGTTGCGGTGGCGCTATTGCCTATCATTCTGTTTTTTGGCGTTTTTCAAGTGTTCTCTTTAAAAATGAAAAAAAGACCTCTTTTGAGAATTTTGATTGGCCTTGCCATGACTTACATCGGTCTTGTGTTGTTTTTAACCGGTGTGAATGTGGGCTTTTCGTCTTTGGGATATGTTTTAGGTGAAAGCCTTATTTCAAGCTTACGGTGGTTATTGGTTCCCATTGCCATGGTTATGGGCTGGTTTATCATCAGCGCAGAACCGGCGGTGCATGTATTAACCAAGCAGGTTACAGAACTTTCTGCCGGCGCTATTTCAGAAAAAGTTATGCGCATCACCTTGTCAATAGCCATCTCCATTGCCATGGGTCTTGCCATGGTCAGGGTTTTAACAGGTATTTCAATTTTGTGGTTTATGATTCCCGGATATTTAATTTCTTTGGTTTTGGCATTTTTTGTGCCACCAACCTTTACAGCCATTGCTTTTGATGCAGGTGGCGTTGCCTCGGGTCCCATGACGGCCACCTTTATGTTGCCCTTTGCTATGGGCGCATGCAAGGCCATTGGAGGCAGCGTGGTAGCAGATGCCTTTGGTCTTGTGGCTATGGTAGCCATGATGCCGCTGATTACGGTGCAGGTTATGGGTGCATTGTCAACCGTGAAATCAAAGACGGTTATTTGCACTGAATTTGAGTGTCAGTTTGCAGATGATGAAGTTATCGAACTTTGGGAGGTGTCATAAATGGAACTGTTTTTTGTGCTGCATATTGTGGAAAGAACAAAGACGGAAATACTATTAAACCTTCACAAAGAGCTGAATTTGTCTTTGGTGTTGGGTACCCTGGGTAGTGGCACAGCAACCTTAGAGCACCTTTCTCTTTATGAATTAGAACCAAGCGAAAAGGCGGTTGTGGGAACGGTTGCAACCGGTGCTACGTTGAAAGAATTGATAAAACTAACCAAAAGGCACTTGTTTATTGATGTGCCGGGCAACGGCATTATGATGGCAATTCCCCTCAAAAGTGTGTGTGGCGGAAAAACTCTTGCCCATTTAACAGAAGGGCAAACAATGGGAGGTACGGTTGAGAACATGATGCAATTTGACAATGAATTGATTATTGTGATTTTAAATGAAGGCTTTTCAGATAATGTAATGGATGCGGCAAGGGGCGCCGGCGCCACAGGTGGAACCCTGATTCATACAAGAGGTACCGGCCGGAATAAAGCCGAAAAATTTTATGGAGTGTCACTGGCAGAAGAACGGGATATGATTTATATTTTAGCCTCTGCCGACAAAAAGGCGGCCATTATGCAGGCTATTAATGAAAAATGCGGGCCCAATACAGAAGTGGGCGCCATTTGCTTCTCTGTTCCCGTTTCTGAAACGGCAGGTCTGCGCAAGATGGATGAAGAGTAATCATTAAATTTAAAAAAACTATTGACAAATCAGATTGTAAGGGTTAAAATTATTTATAACGACTGTGACGAAGATGGCGGATATGCTAAAAGTGATGAGAGATAGGGCGGATGGTGTGAGCCCGAAGCGGAGCATGTTTTGCCTTTCACTTCTGAGTTGGAGAAGGGAAAGCCTTCGGGCAAGTAGTTTCTTCCGATTGTGCTGCGTTAGTGCAAAGGGCTTGTCAGAGCTTAAAGTGGCATATTTTTATATGCAAAAAGAGTGGTACCGCGGATTGTTTAATTCGTCTCTTTAACAGATTTTAAGTTTGTTAGAGAGGCGTTTTTTATTTTCACTATGCAATCCGTCTGCTTTGTTTTTAAAAGGAGATGTGTAGATTGAATCAAGAAAGAAACTTAGCCGAAATTCAAAAAGAATATGCAGGGGATCACTTTGCCACAAATGCGGCCTGCGTCGTTACATATGCCGGGTCGGATAAGGTGGTTTGTGAAATGCCCATTGGACCGGGGCATTTGAATGCTCATGGGGCTGTGATGGGCGGTGCCATTTTCACTCTTGCCGATTTTGCCTTTGCTATTGCGTGCAACTATGCAGGTGTGCCCTCGGTAGCTGTTGAATGTAACATCAGGTACTATGCAGCCACAAAAGGCACAAAACTCATTGCCACGGCTAAAGCAGATAGAGAGGGTCGTACATTGGGGCATTACACCGTTGAAATCATTGATGACCTTGGTAAAAAAATTGCAGGCTATACAGCCGTTGCATTTCATCATAATCAATAATTGAGGGGGAAAAGAAAAATGAAGGTAACAGAAAATAAGATTTATAATCCGGAAATTGAATGCATGGACAGGGAGAGCCTCAAAAAAATACAGGATGAGCGCCTCAAAGAGACAGTTGCTCATGTGTATAACAATGTGCCTTTATACAAAAAACGCATGGATGAAGCAGGGGTTAAACCCGAAGACATCAAAGGCACAGAAGATTTATACAAACTGCCCTTTACCAACAAGACTGACCTGCGTGATGAGTTTCCCTATGGTCTTTTAGCTGTTCCCAAAGAAGAAATTGTGCGTATTCAGGGTTCCTCCGGTACAACGGGTAAACCCATTGTTTCAGGCTACACCGAAAATGATGTTGAGGTGTGGACCGAAATGGTGGCACGCTCGCTGGTGGCTGCTGGTGCCGGTAAAGATGATATTGTGCAGGTTACATATGGCTACGGTTTATTCACAGGCGGTTTGGGTGCGCATCAGGGCGCTTCCCGCGTTGGCGCCGTGGTTGTGCCTATGTCTTCCGGCAACACCCAAAGACAGTTGATGATGATGCACGATTTGGGCGCTACCATGCTTTGCTGCACACCCTCTTATGCCATCTTTTTAGGCGAGTCGTTAAAAGAAATGGGCTATGATCCCAAAGAATTCAAGCTGAAATCCGGTTGTTTTGGTGCTGAGCCCTGGACAGAGGAAATGCGGGAAAAGATGGAAGAACTTTTTGATATTAATGCCTATAACATTTATGGCTTAACCGAAATTGCCGGCCCCGGTGTTGCTTTTGAATGTCCGGCGAAAGCAGGTATGCATATTAATGAAGACCATGTTCTTGCCGAAATTGTTGACCCTGCAACCGGTGAACCCCTGCCTTATGGTGAAAGCGGTGAGCTGGTGCTTACCACCATTTCAAAAACAGGTATGCCCATGATTCGTTACCGCACACACGATATCTGCACTTTGGATGTTACACCTTGTGCCTGCGGCAGAACCCATGTGCGCATGAGCCGCATCACCGGAAGAACTGACGATATGCTCATCATTCGTGGCGTTAATATGTTCCCCAGCCAGATTGAATCGGTGCTTTTGGGTATTCAGGGCGTTGCACCCCATTACATGCTGATTGTCGACAGAGTCAACTCAACCGACAGATTAGAGGTGCAGGTTGAACTCACCGATGCCATGTTCTCAGATACTGTTGCTGATATTGAGAAAATTCAGAAGAAAATCACCGATCAAATTAAGTCGGTGGTGGGTGTTGCGGCCAATGTTAAGCTTGTGCCCCCCAAGACCATTCCCCGTTCGGAAGGCAAAGCCAAGAGAATTATTGATAATCGCGGCTTAACAAGTAAATAATTTAATAATTAAACTGGAAACTGCCGGGAATTCCCCGGCAGTTTTTTTGCGATAAAATATTTGGAAAAGTTTGTGAATTATAATCAATAGATTTTAAAGAGAGTGCGTGGTACAATTAACATTGAGCAATTTGTTTTATTTATAGAGGAACTTTTTTCCTTTTTTATCGTCTAAATGGTGTAAAGGAGGCGAGGTCTATGAAACGAATTTTAATTTTATCTTTTATTCTGTACGGTTTGCTACTCACGGCTTGTAATGCCACAAGCATCGGCGTTATTGGCGGTGCGGACGGGCCGACGGCCATTTACGTTGGCAAAAAAGGCGGTAGCATTGACGAGTCGTTTGGTGAGCAATATGAAAAAAGGACGGTGCACATGTTTAATGTGGACGGCGTGCTTTATTATGATTCCGGTATAGAATCGGATGTGAAATCCCGTTGCGGCGTTATGGACGGCAGCCTGAATAGGACAGGCCGGGATAATGAAATCCCTCACAACCCGGGGGAAGCAAACTTTGAAACAGAGGGCTATCAGAACGCCACAAGCATCACAAAAGAGGTGAACATTGACGGCGAGTGGATTGTTTTTAAAAGGTTCGAAACAGCAGGTCAGCTCCCTCAAAATTTAAAATATTGTCATTACATAAAAGGTCGTTTAAACAATGCTGCTACCGATAGCGAATTAATTGTTTTAAGTGAAAAAGAAAGCATCACTTTCGGCGATGTATATGCGCCCATGCTGAGCTCACAATCCGATGCAGGCGCAAAAGTAGGGCTTGTCACCTATAACCGATTCAATAATGATAAATGGGGCATCAGACTCTTTGCAGATAATGTGACGGCAAGGGGTTTAACCCTGAAAATTGAGCAGTTTGGCGGCAATGCCACGGGAGAGTTGCACACAGGCGCTGCCTATAAAATTGAAAAAATGGTTGATGACGGCTGGCAGGATGCAGAAAGGAAAATTGACAACCCGACCTGGAACGACATTGCTTATATTATTCAGAAAAATGAGATAACGGAGATGCAAGTAAATTGGGAATTTTTATATGGTGTGCTTTCCCCCGGCTATTATCGCATCAGCAAAAAAATAACCAATTTCAGAGCGGTAGGCGACCATGGTGAAGAAACCTACCAGGCGCATTTTACGGTTGAGTGAGGTGCCGGTTTAATCGGAATGCGACAGGGCATACATAGAATTTTAGGAAGGGAGAAACAATAATGAAAAGATTTAGAATTTTAAGAAATGTCTGCATTACACTTGCATTGTTATTATCTCATGGCATGTGTGCAGAGACGGCGTTTAACTATCGGGGCATGCTTTGTGGCATTGAGCACAAAGGCTTTAGCGCTCCTGCGAGTATCGCATTTATTTTTTCTATTCCTTACGTCGCAGGGATTATTATTTGTTTGATTCTAGCATTATTGTTTCATAAAAAAGCATATTAAAGGAGAGCAATTTAATGAAAAAAATACTTTTTATTCTATTATCGGTCGCAATTGTTATGACAGCCGGATGCAGCACCATCAAAAAGAATTTATATCTTCCTGAAATAAAGAATGATAAGGATTATACAACCATCATTGGCGGCGAAGAAGAAAAGACGAATCAAACAGAGGCAGATCTACATCGTGGAGAGGGGTATACCCTCACAGTGCCCAATAATAGCTTTCGCTATGAAAGAGATTATGATGATGGCAATTTAGAAGAAAAATGGGACTACAAAAAGAAAGACGATGTGGAAATTAAGGTGACAACCTATAAAAACGCCGATGCCAAAACAGCGCAAGGTCGTTTTTTAAGAGAGCATGATGATTATATTTTTGAAGATTTAATGGGTGTTTCCGTCTGCGGAACAGAGCTTGACGGCGATGCCCTGTGGTTTCAACTGCATGAAACTGATGCCGCAGTCTATATTATTTCATGGGAATATCCCAAAAACACAAGCGAAGACTTAAAAAAGGAATTATCACAAATTGTTAAGACATTTCAAATCGTACAATAAAGGGGGCAGGCATAATGAAAAAAGCGATATCCTGTATTTTAATATTGTGTATGATGCTGTCATTCTCGGGGTTTGTTGTTGCGCAGGAGGACGAAACAACAAACTTTGTTACGCTGAAAATTCCGTTCCCTGACGATTTAAAGGATAACGATTCATGGCGTACTGTGGCAAGATATCAGGATTCAGGGCGGGCTATACCGCTTTCTGATTGTTACGACGGGTATGTATATGCCATCGTACCCTATGAAAATAAAGACAGAGCCATTGAAACTTTTGTGCCGGATGACATTCCTTTTGTTGATGCCAATGAATCTGCCTATGAATATCATGTGATGGAGAATTTGTCCCGGGTGGGTATTATTTTAGGGAATGAAAAAGGGGAGGCTTTGCCCTTTGCCAATGTCAGCCGTGCAGAAGCAGTGACCATGGTGATGCGATTTTTAGGCATTTCTCCAATGGTAGAAGGAGAATTACCCTTTGCCGATGTTTTCCGCAAAGATTGATTTTACGGCAACGTTGGGGCGCTGTATCAGGCAGGTATCGTGCAGGGAGACTCTGAAACAACCTTTTCGCCGCAGAGAAATGTAACTCGGGAGGAAATTACCGTAATGGTTGTGCGGGCGTTGCAATATGCCGATTTGCGTTGTCCTTTCCGGACGGAAGAAAACATTTTGGATATGAATAGCGTATCGGACTGGGCGAAGGAGGCATATGATTATATTGGCAAGAATTATGTATCTGATTACGAAGGAGAAGATACCGACCGACCTTACAGAATGTTATATCCTAAACAAGATGCCACTCGTTATGATGTGGCCTATATTTTAGACTGCGCCATAAAGAATTGTCAGCTTTTTGCAAGCGAACTGGCAATTGAATATGGTTTTGACAAGGAAATACCTGTAATTGACGGCTCAACCTCTACCTATCCTTTCACTCAGGCGGTTTATGGTTCGCTTTTTTTAAATGCCACAACCCATCCCCAATATCCCAGAAGTCATTCCAAAAGTCATGCATCTTATCAGCGCCTGATCAATGGTGAGGTAGACATGCTTTTTGCCTCGGTTTATCCTGCCAGCGATATTCTGAAAATGGCAAAGGAGAAAGGTGTAGAGCTTGAGCTTATCCCAATTGCCTATGATGCCATGATTTTCTTTACGAACAAAGACAATCCCGCATCAGGACTCACCAAAGAACAAATTTCAAACGTTTATATCAATGATGCATATGATAACTGGTCAGAAGTTGGCGGCAGTGATGCCCTTATGTATCCTTATTGCCGTAATAACGACTCAGGCAGCCATGCACAAATGGAAAAGCACTTCTTAAACGGCAATGAAATTCATCCGGAGGTGCAAAAAGAAACGTCTTATACCATGTCCAATGTGCTCACCGATGTTATGGCGGCAAAAACCGAAAATCCCGTGGGCTTTGGACTTGGTTACAGCATTTATTATTACTATCACAATATGGATATGTTCTATGATGTGCACAACAATCTGAAGCTTCTTGCTATTGATGGTGTGATGCCCACGGACGAAACCATTGTAGACGGCTCATATCCTTTGTCCAATAACACCTATGTCGTTTTGCGAAAGGATACGCCGGCGGATGGTCCGGCACGCAGGATGGCAGAGTTTATGCTGACAGAGGCAGGCCAGGTGTGTGTTGAAATTGCGGGGTATGGACGGCTTAAATAGAAAGTTACGCTTTTAGATGATGTGCCTTACAAATTAAAACTGCACAACTTTACTTTTTATGCATATAATCATGGTAAGAAAAAAATTAAAAAAATGCTTGACAAATAAAATTCGTTATGTTAAAATACGACTATCGTTAAACGCTGTGAAGCGGAATAGTATGCGAAACCTTTCGCCGAAAGAGAGATGTCGGTTGCTGCGAGACATTGGGAAAGATTTGCAGAACTCACCGCGGAGCGGCTGCCATGAAATTGCAGTAGTGGCAGACGGGAACTCCCGTGACAGAGTTAAGATGTGCTGGCATCTAAAGGGCATCCGAAATCGGATGAAGAAGAGTGGTACCGCGGAAACGTAGAAATGCAACGTTTTCGTCTCTTTGAATCAACAAGGAGACGAAAACGTTTTTTTGTTGGTACAAATCTTATTTTTATAATGAAAATTGAAAGGGGTTTTCAAAAATGAGAAAAATCAACATTGCAGACATCACGCTTAAAAAACTTGCAGAGGAGCGGGCTGTTTCGCTATTGTTCCGCGAAAAATCAGCGATTGCAAACTGTGCCGACCTGCTTGGCGCTGATGCTGTTGAATTACCGGCAGTGAAAAACCGCAGGGAAGATACCATTATTTATAAAACCATTGCACAGAATGTTCAAAATGCCACACTTGCCATTCCGGTTGGCTTTAACAAAGAAGAGGTTTCTGCTGTGTGGGAATGCATTAAAGAAGCAAAAAAACCTCGTTTGCAGGTTGAAGTTCCTGTGTCAACCATTCAGATGGAATATACCTATCATGTTAAGCAGAATGTAATGCTTGAAAGGATTGCAGAGCTCACAAAGGAAGCAAAGACTTTTTGTGATGATGTAGAGTTTTCAGCACTGGATGCAACAAGAGCCGATGCAGAATTTTTGGTGGCTGCTGCTAAAGAGGCTGTCAACAGCGGTGCAAACATGGTTACCCTTTGTGATAATGCCGGCACATCAACACCGGATGAAATTGCCCGGATGGTTGCCGGAATTAAAGCGGCAGTTACCGTGCCTGTATATGTTCAGGTTTCTGACCATATTAATATGGCCGTTGCTTCTGCTCTTGCGGCAGCTAAAGAGGGTGCAGATGGCTTAAAGTGTGCCATGACCGGAAAAGATGTCCTTTTAGCCGGCGAATTATCTGATGCCATCAGCGTTTGCGGTGCTCAGATTGATGCCAAAATTGAGCTGGATAACACCAAAATTCATGCAAGCATTGACGAGATGGTTGCCGGCATCAATCATGATGCCTATGAAACAGAAAAAACCATTAGCGAAAAGAAAAAGATTTTGCTTGATTCCGATTCTTCTATGGCTCAGATTCAGCAGGCTGCACAGGTGCTGGGCTACGAACTTTCCGATTCTGACATGGGAAATGTCTATAAAGCACTTATGCAGGTATGTGAAAAGAAGGGTGCTGTTGGTGCAAAAGAATTTGAGGCACTCATTGCAAGCTCTGCTATGCAGGCTCCTTCAACCTATCATTTTGAAACTTACACCACAACCAGCAGCAACATTACTAATTCGATGTCACAGGTTACATTGAAATGCAACGACGAGATTATGTGTGGCGTGAGCAATGGTGATGGTCCTATTGATGCCGCTTTCCGTGCGATAGAGCAGTGCATAGGTCATCATTATGAGCTTGATGATTTTCAGGTTCAATCCGTAACAGAGGGAAAGGAAGCGCTTGGCTCTGCTCTCGTTAGACTGCGCAACAACGGCAAGCTTTATTCTGGCAACGGAACATCAACCGATATTGTTGCGGCAAGCATCAGAGCCTATATCAATGCGCTGAACAAAATTGTATTTGAGGAGGCATAACATGAAAATTGTTTTTTCAACTAAAAATGTCAGTCGGGCAACCTTTCTTGACACCTGTCGTTATGCTTTTGATTACGGTTTTCACGGCTTTGAAATTTATGATGCCATCAAGGAAAGAAGCAATCATCACGACAGCATTTTAAGACGTGACCGCATTTCTGATGCAAAGAGAAAGCTGGTTAACAGAAACCTTGCAGTTTCAGCGCTGCGTATGGCAGAAAGTGTTGACAGCGATGAAACAACGGCTGAATTAATTGTTAAATATGTGGACATGGCAGCTGCATCCGGTGTTTCTGATGTGATTGTACACATCAATGAAGAGGTTTCTTTTGATGTGCTTGATGAAAAGCTTTCTGCCGCCATTAAAAAGGCAGAGGCATCTGATGTGGGCATCTTGTTTGAAACAGTGGGCTACCTTGCTAATACGGAAAAGGTGATTGATATTATAAATCACTTTTCTTCAGCGGTGATTGGCGCTTCATGGAATGTGAGAGGTACCTGTTTTGCGGCAGGTGAAACCTCTGAAGCCACCATTAAAACCCTGGGCGCTTACATAAAATATGTGCGCCTTGGAGATATGAAAGATGGTAGAACGGTCTTAATCGGCGAGGGCGAACTGGATGTTGAAAAGCTCATTAACGCTCTTTCGTCTTTAAACTACGAGGGTTATATTTGTGCGGCTTGGAATGAAGAGATTAACGATGCTGACATCGTTTTAACCCACTTCGCCAATTACATCTCACAGCTTAACCGTGAGAAGAAAACCTTTGACCACGCTTATTATAACCGGGATAAAACCGGCACATTTGTGTGGAAGAAATATGATGTAATTGATGCGACTTTTGCAGATGTGCTGGATACAATGGCAGACACCTATCCCGACCAGTTTGCTTTTAAATATCCCACACTTGATTATACAAGGACATATGAACAATTCAGACGGGATGTGGACGAGTGTGCGGCAGCTCTGATTTCTCTGGGCGTTAAAGCCGGTGACCATGTTGCTGTTTGGGCCACCAATGTTCCGGAATGGTTTATCACCTTCTGGGCAACCACAAAGATTGGTGCTGTTTTGGTTACGGTTAACACCGCCTATAAAATTCACGAAATTGAATATCTGCTCAAGCAGTCTGATACCCATACCCTTGTTATGATTGAGTTTTGTAAAGACATCAATTATAAGGAGATTATAGAAGAGCTTTGCCCAGAACTTAAAACTCTTGAGCCGGGCAACCCCCTTTATTCTAAAAACCTTCCGTTTTTGCGCAATGTTATTACAGCGGGTTTTTCAATGGATGGCTGTCTCACTTGGGAACAAATGCTTTCCCGTGCCTCTTTGGTGCCCCGTGAAGAAGTGCGCAGACGGGCTTCGCTGGTTAAACCGGATGATGTTTGCAACATGCAATACACTTCGGGCACAACAGGTTTTCCCAAAGGTGTTATGCTGACACATAGAAACATTGTTAACAACGGTAAAACCATCGGCGACAGAATGGATTTATCAACAGCTGACCGTATGATGATTCAGGTGCCCATGTTCCATTGCTTTGGTATGGTGCTTTCTATGACTTCTATGATGACTCACGGCGGCACTCTGTGTCCCATACCTTATTTCTCACCAAAATCATCTCTGTCTTGCGTTAATGATGAAAAAATTACCTGCTTTAACGGCGTGCCTACAATGTTTATTGCCATGTTTAACCATCCCGATTTTGCAAAAACCGATTTTTCATATATGCGAACGGGTATTATGGCAGGTGCCAACTGTCCTGCAGATTTGATGCGTCGTGCATCTGTTGAGATGAACATGCGCGAAATCATTTCGGTTTATGGTCAGACCGAAGCATCACCCGGTTGTACAATGGGTGAGGTGAATGAGGACCTTGACCATCGTGTTGAAACCGTTGGCAGCGCTTTTCCCGGTGTTGAATGTAAAATTATTGACCCTGAAACAGGGGAGGAGCTCCCGGATGGCGAAAGTGGCGAATTTGTTGCCCGTGGCTTTAACATCATGAAGGGTTATTACAAAATGCCCGAGGCAACTGCGCAAGCTATCGATGCTGACGGCTGGCTGCATTCCGGTGACATTTGCATGAGAACGCCTGATGGATATTATAAGGTTACAGGTCGCTTAAAAGATATGATTATTCGTGGTGGCGAAAACCTGTATCCCCGTGAAATTGAAGAATTTTATCTGACAAATCCCAAAGTTCGCGATGTTCAGGTTGTGGGTGTTCCAGATGAAAAGTATGGTGAGGAATGTTGTGCGTGGATCATTCTTCATAAGGGCGAAACAGCCGACGAGGCCGAAATGCGCGAGTTTGGTAACGCCTCTATTGCACGACATAAGGTACCCCGATATTTCATGTTTGTCGATGAATTTCCCATGAATGCTGCAGGTAAGATATTGAAGTATAAAATGCGTGATGAATCTGCGGAAAAGTTAGGTTTAAAAAAATAATTTAAATTTTTTGAAAAAAACTGTTGACAAATTAAAATTTTCGGAGTATAATACAGTATAAATTTGAATATCGCAAAAAACGACTGTGACGAGGACGGTCGGATAGCAAAGCTTAGAGAGAGTTGCCGGGTGGTGCGAGGCAATGGCGGAGCTTTCCAATGACTTATCACCTCTGAGTCGGAGGACCGAAAGGCATAGCTAAGTAGACTCCTTCCGTAATGCTGCGTTAAGGCAAAGGGCTTGTTAGAGTCCGGAGAGTGACGGAAAGTAATTTCCGTAATTTGAGTGGTACCGCGGGTTTATTAACTCGTCTCAAAAGTTTCTTTTGAGACGAGTTTTTTGTTTTATTCAAATTCGTAACAATTTAAAAAGTTCACGAAAATGAAAGGAGACAAAGAGATGGATTACAGTTTAAAAGAAGTGGCAGGCAGAATTAAAGAACTGCGCGAGGCAAAAGGTTATTCCCCTGAAGAGTTGGCAAAACTGACCGGTGTATCAGCAGAAGATTATGTGCTTTTAGAGCAGGGTGATACCGATTTTAGCTTTGCATTTCTTTATAAGTGTGCTAAGGCTTGCGGTGTTGATGTTGTTGACTTGCTGGAAGGCACAGGCACAACCTTAAGCTCTTTTGCCATCACAAGAAAAGGCGAAGGAATGAAAATTCTGAAAAAACACGGTGTGGAGTATAACAATTTGGCTCCTAAATTTAAGGGCAAAATTGCAGAGCCGTTTTTGGTTAAGTTTCCCTATCTTGAAGAAGAACAGAACAAACCCCTGAAGCTTGATTCACATAATGGTCAGGAGTTTGATGTGATTGTGAAAGGCTCGTTAAAGGTGCAGATTGGTAATCACATTGACATTTTAAATGAGGGAGATTCCATTTTCTATAACAGCATCATTCCTCATGGTATGATTGCTGTATCAGAGGGTGGTTGCGAATTCCATGCGGTTGTTTTAAATCCTCAGGATGGTCACTATAGTGATGAATATGCCGAAGCGCCCCATGTTGCTTCTAAAAAGGCAGAGAAAGAGACAAAAAAAGAAACCGTTGCCGATAAATTCATCGAATCAATCTATAATGAAAACGGTGTGTTCAGCGGCATCACATTTAGAAATGATGACACATTCAATTTTGCCTTTGATTGTGTTGACGCTATTGCAGAAAAGAACCCCGATAAGCTTGCTATGATGTGGGTGGCAAACGATAAGTCAGACCGCCGCTTTACATTCAGCGACATGAAAAAATATTCGGCCAAAACCGCAAACTATTTCGAGTCTTTAGGAATCAAAAAAGGCGATACCGTTATGCTGGTTTTAAAGAGACACTATCAGTTCTGGTTCTGTATGCTTGCACTTCATAAAATCGGTGCGATTGCAATCCCTGCAACCAATCAGCTTGTAGAACACGACTTTGATTACAGATATAAAGCGGCAAAAGTAAAGGCGATTGTGTGCACAGCAGATGGTGATGTATCCAAAGAGGCCGAAAAAGCAGCGGTGAACTATCCCGGTATGGTTAAAGTGTTGGTGGGTGGCAAAAAAGATGGATGGAACGATTTTAATGTTGAAATGGAGCGTTTCAGCACACACTTTGACCGCACCGAAAACACCCCTTGCGGTAACGACCCCATGCTGATGCTCTTCACCTCCGGTACGACGGGCTATCCCCGCATTGCGACACATTCATATAAATATGCTTTGGGTCATTATCCTACAGCAAAGCATTGGCACAATGTAAATCCTGATGGACTCCACTTTACCATCTCAGATACCGGTTGGGGTAAAGCTCTTTGGGGTAAACTCTATGGTCAATGGCTTTGCGAAGCAGCACAATTCACATATGATTTTGACCGCTTCCATTCTGAAGACATCTTGCCGATGTTTGCAAAATATAACATCACAACCTTCTGTGCGCCACCAACAATGTATCGTTTCTTCATTAAAGAAGACCTGTCAAAATATGACCTTTCTTCTATTGAATATGCAACAACAGCGGGTGAGGCACTCAATCCTGAAGTGTTCAATCAGTTTAAAAAAGCAACTGGCCTGACCATCATGGAGGGCTTTGGACAGACTGAAACAACACTTTCCATCGCAAACTTTGTTGGCTCTACGCCCAAAATTGGTTCTATGGGCAGACCGAGTCCTCTTTATGATGTTGTTGTTTTAGACCCGGACGGCAACGAGTGTAAAACCGGTGATGCCGGCGAAATCTGTATCCGTGTGAAAGATAAAGCACCATGCGGCCTCTTTATCGGATATTACTTGGATGAAGAAAAGACAAACGAAGTGTGGCATGATGGCTACTATCATACCGGTGACCAGGCAACCATGGATGAAGATGGTTATCTTTGGTATGTTGGCCGTATTGATGATGTTATCAAATCATCCGGTTACCGCATCGGACCTTTTGAAATTGAAAGCGTTATCATGGAATTACCTTATGTTTTAGAGTGCGCTATCACACCGGTTCCTGATGAGGTTCGTGGTCAGATTGTTAAGGCGACCATCGTTTTGGTTAAAGGTACTGAAGGTACTGACGAACTGAAAAAAGAAATTCAGGAATATGTCAAAACACACACTGCGCCTTATAAATATCCCAGAATTGTTGAGTTTGTTGATGAACTGCCTAAGACAATTAGCGGTAAAGTTAGACGCGTGGAAATTCGCAAAAACGACATGGAAAAATTGAGCAAGTAAGAGGTTTTTAAGCCGCAGGGAATCAAACTCCCTGCGGCTTAATTCAAAAAAGAGGTGAATAAATTGAAAAAAACATATGTAACTTCCATGCCCAATCATATCGGCGCACTTTTGAAGGCAAGTAAATGCTTTTCTGCATTGGGAATAAACATTACCCGTGTAAGTTACAACAAAGCGGTTGATTCACACACCTTGTTTATTGATGCAGAAGGCACAGAGGAACAATTAAAGAAAGCAGACAACGAGCTTGAAAAAATCGGATATCTTCCAAGCAGTGCGAATAAGACGAGTGTTGTTTTGATAGAATTCTGCCTCAAAGATGTTCCGGGAAGTGTAACAAATGTACTTGAGTTAATAAGTGAATTTAATTTCAACATTTCCTACATCAGTTCGCAGGAAAATGGAACAGATTATCAAT